>CAWDWO010000041.1:0-19862 GCA_963806035.1 Candidatus Krumholzibacteriota bacterium | reverse complement strand
CGTGTCGCAAAAAACGCCGCAGTGGATGTTGGTCGACTTTCTCCACCGCTCCGGTGCGCACGCTACTGCTCAGACCCACCTCCAGGGGAATGCGGTGGTTCGCCACGTAACGCAGCAGATTCACGTCTTCCAGTAAACGCGTTCCGTGTCCGATACGATGCGCGCCCAAGTAGTGCAGCGCCTGATGGATGCTGGGGGGCCCGAATTCCTCGCCCGCGTGTACCGTGCAGTTGATGTTGTTGTTCAGAATGAGATAGAAAGCCTCGCGGTGTTCCTTGGCCGGATTGTCCATCTCGATTCCGGCCAGATCGAAACCGACCACTCCGCGCCGCTTGTACTGCACGGCCAGTTCGGCCAGACGATGGGTCTCCTCGGGCGAGTGATGCCGCAGCCCGGTAATGACCAGCTCGGCCGAGATCCCGGTTTCTTCGCGCCCCTCCATCAGGCCCGCCAGCACCGCGTCGGTCGCGCTCTCCGGGCTGAGTTCACCCTCGCAGTGAAGCACCGGGCTGAACCGCATCTCGAGATGCTTGACGTTTTCCGCCGCGCAGTCGGCCACGAGTTCGCGGGTCACCCGCCGCAGCGACACTTCGTCCTGCAGGACGCGATGCACGATTCCGAAGAGCGGGATGTAGCCGGCCAGGGTGGGCTTTTCGCCCGTGCCCTTCAAGAGCTCCCGCAGTCCCTCCTCGCTCCCTCCGGGAAGGTCCAGACCCTTGGCGCGGTAGAGCTCGACGAGGGTGGAGAATCTCACGCTGCCGTCGAGATGAACGTGCAGGTCCACCTTGGGCAGATCACGGATGAGCTCGGTCGTGATCTCCTCTCCGCGCAGAAGATCCCCGCGCAGATAGCCATCCTGTCGCACGGTACCCGTCATCAGGCCTTGCCTTTCATTTCCTTGCGATGGGAAAGAGAGCGGATGACTTCCACCAGCTCGTCCTGCGCCTTGCGGTCGTTCTTGAGATCGAGCTCTTCGGTGTTGACCACGTGCAAAGGTGAGATCAGGGGAATGCGTTCGGCCCACAGCTCGTAGCTCTCGTGCAATTCCCGAATGTAGTCCTCTTCGATCTGCAGCTCACAGTCGCGGCCGCGCGCGCGGATGCGCTTCAGGATGGTCTCGGGTTGCGCGCGCAGATACAGAATGAGATCGGGAGCGCGCAGGTAGCTCACCATGGTGGCGAAGAGGTCCTTGTAGTTGTGATAGTCGCGCTCGTCCATCATGCCGCGCCGGTAGAGGATGCGCGCGAAGATCTCGGTGTCCTCGTAGATGGTGCGGTCCTGAACCACGCTGCGCCCGCTTTCCAGGATCTTGCGCTGCAAGGCGAAGCGCTTGCTGAGCAGGAACACCTGTAAGTGGAAGCTATAGCGCTTCATGTCGGCGTAGAAGTCGTCGAGATAGGGGTTGTCCGCGACCGGTTCGTAGTAGGTGTCCCAGCCCAGACGTTCACCCAGTAGATCGGTGACGAGTGTCTTTCCCACTCCGATGTTACCGGCAATGGCGAGGAAGAACGGTTGCTTGTCTCGGTTGGCTGTCGTCATCACGCCTCCTCCAGTCCTCTCTCACGCGCGGGGCGGTAGATCGTCCAAAGCGTCGATCTTGGCCACGCGTCGCGCGTGTCGTCCTCCGGAATGATCCGTGCGTAGCCAAATTTTCAGAATGCGGCTGGCGTGTCCGGGATGAATTTGCGCGCTTCCCAGCACCAGTACGTTGGCGTCGTTGTGTTCGCGGCTGTTGGTCGCGGTCGCTTCGTTGTGTACGGTGGCGGCGCGCACTCCGCGCATTTTGTTCAGCGCCATGGCGCTGCCGATGCCCGCGCCGTCGATCATCACGCCGAAGCGGCAGGCTCCGGCCTGAATCTGCTGGCCCACCTTGATCGCGAAGTCGGGATAGTCGCAGGACTCTTGGCTGTGGGTGCCCACGTCGACCGCCTCGTAGCCCGCCTCGGCCAGCACCTCCTTGAGCCGTCTCTTCAGAGCGAAGCCGCCGTGATCGCTGCCGATGGCCACCCGCTTGGCCGCGCCCGGTTTGAGCACGCCCGGCATGCCGCTGAAGGGCTGCGGGCTGCCGCCCGAAGCCTCGGGCGCGAACTCGCTAAGAGCCTGCTCGACGAGTTGCCGCACTTGTTCTCTGGAAATCGAAGCCACCGCGGGTTCCTCTCTCGAATCAAAAGGTGGCGAGAATCGTAGCCCTTTCACCCCCAAAGGGCAATCGTGTGGCGAGGATCCACCGAAGGCGGGTCTAGGATCCGCCCTTGAAATCGCTCCAGCGCTTGTCCTCGAAGATACGGATCTGCGCGGTCGCCGCGTCCACCACGTAGAGGATGGCGCCGGAGATCTCCACCTGGATGCCACCGCGGGTGGTGACACCGTGCACGATCGCGAATTTGCGCGGCGACTGCAGGGGCACCGCGCCCCCGGCGCCATTGCCGAAGATGAGATCGAAGCTGCCATTGGGGGTGAACCGCTGCCCGCGGCCGTTGCCCGAATCGGCCACGTAGATACGGCCCTCTCGGTCGATGCCCACGCCGTAGGGCACGTCGAATTCGCCGGCGTCGCTGCCGGGGCCGGGTTCGAAAATTCCCCCACATCCGGGGGCCTTGCCCAAGACGTGAGCTGAAATGTCGACGGTGGGACAGTTGCTGGGATAGAAGGGAACGATCTGTCCCGTCGAGGTGGAGTCGCCATTGGCGGGAGTGGGGTCGAAGCGAATGACCCAGTTGCGCATGGTGTCGGCATCGCACACCAGCAGCATGCCGGCCGAATCGAAGGCCAGTCCCACCGGTCGCTGGACGAATTGCGGACTCTCCGCGCTGCCGCGCGAGTTTGCGACTTCCCCGCGCGCCTGCAAGATGCCGCCCAGGTGATCCAGCCAACGGAAGCGCAACACCGCGCCCGAATCCGGATCGGCCAGATAGAGCAGATCGCCGCGCGTGGCGAGGGCGGCGACACTCTTGGCCAAGCCGCTCAGATCGAAAGTCCCCAAGGGCGCGAGATCTCCCTGGGCGTAGAACGAAAGCCGCGGCGGAATCCCGTCGCCTCCGCTTTCCCCCACCACCACGGTTCGCGCCAAGGAGTCCAAGCACACCGCAGTGGGGTTGGCCAGACCGCTGACCGGTCCCTTGTCGAGCGCCCCCTTCAAGTTGTACTTGGTGAGCGTGCCCGGCTGTCCCTCGGTGACGAAGATCTTGCCCGCGGCTTCGATGAGATCGGTGGGATCCGTCAGGTCCCACTGGCCCTTCTCCAGATAGAGACTGCTGCTGGGAATGCCCTTGGCCTGTGGCACGGTGATCTTCTCGCCGCAGCCGGCGCTGGCGAACACACTCGCCAGTGCGAGCAAGGCAAGCAGGGCGAGCGCCGTGCTCCGGGCGAGCACTCCCCTGTAGACCAGCGCGCCCATGCCAGCTCGTGTTCTCATCGTCCCAGCTCCAGGCTGACCGTGTGCAGGCCGCCGAAGGCGCCCCGGTCGTCATAGGCGTAGGCGAGCCGCAGGAGCAAACCCTTCTTCTCGAAGTTCACTCCGAAACCGGCGGAGAGCCCTCCCTGATCCACGTTGCTGCGCCACCCTCCGCGCAGCGCCAGGTGATCGAGCAGCGCGGCTTCAGCGCCGAAAATCATCGACTCCTGCTCGTCGCTGGGATGACGGAAATCGAAGCAGAGGGTGAGGCGATGGTCATCGCCCCTTCCAAAGTCATAGGCCGCGCCGAAGATCGCGATGGTCGGCGCCGCGAAGCTCTGCCAGTCCGCTTCCGTCTCGGCGGGTGGCGAACCGCTGAGCTTCATGTCACTGCCGAAATTCTGCACTGTGAAGCCGATGCGCGCGGTGTGGAAACCGATGTAGTAGAGCGCGCCCAGATCGAGGAAGAAGCCCTCGTTCTTGAATTCGTCGAGGTTTTCCTGCAAAAACTTCGCGGTGGCCGCGACGGTAAAGCGATCCGTCATCTGCCGTCCCAAGGACACCGCCCCCACGAACTGGTTCGCGCTGAAAGTGAAGCCCTGGCCAGTGGGATGCAACTCGCTGGTGCGCAGGATGTCGCCGCTGCGCAAAACGCCTCCCATGAGGCCCAGACGCCAGACTCCGATCCGGTGAACGTAGGAAATGTGATCGACATCCATGTCCGCCGCGTAGGCGGTGTGCGACAGAAGCAGGCGATCGCTACCCTCGACCGTGATCATGGCCGCGGGATTCCAGAACACCGCCGAGGCGCCCTCCGCCGCCGCGCTCATGCCGCTGCCCATGGCGATGCCGCGCGCGCCCGCGGGCACGCGCAAGAACTGGCCTCCACTGGACCCGGCCCGTTCTCCCCCGTAGAGCGTGATGAGCTGGCCGGCCCGCGCCGGCGCGAAGGAGAGGAGCAAGAGCCAGAGGACGAGAACCGTGCGCGCTACCATTGGTAACTCACCCCCAAGATCAGGGTGCGGGGGTCGGTGCGGTAGGAAGGATCGACGTAGTCTTCCACGTAGTCGGTGGTGGAAACGGTACGCGGCGATCCATTCAGCCGTTGGCTCGCGATGTCCCCGTCCCAATTGCCCCGAATGTATCCCTCTCCCGTCCAGGGATTGACGCGCCGGTAGTTCGCATGATCCAGGATGTTGCGCGCCTCGAGATAGATCGTCACCCTTCGCTTCTCGTCCAGATGATAGAACTTGGAGAGCTTCAGATCGAGGGTGCTGCGATAGGGGCCCAGTCTACCGTAGGTGTCCGAGGAGTTCTGCACGCTTCCGTTTTCGGTCAAGACCCTCTCGGTGTAGCGCTGTCCCGACCAGGCCTTCAGCAGCAGATTCGCGCTCCAGTTCTTCGGAAGCGTCCAGCCCAGAAGCTGCGGCGCATGCCTGTCACCCACGTAGAAGTCCAGGTTCAAGGTGACCGACCAGGGGCGATCCCACAGCAGAGGCACGTTGCGAATCCCCTGCTCGGTCTGAAAGTCGGGATTGCCCTGCCCCAGCTCCGCGCTGAGGAAGGTGGCGTTCGCATCGCTGTTGCTGCCGGTGGTTCGCTGCAGCTCGAAAGTGAGGCTTCCGCTGAGATAGCGCGTGGTGCGTTTCACGATCGACAGTTCCATCCCGATGGAGCGCGCCGCGTCGGCGTTGAAGTAGCGAATGGGATTCACCACCACCGCCACCTGGTCGTTGGGGTCGGGCGTGTCCTGCGGGTCGATCACCACCTGGTCCAGAGCCACGCTCTGCGCGTAGCCGTAGATGTCGTTGCTGTAGAAGGTGAGGCCGGCGCTCCAGAGATTCTCGAACTCGTGCTGAATCCCCGCCTCGTACTGCACCGTGACCTTGGGATCGAGATCGGGATTGCCCAAGAGCTGCAGGTCGGTTGCGAAGTTGGTCTGAAGCTGGGCGTACACGTAGTTGTAGCGCGGCCACTGGTTGAAGTGGCCGTAATTGAAGAAGAACTTGTCGTGCGGAGAAACGGGGAAGCTCACCCCGATGCGCGGACTCAGGCGAGCCTTCCAGCGCACTCCGAAGGCGCTGGTGGTCTTCGAGCGATAGCTGTCCACCATCTCGGGGAAGATGAAGACGTAGTCTTCGCTGTTCTCCATGACGCGATCCACTTCCCGGCCGGGCGCCCAGGCATCGAGACGCCCACCCAGGTTGAGAATGAGACCCTTGTAGCTGAGACGGTCCTGCACGTAGCCCGCGAAGACCTGCGGATGAACCCGGAAAATGTCCTGACTGCGCGCCAGGAAACCCGGCGGCGGGTTGCCCAAGGATCCACTCAGGTCGATGAGCTGCATCTCGCTGTAGGTGTACTCGAAGCCCGTCTTGAAGCGGCTGTTCTCGCCCGCGAGCCACGCGTAGTCGGCTTTGGCGACGTAGGATTCCGAGTAATGGTCGTGCCAGCGGTCGGCGTCTCCTCCCACGTGGGCGCCCGCGATGTATGAGGGCGCGCCTTCGCCGGGAGGATCGTGGTAATTGAGCTCGGGTCCCACGTAGGTGGTGAAGTCGTCGTTGCGATTCTTGTTGGTATGCTGCCGGGAGAACTGTCGTCCCAGGGTGATGTCGTAGAAGGCGTTCTTCCCGTTGACGTGATGCCAGTTGAGCTGGGTGAGAATGTTCTGCGTGGTGGTGACGTCGTAGTTGTAGAGAATGTTCTGATACTTCTTGGGAAAACCCTCGCCGGCGAGCAGGTATCCCAGTCCCACCGTGGCCTGGTTGCTGTAGGTGAGGTTGAGCTTGCTCAGGGGCGAGAAGGCCCAGGTGAGCTTGGCCAATCCGCTCCACTTGTTGTCGGCGCGCGGCGACCAGATGTCGCTTCCGAGAATCGGAGAGAGCACACCCTTGGTCTGCTCCTGGTCGGGCATCTGAGAAACCTGGGACGGGTCCGGGTTGCGCAGCGATCTGGTGGGAAGATAGGTGTCGCTGATGTCGCCGGTGAGGCTGACGATGAAGTATTGCTTCCCTGGCAGATTCAGTTTGTTCCAGGGCACCACCGGACCGGACAGGGTGAGCCTCGCCATGTCCTTGTCGTAGCGATACGAGTCGGGTGCGATGGCATCGCTGCGATAGGTGGCCTTGCCCTCGAACTCGTCTCCACCTTCCTTGGTCGAGACGTTCACGACCCCGCTCACCGCCTGGCCATATTCCGCCGAGAATCCGCCGGTGAGAACTTCGACTTCGTTGATGAGATCGGTGTTCACCCCCACCCCGTAGGAGCCGGCGCCCAGCGGGTCCTTCACCGCGATGCCGTCGAGCCGAAACTGCGTATCGTCCTCGCGGCCACCGCGGATGTGGATGGCATTGTCCTGCACCGTCACACCAGCCTGCAGGGCCACCGCGTCCACCAAGTTGTCCAGGGGCAGCGCGTCGATGTCGCTGCCGCTGAGGCGGCGCGCGGTTCCCGTCTCACTCACCACGAGCAACTTGCGTTGGGCCAAAACTTCGTAGGGATCGAAGATCTCCGCGTGCGGCTCGAGCCAGAAATTGATCTCGACTTCGTCCCCGGGCAGGAGACTCAGAGTCACCTCGCCCACCGCGTAGGTAATGTAGCTGGCGCGGATGGTATAGGTGCCCGGCTGCAGGCCTCTCAGCCAGAACTGGCCGTTGTTCAGCGAGATCGTTCCCTTGCCGGTGTTCAGCACGAAGATGTTGGTATAGCTCAGAGGGACATCACGATCCTTCGCGAAGACCCGGCCCTTGACCACGATGGGAAGATTCGGATTGCGCTTGGCCTCTTCCTCGTAGCGATGGAGGTAGCGGTAGCCGGTAACTTTCTCTCCGATGTCACCGGTAACCTTTCCGATTTGTTGATCGTCTGCTCGTGTCACCCTCGGTAGAAGCAGGAAGGCGAGGGCGACGATCAACATGGCTCTCAGCTGCCAACTCCTCACGGCTTCCCCCCGCTCGGCAGGCTCACCGGGTGCCCGAGGTGGTTCTGCAAGATGAGACCGAGCGTTTCGACCGCGTTGCCCAGAGCGTTGCAATACTCCAGCTGGAATCCGAGGCAAACCGTGGTTGCGGTTCCGGTGTCCGGTCTACGCGTGGCGACCAGCGGACTGGAGGGCCGGCGATCATGCAAATAGTCGTAGTTCTCGAAACGGTAGAGTTCGGCGGTGCCCGAGGTCATCACGAAGCCGTAGATTCCGAAGAAGAAACCCGTCCCGTCCAGATAGTTGCGCCCGATCGAAGCTATGGCTGGAAGATCGGTGGTCTGTGGTTCGACATCGAGCGAACCGCCGAGACCGGAGAGGTCCTGCGAGGTGATCCGGAAGCTCGAGCGCGGATCCGGGTTCTTTTCGAGCCCCAAAACCTGCGAGCGGAAGGTTGTGCCCAAATTCGAACTGGCGCCCACTGCATTCTGGGTCTCCAGGAAGAGGTGCCCCGATTGCGTGCCCGGCGTGTCGGGGTCGAGATCCTTGCTGAGATAGTCCTGTAGGATCCCCTGCACGCGCAGCAAATTCTGACTCTCCGAATTGCCCGTGTACCATACCAGCCACTGGAATTGTTCCAGGGTGAGACGAATGTCGTCGTCGCGGTCTGGCAAGCCGTCGGAGATGTCCCACAGGCTGTGCTGGTTGGGCAAGAGCACGTCGAGAGCATCGCGATAGAAAGTGTCGCGGCTGGCGAGGGAGACCGTGTTCGGTGAATCGTCCACCAGAAGGACGTCGCCGATGGCCTGGTAGACTTTCCAGGTGTGGGAGAGTTCGGCCACGCCGCCCGCCTCGTCCGCGATGCGCACGTAGAGAGTCTGGTCGAAATCCTGCGCGGGATCGCCGGCCGGGATGTTGCGCAGCACCAAGGAGAAGCGCGTCGGCGGACGAGACTCACGCACCCACCCCTGGGTGGGGTCGGCCAGGGGGTCACCGATATCGTAGACGAGATCGGGATCGCTGCCCTCATAGCGGTATTCGATCCAGGGCAAGAGAGTGGAGTCACCGTCGAGATCGAAGCCGAAGAACTCGAAGGAAGCCGCGCCGAAGCTCGTCTTCACCGGATTGAAGTTGTCGGCGAACTCCAAGAGCGGAGGAAAGTTCACCAGGGGTATGGTGACCGAAACCGTATCACTGAGCGCGCCGCGATCGTCCTCGGCAACCACGTACAAAGTCGGGGAGGTGCGACCGTTTTCATCGGTGGTGTAGGTCGCGGTCGACTCTTCCTTGGTGGTGAAGATCCAGGCGTTGTCGGGCTGACCCTGCAGGGCGATGCTCACGTGGTAACCCACGATGAAGCCGTCCTTGTCGGTCCCGGACCAGTGGAAGGTCGCCTGGTTGTAGGTGGTCGGTTGCAGGCTGTCGGCATCGGCGGGAAGGACCCAGATCGACGCCACCGGACGCGCGTTCTGCCAGCTCGAAGGATCGAAGGGTTCGTTCGAGCAAGCAGCGGCGAGCGCGACACAGCCCATGAGCCAGGGAAGGAGTTTTGCGAATGGTCTCGACATCGCGCTTCGGCCGCAGTCCGCGTGCGGGCACGGGGACGCGTGGGGTATTGGTTCTTCTCGCGGCCGACGGTGGGGGCCGGCAGGATGGAGGAGTTTACACCCGTCGATCGGGTCATGGCTAGCAGCGAAGCCCCTCGTACCGTGTTAGAATGGCGCACATGAATCTCACGAGCTCTTTCGAGAATTCGGCCGCCGCGCGCGCCATCGAGCGCACGCTGAAAATCGTGCCCCTGCGCGTGCGCACCAGCTCGGCCTGGCAACGTCTCGCCCTCAGCGATCTTGCGACCCTGCTCGAGGATCACCGTCAGTGCGAACTCAAAGCGGCCGCCAATGCTCTCGCTCTCATAGGGCGAAATCCCGGGAAAAACGTGCTGGTAGATCGAATGCAGCGACTGGCCCGAGAGGAACTGCAACATTTCCAGCTTTTGCGCGAAGTTCTGGCTGCGCGCGCCATCGAGCCCTTCAGCCCACAACGCTCGCCCTACATGAGCGGTCTCCATGCCATGCACCGCGACCCCGTCCCCGCCCTTCTGGATGCCCTCCTGATTTCGGCCGTGGTCGAGGCCCGCTCCTGCGAGCGCTTCGTCGCGCTCGCGCAGGGCCTGAGGCCGCAAGCCACCGCGAGCCCGGGCCGCCAGGGGGTCGAGTCGCCCCCTCAATCCCGGGAATCCTCGGGTGATTGGGGCCCAAATAGCGAAGATTTAGCGCAAATGTATGAAAATCTGGCCCGATCGGAGAGCGGACACGCGGCGACCTTTTTGGAGCTGGCCAAACTCTACTTCGAAGACCACCTGGTGGAGGAAGAGCTGGCGCGGCGTCTGGATCGGGAAGCGGCACTCTTGCTCGAAATCCCGCCGAGCGCGCGCATGCACGGGGGCAATGGCCCCCAGGAGAGCTAGAAGTCCTCGCCGCCACGCCTCAGGACCACCGCGGCCGCGCGCGCGTTGCGCAGGGCCCCGGGCTTGCCCACCCGGACCCGCACCGACTCCACGCGCGTATCCTCCAGGCAGATTCCCGCCACGTCCCAGGCCACCGCTTCCAGGGTGAGGCGCCGCGTCTCCAGCACACGCTTTTCGATGGCGCGAGCCAACTTGTCGTAGTCGACGGTGGCCTTCAAATCGTCCTGCCGTGCCGCGGTCTCGAAGTCCACCGAGAGCTGGAGATCGAGCACGATATCCTGGGGAACCTCGCGCTCGTGCTCCCTCACTCCCACCGTGGCGCGCACCTTCAGGCCTTCGATGAGGATGAGGTCGGGCATGGCTGGACTACTTGGTGGTGCCGCCGAAGAAGCTGTAGCCCACCGAGAGAACGGCGTTCCAGCCGCTGAAATCCCAACCCACGGTTCCCAGCGGGAGTTGCTGGGAATCGGAGCTGCCGTTGATCGAGGTTTCGATGGTATTGCCGGTGGGATCACCCATGTCCAGGTAACGGTAGCCGCCCCGCATCGTCACTTTGGTTCCCGCGACGAAATCGAAGTGGTAACCAAGATAGCCCTGCGCGCTCAGGCTCGAGCCGGTCCAATTGCCGCGGTAGTGAGTGTCGGAGTCAGAATCGATCTCGCTGACGATGTCGATGCTCTCGCTCATGTCGCTCCAGCCGTATCCCAGGCCGCCACCGAGAAAAATGCCCCTGTCCACCGGGGGATACCAGGTGAGGTTGAGCGTGAGGTCCTGCATCTTGGCGTGGGTGTTGTCCAAGAAGCCCGTCAACTGCCCGCGCGAGCCGGCATAGGTGTTGTTGCGCAATCCCTGAGAGAGATGGTTGTATTCCACCGAAATCGCGACGCGATCCATCATCTGATAAGCCAGACCGCCGCCCAGGCTTCCCGCCATTCCGAAGATCTTGTAGTTGGCCAGTACGTAGCTGTCGCGCAGGAAAGTCTCGTTCTGCTCGAGGGAGTTGTTGACGGAATCCAGATTCATGTTCAGGCCGCCGGCCAAACCGTAAATGGTAAGACTTCCCTTGGGCGGCATGGACTGGGCGCTTGCATCGGGGATGATGAAAATCAAAGCGGCCAACGCCAGTACAAGCCCGGTCCAAACTCGATTCGCTCTCACGGCTTCTCCTTCAGGACGACTGCCAGAGTTGGGCTCCTCCTCGGTGAGGCGAGCGGCAGATCCACACTCGACGCCCGCGCTGGGCGGGGCAGAAATAGGATGGTAGCACCCCCATAGGGTGGAGTCCACCGGCCGCAAAAGCAAGGGGCCGCGCGGGCCCCTTGCTCTCCAACTGCGATTTCTGCGCGGGCTGGGCCCTATTCCTCCCCGTGCCGCGCCGATTGGCCATGATCCCGGCCGCGCCGGGCCTTGTAGATGAGCCAGCCGCCGAAGTAGACCAGGAGCAGCGGCCACCATTCCTCCATCCACTCCAGGGAGAAGTCGAAGCGGGTGTGGAGGAAGAGAACCAATCCCAAGAAGACCAGCACCAGACCCCAGGCCACGCTGCCCTGGCTGGGGAGCTCCAGATCCTTGGGGAGTTCCTGCTGGAGCTGGTTTCCCTGCACGAACTGATTGTACAGGGATGCGCGCCGGTAGGAGTCGATGATGCCGAAGAACCACCAAAAGCCCAGAAAGATCCCCAAGAAAGGTTCGAGCTCGTGGAAGTCGTTGGACGCCAGCATCGCGATCACTCCCGCGAAGACCAGGGCCTGCACGAAGCCGCGCTGGTAATAGCCGACGTAGATGTTGCCCAGCCCCGGAATCATGGCCGATAGAAACGCGGCCCAGCCGGGAGCCTTGAGCCCCACCGCAGGAACCGGGGCGGGCGGGGGTCCCGCGGGAGGCCACTGGCCCTGGGCATTCGCCGAGCGCCGAGGTGCTTCCGGCGCACCCGGGGAGGAGGGATCCGGGCCGTAGCCGCTCTGGTACTCGTGACTCTCACTCATGGTTCGCTCCTTGCCTTGGAAGTTCGGGATTCGAGTTCGCATCGAAACCCGCTGGATCCTCTGGGGATCGAGGATGACGCAGTCCGCGCCAGATGTGATGGAATCCACCGTTGATGTCCTGCAGCGCCGGTGCGACCGCCGCGTTTTCGCGATCGGCGACGGCGGAGAAGAGGTCGCCCACGCCATCCATCAGTTCGTGCACGCCCGTCCACGCCTCCGAGCGCGTCGCAAGCGCCTGGAGAAGGCCGCTCTTGCCCTTGCGAAGTTGCCGTTGGGCCGGACTGAGAGTGCGGTCCAGGGTTTCTTCGCTAAGCGGGCGCAAGTCCTGGGGCAGGGGCACCCCGGCCAGCACCGTCGGCTGGCTCTCGCTCTTCAACCAGTGCAGACTCTCCTTCGCCACCGAGTGGAAGGGGGAAATCGGAGTTCCCGCCAGACAACACCACGATCAGAGTTGCGACATAGGCCGCTTCCAGAGGAAAGAGCGGGCGCCGCAGGGCTCCCTGCCAGCGCTCCCGCGCCGCGGCGAAAATGCTGACCGGAGCCGAGACCAGAAGTCCCAGGCGCTCTCGGGTGGAGCGCCACCGTGCGGCGATCCCGCGCGGAGCCAAGCTCGTGCGCGCCAGGATGGCGGCCGTGCACGCCTCACCGGGATCCTCTTCCGCCATCGCGGGAAAGACATCCTTGAGCCAGGCCAGAGCTTCCGCCATGCCGCGGCATTCCTCGCAGTGCTGCAGGTGGAGTTCCACCAGTTCGCGCTCGGCCGCGCGCAGCCCTCCGCCGTCGAAGGCCAAGAGTCTCTCGTGACAGCGTGCGCAACTCTTGCCGGAAGTGGCGGCGAGGATGGCATCCGTCAAACGCTCGTCATCGTGGGAGCGATTCACCGTGCACCTCCTGTCGCCTCGGGTCCGGCGACCATGCGCCGGATCTGTCCTGCCAGAGCGAGCCGCGCGCGACTGCTGCGCGACTTCACCGTTCCGACCGGAAGGTCGAGCATGCCCGCGATCTCTTCGAAACTCAGACCTTGAATGTCCTTCAGGAGCAGGATCTCCCGGTTGATTTCGCCCAATTCGGCCAGCGCGCGATGCACGAGGCGCTTGCGCGTCTGCAGGTGGGCCACCTCGTCGGCCGCCAAGCCCGGCGCGGTCAAGTCGTGCATCTCTTCGATGGGAATGTCCTGGGCGGGAGGGCGCGCTTTCTGCCGGCGCAGAAAATCCCGGCAGGTGTTGCGCGTGACCTGAAACATCCAGCTCTCGAAGCGCTGGGGGTCCTCACAACTTGCCAGATGCCGATAGATCTTCACGAAGATCTCCTGCGTCAGGTCCCGCGCGTCGTCCCGGCTGCCCACGAAGTGGTAGGCGAAGCCGCAGACACGCGCTTGATAGCGTCGCACGAGGGCTTCCCATGCCATCTCATCACCATCTTGGCAATATCGCAGCAGCTCAGGTAGCTCCATGGGAACCCTATCGTGCCGGTTTTGGCTTGCGGCGATTCATCGCGCCGCTCGTTTCCGATACATAAGGAATGACGCGCGCTCGGGCCGGGAAGTTCGCTGCCCCCTGAAGTTTTGTCCCTCGCCCGAAAGCCCCGGGGACGCGGGCTGCTTCCGCCCAACGGCCCCAAAGAAAGAGGAATCAGTTTCCTAAGCTGGTAAATTTGCTACTCTTGGGGCGGAGGAAGCAAGCAGTAACCCGAGCGGTATGTCCCTCACGCAGGACCGCTCGCATTCCCAAAGGCCCCCCGTGTGAACGCAACAGCACGGCATCCTCGAGTGGATCCCCCTCCAAGCCTCATCGCCGCGGGTCCGGATCGCGCCCCACGCCCCGAGTCGAGCCTCAACGATCCGGTTTGGCGACTCTGCCTGGTCGCGGCCCTCGCCTCGCTCTTGGCCGCGCTCTCCAACTGGGTCTTGGGCCACGGGACCATCATGGGGATCTGGCTCCTCGCCATCATCACCGGGGTGGGGTGGCTGGCCACGGTGCGCATGCTGCTTTTGGACACGCGCCTGCGTCTGGCGTGGATCATTTGGCTCGCCTTCGGCCTCTTCACACTGGCGGTGGCCCACTCGATCGGGATGGCCGGTTTCACTTCCGTCGTATTTTTGCTCTTCCGGCGCTACCGGCCGCTGCGGCACCTCAGTTCCATTCGGCGCGCGAAGCTCTTCGGTCTGGCCTTTCTCTGTCTGCCAATTTTGATCGCAGGCGTCTCCACCGGAGAGCCACAGGGCGCGCTCGCCATTCTGGCAAAAGAAGTCACCCGCTACGCCGTCTTCTCGTTGGCCGCGTTCTGGATCATGACCATTCTGCAGCTCGTATTTCGCGCGCGACTGCACTTTCTCCGTCTCAAGCCGAAGCTCGCGATCGCGGTCCTCTTGATCGCCTTCGTGCCCCTAGTGCTGGTCGTCACCCTGGGATTTCTCGTGGGTTATGGCGCGCTCGGCGGACGTTCCGCCGATCGCGGGGAAGCGATTCTGGAAGACTGGGCGCGGCTCATCGACCAACACCCCGAGAACGGTGCCTTGCTCTTCGGCCCCGGCTTCACCGATCCGCCCGCCGCGGGACAGAAGGCCCCCTTCTGGACCACGCAATTCCGCGAAGCCCTTGCCAAGCCGCCCGACACGCGAGCTGGGCCCCGAGCGACACGACCGCTTTTTTCGTCTTGGGCAAGGAGATGTGGTTGCTGCGCCTGCGGGGAGTCGGAAAGGCCGGCACCCCACTGCTACAGGGCTGGCCGGTGAGAGAGGAATTGATGGACCATCTCTCCGCTCTCTTGCATGCGAATGCGCGTATGGCCCTGAAGCTCGAGACGGCCGGCGCCTTCTTCGGAAAAACCAAGGTTGGCGCGGGTGACTGGGTGGTCGACGGTCACTATCCCGCGGCCGTGGATTCTTCGAAGAGCGTGTTCGAGCGTCCTCTCTATTTCGGAGGCACGCAACTCCAGGTCATCGAACTCAAGGATGACAAGCTCAAGGCAGGATTCCGTGCTCCTCACCTTCAGCGTGAGTTTGGCCGAACTCGCGCGGGATTTCGTCTCGGGGAACAACGAGGTCAGCCAGGGTATGGTCCTGCTCTTGGCCATTCTGGCCGCGCTCTTTCTCTTCGTGGAATTGGCTTCGCTCTTCTTCGGACTTCGCATCTCCACCGGAATCACTTCGGCCGTCAAAGCGCTGCACAAGGGGACCGAGGAACTCGCGCGCGGCAATCTCAATACGCACATCAGCGTGCCCAACGAGGACGAGTTCGGCGACCTCGCGATGTCGTTCAACGAGATGACCCTGGCGGTCAAGCAGGGACAGCGTGAGCTGCTCGAACGCGAGAGACTCCAGCGAGAACTCGAGACCGCTCGCGAAATCCAAAGACGGCTCCTCCCCTTCGCGGTGCCCCAGCTGCCGGGATTCTCGATCGCTGGGATCTCAGAGCCCAGTCGTCAGGTGGGCGGCGACTATTACGACTTCCTCCGTCTGCCCGATTCCAAACTGGGAATCGCGGTGGGGGACGTCTCGGGCAAGGGGATCCCGGCCGCGCTCTTGATGTCGAATCTGCAAGCCAGCCTCAAAGGTCAGATCTTGCACGGTGGCAGCGTGTCCAGAACGGTGTCGTTGGTGAATCATCTCCTGGTGTCTTCGACCGACACGAACATGTTCGCGACCTTCTTCTATGGAGAACTCGACCCGGAGAAGGGCACCTTCACCTCCAGCAATGCCGGCCACGATCCTCCCATCCTCTGCCGCGCTGACGGCAGCATCGAGCGCATTTCCACCGGCGGTCTCATCCTGGGAGTCATGGATGAAACCAACTACGAGGAAAGCACCGTGCGCATGAACGAGGGCGACGTTCTGGTGGTCTACACCGACGGCATCACCGAGGCGCAGGGACCCCTGCCGCAGCTTCCGCCCCCGACGGGCAAGGTCTCGGCTGCGGGGGGCAGGCGAGGAGGAGAGACGGACGGCGCGCTGGGAGAAGGTGCGGACAGTGCGCGGGGAGAAAATGCGGACGGTGCGCGCGGGGGCGAGGCCGGGGAAGTCCAGGACGACCGCGTGAATCTCTTCGAGGAAGAGCGGCTCATCGACGTGATCCGTGCCAACCGCGGCCGGAACGCGCAGGAGATCGAGCACGCGATCCTCGACGCGGTCAAGCGGCACGTGGCAGACATCCCGCAGTCAGACGACATCACCCTGGTGGTGATCAAACGCGATTCGAATCACTCCTGAATCGCCGAGAGCAGGTGCTTCTTCATGTCCTTGGACGCGGGGTCCTTGCCGAACCACACGCTCCACAGGGCCTGTGCGAAGACGGGATTCTTGATCACACCCAACTCCTCGCCGTTGAGTGAAGTGTGAAGTCCGCTTGCGGGATCGTAGTCGAAGATGATGAGGTCCTTGTCCTGTGCGTCCCGCGTCCAGTAGGCCTTGAAGGTCTTCATCGCGTCGGCGAAGGAATCCATCTTGTCGCCGTAGTTCTTTTCGATGTCGTGTTCGAAAGCGCCGATTAGCTTGTCCCGCGAAAACCCGCGACGCAAATCCATCTGCAAGCGTTTGGGCACCTCGGCCATGATGAGGGCGGCGGCGGGATCGCTTCCCAGATCGGTGCCCTTTTCCACGTAGGACACGATGGTGTACACATCGACCTTCATGAAGGTCTTCTCGCGTAATGCGGTGCCAGTGGCGATCAGCTCGACCGGCTTTTGGGCGAACTCGACCGTGATCTCGTCGGGATAGCTCTTGCCGCTCTTCTCTTCGGTGATGCCCAGCGCGATTTGAGGAAGGCTCAGAAAAGCCAGTACCGCGAGTGAGAGCAGCGAGTGCGTTCTCACATTCGAAAGGACTCTTGGCTTCCCGCAAAACAGCGATCTTGAAGACGTGCAAGAAATGGATTGGATCGGCATACCAGGGTTCCCCCTTCTCCGGCGTGGTCTGGGAAAATCGGCCACATGTTCGGCGAGCTCGGCTTGAGCATAGCCCGGCATCGCCACCAGGTCCATTTGGAACCCGAAGTGCCGCCGGGAGGTTCCCGGATGCGCATGCGCAAGGCCTGAGCGCGCTCTGTGCCGGCTACAATCCCCGGAACGCATCCGCGGCGACCCGGGCCGGCGACTCCCTTGCAGACAGATCGTGGGCCCTTGGCTAAGCTGAAGCGCATGAGCCTCTTCGACATCGTCGCCATCCTGCTACTTCTGGCCGCGGTTTTCGGCTACTTGAACACGCGCTATCTGCGCCTGCCCCCCTCGGTGGGCCTGCTCCTCATCAGTCTGGGCAGTTCGCTGGGCGTCATGCTGGTGCACCTGTGTTTTCCCGGTCTGGGACTCATCGACGTCATCCGGGACTACTTCCAGAACATCGATTTCAACGAAGCCCTCATGCACGGCATGCTCGGCTTTTTGCTCTTCGCCGGCGCCTTGCACGCCGACCTCGACTACTTCGTGCAGCGGCGCTGGACGATCGCGCTCCTGGCGACAGTGGGGCTTCTCATCTCCACCGCCTTGATCGGGGTGATGAGCCGCTTCATCTTCGGCTGGCTGGGCTTTGCCGTGCCCTGGCTGGTATGTCTTCTCTTTGGGGCGCTCATCTCGCCGACCGATCCCATTTCGGTCATGGGCACCCTGAAGACTCTGCACGCCCCCCCGCGACTGGAAGCGAAGATCGCCGGCGAGTCGCTCTTCAACGATGGCGTGGCGGTGGTGGTGTTCACCGCACTGTTGGAGATGTTGCACTCCTCGATGGGAGGCGCGCCGGGCGCGCTCGGCGCGGCGGCACAGGGAGGCGCCGCGACGCACGATGCGGTCGCCAAGTCTTTGGACGTGGCCGCTTCGCACCTCGCCGGCAGCGGGCCCTTGGGACCTTTGGACATTGCATGGCTCTTCCTGCGCGAGGCCGGCGGCGGGATCGCGCTCGGCTTCGTCTCGGGCTTTCTGGCCTACCGCATGATGCTGGCCATCGACGACTACAAGGTGGAGGTCCTCATCACCATTGCTCTGGTGATGGCCTCCTACGCGCTGGCGATGCGTCTGCACATTTCCGGACCCATCGCGGTGGTAGTCTCGGGACTCTTGATCGGCAACCGCGGGCGCAGCTATGCGATGAGCGATACGGTCGCCGATTACCTGGAGAAGTTCTGGGAGCTCTTGGATGAGATTCTCAACGCGGTGCTGTTTCTGCTGATCGGGGTGGAGGTCATCGTGGTGGACTTCCAGATGCGGGGAGCCTTGGCGGGTCTGATCATCATCGTCGTGGTGCTTCTGGCGCGCTTCCTCTCGGTGGCGGTGCCCATCAACCTCATGCGCCGCTGGACCGATTTCTCCGACGGAGTGATCCGAATTCTCACCTGGTCTGGCCTGCGTGGCGGCATCTCGGTGGCGCTCGTGCTTTCCCTGCCACAAATCCCCGAGAAGCAGTTGCTGCTCACCTGCACCTACGTCGTGGTGCTCTTCTCGATTCTGGTGCAGGGCACGACGGTGTCGAGGGTGCTGAAGAGGTATTTGTGAATCACACTGCCGCAAATCCGCCGCCATGGCGCGCGTCGATTGTCCCCTAGTGTGCCCGGAAGAGCGCCTTTAGGCCTCCCACGCTCTCTGCCTTCACGGGCACAGGAGTCTCTCGAATCGGCCAAAAGAGAGCATCCTTGTATCCAGAGTCGTCCTTTCCGTCGACGATCCACTGTTCGACCTGCAGGGAATCGGTCGTTCCCCAGTAGCACTGCCGAACGTCAACGTTTCCACCACTCTCAAGGAGGTCATGCGCAAACAGCGAGTACCCCCCTGCGTTCAGAATGTCGCAGTCATGGAGCGTCAGGGAGGCCCCGGTGGCCACGTAGACCGTAGAGTAACTCCCACCACCAAGATGTAGGTGCGTACCCGTCAGACTTGTGCTGGCATCGTCCAAGGAGATCGCGCCTGGTGAGGGCGCCACAGTAATATGGTCTAGTATGACCTGGCTGCCACTATCGGCAACGATTCGAGCCACTGGGATTGTACTTTGTCCTATTTGACAATCGGTGACGGTGCCCGTCGATCCGTACTCAAAGCCCAAGGCCACACCAACTCCTTCGAATGTCAAATTGCTATACTCGAATCCATTTGAGCCTGTCAGCAACGTGGCCTGCCCAAGAGTGCGAAAGGTACAATCCGTAAGCTTGAAGCCCGGATTGTTTCCACCCACAAAGCTCCTGATTCCATCCATCGAGCCGGCCGGATCTGTACCCTCGAAGAGACAATCCTGAATAATTACATCCGGAGCGTTGTCCAATGCGACTTCTGCCTGATGTGCTGCACCAAACTTGCAAAGCACAAAGGTGAATGGTGAGCGCAGAGTTACCGGCCACTCTAAGTTCTCTACCGTCAGTCCCATGACTTCGATCCGTTCTCCGGTCACTCCATCCGCAGCAATTCCCCCTGTATCATAGCCGCTGTAAGTCGTCGTCATTACTTCGGGGCCAATGAACACACTGTCTCGATCGGCTCCTATTATTGTGAGTGGAGCTATCATAGGGATCATGATTCCCGCGCCGGTGCCTCCCAATTGAAAGGTATGCACCCTAAAATCATCATACCGCCCTGGCCGAATACGAACCGTATCCCCCGCGGCACATACGTCGAGGGCGTCCTGGATCACGGAGTAGTCGCCACTTCCATCTTTGGCTACCACCCAGGTGGTCGCATGGCCCTCTCCCCAGCTCGTGAGAGCCAGGGAAAGGGCCAATAAGAACGATGCGTCCGAACTTCTGCATTGGCCTCTCCTTACCGGACCAATGTGACCTTCTGCCGGAACTCCTGGCCAGCAGCCTTGAACTTCACGAAGTACACTCCGCTAGCGACCTTCGCTCCACGATTGTCCTGGCCAAGCCAAATTGCCTGATGGCGACCCCGCACCTGTCGGCCATCCTCCAGGGTGGTCACCAAGCTCTTTCTTAGAGTTTACACCTTCAAAACCAAGGTCCAGGAATTGACCGCCTCCTGCTTGTCGTGCCCGCCGCAACCGAAGACTCACCGCAACTCGAAGCCCGCTCCACCTCCGTCTCCCTAAGCTCTGCCGGTGAGAGCGCTCCGTGTGCATGATTCGCGCGGTCCCGTAGTTCGATTCATCCTTCGCTTCAGATGTTCGATTTT
>CAWDWO010000040.1:0-8876 GCA_963806035.1 Candidatus Krumholzibacteriota bacterium | reverse complement strand
TCCAGGACGGCGGTGACGTCGCCGCCGGTGACGGAATCTACTATCACGTCGCCATGATGAACGGCCACGCCAACCAACTTACCGAGATGGTCCCCGTCGAGCGCATTTACTCCGAGCTAGGCCGCTTCATCAAAGCCGGCGCCACCAATTACATGCTGATCAACACGAGCGACCTCCGCCCCGTCACCATGACCACCAAGGCCATCATGGACGCCGTCTGGGGCGGCCTCCCCGAAGGCTCCCCGGCCGAGGCGAGCGCCCAATACTACCGCGACTGGGCGGGCGAGCAGTTCGGCGAGAAAGCCGCCGGCGAGGTCGGCGCGGTGCTGAGGGAATACTTCGCCGCGATCCCCAAAATCCCCGCCGGCCACCCCCGCGCGGGCGACGAATACGGCGACCAGGGCTACCACTGGATCGTCCAGGACATGCTCCGCGACACCATGATCGACCCGCCCTATTTCCACCTCCCGGACCAGGACCCGAAGTGGACCCCGGCCAACACCCTGGGTCTCAACCGGCAAGGCAAGATGATCCCGCTGCGGCGGGAGTCGGTCGAGATGGAGCGCGACGTCACCGCCGCCGCCCAACCCGCCTGGGACGCCGTCTGGGCCCACGCCAACGTCGCGAAGCAAACCGTCGCCGAGGACCGCCTGCCCTACTACGAAGCCTACGTATTGAGCACCATCGCCATCGAGCAGGAGAGCAACCGCATGCTCCACCTCGTCGCGCAGGGCATCCTCGACCACCGCGACGGCCACCCCGACGCCGCCCGAACGTCGATGAAGCAGAGCCTGGAATCCCTCGACAAGATCGAAGAGATCCAGCGCGAATCCGAGTACGGCAAATGGAAGAACTGGTACCGCGGCGAATGGCTAACCGGAGTCCGCCACTCCCGCCACATGATCGAAAGTTTCCTGCGGTACCTGGAAGACCCCTGGACGTCGCTACCGATCCCGGTCCAGGCCAATAGCTGGCAGGCTTACTACCATATTCTGCTATATCAGCGGGACCGGTATGTGGATGTTGCGGCGCGCTGATGCGCGAAGCAGGCGACCCGGGGCCTGTTCTCGAAACTCGAGTTGAGATCCGTGGAGGTTGATGTCTTCGACACCGTCCTTGTCGCTCTGGACTCGTCACCCAAAATGACCAAGCACTACATCCACCAGAAGGTTGGAAAGCCAGAGTGGCAGAACTGGCATCTCTGGCAAGGGCCGAGGAGGACAACTTCTTCTCAAGGAATCCGCATTTGGTCGACTACTATAGGGAACGTCTAGTTGCAGCTGCTTTGTGCCAAGGAGCCGCTCTTCAGTATCTGAGTCGAGGCTATGGGGTCAACGACTTTGATATTCACTTCTTCTACGCGAAGAATCCAGACAAGCCGCGTCTGTCCCGCACGGTAAAGCGAATCTCAGCTGATGTCGGCACCTTTCGGAAGATCCCGTTGACTTCATCCGCACAATCATGCCGAATACCTCAGTGCATTCTGGGGCTGAAAGCAAGGTTGGCTGCCTTCGGACTTTCTTGGGTGCGGCTCCGACCAGCAACGCCGCACATTTGGCACGAAAGGCAGTGATAGCGCTCCTGCCCGACGAACTCTTCGGAAAGATCATATGGCCTGTAAATCTCTCTTAAAGAGGCTGGCGGCCACCTGCGGCCTAGTCGCTGAGCGGGGCGGCAGGGTCAGTCACCTCTGGCACCATTTTCCGGAGAACCAGCCAAGCCGGACGCGCCCCACGGACTCGGCATCAGTTTCGGTTGGGGGGGACGCTGCTGCGGCAGGTACTTCGAGGGTTCCGAACAAGGGCCCGCAACGTCCCCGCAGTGCACGGGGTTCGTAGAGGTGGATAGGCCGGCCCTTTCAGCGGAATCCAAGCCGCCACCAGACCAGCCCCTCGGCACTCAGCCGAGTGGGAAGAATTCCATCCGCCCGGACCCTTCTTCCTCCGACGTAGCCTCGTGGCGTGCGCACTCCTGCGAGCCGCGTTCACACTCGTGTGAACGCTTGTGCTCGTTCGGTGAGCGCAGGTCCGCTTTCGACACGGCTACCCTCGGCGCGAGCTGCCAGACAGGAGCATGCGGGGCCGTTTGGGCGGACTCTTCGCGTTCACAAGAGTGTGAACGCGGCTCGCAAGAGTGCGCACGCCACGTCGCGCCGAGTCGGATTCCCACGTCGGTGAACGCTTGTGTTCATTCGGTGAGCGCAGGTCCGCTTTCGACCACGGCTACTCTCGGCGCAAGCTGCCAGACAGGAGCATGCGGGGCCTTTTGGGCGAACCTCTTCGCGTTCACAAGAGTGTGAACGCGGCTCGCAAGAGTGCGCACGCCACGAGGCGAATCGGATTCCCACGTCGGTGAACGCTTGTGCTCGTTCGGCGAGCGCAGGTCCGCATTCGACACGGCTACTCTCGGCGCGAGCTGCCAGACAGGAGCATGCGGGGCCTTTTAGCCGAACCGCTGGCGTTCACAAGAGTGTGAACGCGGCTCGCAAGAGTGCGCACGCCACGACGGCGGGCCGAATCGCGTTCACTCTTGTGTGAATGCCTGTGCTCGTTCCGCCCAGCGCTGATTCGCACTCGACCACGCGTAGTCCTCCGGCCGGACCGCCAGTCCCGCCTTCACCGGATTATCCTCGATGTACGCCGCGATTCGCTTCCACTCGGCTTGATCCCGCACCCAATGATCGTAGGACTCCCGCTGCCAGAACGGCTCCCCCGTCCGCCCGAGCCGCCGATTGGCCTCTCGTGCCGTGGCTCCCTTCAAAGCCTTCAACAAGCGGCTTGGCGGGACCAGCGCGAGCAGGAGTACGTGAACGTGGTTCGGCATGACGACGAACGGCCCTAACCGGTAGTGTCCTAGCTCCGCTCCCTTGAACAACGACTCGACCACGACGACGGCAATCTCGGACTCCCGGAGAAACATCGGCCCGGATCGGGCGGTGTCCAGCCGACGATCCATCCACACGAAGGCCTTGCCGGCGGACAGCTTGCCCGCGGGAGGATATTGGGCGTTCGGGAGGCTACCGTATAGGTGCCAACTGACGAAGAGCCAGCGGTTGGGAGGATAGACGTGGGGAAGCCGGCGGGATTGCATACAGAAGTTATGTGCGGCCGTTGAGGCGAACCTCTCGCGTTCCCAGGAGCGTGAACGCGGCTCGCAGGAGTGCGCACGCCACGTCAGGGGCCGATAAGTCGGTCCTCCCAGGGAAATCCAAGCCGCCACCGCGCCAGCCCCTCGGCACTCAGCCGAGTGGGAGGTATTCGATCCGCCCAGCCCACTCTTCCTTCGACGTAGCACTGGCGATCAACTCGAGATCCTGCACGAACTGGCCAATCGTGATCCGAAGCTGGTGGGCATAGATAAGTCCTGAAAAGGGAACGTCCTCACTGAGCAGTCATGTGCCTTCGGCCAAGAGGTCGTCGTCCTGAGTAACAAGGATTCGGCCCAGTTCGGTCGCCCGCTTGAGGAGTGCGCTGTCGTTCAGCCCTGCGGACTCGTCCGCTTGTGCAGTCAGCACATCGATTCCGCGGAGTCGCAGTCCGATGGTGACCGCACGCGGCACGTGCACGTCCATATAGAACGCGACGCTCACGAGGATCGTTTCAGGTCCGTCAACTTCTGGCGAAGCTTCTCGGCAGAAACCTGGGCCGCTGTCCTCTCCGATTCATGCAAGCGGCGCTGGATCTCGGCGTCGAGGCGCGGCTGATTCTCGTAGTAGTAGGTGAGGGCGGCATGAATCTGAGCAAGCGACAGGTGCGGGTGCTGGAAATGGATCTCTTCAGGACTCCAGCCATAGGCAAGCTTGTCCAGCACGACCTCGATGACCTTCACGTTGGCCCCACCGATCCAAGCGACACCGCGCCCGTCAAGCTCGATCTGTGTTGTGAAGGTGGCAGTCACAAGCCCTCCTGGCTTTCAGTATACGCCGGAGGCACGGCCGCCCGAACGTTCGCAGCCGCCGACGCGAAAGTGAAGACGGGCCCACTCTCCCTCCGACGCGGCCCTGGCGATCAACTCGTGGCGTCCGCCACCCTCGCCTCGACCCCGCCGCCGATGTCGAGTCACAGGCCCAAAGAGAGAATCTTCCCGTTCGTTTTCAACCGCTTCAGCTCTCCCCAATGCTCCATCGCTTGGCTGGCGATGCTACCGTACAGACAAGGATCGATCCCATCGGCGCGGCGCCTGTCGGATTCGGCGTCTGTCTCGCCGGGCGGTAGCAGTCCCGCAGGGCTGGCGTTGGTCCGACAGAATCCGACACTATCCGACGCTCATCGTGCATTTCATCCGCGCCGGAGCGTCGAGCCCATCCCGATCGGCTTCGTTCCGCCAATGATGGCAACGTGTCTGAATTGCGCGCGTCCCACCGGGCGGCAGCACCCCAGGACTTGAGATCCGACAGATCTCGACACAATTCGACACTTTTCGGGGCATTGTCGATTGTCCAGTGTCGAGGCAGATCGAGGTCAACACGTCGATTCTCTTAGCAGAGTCACGCGCGCCGGAAGAAAATCTTCCCGCTGTTTTTCAGTTACTTCGGAACTCTCTGCCGCTCCATCATTTGGCTTGCGATGTTATCGTACGGACGGGAATGGAGCCAGGTGGCATGGGCTACCGTTGGATCGGCGTCTGTCTCACCAGGTGGAAGCGGTCCAACCTCACTCCGGTCCGGAGATTCGACAGATCTCGACATAATTCGACACTTCCGGGACATTGTCGACTGTCGACTGTCGAAGCAGACCGGGATCAACTGGGGATACAGAGCAGCCGGAGCCGGCACTGCTTCCGGCGGACTGGAGCGGTCGGCGGCCGCCCCTTTCAGGCGCCCGTCTGCCCGAACAGTTCCTTCACCGACGGCCGCATCAGCACCGTGATGGTAAACACACCCAGCACCGTGCCAAAAGGCATGAAGGGGCACTCTATCGCCGCGATCACAAGACAGAAAGTGTAGTGCGTGTGCCGCCCGAGAAACTGGCCCGCTCGTGCTACGCACACGGCGAACACGATACCAACGATGAGGAAGGCCGCCGAGGACGCCAGGACGATCCAGCCGACCCAGGTCGCCTCGGGTGCTTTGTCCTTCACCAGCCCTGAGACCATTGCGGCCCCAAATGCTCCATAGAGAAGGGAGAAGAGAGAGTACAGTCCGGATAGCCCCGCCACTACGTAGTGAAAGATCGAAAGAAGCCGTAAGTGCTCCAGGTCGTTGTTCATGATGTCACTCCAGGATCCTTGCCTCGCATCGCTGCCACGATCGCTGGCGTCAACCGTTCCCCGGCTGGACTACTGAGTCTATCTGAAATGCCTATCACGACGTTACTCGAAAGAGGCGGACACGGGGACGAGGCGCGGGTGTTGTGGGTTTCAGGTTCCCGTGTCGCGCAGCCTACCGGCCTTGCGCTCCCTTCTGCGACCCCACTAGACTCCTTACATGGGGATCCGCTTGACTCTGGCTCTACTCGCCTTTGCAGCTCTGGGCGCCGCGCAGCCGGCGAACCTCGACCTGTTCCTGCTGATCGGCCAGTCCAACATGGCCGGCCGCGGCCAGGTCGCCGACCAGGACACCAAACCGGTGCCCAACCTCTACATGCTCGACAAGGAGCTGAACTGGGTCCCGGCCGTGGACCCCATGCACTTCGACCGTCCCGAGCTCATCGGCGTCGGACTCGGCCGCACGTTCGCCATCACCCTGATGGAGCGCGACCCGGACGCGCACATCGGACTGATCCCGGCCGCGTTTGGCGGCAGCAAGCTCTCCGAATGGGAGCCTGGCAGCGAGCACTACACCGACGCCGTCCGCCGCGCCAAGGCCGCCATGAAGAGCGGTCGGCTGCGCGGCATCCTGTGGCACCAGGGCGAATCCGATACCAACAGCGAGGAAGAAGCGAACACTTACCTGGAGCGCTTCACCACCTTCCTCGCCACCTTGCGCCACGACCTCAATGCCGAGGACGTCCCAGTCGTGGTGGGCGAACTCGGTGAGTTCTTTGAACCGCCCCTGGCGGCCGTCGTCAATCGGCAACTGGCGACCGTTCCGCTCCATATCCCGCTCACCGCCTTCGTCTCCTCGGCGCGACTGACCGACAAGGGCGACAAGATCCACTTCAACTCGCCGTCCTACCGCGAGTTCGGCCGCCGCTACGCGCTGGCCTATCTGAGCCTGGACCCGACTTGGGGCGACGACTAAACCGCGGCCCGGGCGGACTGATAGGGAAGGGCAGACAGGGAGGCCTGATCTGAAAAGAATGCCGCCGCAACCCGAGAGCTTCTGTCGGCGATATCAGAAAGACTCCCTTCCGCGTTACACTCTGCCTGATCAAAGCCTCTACTCGACAGATGTTCGCTACCAGCAGGCAAGGCAGGTGGTGAATCAATACTGGCGGGGATGGGGCTTCCTTCCGGCCGCAGTAGTGTGCCACTTACACTGGAAGCTCACCCCCAGAACATGAAAGATGTCCTCGCGGGGATTGTCAGCACGGTGGCGGGAGTGGGGGCAGTTGGCATCCTGCTGGTCGCCGCCCTGGACTCATCCTTCCTGTTTCTCCCCCTCAGCGTAGACCTGCTCGTGCTTTCGGTCTCGGTGGACAGCGGCTTCAAGGCGGTCTACTACGCCGCGATGGCAGCGGCCGGGTCCACGGTAGGCACGGCCCTGGTGTATGCTCTCGCTCGCAAAGGCGGGGAAGAGGGGCTGAAGCGGTTCGGCCGCGAAAAGCGCATTCGTGGCGCGCAGCAGAAGGTCCAACGCAACGCCTACTGGGCGGTCGCGGTGGCCGCCGCCATGCCCCCGCCGTTCCCGTACACGCTGGTGATCGCCGTCGCGGCAGCCTCTTCGTATTCCAAAAAGAAACTGCTGGCACTAAACGGAGTGGTGCGCTTCTCCCGGTATCTCATTGAAGCGCTTCTTGGGGCGTATTACGGGAAACGGATCGCCTCGTTCATGGAGAACAGCGATGTCTTCTACTATTTCATCATGGCGCTGGCGGTGGTCTCCGTGGCTGGCACCATAGCGTCCGTTTTCGCATGGGTCCGCCGGGGGCGGTAGGACCGGCAACCGCGGCGACGGGTCAGAGCGCATAAGAGCCGCCACGTCTCCGGGCCAAGGGCACTCCCCGAAACCGCGCCGGGAACTACGGCTCAGCACCGCCCCCGTAAGCAGAAGCAACAAGGAGTCCCAAAAGAAACCGGAGGGAACAGAGTGGCGTCCTCGTAATCCGGCCACCGTCTGCCCGGCGGGAATTATCGGAGAGCAGTTATCATCTCCCTTTTGGAGATGTAACGTGGGCGTTGCGGGTCTGCGCTTTGTGCACGGCCGGGCGGATCAAACAAGGTCCCCGGACCCGCCCGCTCCTGCTATCATCAATGAACCGCCATGAGTGAGAGGGCTACAAAGCTTCGACAGACACGCAGCCACTACGATGAATATCACTTCATCGAAGGTGGGGCGAACCGTATCGCCTGGTGGCGAGACTACTTGCTCGATATGCTCCCCGATGAAGATATCAGGGACTGCTTCGTCGCCGATGTCGGCTCCAGCGTAGGCGAAATCAGCCGCGGGTTGATCGATCGTGGCGCTCGTCTGGCTTGCCTTGACCTGAGCATGAAGTCGCTCGAGCGTTGCCGGGCGATTAACCCGGAAGCGTATGTATTGCACGGCAACGCACTGGAGCTGCCTTTCCCGGACCAAAGCTTCGACACCGTGGTCTCGATCGGGGTCCTTCACCACACACCTGATTGCCGGAAGGGATTTTCGGAGGTGGCCCGGATCACGGCGCAGGGAGGGACCGTGGTCGTGTTCCTGTACAACTTCTGGAACATCTACAACGTGATCTACAACGGCTTCGGTCCGGTGCGAGCCGCGATGCCGCTTGACCGGGTACCAAGCGGCTTCCTCAAGATACTCCAGCCTTTTGTCAAAGCCCACCTGGGGCAGTCATTGGACGATGCACAGCTTCGCAATCTCCTGGGAGACAAGCTGTGGACGCCCCAGGCGACGTTCCACTCCGTGGCCCAGGTGCGGCGGTGGGGCCAGGAAGAGGGACTGCGGCTGGTCGCCAGGAAGAAGTTCTTCCTCGGTTACGCCAATGTGATGCGCTTCGTCAAGGCCGGGGAGCGCCAGCAGGAGCGAACACGGGATCTGGGGTTGCGATGCGTTCGCTGCGGCGCTGTCCCAATGACGCTCGCCGTGTCGGAGTATTCCTGCACCGGTTGCGGCAACGTCTATCCAGTTGATGGCGGGATCATCGACTGCCTGACGTAGCAGCCACCACGAAACTGTCCCCGCGTCCCGCGGATGGTAGCCGGCTGGTCTTAGCTGGCCCGGCACCATTCCCATGCGGCGCCTCTCTGGCTAGAGCACGTACAGATCCAGCCACATCATGTAATTGAGCAAGCCCCAAATTGCCCGTCCGTTGTCGCGACGGCCGGTGAGGTGGTCATCGATGATCGCTCGGACCGGCTCCGGCCGAAACAGGCCTGATGCGACACATCGTTCGGCACTGCAGTAGTCGAGCAGCATGTCCTTCAACTCCACCCGCAGCCATTGGGAATAGGGCATTTCCAGACCGACCTTCTTCTTATTGATGATGCTCGGCGGGAGCAGGCCGGCCATGGCCTTCTTCATAATGAACTTCTTCTCGAGCCGTGGAAGCTTCATTCGCGGCGGGACGCTGCCCATGAAATGGACCAACTCGTTGTCGGTGAAAGGGACCCGCGCTTCGATGGAGTGGGCCATGCTCATCCGGTCGTTCTTGATCATCAGGTCGTCGGGCAGGAAGACCGAGGTGTCGATCTCGAGCAGCCGGTTCAGTACATCCTTTGCCTGGGAGCGGCCGTAGACCTCGGTGAAATGGCGGCTGGAAGGTTTGGCGTCGAACTGCTCGAGT
>CAWDWO010000039.1:0-128310 GCA_963806035.1 Candidatus Krumholzibacteriota bacterium | reverse complement strand
GATGCCGCCTCCTACACCTCCATGATCTCCTTTTCCTTGGCCTCGAGGATTTCGTCGATCTTGGCGACGTACTCGTCGGTGAGTTTCTGCACCTTGTCCTGTCCGCGGTGGGCCTCGTCCTCGGAGATGTCGCTGTCGCCCTCGGCCTTCTTGATCTTGTCGTTCGCGTCGCGGCGCTTGTTGCGCAGAGCCACCTTGGCTTCCTCGCTGTATTTCTTGGCCAGCTTCACGTATTCCTTGCGGCGTTCCTCGTTGAGCGCGGGAATGGGAAGGCGGATGATGCTGCCGTCGTTGTTGGGCGTGATGCCCAGATCGCTTGCCAGCAGCGCCTTCTCGATTGCTCTGAGTTGCGAGTGGTCGTAGGGCTGTACCGTGAGTAGGCGGGGTTCGGGCACGCCGATGGTGGCCAGTTGGTTGAGCGGCATCTTGGATCCGTAGGCCTCGACCGTGACGCCGTCCAGCAGCTTGGGGCTCGCCTTCCCCGTTCGGAGGTGCCCCAGCTCGCGGCGCAGCGCCTCCAGAGTCTTGTCCATGCGGTCTTTTAGCTCGCCATAAATCTCGTCCAGCATCGAAGCCCTCCTCGGAGCCGATTGGCCCGTGCGGCCGATGCTCAGCCGATCACGGAACCTCTGAGCTTTCCCTGCACCACCGCTACCAGATTCTCCGGTTCGGTGATGTCGAAAACCATGATCTTCATGCCGTGATCGCGGCAGAGGGCGATGGCGGTTTGGTCCATCACTCTCAAGTCGCGCCGGATCACTTCGTCGAAGCTGAGCTGATCAAAACGCTTCGCATTGGGATTCGAATGGGGATCGGCGTCGTAGACGCCATCCACCAAGGTTCCCTTCAGCACGATCTCGCATTCCAGCTCGATCGCGCGCAACGCCGCCGCCGAATCGGTGGAGAAAAAGGGATTTCCCGTTCCTCCTCCCAAGAGCAGCACCTGCTTCGCCTCCATGGCGGCCAGAGCGCGCCCGCGATGGAACGCCTCGGATACCGGCTCCACCGCGCGCGGCGAAAATACCCGGCAGGGCACTCCCTTGGCCTCCAGATGAAAGCGCAGCATGGCAGCGTTCAGAATCGTCGCCAACATGCCGACTTGATCCGCATCAGCGCGCGCGAGCTGCTCGGGCACGCTGCGGCCGCGCAGGAGGTTGCCACCCCCCACTACGACTCCCACCTGCACACCTTCGGAGTGCACGCGGGCGATCGCAGCGGCCAGAGGCGCGATACGCTCCGGCGCGAAGGCTTCTTCGCCCTCGCGCAGGATTTCACCGCTCAGCTTGAGGAGTATCCGGGAAAAGCTCGGCATTTTCAACGCATCCCCCCGACCCCAGGGAAACTAGGAGCCGATCTGGAAGCGGGAGAAGCGGCGAATGCTCATGTTCTCCCCCAGGCTGCCGATCTTCGACTTGAGGAGCTCGCCGATCGTCTCGTCGGGGTTCTTGACGAAGGGCTGATCGAGCAGAGCGACCTCTTTCTTGTATTTGGCAATGCGGCCCTCGACGATCTTGTCCACGATCTCCTTGGGCTTGCCCTCGGCTTCGCCCTGCGCGCGGTAGATCTCGCGCTCGTTGGCGAGCACCGCCTCGTCGAGATCGTCGCCGGTGAGGGCAATGGGGTTGGCCGCCGCAATGTGCATGGCCAAATCGCGCACGAAGGTCTTGAACTCATCAGTGCGGGCCACGAAGTCGGTTTCGCAGTTCACCTCGACCAGGACGCCCACCTGACCACCGGGATGGATGTAGGCCTCGACCAAGCCCTGACTCGTCTCGCGTCCGGCCTTCTTGGACGCCGCCGCGATTCCCTTCTTGCGCAAGAAATTCACGGCCTTGTCGAGGTCGCCATCGACTTCCTGGAGGGCTTTCTTGCAGTCCATCATGCCGGCTCCGGTCTTTTCCCTGAGTTCCTTGACCATGCTGGCGGTAATCTTCATCGGCCTACTCTCCTCTTACGAATCAATGTGTTGGTCGCTTGGTGAATCACGACGCAGCGAACCCTTGCGGACCGCGCACGCCTGAAACGAGAAATCGCGTTGGAAGCTCTTGGGCTCAGGCCTCGGCCGGGGCCTCGTGTCCGTTACCCGCTCGGGCCGCCGCGGCTCCGCCGCTGGCGCGCGCGGTGGTTTCGCCGTCCGCCGCATCCTTCTTGCCCGCGGGAGACTTCTCGTCGCTCACTTCGAGCTTCTCGCTGCCCGCGCTCTCTTCAGCGCCGCCGCTCGAACTCTCCTGGGAGCTGTCTTCCATCTCGACCTCCGCCACGATCGCGCCTTCGGTCCGCGCGGCGATGCCGTCGGTGATGGCATTCTTGGCCAGCTTGGTGAAGAGCTGGATGGAGCGGATCGCGTCGTCGTTGCCGGGGATGAGGTACTGGATCACGTCGGGATCGGCGTTGGTGTCCACGATTCCCACGACGGGGATCCCGAGCTTGCGCGCCTCGCGCACCGCGGTCTCCTCTTCTTGGGTGTCGATGACGAAGAGCGCACCAGGCAGGCGATCCATGTCGCGGATCCCGCCCAGATTGCGCGCCAGCTTCTCCCGCTCGCGTTCGAGCTGCAGGCTTTCCTTCTTGGAGAGCATTTCGCGCTCGGGGCCCTCGAGAACCTTCTCGATGTCCTCGAGCTTTCGGATGCTCTTGCTCACCGTCTGGAAGTTGGTGAGCATGCCGCCCAACCAGCGCTCGGTCACGTAGGGCATTTCCACGGACTTGGCGGCTTCCATGATGGGAAGGCGCGCTTGCTTCTTGGTCGCGACGAAGAGAATCTTCTTTCCCGAAGCAGCGGTGTCCCGGATGAACTGGTAGGCCTTGTCGATGTTACGCAGGGTCTTCTGAAGATCGATGATGTGGATGCCTCCACGAGAGATGAAGATGTACTCCTTCATCTTCGGGTTCCACTTGCGGGTCTGATGACCGAAGTGAACGCCGGCCTCGAGAAGGTCTTTGAGGCTGATGTCGTGGGACATGTCGCCCTGACTCCTTTTGCCCGGCCGTGCCGGGCTCTTTCAGGTTGAAACCTACCCGCCGATCCTCGTGTTTCCCCTACGCCAAGCGCACCTGGGGGGAACACTCCCGACGAGTGTGAATTCGATCGTCCGGCCTCGCCTAACGCTTGCTGAACTGGAAGCGCTTGCGGGCTCCGGGCTGACCGTACTTTTTCCGCTCCACCTCGCGGGCGTCGCGGGTGATGAAACCGGCCTTTCTCAGAGCCGGTCGATAGGCCTCATCGAGGCGGGCCAGGGCGCGCGCGATTCCGTGCCGCAGTGCGCCGGCCTGTCCCGAAGGACCCCCGCCCCTCACCGTGGCGACCACGTCGAATTCACCGGGCTTGCCGATGGCCTCGAAGGGGCCCTTGATGATGAGCTGATGCGTTTCAGCCGGGAAAAAATCCTCGAAGCTGCGCTTGTTCACTTGGATCTTTCCCGAGCCGGGGTTGATCCAGACCCGCGCCACCGCTTCCTTGCGACGGCCGGTTCCATAGTGTCGTTGTGGCGTAGCAGTTGTCGTCACTCTACAACTCCATTGGCTCAGGCTTCTGCGCGGCGTGCGGATGTTCGGCGCCGGCATACACCTTGAGCTTCTTGAACATTTGTCTACCGAGGCGGTTCTTGGGCAACATGCCCCGAACCGCGAGCTTGATGATTTCTTCCGGTCGCTTCTCGAGCATTTCACGCGCGGTCCAGGTCTGGCGTCCGCCGGGATAGCCCGAATAACGGTCGTAGATCTTCTGGTCGAGCTTGCGACCGGTGAGTTTCACTTCACCAGCATGAACCACCACGACATGGTCGCCTGTGTCCATGTGCGGCGTGTACATGGGCTTGTGCTTGCCGCGCAGCACCGTTGCCACTCGGGTGGCGAGCCGCCCCAAAGGGACATCCGTCGCGTCCACCACGTACCAATCGTGCTGTACATCGCCAGCTTTGGCGCTGTAGGTCTTCAAGACACTGTCCTCCGTCAGAGACGCACAACAACCGCCCGCAGGCGGCTTCCGGTGCGTCAACCTTGCCGTGAATGGGTCGAAAAACGTCGGTTTCCGACGGCAGAAGAAGAAATCTATCAGCGGGTGCCCCCTCTGTCAAGACGGGTGCTCGCGCGGGGCAAAGTCCGTAGCCGGGCGATTAGGCGTAATTTTGGCGAAAACTTTTTTCGTAGGGGGCTGCAAACACGCCCCGTTCGGTGATGATGCCCGTGATCAACTCGGCCGGCGTGAGGTCGAAGGCCGGATTGAAGACGGCCGCCCCAAGCGGCGCCACCTGCACTCCCCGCAGGCTGGTCAGCTCCTCGGCCGCTCGCTCCTCGATGGGAATCTCCTGCCCCGAGGCCAGGCTCAAGTCGAGGGTGGAATAGGGCGCGGCGACATAGAACGGAATGCCGTGCCGCCGCGCGTTCACGGCCAGGGAATAGGTGCCGATCTTGTTGGCGACGTCGCCGTTGGCCGCGATGCGGTCCGCCCCCACGATGACCAGATCCACGTGCTTTTGGCGCATGGTCCACGCCGCGGCCCCGTCGCAAATGAGCGTGGCGGGAATTTTGTGCTCCGCGAGCTCCCACATGTTGAGCCGCGCTCCCTGAAGCAGGGGCCGCGTCTCGTCCACATACACTTCGACCTTCTTGCCCTGCTCCACCGCGCGATAGACCACCCCCAGGGCGGTGCCGATTCCCACCGTCGCCAAGGCCCCGGTGTTGCAGTGAGTGAGCACCGTGCAGGGATCGGGGAAAAGACGGGCGCCGTGTGCACCCATCTCCGCGCAGAGACGCACGTCCTCCTCGTGGATCGCGGCTGCCTCCCGGGCGATCGCGTCGCGCAGGCCTTCGGCGCTCGCAGCGCCGTCGAGCGAAGCGAGGAGTGCCTCCATGCGAGAGACGGCCCAGTGCAAATTCACCGCAGTGGGCCGCGCCGCACTCAGATCTTTCAGAGCGCGCCTCAATTCTTCACGCAGTTGAGCTCCATCACGGCCCTTCTCGAGAGCCAAATCGGCCGCCAGCGTCGCGCCGTGTGCTGCCGCCACGCCGATGGCGGGCGCTCCGCGCACCACCAGTCGCTTGATGGCATCGATGAGAGTGGCCAGGTCGGCGCAGCGAAGCTGCTTTACCTCCTGTGGAATCTTGGTTTGATCGAGCAGCAGCACCGCGCCTCGCTCATACTCCACCGTTGGATATCGCATGTCCTCTCCCGTGCACTCAGTCCGTCTTGCACTCCAGGTACTCGCACCATAGACGGCGCAGGACCTCCAGAGGCAAACCCATGACGTTGAAATAGCAGCCCTGGATCCACGCCACCAGCATCGAGCCAAAGCCCTGAATCCCGTATCCACCGGCCTTGTCGAAAGGCTCCCCGGTGGCCACGTAGGCCTCGATCTCGGCCGGACTCAGGGAGCGGAAGCCCACGCGTGTCTCCTGCAGACCGACGCGGCGGAAACCCTCCTCGGCCTGCACCATCGCCAAAGAGCTGAGCACCAGATGTTCGTTTCCCGCCAGGCTCGTCAAGGTGGCGCGGGCTTCTTCTGGATTTTCCGGCTTGCCCAAAATTTCCCCGTCCAAAAGCACGACGGTGTCGCACCCCACGCATACGCTGGATGGACGCTGTTCGGCAGCCCAGAGCGCCTTCTCCAATCCGAGCCGCGTCACGTACTCGCGCGGATCTTCTCCCTCTCGCGTGCTTTCGTCGAGTTCCGCGGGGAGCATCTCGAACTGCAATTCATGCTGCTTCAGGATGAGGGAGCGGCGCGGACTCTTACTGGCCAGAACCAGCGGACGTCCGAGGGGCTTCAGGAAGGGATGCTCCAAAGAGCTCACTCTTCTCCTCCGCGCTGAAGCACCAGAGTAAAGGGTCCGTCGCCCAGGAGATCGACCGCCATCCGCGCGCCGAATTTACCGGTTTCCACATTGATTCCTTGCTCGCGCAAGAGACGCAGGAATTCCTCGTAGAGAGCTTCCGCGCGCTCGGGTGGCGCGGACTTCAGGAAGGTGGGACGCCGCCCCTTTTGGCAATCGCCGTAGAGCGTGAACTGGCTCACGAGCAGAATCTCGCCCGCGACTTCGCGCAGTCCCAGATTGGTCTTACCCTCGTCGTCGCGGAAGACACGCAGCTCGACGCACTTGCGCGCCATCCATTGCAGATCTTCGAGGCGGTCCTTTTCGTGAAAGCCCGCCAAGAGAAGCAGACCTGCGCCGATGCGGCCGGTCACTTCCCCCGCCACTTTGACTTCGGCGCGACTCACTCGTTGGAGAACGACTCTCAAGACTCTTCCTCGGGCGGGAGATTCCCCTGCACGAAGACGCTGCGTTCCACCCGGCTGACGCTGGAGATCTTGCTGATGGCCGCGATGATCTTGCTGAGGTGGTGGAGGTTGCGGACCTCGACCATGAAAGTGCAGCGCGCGTACTCGTTGCTGCCCTCGAAAGTGCCCGCCTGGATGTTGCAGTCGAGATCGGCGATCGAGCGCGAGATGTCGGCCAGCAAGTTCTTGCGGTCCTCTCCGATCACGCTGAGCTGCACCGGGAACACCGTGTCCTCGGGAACATCCCACTCCACTTCGATTCTGCGTTCCTCGTCGATCTGTCCCCGGCTGACGTTGCTGCAATCGACGCGGTGGATCGACACTCCATGACCGATCGACACGATGCCGGTGATGGCATCGCCCGGAACCGGCTGGCAGCACTTGGCGAAGTGCACCATGAGGTTGTCCAGGCCCTGGATGCGCACGGCATCGTGACTGCGCCTCTTCAGAGCCTGCTGCAGGCGCTGAGGAAGCGAGATTCGCTTCTGCTTCGGTTCCTCGGGGGCGACGCGGTTGACGACTTTTTGCAGGGGGATGGTGCCCCGGCCCACCGCGGCCAGAAGCCGGCTGACTTCCTGATGACCCAGCGCCTGCGCCACCTCGATGAGTTCCTTGTCGAGCTGCAACTTCACGTGCCGCTTCTTGAGCTCCCGCTCGACCATCTCCCGCCCCATGCGAATGGACTGCTCCACCTGGTGCGCCTTCATCCAATGGCGGATGTGGTGCTTGGCGCGCGAGGTCTTCACGATGTCCAGCCAGTGATGACTCGGCTGCGCGTTCTTGCGGGTTACGATCTCGACGGTCTCGCCGCTCTTCAGCTCGTAGCGGAGAGGCACCAGCCGCCCCTCCACGCGCGCGCCGCTACAGTGCAGCCCGACTTCGCTGTGCACCCGGAATGCGAAGTCCAGGGGAGTACTGCCGTGCGGCAATCGAAAGAGATCGCCGGCGGGACTGAAGACATAGACCTCTTCCTCGAAGAGATCGATCTTCAGAGCATCCATGAACTCGCGCGGGTCGGTGACGTCGCGTTGCCAATCGAGTACCTCGCGGAACCAGCGTAGCTGCTGGTTCATGCGTTCATCCAGCTGTCCGTCCATGCCCTCCTTGTACCGCCAGTGGGCAGCAATGCCGATCTCGGCCCGGCGGTGCATCTGGTGGGTGCGAATCTGCACCTCGTAGAGATGCCCGTTCGGACCATGCACCGTGGTATGGAGGGACTGGTAGAGATTTACTTTGGGGGCGGCGATGTAGTCTTTGATGCGATCGTGGATGGGATTGAAAGTGGAATGGACGACTCCCAGTGCGTGATAACATTCCGCCGTCGTATTCACCAGGATGCGGATTGCCAGCAGGTCGTAAATCTGTTCGATGCTCTTGGAGCCCTGGCTCTGCATCTTCTTCCAGATCGAGTAGAAGTGCTTGGGCCGCCCCTGAATCTTGGCCTTGATTCCAGCTTCTTCAAGGCGCGCCATCAAAGGCCCTTGGAACTCCTGCAGCATCTTCTCGCGCTCTTCGCGCTTGGCGTTCACCGCCGCTTGCACTTTCTGGTACTCGTCGGGATGCAGGGTCTTGAAGCCCATGTCCTCCAGCTCCCACTTCACGCGCGCGATTCCGAAACGGTGCGCGAGTGGAGCGTAGACGTTGAGCGTCTCCTGGGCGATTGCCTGCCGGCGGTCCTCGGGCATCGAATCCAGCGTGGCCATGTTGTGCAAGCGGTCCGCCAGCTTGATCAGGATGACTCGAATGTCCTTGGCGATGGTGAGAAGAAGTTTGCGGTAGTTTTCCGCCTGTTGGGCCTCGGGATTCTCGTAGTGGATCTCGCCGATCTTGGTGACCCCATCCACGAGCAGCGACACTTCCTCCCCGAAATCGCGCTGGAGATCGGCCAGTGAAATTCCCGTATCCTCCACCGTGTCGTGGAGCAAGCCGGCCACGATCGTCTCCACGTCCAAACGAAGCTCGGTAAGTTCCTCCGCCACGCTGAGAGCGTGAGTGAAGTAGGGCTCTCCACTGCGACGCTTCTGGCCCTCATGGGCTTTGCGACCCAGGTGGAAGGCGCGCCAGAGCTTCTCGAAATCGGCGTTGCGATGGTAGCTTTTGACGCGGCTCACGATCGCACGCATCCGGCCTTCCATATCCAGATAATCATCGGTCGTGGTGGATTCGATTCCGCGGATCATGAGCTCACCTCCTCCTTGCCTGGCGCCTTCGCCTGGGCCGCCCTGAGATCCCTGATGCGAAGTTGCCAGGGATCATAAGCCCCACGCGGCTGATATCTCACGTGAAAGGCCACATCTACGGTCGGCCACTTCTGTACAAAATGCGCGAAATCTGGCGCGAGGCCAAAGCCGATGAAGGACCGGCCCGCGCCTTCCTCGGCGAGTTGAAGCTTCAAATGAGCTTCCTTGAACACTTTCTGATCGTGTCGATACAGCGAGAAAGCGCCGAAGAGCGGCTCGGGATGGCCCGGTCCGTAAGGTCCGAATCTTTGCAGAAAGTGGACCAGATCCGCGTCGAGTTCGCTCAGGCGGAGCCGCGCGTCGAGGCGCAGCGGCGGCCTTTGGGCCTCGTGCGGCATGCTGGCCACCGAGGCCGCGAAAGAGCGCCGAAAGGCCGGGATATGTGCCCGCTTCAGGGTCATGCCCGCCGCCGCCGCGTGCCCGCCGTAGCGGCTCAGGTGCTCCGCGCAGGTGTCCAGGGCCCGCTTGAGATGGAAGCCATCCGTTGCGCGACCGCTGCCGCGCGCCTCGTCCCCGCTGATTGCGAGAAGTACGGCCGGACGGTGGAAGCGCTCCACCACACGGGAGGCGGCAATGCCCACCACTCCCATGTGCCAGCTCGCGCTGGCCAGCACGAGTCCCGCCGCGTCCTTCTCGCGGATGAGCTCCTCGGCCTGCTCGAAGGCCTCCTCGGTCACCGCGGAGTCGATCTTCTGCCGCTGGCGGTTGAGAGAATCGAGTTCCGCGGCCAGAGGGCGAGCGACGCCTTGATCTTCCGCCAGCAGCAGTTCCACCGCGCGCAGCGCGGATGCGATTCTGCCGGCGGCGTTGATGCGCGGGGCGAGCTGGTAGAGCACGTCCTGCTCGTCCAACAGCGCGGCGGAGAGCCGCGCCGTCTCTTCCAGAGCCACCAGACCGGGCCGCTCGCCTCTACGCATGCGCGCCAGGCCTAAACGACACAGCGCACGGTTCTCTCCGGTGAGGGGCATCTGATCGGCGAGAAGCGCCAGAGCCACCAGATCGAGCTCACGCCCGGAATCCGCGTCGCGTCCCAGAACCATCTCGACCCCGCGAATCAGCTTCCAGGCCACCGCGGTTCCGCAGAGTCCCTTGTTTTCCGAATCGTCATCTTCCCTCTGCGGATTGATCAGCCAGTTCGCGCCGACGGGTCGTTTGGTGAAGAGATGGTGGTCGCAGACGATGGTCTCGATCCCCAGCTCTTTCGCCAGCTCCAGTGCTTCGTGCGCTGAGCTGCCGGTGTCGACGGTGATGAGAAGTGCGACTCCCTTGGCGCCCGCATGCCGCACCAGGCGTTGTGACACCCCGTAGCCATCCTTTTCGCGATCGGGAACGAAGGGCTCCACCTCGGCTCCCAGACGGCGCAAGGCCCCGGTGAGAATGACCGCGCCGGAGATTCCATCGCAATCGTAATCGCCGTGAACGACGATTCTCTGCCCCGACTCCAACGCCCCGGCCACCCGCCGCGCCGCGCCCTCGAGGTCGCGCAAAAGGAAGGGGTCGTGCAACTGCTCTTCCCCGACGTTCAGCAGGGCCTCGATGCGGGAGGGATCACTGAGGCCGCGACTGAGCAGGATCTCGACGGCGGGCCGGGGCAAGCCCGTCTCATGGCGCAAGAACTCAAAATCCCCCTGGGGGGGACTGCTCGGCATCGTCCAGCTGCGGCCCGGACCTCGTTTCAACAACTCGTCTGCTCCCTGTGGGACGCTCGAAGGTGAGGGGAATCGAAACCGTGGCGAGTGGAAGCCGGCCGTAAGCCGAGTTCTGTTTCCCGGAACTCTCACGAGTACCGGGATGACGACCATTTATCTGGGGGCACGGTTGCCCGTGACCTCATGCGACCAACCCGGGAGTTTGACGAGGCGGGCCGCCTCTTCCCCTCTATTTGGTCTTGCACCGGATGGGGTTTACCGCTGCCCCTCCCGTCACCGGGAGGGCGGTGGGCTCTTACCCCACCGTTTCACCCTTGCCGGAGAGCCGAAGCTCTCGTAGGCGGTTTGTTTTCTGTGGCACTTTCCTTGGGATCACTCCCACTGGCCGTTAACCAGCATCCTGCCCTTTGGTGCTCGGACTTTCCTCGAACGGCACAAGGCCGCCCGCGGCCGTCTGCCCGGCTTCCGCTCGCAATGGTCCTAAGAGTCTAGTCAGGACGGGAGCTTTCCGTCCAGCGCCAGGTTGGCGAAGTGATCCGCCAGAGCGTTCTGCTTGCGCGGATGGTACTCGATTTTCACCGAATCGAAGTGAGTGAGAAGAGACTTCGCCTGGGCGTGAAGCGGCTTCAAGCCCTCGTGCTTGACCTTGTAGCTTCCATCGAGTTGGCGCGCGATGAGCTGCGAATCCAGGCGCAGAATGATCTTGGATTCACCCCAGTCGCGCAGACGGGTCAGAGCGGCGATGGCCCCGCGGTATTCGGCGATGTTGTTGGTGGCATTGCCAATCACTGCGCCTTCCGCGCAGAGAACCGTGCCGTCTTCGGTGAGATAGACACAGCCGTAGGAGGCCGGACCGGGATTGCCGCGGCTGGCGCCATCGGAGTGCGCGACCGCAGTGGAATGAGGGGGATAGGGCGATTTGTCGGGGCATCTTCCCGGAAGTGCCTCGCCCGGATCTCCTTGCGAGGCGCGGGAGGCGCGCTTCGCCTTGGGGGCTGCGAGATCCTTCGCCGCCTCGTCCGCGGACTCGTACCCGGCGGCCTTCGCCGCACGGGCGAAGTCCGGACCATTGGTCAGTTCCTTCACAAGTCGCTTACGATCCCCGGTGCTCAATGCTAGGAAAGCTCCGCGTGATTGCTCTGTTCGGACATCGTCTCCGGCGACGCCACGATGACCCGACCGCAGCTCTCGCAGGTCACCAGGTTCTTGGCGCTGATGACTTCCAGGCGCGCCTGCGGCGTCAGCCGATGGTGGCAGTGACCGCAGGAATCTCCCTCGTCCATCCAGACCACTGGCATCTGCTGGCGCTTGCTCCGGCGCTCGTAGAACTGCCGGGTCGCCGCCGGCACTTGCTGGTAGAATTCGGAACGCGTCTTCAGGTAGTTCTCGAGCTTCTCGCGCTGGTCGACCAGGTCCGATTCGATCTGTTCGCGCTCGCGGTCGAATTCCGCGCGCCGGCGATTGAACTCCGCCCGGCTCTCCTCGAGCGCCTTCTCCGCCTTCTCGGACTCCTCCATGATCGCGAGGGTTCTCTCCTCGATTTCACCGATTTGGCGTTGCAGGTAGCGGATCTCCTCGTTCAGGGCTCGGTACTCGCGACTGTCGGTGATCTCGTTGAGATGTCCCTGATGCACCTTCGACTGGCGCTTCAGGTCGGCGATTTCCAATTCCGCCTGTCGGATCTGCAGCTTCAGCTCGTCCAAATGCGTCTTGGCCTGCGCAGTCTCCGCCGCGTACTCGCGCTCGAGTTGCGCCAGGGTTTCGCGGCGTTCGTTCATCGAACGGATCGTCTGCCGGCATTGGTCCGCCTGGAAGTCGTGGGCGGAGAGTTGTGAGAGAGCACGGGGGTCTACGGATTTCACCACGAGAAGCCTCCTGAAACGCCTGCCACCGGGCTGCAGTGCGTGTCGTCCGCCATGGGGAGCCGGGTATCGGAGAAAAAACGAAGGGCGCCGTTGGCGCCCCTTTCTGCGGTCTTAGCAACTGGGAGCTGCTGGCGCGCATCTCGGCTACCAGCCAATCGGGCAATGGCCCCCATGAGAGAATCGTCGCGCGAGAGAACTTTGCCGAGTTTCAATGTCCCTCCTGCAGGGGGATGCGATGGCCCAGCTCGGGGAGATGGTGGGCGGTACTGGACTTGAACCAGTGACCTCTCGCGTGTGAGGCGAGCGCTCTAGCCAGCTGAGCTAACCGCCCCTCGTCTCCGAATCTGGGCCCACCAGGACTCGAACCTGGGACCAACCGGTTATGAGCCGGCAGCTCTCACCATCTGAGCTATGGGCCCACAAGAACCGGTCCGACAAGCTAGCATTCCACTACCAGGGGGTCAAGTCGGCCGGCGCCGGGCCCTTGGATTGAGCTGTCGGAGGCCCTAGATGATCTCCGAATAGCCCTTCAGTTTTCTGGCTCGGGAAGGATGACGTAGCTTGCGCAGGGCCTTGGCCTCGATCTGACGCACGCGCTCGCGTGTCACCTTGAAGATGGTCCCCACTTCTTCCAGGGTACGCGGGGTTCCGTCGCCCAGGCCGAAGCGCAGACGAATGACCTTCTCCTCGCGCCGGGTCAAAGTGGAAAGCACCCGGTTCATGCGATCTTGCAGCATCGCATGGGCGGCCTGGCGCGCGGGACTGGGGGCATTGGAATCCTCGATGAAATCGCCCAGATTCGAGTCCTCGTCCTCCCCGATGGGACGGTCGAGCGAGACCGGCTCCAGGCTCGCCTTCATCACGCTCGTGACCTTCTCGGCCGGCATGTCCAGGCGCTTGGCGACTTCGGCCGGAGACGGGTCGCGGCCGAACTCCTGGAGGAGTTGCCGGTTCACGCGGTTCACCTTGTTGATGGCCTCGATCATGTGCACGGGAACGCGGATGGTCCGGGCCTGATCGGCGATGGCGCGCGTGATGGCCTGGCGAATCCACCAGGTGGCGTAGGTGGAGAACTTGTAGCCCTTGCGGTAGTCGAACTTCTCCACCGCCCTCATGAGACCACTGTTACCCTCTTGAATGAGGTCGAGGAACTCCAGGCCGCGATTCGTGTAACGCTTGGCGATGGAGATGACGAGGCGCACGTTAGCCTCGATCATGTCCTTCACCGCCTTCTGGAACTGCCGCTCCCCCGCTTCGATCTCGTCCACCAGTACGGTGAGCTGTTCCTTGGACAAACCAATCGCATCTTCCATCCCTTTCACCCGCGAACGCAGAGAGCGAATCTTCTTCTGAAAATCCGCCAGCTCCTTGCGTGTGAATTCGCCCTTGCCCTGCACCTTTACGCTCTTCTTGCTGCCCATTTCCTTCTGGACGCGATTGAGCTCGGTATAGGAGAGGCCGAGGAAGTCCTCGCACTGGGTGATCTGCCGCTGGGTATCGTCCATCTTCTGCAGGACCACGCGCAGGGCATTGCTCATCGACTCGATCTGGGTCTGGTTCAGGCGCAGACCACAGAACTCGTCCAGGATCTTCTCGCGACGGGATTCGACCATGCGCTCCAAGGTCTTCTTCCGCGCCGGAGTGGGCCCCTCCGCGAGTTCCTGGGTGGAAGCGGCGATTTCCGCCTTCCACTTGGAGATCCTCTCGCAGGCGCGCAAAAGGCGCTGGCTTTCCTTCTTGGCGGTGGAATTGACGTTCCAGGACGAGGCGTCCGTCTGGATGATGTCATCCACGGTGACCACTTCGCGTCCCAGCCGGTCACCGAGCGCGCGCAGCTCCTCGATGGTATTCCCGGACTCGAGCATGGCCTTCACCACGCGCAGGTTCCCCTCCTCCATGCGCTTGGCCAGGCGCACCTCGCCGGCGCGGTCGAGCAGGGGCACCTTGCCCATTTCGCGCAGATACATGCGGACGGGGTCGTCGTACTTCACGTGGGTGCGGGTGGCTTGCTTCTCCGCCCGGAGCTTCTTGAGTCGCTTGCGTTCGCGCAGCTCCATTCGGCGGCGGGCCGATTCCTCCGAATCGAAGAACTCGATCCGAAGATCACTCAGGCGGTCGTAGATTCTGTCCAGCTCGCTGATGTCGAATTCGTCGGCGAGAAGGCCGTTGATTTCGTCGTGGAGCACGTAGCCCCCGTGATCCTGGGCCTTCTCCTTGAGCTGACCGATGAGCCGATTGAATGTCGCCTTTTTCATCGTGCGAAATCGTCCCCTTTTTGAGCCCCTCAGAGCCAGAACGGCGGCGCTAGGCGCCGTCACCCTCGGCGATGTCGGTGTCGATGGCCTTGGGAAGATCGCTTCGCCACTCTTCCCCAGCCAGATACTTGCGTTTCAACTGCTCGCGCCGCTCCAAGCTCTGCTCGCGCGAATCCAGCTCGCCTCGTTGACGCAGAGCGGCGTTGAGTTCCGCCAGCGAATCCAGTCCCTCCTGAGGCATGTCCACCAGGATGCGCGTGAGAAGCGACTGGTTTTCCACGGAAACCCGCTCCAAAATTCTAATGTCGCAGCGTTCATCCAGCTCGTTGTCGATCTCGTGCAGTGCATTGAAGATCTCGCGCAGAGAGTCACTGCGAATGTCCTCGGCGGCCAAGGTCTCGAACAAGCGGTGCCGGGATGCCCGACTCGCCATGGCGAAGCGCAGAATGGCGAACTCGTTCTGAAACCAAGGTCCCTCCTCTCTCGGTGATTCGGCAGTCTCCCCGGATGACTTCTTGGACCTCGCTTTCGCGCGCTGAGGAGCGTCCGCCAGAAGTAGCCCCGGACGCACGCGGAAGGTCTCCGCCGCTTCCTGGGCCATCAGCTCGGCACGGATGGGGTCCTCGATCTTGCTCAAGCTCTCCCTTATGTGATGAAGGGCATGCTCTTTCATCTCGCGGCGGTTGCCTCGGGCGGCAACCTCCGCGGCAAGCGAGGCAACCAGGCTGGGCGCGTTGTCGATAGCCTCTCGCAAGGTGGCGACCTCACCGTCCAAAAGCAGGTCCGCCGGATCCCGATTCCTGGGGATCCGGACGATGCGAACGTCCAGACCGGCGGCGAGCGCCGCATCGGCTGCTTTGAAGGCAGCCTTTCTGCCCGCCTTGTCGCCATCGAAGAGCAAGTCGACTGCCTCCGCGTAACGACGCAGAGTGCGTGCCTGCTCTGACGTGAACGATGTGCCGCAGGTGGCTACGGTCTGGTTCCATCCCGCCTGATGAAGCATCAGGGCATCGATATACCCTTCCACCAGGATCGCTCTCCGAACGCGGATGATCTGCGAACGCGCGTGGGAAAGTCCGTAGAGAATCGAACGCTTCTGGAAGATGGAGGTTTCGGGTGAATTTAGATATTTGGGCTCTCTGGGCCCCAGGATCCTGCCGCCGAAACCGTGGATCTTCGATGCGACCCCTCGGATCGGAAATATAAGTCGCGATCGGAAATAGGCAAAGGGAGGCTGCTGCGCTTTCCGGCCCAGAAGGCTCACCTGCAGCAGGGTCTCGGTCGAGATCTTGGCCTGTGCGGCGGCGCTCACCAATTCGTTGCCATCCTCGGGCGCATAGCCGATCCCGAAAAGCTCCAGGGTTTCCGGCTTGAGTCCGCGTTCGCGCGCATAGCGTCGCGCCGCACTGCCGGCCTCGGATTGAAGCTGCTGGGCGAACCACTGCTGGGCCCAGGCCGTGGCCTCGAAAAGCTGCGCCCGGTTGCTCGCCGAGGGTTCCTCGGCGGCATAACGGCTGAGATCCAGGCCCAGCCGGCTCGCGCACCACTCCACCGATTCCGGAAAGCTCATCCCCTCCTTTTCCATGAGGAAACGGAAGACGTCGCCCCCCTTCTGGCAGCCGTAGCAATAGAAAATCTGCTTCTCGGGGATGGCGTGGAAGGAGGGGGTCTTCTCGTTGTGGAACGGACAACGCGCCTTGAAGGTGCGTCCGGAGGGTTGCAGGGGAACGAAATGACGCACGACCTCTTCGATCGGGGTCTCGCTCCGAATCTTCTCGATTACGTCCTGCGGGATGCGTAGCGACATAGACTCGTAAGACCAAAGTCCTGCATGGGGCGGGCGACCATGAAAAAGGTAGATCGCGGGCGGTACTTCGGCCAATGGAGCCACGAATCGAGCACCGCTACCAAAACTGGGGGCTCAGCGAAGGCTGACCAGAGTGAGACCGTCGTCCCCCTCGCGGCCGTCGCCCAACCGGGTCTCGATCACCCGAGAGTCACCCTTCAAGCGCGCGTGAAGCTCGCGTCGGAGGGTTCCCGTGCCCTTCCCGTGCACCACCTCCAACACCCTCGTGTCGGCCAGGACGCAGCGGTCGATCGCCTTGTCCACCGCGACCCAGGCCTCCTGGACTTCATAGCCGCGGACGTCGACGCGGCTCGCCACGGCGCTCGCGTCCACCTCGGGAAGCCGAAGTCCCCCTCCGCCCGGGCCCCGCAAGCGCGCCTCTTGTTGGGCGCGCCCCTTGGGCCGCGCCCTCGGGTTCCACCAGCTCGCTCGCCGGAACTTGTACCCTACGTCCCTTGTCCACAAGGACGACTCGCTCACCGCGGATCTCCACGATCTGTCCCGTCACCCCCGAGCCCGCGTGCTGCACAAGGGCCCCCACTTCAATCCTCGCCGCCCTGTGCCCGCGCTGCGGAGTGCGCCGCTTCTCGAGACTGCGCCGTAGATTCTCCGCGCGACGATCCACTTCCTCTCGGGCGCGTTGTGCGGCCGCGGCCGCTTCTTTGGAATCGTCTCCCCTGGCGCGAATCTCGGCGAGGAGGGATTCGATGCGCGCCCGGGCCCGGCGAATGATCCCCTCGGCCTCCTGCTCCGCTCGATCCAGAATCTCGCGGCGTTGCTGTTTGATCTCCCGCGCCCTCCTCTGGTAATCGTCTCGCTCCTTGGCACGAGCCGCCAACTCGAGTTCCGCCTGCTCGCGGGCGCGGGTGAGCGCTTCGCGTTCGTTCTCCATCGCCACCAGCACGGCATTCAGGCGCAGGCTGTCGTCTTCCGCCAACTCTTCCGCGCGATCCAGAATCCTCCGCTCGAGTCCCATGCGCGCCGCGATCTGCAGACCTCGTGAGGCGCCAGGCGAGTCCATGATCAGACGGAAGAGCGGCAAAAGGCGCTGCGCATCGTAGGCCATCGATGCATTGCGGAATTCCTCGCGTTCGTGCACCAGCGCTTTGAGTTGTCCATAGTGGGTCGTGGCGAGAATGCAACCCACCTTCTCCGCCAGAATCTCCAGATACGCACGAGCCAGGGCGACACCTTCGGCGGGATCGGTTCCCCCTCCCACCTCGTCCAGGAGCACGAGACTGCTGTCGGTCGCCTCTTCGTACACCGCCTTCAAGTGCGAGAGATGCGCGCTGAAATGGCTGAGGGCGTTCACCAGAGATTGATCGTCGCCCAGCTCCAGAAAGATCTTGTCGAAGACGGGGACTCGGGCCGCGGTTTCGGTGGGCAGGGGAATTCCGGTCTGCGCCATGCAGGCCGCCAATCCCACCGACTTGAGCACCACCGTCTTGCCTCCGGCGTTGGGCCCACTGAGCAACAGGACGCGGTCCCCTTCCTTCAGGGTCAGGTCCAGCGGCACGAGTTCCGCCTCGCGCTCAGTCCTCGCGAGGCTCTCCTGGAGAAGGGGGTGACGGAAAGCCCTCAGGCTCAAGGAACCCTGATGGGGCGCGGAAAATTCAGGAACCAGTGCGCCACGTTTGCTTCCCCAACGAGCGCGCGCCCTGAGCGCATCCAGGACCATCGCTTTCCGGTAGAGCTCGAGCAGGCCGGGCGACGCGGCACTGACTTCGGCGTTGAGACGCCGCAAAATTCGCGCCTCTTCTTCCTGAACGTTGAGACGCGCTTCCTGCAACTGGTTGGAGGACTCCACCACCGGCAGAGCCTCCACGAACAGGGTCTGGCCGGTCGAGCTGCGGTCGTGGATCACCCCTTCCACCCGCGAGCGTTCGGAGGCCCGCAGGGGAATGCAATAGCGATCACCCCTCAACACGAGTTCCTCGGCGGTGGTCCACCCCTGGGCGTGTGCATGCTGCATCTGGAGACGCGCGGTCCTGCGCACCTGCTCCAGTGCGCTCTGCACTGCGGCCCGCAACGAACGCAGACTCCCGCTCGCCCCATCCTTGATCCGGCCATCCGGCTCCAGTGCCGAGAGGAGGTGATCGCCCAAAGAACCTGGATCCTCGCTCCGCGCGAAAAAATCGCTACTGACGGGCAACTGGTCGGCGTGGGCGCGCAGATAGCTCAAGAGCTGCGAGAGTTCGCGGCACGCGGCGCCCACCGCGGCCAGCTCCGCCGCTTCCAGCGGCCCGGGAAACTGTCTTTCGTCGCCCAGACTCAGCTGAAGGTCGAGGATTTCCCCCAGGGGACAGTCCTCTCCCTGCCTCAGTAACTCGAGGTACTCCGAGACCCACTGCCAAAGAGCGGTCAAACGATCGAGATCGGGATCGGGCAGAAGCTCACGAATCGCGCGCGCCGCGCGCGGATTTGCGGAGTAGCTGGCCACCAGTTCCAAGAGAGCGGGAAATTCCAGGAGCTTCAGGCTGCGTTGCTCTTCCTTGCTCGGCAAACGCGCCACGGCTAGTTCTCCTTCTTGCCGTCTTTCGCGTATTGGGAAACGTGAGCCTTCAGAGTATCGATGGTCTCTTGGCTCAACGGTTCCAAGCGCTCCTGGATCATCTTGAAGAAGCCCTGTCCGTTCCAGGCCTTCGCGGCCACGTCGTAGACCTCCGGAGCCACCCGCAGGAGAGGTCCGGTCACTGGATGGTCCTGGATTTCGTCCCGCAGACGCGGCGAATCGGTGACCGCGATCATACCCACCAAAAGGACGCTCACGAGCAGGCACCCGAAGAGCAGGCCCATCACCATGCCTCCGATGCGATCGATGGTCCCCACGATGGAGAATTTCATGAGACTGGCGAAGGCGCCCGAGGCGATGCGCACCACAATGACTCCCCCCACCAGCACGATGGCCCAGGAGCCGAAGAACGCGATCTTGGGGGTGGCCGCCAGGTTCTTGCTCAGCACCGGCTCGACCCAATCGGCCAGACGCGAAGCGAAGATGAAGATGGCGATGAAGCCCACCGTCTCCAGAGTGCGCTGGATGACGCCATGGCGGAATCCGTCGACCACCATGGCGAGAATGATCAGAATACTGAGGACGATGATGGTGGACACCGTACGCTCCTCATCCGGTGAGTAGTGGTTTGACCAGCGCGCTGATGCGGCTTCCGTCCGCTCGTCCCTGCACGCGCTCCTGACACGTTTTCATGACGCGCCCCATGTCTTTCATCGAACTGGCGCCGAGTTCACGCACGACGGACTCGACCAGCTGCTTCAACTCTTGGTCGTCCATCGCCTCGGGAAGGTAGTCCTGCAGCACGCGCAGCTCGAATTCCTCCCTCGCGACCAGGTCGTCCCGCTTCGCGCGGATCGCTTCTTTCTTTGCATCCTCGCGCTTCTTGGCGTAGCTCTGGATCAGATGCAGAACTTCGTCGTCGCTCGGTTCGGCGCGCTTCTCGATGCTTGCATCCTTGACCGAGGCGAGCAGCATTCTCAAAACACTCAGCCGTTCCTTGTCCTTCTGCTTCATGGCCGTCACCATGTCGTCGTGAAGGCGCTGCGCTAGGCTTGCGGTCACGGGGGGTACTCCTTCGGACGGGTGAAATGGTGGGAGGCCGAAGTCTAGAGATCTGTCTGCCCCGGGGTCAAGCGCGGCGCCGCGAGAGAGGAGACCAGGGTGATCGCCGCGGTTTCCGCCCGCAGACGAAAGGACGAGAGGCTCACCGCCAGAGCGCCCCGTTCGGACAGCCATTCGCGTTCGAGCGCGCTGAACCCCCCCTCGGGCCCGACCAGGGCCACGCGCGGTTTCGAGGGCTCTAGAGCCAGCTGCGAGAGAAGAAGCTCGCGTTCGGTCTCGTCGCCGACGATCCAACTCGCCTCCTCCTCGACCAGCTCCGGTAACTCACTCAGCTTCACCGGCGAATGTACCGAGGGCAGCCAGGATCGGCCCGACTGCTTCATTGCGCTCACCGCAATACGACGCCAACGTTCCAGCTTGCGATCCGCGGAAGCGGCCTTCCAGCGCACGACGCAGTGCTCGGCAAGCAGGGGAATCACCCGATGCACCCCGAGCTCGACACACTTCTCCAGAGCCAGCTCGAAGTGATCGTTCTTCAGGAGAGCCAGAGCCAAGCTGATTCTGGGCCGTGCTTCCTCCCTCTCGTCCCGCTCGTGACGCAAGACTTCCGCGTGCAGGCTGTGACTATCGCTGCGATCGATGCGGGCGTGAATGAAGTTGCCGTCACCCGTGGTGAAGAGCAGCTCGTCCCCCACCGAGCGACGCCGCACCTTGAGGATGTGACGCGCCTCGTCACCTTCCAGCAGGATACTCTTCCCCTTGAGAGCGGCGCCGGGAAGCCACTGGACTTCCATGCTCTCAGCCGCCGTAGATCTTGCGTCCGGGAGGAGGCAGCTGATCCGCCTCGAGCTCGCGCAGACGCTCCAGGAGTTCGCGCTCTTCCGCGGAGACTTTCGAGGGAGTCCATGCGACGACACGCACGAGCTGGTCGCCACGACCCGGGCCGTGGAGATGGGGAATGCCCCGATTGGGAATGCGGAAGATCTTGTGCGAGTGCGTGCCGGCCGGGATTTTCATGCTCACCCTACCCGTCACCGTGGGTACTTCCACTTTCGCCCCCAGGGCCAGGTCGGCCCCGAGGACCGCGACGGTCACCAGCAGATCGTCTCCGTGCCGCTCGAAGAGATCGCTCTCTTTTTCTTCCACCACCACGAACACGTCCCCCGCGGCGCCGCCGCGCTCGGCGGCATCACCCTGTCCCTTCAGCGTGATGTAATTTCCTCCGGAGACGCCGGCCGGGATCTTCACCTTCACCGTCTCCTCCCCCTTCTCCACTCCTCTTCCGCGGCAGTCGGGGCAGGGCTTGGAGATGACTTTGCCTTCGCCCTGGCAGGCCGGACAGCTCACCACGTTGACGAATTGCCCCAGGAGGGTTCGCTGTACGCGCCGGATGCGGCCTTGACCGCCGCATTCCTCGCAGCGCTTGGGGGAGGAACCCGGGGCCGCTCCGGATCCACCACAGGTTTTGCAGGCCACCATCTTCTTCAACTTGATGGTCTTGCTGGCGCCCTCGGCGATCTCCTTGATGCTCAGACTCACCTTGACCTGGAGATCGCGACCGCGGTGCCGGGCCTGTTGGGCGCGCCCGCCGCCACCGCCGAACATGTCATCGAAACCGAAACCACCGAAATCGCGCATGAAGGCGCGCAGCGCATCGCTGAGGTCGAACTCGGCTCCGCCGGCGCCGAAACCGCCGTGGAAGCCGCCCTGTCCGCTCAGACCCGCGTGACCGTACTGGTCGTAGACCTTTCGTTTCTCGCCGTCCTTGAGCACCTCGTAGGCCTCGGTGGCCTCCTTGAATTTCTCCTCCGCGCTCTTGTCGTCGGGATTCTTGTCCGGGTGGTAGCGGACCGCCAGTTTGCGATAGGCCTTCTTGATCTCGTCGGCGCTCGCTCCGCGCTCGACTCCAAGTACTTCGTAATAATCGCGTTTGCTCATCAGAATCCCGATCCGTGGTCCATCCCGGTTTCGTTTCGACCTGATAAGATGAAGCGGTTGCCCGTGTTTTGCAACGATTGGAACAGGCGAAGGCCACGCTGGCTCAGCGTGGCCTTCAGGGGTCTCTCGAGCCGTTTCACCGCGCTTTGGGGCGGGAAAGCGGCCCGCTTTGCTCGTCGAGGCGCGCGGCGTTCGCGAGCGACTACTGGTACAGCGCGTCGGCCATGCGGTGCGAGGATTCGTTGAGAGCCTCCATGGCGCTCTGGATGGCAGCCACGTCTTTGGTCTCCAAGGCCTGGCGCAAGTTCTCCATGTCCTCGGCGATCTTGTGCCGCTCTTCCTCGCTCACGCGCTCCCCGTGTTCACCGAAGACGCTCTCGACGTTGAGCAGGAGCATCTCGGCGCGGTTCCGCGTCTCGGCCAGCTTACGCTTCAGCTTGTCCTCTTCCATGCGGATCTCGGCCTCGCGCACCATGCGATCCACGGATTCCTCGGTCAGGTTCGAAGTACTCTTCACCGAGATCTTCTGTTCCTTTCCGGTCCCGAGATCCTTGGCGTGCACGTTGAGGATTCCGTTGACGTCGATGTCGAAGGTGACCTCGATCTGAGGAACCCCGCGCGGTGCGGGCGGGATGCCGATCAAGTCGAGCCGCGCCAGACTGCGGTTGTCCGCGGCCATCTCGCGCTCTCCCTGCAACACATGGATGCTCACCGCGGACTGGTTGTCGCCGGCGGTGGAGAAAATCTGCGCCTTGCGCGTGGGAATCGTGGTATTCCGTTCGATGAGACGTGTCATCACGCTTCCCAGAGTCTCGATTCCCAGACTCAGCGGAGTCACGTCCAGAAGCAGTACGTCGTCCAGCGCCCCGCTCAAGACGCCGGCCTGAATGGCGGCGCCCATGGCCACCACTTCGTCGGGATTCACCGTCTTGCTGGGAGTCTTTCCGAAGAGTTCGGCCACTGCCTGCTGCACCGCGGGAATCCGCGTGGAGCCTCCCACGAGAATCACTTCGTCGATGTCGGTCGGGGAAAGACCCGAATCTTCCAGCGCCTGCGCACAGGGTTCCATCGAGCGGTCCACCAGGTTCGCGGTGAGGGCCTCGAAGCGGGCCCTGGTCAAAGGCATGTCCAGGTGAACCGGTCCGGTGGCGTCGTTGGCGATGAAGGGCAGATTGACGTGCGTCTCGAGACTGGTGGAGAGGTCGCACTTGGCCTTCTCCGCCGCCTCCTTGAGCCTTCCCACCGCCATGCGGTCCTCGAGCAAGTTGATCTTGGTTTCTTTCTGGAATTCTTTGGCAAGATACTCGATGAGAGCCTGGTCGAAATCGTCGCCGCCCAGATGGGTGTCACCGTTGGTGGACTTCACCTCGAAGACGCCGTCGCCCACGCGCAGGATGGAGATGTCGAAGGTCCCCCCACCGAGGTCGTAGACCGCGATGCACTGGCTCTCCTTTTCATCCAGGCCGTAGGCCAGGGCGGCCGCGGTGGGCTCGTTGATGATCCGCAGGACGTCCAGGCCGGCCACGGTTCCCGCGTCCTTGGTCGCCTGCCGCTGGGCATCGTTGAAGTAGGCCGGGACGGTGATGACGGCCTGGTTGATTTCCTCGCCCAGAGCTTCCTCGGCGCGTTCGCGGATGGTACGGAGGATCATCGCGGAGATCTCCACCGGAGAGAACTTCTCGTTACCGATCTGGATCTCGACCATTCCCGTGTCCGACTTCGTCACCTCATAACCGGCCCGCTCGCGCTCGGCGGAAACCTCGTCATGGCGCATTCCCATGAAGCGCTTGATCGATGCGACCGTGTTCTCCGGATTGGTGATCGCCTGCCGCTTGGCCAGGTGTCCCACCAGCCACTCTCCGGTCTTGCTGTAGCAAACCACCGAAGGAGTCGTCCTGTGACCATGTTCGTTGACGATGATCTCGGGTTGGCCGGAGTTGAGAACCGCGCAGCAGCTGTTGGTGGTTCCCAAATCGATTCCCAGTACTTTTGCCATCGTGGAGCCCTCCAGGGTTCCTATTTCGCGACCACTACCTTCGCAGGGCGCAGAACCATGTCCTTGAGTCGGTACCCTTCCTGGACGACGTGGGCGATCTGACCGCTCTCCACCTCGTCCGTCTCGATTTGCGACACCGCCTCATGCAGATTGGGGTCGAAAAGCTCCCCCTTGGCCGGGATCCGCTCCAAGCCACAGCGTCGCAGGACGTCCACGAAGCGCTGGTAGATCAGGCGAATGCCCTCGACGTAGGCCTCGGTGGAACCCTCCTCGCTCGATCTGGCCGCGCCCTGGGCACGCTCGAAATTGTCCAGAACTTCGAGGAGTTCTCTCAGGAGATTGGCATTAGCAAAATTGATGGAACTCTCGATCTCTCGGCGGCTCCGTTTGCGAAAATTCTCCATTTCCGCCATGGCTCGCATCCATTTGACACGGTTTTCTTCGGCTTTTCTTCGCCAAACCTCGACTTCGTCCTCGCTGGAATCCTCCAGCTCAGCCGGTTCAGCCGCCATCTCCACTTCGTCGTCGCGGAATTCGGAGCCTTCAGCGGAGTCAGCTGACGATAAATCATCCAGTGAAGAGTCCTCCCCGCCCAGTCCGGCCGGCTCGGCCGGCTCCTCGGGCTCGTCCGCGACGGGTTGGGTCGATCGAGAGAGCTCTTCCTGCTCGCTCTCCTCGGCCTCGACGTACCAGCCAGGCATCTCGTCACCGTCCTTCCGCGGGTTGGGGGGCTGGTCTGCTCCGCTGGCGGCCGAATACCGCATGGGGGCCTCATCCTTCCCCCGGGGAGCCTCAGAACTAGAGTTCCAATCTGCCTCGGTCACCATCCATCTCCTCCAGTCGGGGAGCGACGGTGCGCGCCGTTCCCACGATCCAAGGGGTTTCTTAAGAAGGAACCGTGCCCAAACGGCTCAAGACAGGCGGTCCAGGTGGGCCGCGATGCCGTGAATGAGGGCGAGGGTTCGCGCGTAGCGCATGCGGCGGGGGCCGAGAACCCCCAGATATCCGGTGGCGCCGCCCAGCTCGTAGCGAGTCGCCATCAGGGTGAAAGGGTGCAGCGCCTGCAGGGGATTCTCCCGGCCGATGGCCAGACTCACCTGTCCGACCTCGCCGGTCACGAATTCATCCAGAGCCTGCTCGAAGAGCTCGTGGCGCGCAACGAGTTCCAGCAGGTTCTTGAGCCGCACCGGGTCGGCGAACTCGGGCTGTTCGAGCGCCTCGGGGATTCCCTCGAAAGTGATGCGCAGCATCTGTTCGGGCCCGAAGACTCCTCGACCCATCTGGGCCACGTCGGTGGCCACACTGCGCGCCTCGTCGGCCTCCGCCGTGAGATAGGGTTCCAGTTGGCGCCGGCAATCTTCCAGTCGGTGACCGGTGAGCCTCTCGGCGAGAAAGGACGAGGCGGCGATGAGAATGCCCGGCTTGACCTCGCGCTTCAGATCGACCAGCTCCGTGCGCACCTTGCCGCTGTCCAGACTCACCGCCAGCAGGATGTGACCGGCACCTCGGTCGTGGAGCTCGACTCCATCGATGAGGGAGCTTTCCTTCTTTTCCTTGGGCCCGGCCATGATCGCGATGTTCGAGCTGAAGCGGCCCAGCATGCGCGCCATCGCCTGCAAGAGTTGCGAGAGATCCTCCCCCGCCTCGCGTAGTGCGTGATCGATGGCTTCCTCTTGCTCGCGCGCCAAGTCTCCAGGAAGCAATTGATCGACGAACGCGCGGTATCCCTCGTCGGTGGGAATGCGACCCGACGAGCTGTGTGGTTTCACCACGAGCCCCTCGCGCTCGAGTCGGCCCAGCACGTTGCGGATGGAGGCGCTGCGAATTCCCAGATTCGCTTCTTCCTCGATCATGCGGCTGGATACGGGTTCTCTGCGCTCCACATAGATGCGGATGAGCGCCTGCAGGACCCTCCGGTCACGCTCGTCGACGGGAGTGCGCACGCTGGTAACCTCCTCTCCGTCCACGCTGGGAGTGGTTCTCCACGGACCTGTATGGGAGAATCTAGAACTAAGGGAGCGCCGGGAAAGTGTCAAGACGGGGCGGAGCGGGAGCTCCGCGCTAAGTTCTTGCCTCACGGCGAGTTGAATCCGGGTCCTCGCTCTGGGCCAGGACGCGCGCGATCTCGTCCATGACCAGCCAGCCCCGTGGGGTCAGGCGCGGACGCCCGGCTTCGATCTCCGCGTAGCCGGCCCGAATCCATGCCTCCCAGAGCGCCTGCCGGCCTTTGAGCCAGCGAGGATCCAGCCCCTCGCTGGTGCGCAGTCCCAGCAGAATCTCCTCGTCGCGCCGCTGGGTGACATCGAGGACTTCCGATCCCGCCTGCGGTGCGCGCCCCTGTTCCAGTGCCTCGCACCAAGCGGCGGCATCGGAGAGATTCCACCAACGTCGCGAACCGTCGAAGGAGTGCGCGGAGGCCCCCAGACCCAGGTAGCTCGTGCCCGCCCAATACGACTGGTTGTGTTTGGAGGTCTTCCCCGCGCGCGCAAAGTTGCTCAACTCGTAGTGTTGGAAACCGGCTGCCCCGAGAAACTCGACCGCGCTCAAGTACGTCGCGGCCTGTTCCTCGCCGGGGCGTGGCATCCAACGTCCCTGCGCGACCTCGCGCCCGAAGCGCGTCTGGGGATGAATCTCCAACAGATAGGCCGAGAGATGAGTGATGGGATATTCGCGCACCAATTCGAGCGAGGACTGCAGAGCTCCCGCGGGGCTCTTGGGCGTCGCGAGAATGAGATCGATGCTGAGGTTCTCGACCCGCTCACAGCAGAGTTCCAGCGCGCGCCGATTCGAAGCGGGTGTATTCAAGCGGCCCAGGAACGAGAGCACCTCTTGATCCATGCTCTGGATGCCCACGCTGATGCGATTCACCCCTGCCTGCACCCAGGAGTCGAGAGTGTCCGGCAAGGCACTCTCGGGATTCACTTCGAGGGTGATCTCGGCGTCGGCCTGCAGAAAGGGCCCGAGCTCCTCGCGCATCCAACGGCAGAGAAACTCTCTCGAGCGCGCGGTCAAAGCACTGGGGGTGCCGCCGCCAAAATAGACCGAAGAGATTTTCCCCTGCAGCAATTCGGCATGAGTGGAGAGTTCGCGCGCCAGGTTTTTCGCATAGCGCAGCGGAAGCGCTTCGTCCTTGTTCACGAAGCAGTAGAAATGGCAGTAGGGACACCGGCGGTCGCAGAAGGGGATGTGGATGTAGAGCGCGACTTGCCGGCGTTCTTCGATCATTTGACCAGGTGCAAAATTCGGCCGAAACGAGGGTGCTTGGCTTTGGAATCCCAGGACCAGTAGAGGAAGAGTGCCTTCCCTCGTAGGTACTTCTTGTCCAGGAATCCCCACACCCTGGAGTCCGCGCTCCGATCACGATTGTCGCCCATCATGAAGAGCTTTCCCTTGGGCACCACCAAGGGACCCACCGAATCGAAGCCTGGACGATGCGATCGCCCCGCATCCACGTACTTGGCATAGGGCTCGTTCTGCTTCTCGCCGTTGATGTAAAGCGTCTTGTCGCGGAAGAGCAGGGTGTCGCCCCCCACCGCCACGCAGCGCTTGATGTAGTCGACGCTGGGATCTTCGGGATAACGGAAGACGATGATGTCGCCTCTACGCGGCTGCCTCACGGCCGGAAGTCGCGCGCCTCCGGTAAAGGGGATCTCCGCTCCGTAGAGAAACTTGCTCACGAAGAGGTAGTCTCCGATGAGCAGTGTATCCTCCATGGACGAGGAAGGTATCCGGAAGGCCTGGAAGGCAAAGGTGCGAATGAGAAGAGCGAGTACGACCGCCCACAGGATTGCCTCGGTGTACTCGCGGAATACGGACTTGTGCTTCAGCTTTGCGGGCTTCTGCGCTTCGGGCTTTTCGATATCCTTGGAGTTCTTCGTTTTGTTTCGCTTACTCACCGTTCCACCTTGAGCACTGCCAAAAAGGCCTCCTGAGGAATCTCCACGCTGCCCACCTGCTTCATGCGCTTTTTCCCTTCCTTCTGTTTCTCCAGCAGCTTGCGCTTTCGCGAGATGTCTCCGCCGTAACACTTGGCGGTGACGTTCTTGCGCAGCGCCTTCACCGTCGTCCGTGCGATGACCCGGCTGCCCAGGGCAGCCTGAACCGCAACCGCGAAGAGTTGGCGCGGAATCAGCTCCTTCAACTTGACGCAGAGCGATCTTCCGAACTCGTAGGCTTTCGAGCGATGCACGATCACGCTGAGTGCGTCCACCGGCTCACCGTTGAGCAGGATGTCCAGTTTCACCAGATCGCTGACCTTATACCCCCAAAATTCGTAGTCAAGGCTGGCGTAGCCGCGCGTGACGCTCTTCAGTTTGTCGTAGAAATCGACGACCAACTCGGCCAAGGGCACCTTGTAGAGGAGCTCGACCCGCTCTCCGCTGAGGTACTGCATCGATTCCTGCTCGCCGCGACGGTCCTGGGTGAGCTTCATCACTCCACCCACGTATTCCTTGGGCATGATGATCGAGGCCTTCACGTAGGGCTCACTCATCTCCTCCAGAGCGCCGGGCTCGGGCATGATACTAGGATTCTCGATGGTGAGTTCCTCACCGGTCTTCAGCCGGCACTTGTACTCCACGTTGGGCAGGGTCGCGATGAGATCCAGATTGTACTCCCGCTCCAGCCGCTCCTGCACGATTTCCATGTGTAAGAGTCCCAGGAAGCCGCAGCGAAAGCCGAAGCCCAGCGCGGCACTGGTCTCCGGCTCGAAGGTCAGGGCCGCGTCGTTGAGCTGCAGCTTCTCCAGGGAGTCCTTCAGGAGATCGTAGTCGTCGCTGACCACGGGATAAAAGCCGCTGAAGACCATGGGCCTGGCTTCCACGTAGCCCAACACTGGTTCCTTCGCCGGCCTGTCCCTGTGAGTGATGGTGTCGCCCATGCGCACCGCGGAGACGCTCTTGGCTCCCGTCGCGAGATACCCCACCATACCCGCCTGCAGTTTATCGGTGGGAATCTGCTGGAGCTTGAAATAGCCGGTCTCCATCACATCGTGCTCCTGGCCCCCTCCCATCATCCTGATCATGTCACCTTTGGTTACGCTGCCGTCGACCACGCGAACGTAGGCGATGGTCCCCCGGTAGGCGTCGAACTGACTGTCGAAAACCAGCGCGCGCAAAGGCGCCTCCAAGACTCCTTGGGGAGGAGGAATGGTGGTGATGATGCGATCGAGTAGGTCCGGGACGCCCTCACCGCTCTTGGCGCTCACCAGGACGATTTCCTCTTCTTCACACCCGATCAGATCGACGATTTGCTCCTTGATCTCATCGGGACGGGCGGCGGGTAAGTCGATCTTGTTGATCACGGGGATGATGGCGAGATCGTGTTCGAGAGCCAGGTACAAGTTGTTGATCGTCTGCGCCTGCACTCCCTGCACCGCGTCGACGACCAGAAGACACCCCTCGCACGCCGCGAGACTGCGACTGACCTCGTGGTGAAAATCCACGTGGCCGGGGGTATCGATCAGATGGAAGACGACGTCCTGCCCGTCGCGCGAGCGATATTCCATGCGCACGGGATGGCTCTTGATGGTGATCCCGCGCTCCTGCTCGAGGTCCATGGAGTCCAAGAGCTGCGCGCGCATGTCCTTTGCCGCGACGGAATGCGTGAGTTCGAGAATTCGATCGGCGAGAGTGGATTTGCCGTGATCGATGTGCGCGATGATGCAGAAATTTCGAATCTGATTCTGTTGCATGGACTTCGGGATGTGAGCGGAGTGCGAACGGCCCTCTTAGAAGGGCAATTGTAAGGTCACGGCGACCACACCGCCACGAGGGAGCTCCGCGCCGAGCCCACGCTCGAGATCGGGAGTCGGGGGAATGGGTGAATCGAAATCGACCAATTGAACGCTGACGTAGGCATCCAGGGAGACCAAGAGGAGCGATCCCGCGGCCCACCAGATGAAATCTCGGGCACGCTCGGAGTGCTCGGTCACGAGGGCGTCGCGGATGTCGCGCTCCGCACTTCCCAGCGGAGCTTGGTCCCTTGCCACGCGCTGGCGCTCCTGTCTCCGCAGCTGCATGGCGATGTTCCCGTAGAACCACATCTGAGCCCCGAAAGCCACCACGCCCCAAAACGGAGCGTCTCCGTAGAACTGGCCCCACCCCGGCAAGGGAACCGACATCAACACGGCCGCGGTGGTGGAGCGGGGTTGAAACCGCTGCAGGTTCTGCGGGCCTGCAACGCCTCCTGGCGGATAGACCGGGCCGTTCCCCAGATCGAGTGGAGCGGCTGGCGGTGGAACTCGAGTGGAATCCGCGGGCGCGACGGCTGGCGTCGCCCCCTCCATCTGGCTGGCGTCTGCCAGCGAGGGAAGCAAGAGACACTCGATCGCCAGCATCAGGACCGCCGCCCTTTTGGCCTGGGCTCTCACGGCGTCCCCTCCCTCTTCCTCCCCAGTTCCAGGGCACGATCTTTGGGGATGCGCACGCGCAGAGACTTGCTCTTCACGCGCACACTGTATTCCCCCTTCTCCAGGCGCTTGAGTTCCCCATCCAGGTGGATCAGTGCCCTCGCATCCAGACGCAGGCGGAAACCCGCCACCTGTTCGTAGATGACCTTTGGATGATCGAGATGGCGTCCCGCGCGCGCCCTTGGCATGAGCAGGGGAATTCTCCAGCGCGCCAGAGCGCTCACCAGACAGACATCCAAGAGACCGTCGGTGGGATTGGCGCGCGGCGTGAGCCGATATCCCCCTCCCGCGCAGTTTCCGATTCCCACTTCCATCAGGCTTACCCAGTGATCTCCCGAGGCCTCTAATCCATCGAAGCCCATGCGAACCGGCCGGTGATCGTTCAGGGCTCGCAACACGGCCATGCCGTAGCGCGCAAGCCCGGTGAGAGGTCCGGTCTGACGGCTGTGCCAGCTCACCGCGGAGGAGAGAACGAAGCCCACCGAGTTCAGGAAGAACTCCTCTCCCACCAGGCCGACGTCCCAGTGCTGATCGCTTCCTTCGAGGATGAGATCGAGACAGCGCACCGGATCGTTCGGCATGCCCATCAGGCGGGCGTAGTCGTTGCCCGATCCCATGGGGATCACCGCGAGTCTGAGTTCCTCCCTGTCGATGAGAGCGCCGCCGATTTCATGCACGGTCCCGTCTCCGCCCGCCGCGATCACGATGGTTCCCGGGGCGGGTTCCAGTTCCTGCATGATGCGAGTGCCGTCACCCTCGCCGCGGGTCAGAAAGATGTCCGCCTTGATGCCGCGAGCGGTGAAATGGCTACGAAGATGAACGAGCTCGCGTCCCGCCCGTCCCTTCCCGGCGGTAGGATTGAGGATGAGCACCACTTCGGGAGCGGTCGCGGCGGAGCTGACGCTGACTTGGGTATCTGTCATCGGTCCACTGCGCGCTGAAGAGAGGCATGGCGGGAATGTGTGGGAATCGAACCCACCTCGGACGCTTGGCACCCGACCGCAGGATTTGAAGTCCCCGGGGCCCACCAGGACCCATCCATCCCCCCGCGAACTCGCGCCCGGCCTTTTTAACGCAAAAGAGCCACGACGTCCATCTCGACTCGGGCGGACAGAGGCAGGCGCGAGACTTCCACGGTACTGCGGGCCGGACTCGCCTTCGAGAAAGCCTCGCCGTAGATCTCGTTCACCAGCGCGAAGTCGTCGAGTTCCACCAAATAGATCGTCGTCTTCACGACCTGCTGAAGCGAAGCTCCGGCGGCCGCGAGCACTGCCTCGAGGTTCTTGATGACCTGACGGGTTTGGGTCGCCACATCGAGTCCCGCCATCATTCCGGTGGCCGGGTCGATGCCGATTTGCCCGGCCGAAAAAAGGTAGTCCCCGGCCACGATAGCTTGGCTGTAAGGCCCCACCGGCTCGGGGGCTTCCTTGGTATGGATGATTCGTCGCTCCGCGTTCATGAAGCCCTCTCCTACTCTACCGTCACGCTCTTGGCCAAGTTCCGGGGTTGGTCGACATTGCAGCCGCGCAGGACCGCGATGTGATAGGCCAACAGTTGCAGGGGAATCACGTTGAGAAGGGGCGACAAGAGATCGAGGGTGGTCGGAACCCGCAGGCAGTGGTCGGCCATGTTGCAGATGTCCGAGTCGTCCTCGCTCACGAGGGCGAGCACCCGTCCACTGCGCGCCTTCACTTCCTGCACGTTGCCCTTGATCTTCTCGTAGGTTCCGTCCTGAGTGCAGAGCACGACAACCGGCATGTTTTTGTCGATGAGCGCGATCGGCCCGTGCTTCATTTCCGCCGCGGGATACCCTTCGGCGTGAATGTAGGAAATCTCCTTGAGCTTGAGTGCGCCTTCGAGCGCGATGGGGAAGTTGTATCCCCGGCCCAGATACAGGAAGTTGCTGTGCGGGGCGTAGGCCCGCGCGAGCTCGCGAATGAGATCCTCCTGAGCCAGAATCCGCTCCACTTGGCGCGGAATGTCCATGAGTGCGCGGATGATCTTGATCCCCATCTCCTCGGAGATGTCGCGCATCCGGCCCAGATAGAGGGTGAGGAGAAGCATCGCCGTCACCTGGGAGGTGAAGGCCTTGGTCGAGGCGACGCCGATCTCCGGACCGGCGTGAATGTATACCCCGCCGTCGCTCTCGCGTGCGATGGTGGAGCCCACCACGTTCGTGATCCCCAATACCAGGGCATCGCGCTTCTTGGCCTCGCGCATGGCCTGCAGCGTGTCGACCGTCTCGCCCGATTGGGAAATCGCGAAAACCACGGTATTGGGATCCAGGAGTTGTTGCCGATAGCGGAACTCGCTGGCGTATTCCACCTCGACCGGGATGTGGGCGTACTCCTCGATCATGTACTCGCCGACCAGGCCGGCGTGCCAGGAGGTGCCGCAGGCCAAAATCAGGATGCGCTTGCAGCGGCGCAGCTGCGGCTCGAAGTCGGCCAGGCCTCCCAGTTTGACATCGCCGGTCTCGGGAAGGAGCCGTCCTCGGAAAGTGTCCGCGATCGTCTGGGCTTGCTCGTGGATCTCCTTCAGCATGAAGTGCGGATAACCGCCCTTCTCGATCTGATCCAGATCCCAGGTCACTTCGTGGATGTCCTTGTCCACCGTCTTGTTGTCGATGTCCATGGTGTGGTAGCCGGAGGCGGTGATGACCACCATTTCGCCGTCGTCGAGGTAGATCACCTGTCGGGTGCGCGCCAGAATGGCCGCCACGTCGCTGGCCACGAAATACTCGTCATCGCCCAGGCCCACGACCAGGGGACTTCCGTTGCGCGCCCCCACGACCTTCCCTGGCTCGTCCTGGTGCATCACGGCGATCCCGTAGGTCCCGCGTACCAGTTTGAGCGCCTCCTGCACGGCGATTTCCAGCTTGCCCTTGTAGTGGTACTCGATGAGATGCGCGAGAACTTCGGTGTCGGTCTCCGTATCGAAGGTATGGCCGACATTCTCCAGCTTCGACTTCAGCGCCTGGTAATTCTCGATGATCCCGTTGTGCACCAGCACGACTTTGCGATCACAACTGAAATGGGGATGGGCGTTCTCTTGGGTGGGGTGACCATGGGTGGCCCAGCGCGTGTGAGCGATGCCGCTCTCTCCGTCGATGGGATCTTCGGCGAGCAGACTCTCCAGGCGATTGATCTTCCCCGCGCACTTGCGCAGCTCCAGACCCTTACCGTTGCGCACCGCGATTCCCGCGCTGTCGTAGCCGCGATATTCCAGGCGCTTGAGTCCTTCAATGAGAATGTTGGCGGTGGGCTTGTGCCCGACCATGGCGATGATGCCGCACATGAAATCGTTCCCCTCTCGGCTCGGCCCCGCGGGCGCCTGGATCAGCGATCCAGGGACCGGCGCACGCTCTCGACCATTTCGGAGGCCTTAGCCATCGTGTCCGCCTCCGCGATGATGCGAAGAGCATTTTCCGTATTGGAACGACGGAGGTGGACCCAGCGATCCCCTAAAGAGTACTTGAGTCCATCGGTGGAGTCCATCTGTCCCCCTTCCCCGAGTTCCTTCAGGCAGGCCTCCCAACGCTTCGGATCGTCGATTTCCGGGCGCAACGCCAGCTTGGCCTTCACCATACTCGTGTCGGGATAGCGCTGAAGGCAGGCTCTGAGGGAACCGGCTTCGGCCACCGCGGAAAGCACCAGAGCGGCGCCCAGTGGCGCATCGCGGCCCGGATGCAGCTCGGGCAGAATGACCCCGCCGTTGCCCTCGCCCCCGACGACTGCCGAAACCTGGAGCATCCTTTGGACCACATTGGCCTCCCCCACCGCGGTGCGATGGATTTGGACCCCATGGCGCTTGGCAACCGCGTCCAGGGCCAGAGTGGAGCTGAGATTGACGACCAAAGGACCCGCTTTGCGCGAAAGCACGTGGTCCGCGGCCACGACCAAGGTGCGCTCCTCGCTCACCGCCAGCCCCCCCGCGTCGACCAGCGCGAGACGGTCAACGTCGGGATCGACTGCGAAGCCGAGGTCGGCCTTCTCTTTGGCCACCAGGGCGCACAGCTCTTCCAAATGTTCCGGACGTGGTTCGGGATCGTGGGGAAAGTGACCGCTCAGATTGCAATTGAGTTCCACCGTCTCGACGCCGAGGCGCCGCAGGAGCCGCGGCATGATTGCGCCCCCCGCGCCTTCAGTGCAGTCCACCACCGCTTTTAGTCCGGCGCGCTGGATCTTCTCGGGCTCGACCATCGCCAACTTGCAGATGGCCGAGATGTGCCGCTCGTCCGCGTCCAACACCTCACGGTAGCTACCGTGAGCGAGCGCAGGTACGTGCTGCCGCGGACGCGAGGAACGCTCGAGCAATTCATCCATCGCTTCTTGTGAAAAGAAGAGGCCCTTGGCGTCGAGAAGTTTCAGAGCATTCCATTGCACCGGATTGTGACTCGCGGTGATGATGATGCCACCCACCGCGTCCGTGTCCTGCACGAGCAATTCCGTACCCGGTGTACTCAGAATCCCCGCGTCGATGACGTCGTGCCCGGTGGAGAGCAGCGCAGCGCTCGACGGCGCGGCACAGGGCCGGCCCCGAAGGCCGTGAGTCGCGCGCGACCACGACTGTACCTTCCGGGAGCATGTTGCCAACGGCGGCCGCGAATCGTGCAACCACTTCGGCATCGAGATCCTCACCCACCACGCCGCGAATTCCCGAGATACTGATCTTCAAGGCCACGCGTGCGCTCTCTTTCGCTCCTGGAGAAAAAGAAAGAAGGGGCCCAGGCTGCAGGGCCCCTTCCGACGACGTTCCGCGACCGCATCACTCCCCGCGAGGCATGCAGGGACTCTCGAATCACGAGTGGAGCTGGTGTGCGGAATCGAACCGCAGACCTGCTCATTACGAGTGAGCTGCTCTACCAGCTGAGCTACACCAGCTCGATGCGACTTGGAAGACGGAAGCCGATGCCATTTCTGCATCGTGGTGTCGCCACGAAGAAGTGTACCGCTTCGGTCTACGCTGTCAAGATTCCACGAGTGAGAAAGCGCTTCAGGCGAAAGATTTCCTTGAACTTACCCGTTACGAACGTACAATAGTTGCATCTACGAAGGAGTTAAGATTTTCGATGGCTTCTAGTTTTCGACTCAGTGGTCGTCTTCTTCAGGACGGACGAACTCTCTCCCAGGGAGGCGCCGCGCGCGATCGGCTCTTCTGCGCCGAGGCCGGGCTCAGCTTGAGCCAATGGAACCTCCTGCAGACCCTGTGGGAGCTGGGCTCGGCCGGAATGAAGGTCTTGGCGGAGGAGCTGCGGCTGACCCAGAGCACCCTGACCCGCGTGGTTGACGGCCTGGAAAAAAAGAACTTAGCGACACGCCAGGCCGCCAAGCAGGACCGGCGTCGCGTCGAAGTCCAACTCACCCCGGCCGGAGAGACTCTGTTCTTGCAGCTCGAGAGCCGCATCCGCGCCTCGTGTCGCGAGATCCTCACTCTGCTTCCCAGCGAGGAGCGGGAGCCAGCCCTGGAGGGCCTGCATGCGCTGGCAAAAGCCACCAAGCGCTGGGTGGACCGCCAACGCAGCGAGCGAAAGCACCCGCCGCAGGATGCGGAAAGCGCGCAATGAAACGCAGGAGATTCAGCGCTTGGCGAATCTAATAGTTGTAAGATACAACTACTTTCGCTACGCCGGGACCCTCAGCTCGGATTCGGGCTGCTCTCGGCGGCTCAGGAATTGGCCGGGGTGGAGACCGTGGCGGCTCCGCTTCCCGGAGCGAGGCGAATGACCCGCTGCTGACCGTTGTCGACCTGCAGGGTGATCGTGCCCCCCGCGGAGGGCACTCCGCTGGAGGTGAAGCTCACGAAGTTGTTGCCGCCGAAATTCAGGTTCGTCATCCGCACGCCACTGGGAATTCTGGACCACGAAGTCCAACGATCGTAGACACCGTCGTTGTCGAGATCTTCCCGCACGACGTAGAGCGGATTCGCGCCCCCCAAGAAATCCAGGCGCACCGTGGCCTTCTTGGTGACGGCGGTGGAACGCGCCCTGGCCAACGCGGTTTGCACTTCACCGGCCGCGCTGCGCAGCTTGTGCGTGCGCGCGCTCTGGATGATGTTGGGCGCCGTGAAGGCCATGGCGACGCCCATCACGACGATGGCCACCATCATCTCCAGTAAAGTGAACCCGGCCGCCCCGTGGCGCTGGATACGAGCTGTCTGCCGTGAGCTACGCACTAGTCCATCTCCTTCCACCCCAAGGTCACATAGCGCATGGAACGCGTCAGTGCCTGCTCGAGTGCTTCCTGGCTGTAGAGAATCACTGGCGTTCCGGCACCGAAGTCCACGGCGACGTGGAGGTCACCACGCGCCATGACCCCGCCCAGGATCCAGGTGTTTCCCGTATTGCGCAGCTCCCCCTCCACGTAGACCAGGCCGACCCAGGAGAAATTACCGGCGAGGGTGAGGTCCCCCGTCACATACAGAAGTCCCTGCCCGTTGATCCCGTTGAAGCCTGCGTCACCCTGGATGTAGGTGATCCCGTCGTAGGGACCCGAGTCGCTGTCGCTTGTCTGGTCGGGACTGGAGAGAATGTCGTTCAGCTCGGACTGCGTGACGCCCAGAGCCTCCGAAAGGCTGTAGAAATGGTTCGTGGAGGAGGTGTCGGTTACCGCGGGACTCCCCAACAGGTCCGTCGAACCTCGCGTTCCAACGGAGTAGCCCGTCGTCATGACGGCAGGCAGATGTCCCACGGTTTCGTCCCAGGCGGGGGAACAGAGCGGTAGCTGGCGGCCCACCGGCGTGTCGATGCGGTGGTTGTGACCACACACGGTGACGTTACCGCGCAGGTCCACCGTTCCGTCCGCGCTGAGCGCGGCGGTGACGTTGGGATGAATGGGGAAACGAATCGCTTCCACCTGCACCGTGCGTTTGGCTGTTCCCTGGTGACCGGTCGCCGTCACCACTTCCACCGGCGATCCCGAATTCGGATTCTCCGGAGGAACCAGAGAGGGGTCGTAGAGAACGACTTCGGGGACTCCGTCGCCGTTGAAGTCGCGCGTTTTGTGCTCGATGAGAATCGCTTCGTTGACGTCCGCGGGGTCCGAATACTGCAGATAGTTGCCGGCCGTCTGCACGGTACCGGTGCTGAACTCTCCGGCAGGAGCCGCCGGCGCAGCCCCGATCGGGGTCAGATAGATGTGCGCCTTCCAATTCGGATTGGGCGGGAAAGTGGGATCCGCAATGGAAGCGTCGACGGCGTTGCCTCCCACCGGCACGGTGGTGCCCGGGGTGAGGCTCATGCGGTTGAGAGCCTCCGCCACGCCCGCCTCGGCGACATCCAGGGCGGCCGAATTCATGCGCTGATTTCCGGCCACCTTGAGGTCCGTGCTCCCCACCAGGGTGGCGGTCAGAGCCATTGCCGCCAGACTCAAGAGCAGGATGATCGTGATGGCGAGCGCCATCCCGTCCTCGTTGCGAACGATGCGCGGCAAGAACGCTCCTGTCGAAGCTTTACTCGGGGAATTAGCCTTCCTCTTCGTGTCCATTGGACTCTCCCTACTGGCGATAGAAGATGACGACTTGGCCCTGTGTGGCCGCATTCTGCGTCCCCACGGCGAAATCCATGGCGTTGTCTTTGTTGAAATCGGCGGTGGTCATGGTCACCACCGCACCGATCGGATTTTCGGTGAGGTGCGTGGCCGCACTGGGCAAGTAACCAAAGCCAAGCGCCATCAACACGTAGCCCTGATAGACGTTGGAAGTTCTCGTGCCGATCAAGAGGTCGGGGAACACGTCGTTGTCCAGCTTGAGCGACTCCATCACGATCGGAGCGCCATCGGTGGTCATGTAGTCGTCAAAGCTGCGGCCGGTGCCGTTGGGCAATCCGAAGTATCCGTCTTCGTGTTGCGTCCACAGGTACACGCCACCGGTCGTCTCGGTCGTCGCGGTCGCCACGACGATGTCGGGACGGCCCTGATCGTCGTCGATCATGTCCTTGACGATGATGTCGGTTATGAGCCCCTTGACCGGGAAGGCCTGATAGGGTTCGAAGTAGATCCCGCTGTTGTTGTCGGGAAAGCGCAGGTAGACGTTTACGGAGCTGGTGGTCGTGGTCTGACGCGCGCCCACGATGAGGTCAGCCCGACCATCGTTGTTGATGTCCTGCAGCACGGCCGCCTGCGCTTCACCCAGCACCAGGCCCAGCGGAGAGGCGCCCACGGTGATGATCCCGTTGGGAATGCGTGAGAACTGACCGCCGCCCAAACCCGTCCACAGTTCCACGGATCCCGACATGGTGGCGTTCTTCACCCCGACCACCAGGTCGAGAGAGCTGCCACCGTAGTAGTTGATGGTCTGGAGGTCGAGGACCGACTCCCCGCCGTTGGTCGCGTACCATTGATCGGGCGAGTTCCCCGGCATGCCGTTTTTGAAGCTCCAAACGCTGATATCGGGCGAACCGGCGCCGTTGAGACCCAGGATGAGATAGGGGTTCCCCGTATCCTGGATCATCCTCATTGCCATCACGTCCGAGCCCGCATTGCGCGTCGCGGTGGGCACCGAACTGAAGATGGCCCCGTTCGGCGTATTGCCATTGCGTCGATCGTTGTCCCACAAAATCAAGTTGTTGGTACCACTGCTCGAGCGCGTGCCCAACACGAGATCGTCGTCGCCCTTGTTGTCCTCTCCCACGTCACCGCTGGTGAGGGACAGCGCGCGTTCGGTATCGGCCAGGGTGATGATGTCGAAGTTGACGTCCTCCTGGACCATGTCTCCGAAGTAGATCTGAATGGTGACGTTGGGATCTACCTGTACTCCCCGCAGCGTGTTCGCGGTCGTCGAAGTGTATCCGGGTGGATCAACCTCCGTGACGTCGTAGGTGCCCGAGGGAACGGTGAGCGAGAAATACCCGCTGACGTCGCTCTGAACGCTGTCCCCCGCCGCGTAGATCATGGCGCCGCTGACACCGGTCTCGAAGCCATCGCGAACCTGGTTGTTGTTCTCGTCGTTGTAGACGTAGCCTTCGATCGTGCCCGAGTCCTTCAGGAGATAGTCTCCGAAGTTCAAAACCTCGACCTGTCCGTCGGTGCTCAGCACGATATCGACCGTGTTCGTGGTCGTCGAAGTGTATCCTTGAAGGTCGGTCTCCGTGATCGTCCGGTTTCCCACCGGCACGGTCAGGGTGTAGGAACCGTTGGCATCGGTTACCGTCGTTTCGCCGCCATCGGAATACACGGTCACGCCGGGAATACCCAGTTCGTCTCCGTCCATCACCGAGTTCTGATTCACGTCATCGAACACGATCCCCTTGACCGAAGCCGAGCCGCTCGGTGAACGGTCGCCGAAGTCCAGGCGTGAATAGGAACCAGGAATGACGTCGATGTTGATGGTGTTCGGAGTGCTTGAGATATATCCCGCGGGATCGACCTCGGTGATCGTCTGGAAGCCCGGGGTGAGAACGAGGCGATAGGCCCCGCTGAGGTCGGTGCGTGCGATGGTTCCCACGCTGGAGCGCACCGTGACTCCGCCGATTCCACCCTCTCCCGCATCCTGGACTCTGTTGCCGTCGGTATCCTGGAAGACGGTTCCGTACACCAATCCGCTAGTGCGAGGTGTATGGCGCACCATCACTTCACTGCGCAAGACCACCCTATTGTACCCATCGTTGGACTGGGTGTGAGCGTCGGTCCGCTCCGATTCGCCCGTCACCGTCAAAACGATGCGCTCGAGGCGAGCACGCTCGGGCTGAGTGAGCGGCGTGAGCGCGGCAATCTCTGCATTGCTGAGCGTGCCATCGCCGTCGGCATCACCGTGCAGAACGGGTGGCGTGCTGCGATCGTCGTCCGAATCGATCAAATAGGCGAACAGGGGCTGGGGGAACTCGCCTTGGGAGTTGGCATCGGGTCCACGCACGAGCGCGACTTGGCGTTCCTGCATGGTGTTGGCATTGCCGTCCCAGCCGAAGACCCGTCGATAGAGCATCATGTCGTGCGGGTTCGGGGTATTCTCCTCGCCATCGTCAACTTCGTCCGCCCCGTCGATCACGCCGTCAGCGGTCGAATCGAGGGTGTAGACGATGGTCTCCGCGCCCGTATTGTAGGTCGTGGTCGGCGTGAACAGAGGCGTGAGCTGCGCGGGAATGTTTCCCACGTGAAGCGCCGCCGGCGCCGCCGTACCGTTGGGATCCACTGTGGGGCTCAGATCGGCGTTGAATGCGATTTGATAGGCGTCGGCATAGACGAATCGCTCTTGACCGCGACTGAAATCGACGTCCACGCCGGCCGCGCGCAGGTCTTTCTCGACCTCGTCACTCGCCGCGCGAGCTGCCGCCTGGGTGCGGGCAAAGACCTCGTTGCCCATACCGGCCTGGTTGAGCTTCCCCATGACGCCAAACGCCACGATCATGATCACGGCGAATGCCACCATGGTGACAGCCAATTCTATGAGCGTGAATCCATCTTGGGACGATTTGGCGAAGTTCCGCTCGAACCAAGAGCGTGCTTCGCGTTGCGTACCACCGCTGTGCTTCATCGGTGCCACCACCTATCGGGTTCGCTGTGTGACGATCACTGCTTCGCTATCTGCCTCGGACGTAGTGAATGCGACTCGAACTTCGATGCGCATCATGTTCGGAAGGGGCGTGTCATCCTGTACCGTCCATCGCCGGCGGTACGATCCGTTCCTCAATACTTCGTTGTCCACGTGCTGGCCGTTGGCGAGATCGGGATCGGTGAAAGGGAGGCTCCGAAGAGTCTCGATTTGCTCCCTCGCCAGCTGCATGGCTACCGTCATTCGCCGGCCCCGGTCTCGAACTTCCATTCCTTGGGGAAGCACTCGAGCCAAAGCGACGAGCCCGATGCTGAAAAGCAGCAGCGCCGCCATCAACTCCACGACCGTGAAGCCACTTTGATTGCTCCAACGTTTCCGGTGGGCGATTCTTCTTGGACCAGTCTGGTGTTCCACGGTTCGACCTCTTCGTTTCCCGCTGATTCGGGCCCTGAGTAGAGAGAACACGGAGGGCGGTGCACAAGCCGTGCCTGCCCGCGTGAGCGCGCCGGAGTCGGGAAGGACGGGGAATCAAGCCCCGCAAATGGAGTACGATTCGATCTCAGAGGGTCTCATGATTGCTCATGATGACTCGCCACTTGAAGCATCCGCTTCAATCTTGCGTGCATGCTGCGAGCCAAGTGGCTGGGATCGGTGGGATCTGCAAGCAGCCCGGCGGTCAGAATCTGGGAGGATTTGCTCAGACGAAGAGCTTCTTGAGCGCACTCGCCCCAAGTTGCAAGCCCTGTCTGACTCCGGGTAGAGGATCGCTCCACCTGAAGACCGATGCTTCCGCGTTGATCCAGGAACGGATCCACCGTGTCAGGCTGAGTTCTCCCGAGCGCCGCAGTCTCAGACAGGCGGAGAAGTCGGCGGGAAAGAAGCAGAAGCGGCGCCCGATCGCGTACTCCTGCACGCTCTCGACTGGCAACCCGAGGGCGTCGCGATAGGCCATGAGCGGCGTGTTGACACCGCAACTTTGCGCAAAACCCACGTTCGCCCAAGCCCTGGTATTGACTTCGATGAGCTTGAATGCGCCATCCTTCGCATCGCGCTTGAACTCGACCGAGAAGATGCCGCGAAAGCCCACGCCGTCAAGAAGGCGCCGGCAGGCGCTCACGGCGGGTGCGACCTCCTCGAGGGGAACGCTCACCAGGGCGGAGCTGTCGCCAAAATCAGGCGGATGAATGCGCAGCCTGCGACGGGCGAACAGGGCCCTGATTTCGCCATTCTGATCCACGAATCCATCGACGAAGAAGTGATTGCTCGCGGGTCCCGCCACGTACTCCTGCAGGACCATTTCGAGGCCTTCCGTGTGAATCTCGTCCCAGCGCGCCTCGGCGTCCTCCAGGGATGCGACCCGGAATGCCTTCACCCCGAAGCGACGCCGGAAGCTCTGCGAATCGACCGGCTTGAGAAACCAAGAGGTACCCGAGTCCCAGTCGGCCTCGCGCAGGGATTCCCGAGTAGGCAGGGCCCGCGTTTGAGGACGTTGCACTTCGAAGCGGTCCAGCAACTGCTCCAGCTTGGCCTTGTCCAGGAACTGCTCCAGCACGGAAACGCTGGGAGCGCTCGAGGGAAAGCGATGGCTCAGTTCCGAAGGCAACTGGGCCACTGCCAGCACCCAGTCATCCGCACAGGGCAAGAGAACAGCACGCGGCAGCGGGAGTCTCTCTAGGAAAGCGGGCAGTTCGGCCGGATGGAGCAAGCGGCCTTCGGGCCCGGGAATTTCGTGGTAGTAACGCGAGTGGGCGATGAAGGGCTCGACCGGAGTGACGCAATAGGCCCGGATTCCCTCGCTACCCAGGCAGCGAATTGCTCCCAATACCGTGATATATCCTCCCAGCGCGATGACCGGGAGCGCTCCTTCGGGGGATTCATCGGGGACGGTAAGCACTGTTCAAAAAGAACTTGAAGGTGTCGAATCCGACGTCGGCGTCCATGCGCGGCAAGAACGCCCGCGGACTGTCCAGCCTCGTCTCTCCGAAAATACAGGTGAAGCCCATGGCATAGCCGGCCCTCTCCACTTCCAAAACGGAGGCCTTCGAGATGTCCGCGGGGCCACCATTGGGGTACGCGAAGTACTTGCACGAACCCAGTTCCCGCTCCAGCGTCTCCTTGCTTTCCCGCACTTCGGTCTTTACCAAGTCGAGCTCCTGCTCATCGTGCAGGATGCAGTGCTGCTTGCCGTGCGAGGCGATGATCACGCCATTCTGGTGCAGCGTTCTTACTTCATCCCAGCTCATCAACGCATCAGAAGCAAAGCGCTCGTCGATTTCCTCTCTACGTTCGGGGGGCAGCAGAGTTTCCAAGTCAGAGAGCATGCTCTCCACGACCGGCTGAGCCGAAGATTTGAGAGTGGCGACCAGATAGCGCGCGCTGAAGTCCTTCTCTTCCAGACTGTGCAGGGGGAGCTCTTGGTTGAGGGCCTGTATGCGGCAAGAGGGTCTCTCGGTGAGATAGAGAGCACTGCGCGCGAGATAGGTTGGCAGCCGGTGTCCATCGCTGACGTTTTGCGAGCAGACGAATACCGAGAAGGGAAGATCCATGGAGTCGAGCAAGGGCGCAGCGATCTGCAGGTTGTTGCGGTAGCCGTCATCCAGAGTGATGACGGCCTGATTGCCGTCCAGTCCGCTTCCGGCCGCGAGTCGCTGCTCGAGCTCATCGACACTGATGACCTCGAAGTTCTCTTTCAGGTATTTCATCTGCTGCTCGAAGCGAAGCAGTGAAACGTGAACGGTCTGTATGCGCGGATCGAGAATCTGCTCCTCCACGCCATGGTAGGCCAGGACGAGGGCGCCATGCCGTCGCCGCCGCAGATACGGGTGCAGACCAAAGAACTCTATCGACTTCAGGATGAGCCTTCTCAGCCGCATCGTGGTCCACATCCATGGGAGGGGCTGGGGAATTCAGCGCGCGAAGGAGCTTGACGCAGAATGAAGATTCTTGCAAGCCGCAGACTGGCCCAGGGCTCGAATGAGGCGGATGGACTGAGCGTCGTGGGTTTTCGTGCCGGGGGTGAGAATGGTGGGAAGGGGCGGAGTTGAACCGCCGACACACGGATTTTCAGTCCGTTGCTCTACCGACTGAGCTACCTTCCCACCGCGCGAGATTCGGCGCGGGCGCCATCAGGCGCCGATAGACTCGAAATCGAGCGGAGGGAGAATATCGTAGAAGCCACCGAGGGTGTCAAGGCCGGCCGCAAGCTCAAGTCATGGCAGCCACCAGGAGCTCCTCCACGCACTTCGCGAGATCGCTCAGTTCGAAAGGCTTGTACAGAACCGCATCGGCCCTCGACCACACCGAAAGGAATTCCTCACGCTGCGGGGTGTGGATCCGCCGCGCGGTGATGAGCAGAATTGGGAAGCTCTTGCCGGCTGGCGCCCCTTTCATCCAGTCCTTCAGTTGGCGGCTGATCTCGTAGCCGTTGATTCCGGGCAGCATCACGTCCAATATGAGAAGATCGGGCGGATTTTGAAGCGCGGACCGATAGCCCACCTCGCCGTCAGTGGCAATTTCCACTTCGTATCCATCGCTCGTCAGCGCAAAGCTGAGGGCTTCGGCGATATCTCGTTCATCGTCGACAAGTAGTATACGAGCTTCGCTCATCGTGCCTTCTCCCGTTGCCCGGCCCCGACTGCCGCAACCAACCACTGGTCGCTCATCGTGTTCCGGGCTTGTTCGAGCAGAACATCCAAACTCTCTCCATCACGGGGGAAGCAGGCGGTTCCCTGACGCAGGACAGCCGACATCCCCGGTTTGCTCTCCGCCGTCATGACTGAGAGAGACGTGGGATAGGGTTCATCCTCATCCAAGAGGAGCACGAGGGCGGAGCTGTGAACTCGGTACGCCGTCCAGCGATTCCTGCCCTCCTCCACCAGCTGCTGATGGAGATTTTCGAAGCCCGCCATGAGCTCGTCGGTGGATTGTGAGAGCTCCAGAAGCAGAAGGCGCGCGGACTGGCATCTGACTCGCAGACGATCCAGTTCCCGCATGAGCGATTGCAGCTGCGCGCAGAGCCTACCGCAAGCTTCGTCGCGGGGGAGCCAAACTCGCGCGCAGGTACCCTTCTGTGGCTCGCTGGTCAAGCTGACCGTTCCGTGCAGCGCGAGGACCAGAGATTGAACGATCGAAAGACCGAGACCGGAACCACGGCCCCGGCCGCGTTCCTCATCCTCCTGCCAGAAACGCTCGAATGCGCGCGCGCAGACCTCTTCGCTCATCCCCGGTCCGTCGTCCTCCACCGCGATCGACAGACCCCGAAGCGCGTGTCCCAGACTGGCAGCGGCGCGAGCGAGTTCGTCCTCTTTGCGCACCATGTCCTTGCGTGCGCTGACCAGCACGCTTCCTTCGTGTCCCGAAAATTTCAGCGCATTTCCCACCAAGTTATCCAGGATGCGCAGGATGCGATCGGGGTCGCCGTAAACCGTGCTGCCGTGATCGACGACCCAGGCGAGTTGACGGTCCTGTGTCAGCGCCATCGCGCCCGATGAAGCCATCGCCTGGTTCACGAGCTCGCTCGCATCGAGCTCGCGCCAATCCAGAACCGTCTCCCCCTCCTGCCGCTGCGCCTCCTTGGCGAAACTATCGACCATTCTCTCCAGTCGTTCGGTATTTCTGCGGGCCAGTCCCAGCAGGCGAAGCTGATGGGGTTCCAGCACTCCGGCGCGGCCACTCGCAAGAACCTGGAGCGAAGTCGAGATGGCGGCGAGCGGGTTCTTCAAGTCATGGCTGAGGTTTCCCACCGCATCGTTGTGATGGTCCACCAGACGTCGAGCGCGAGAGAGTTGGCCCTCGCCCAAGCGGAACACATCCGCCCCGCGCACTACGCGCGTGCGCGAACGGCTGCCGGGTCGGGAATGCGTGCTACGCTCGACACGAGCGGGCCCGCTCTCTTCCTGGCGCCGGGCGGCGTCGAGTACGGTGCGCGCCAAGTCGCGCATTCCGGCCAGAGTTTCCAGATTGAAGCGCGGTCCCTCAGCGAGCAGGAGCAGCCGCCAGGCTCTTCCCTGACATCCCAGCGGAATGACGGTGAGCCGCTGCGCATTGAGCCCCTGCAGGAGCCGCGCGGCCACCGGTTCGAAATTCGCCGAAAGGCGGCGCGCAACCGGGATTCGTGCGACCGAAAGCAGCCCGATACGCTCCGCCTGCAGCTGGCGCGTCCAGCGCTCAGCCGCAATTCCGCGTTCAGCCACGATCAGAGGGGAGTTTGGGCCGCTCTCGAGTTCGATATATAGACTTGCGCCCCCGGCAAAGCCCACTTTCTCGGCCAGGCGCAGAAGCAGTCGGTCGGCGCGACCGGCCAAACGAAAACGCAAGAGGCGCGGGATGCGCTGCAGGAGTTCTGCCGCTTCGAGCGTGGGACGAGACGACTCGGCGGACCGGGATTCTTCGGATTTCATGGCGTGGTCTCCCCTCCAGATGCTCCCGCGAAGGGCAACCGGAGTGCCAGAGAGACCCTGCGTCTCCGCAAAGGCGCACAGACGGCGGAAAATGCCTCGAATAGGCTCATTCAGCGGCGGAAAACCGGGAATTTCCCTGCGACGACCCCTCATCTCCCCTGCCCAGCTTTTCGCCGCTGCCGGGATCAGATCAGCCGCTGGGGCGACGGTGGCTCAAGCGTCCGAGTAGCCCTGGGGGTGCTCCTGGTGCCAGCGATAGGCGTCCTGCAGGATGGTCTTCAGCCCGGAGCGCTCGGGCCGCCAAGCGAGCCGGCGCCGCGCCCGTTCGTTCCCCGCCACCAGCCGCGCCGGATCGCCCGCCCGCCGGGGGCCGAAGGGAAGCTCGAGTGAGGAACCCGCCAGCTCCTGCGCGGCGCGCACCACTTCGAGCACGCTCGCTCCCGCGCCGGTTCCCAGGTTGAGAGCTTCGAAGCCGGGAGCCTGAAGCGCAGCCAGGGCGCTCACGTGAGCCCGTGCCAGATCGACCACGTGGACGTAGTCGCGCACCGCGGTGCCGTCCGCGGTGGGAAAGTCGCGTCCGTGGATGACGAACTCCCGCCCGCGCTCCAAGAGCGCCGCGCACAGACGCGGGATGAGATGGGTCTCCGGATCATGGTCCTCTCCGTGGACCCCATCCGAGCCGCAAGCATTGAAGTAACGCAGAGCCATTGCGGACAGGCCGTTGGCCCGGGCCTCCTCGGCGAGGATTTCCTCCACCATGAGTTTGCTCATCCCGTAGGGGTTCACCGGCCGCAGCGGTGTGTCTTCGTCGATGAGCTCGAGCTCCGGCTCGCCGTAGACGGCGGCGCTGCTGGAGAACACCAGGCGGCGGACTTTCGCGCGCTCCATTCCCTCCAGCAGCTCGAGCGCGGCCGAGAGGTTCTCACGAAAATAGCGGCGCGGAGCGCGCACGCTCTCCGATACCAAACTCAAGGAGGCGAAGTGGATCACGGCCTCGCTGCCCCTCAGAGCCTCCGAGAGGGCGACAGCGTCCTGCACGCGACCCTCCACGAAACGCGCACGCGCTTCGATTGCCGCGCGATGCCCCGTACTCAAATCGTCGAGGACCGTCACCTCGTGACCGTCCTTTAGTAGCTGGCGGACCGTCACGCTTCCGATGTAGCCGGCGCCGCCGGTGACCAGGACTCTCATCCCCTAGCTCCTCTGCATGGACAACATCTCGCGCAGGTGCTTTCCGGTGACGGATTCGGCATTTTCCGTGAGGCTCTCCGGAGGTCCCGCGACCACGATCTTACCCCCGGCCGGCCCACCGCCAATTCCCAGATCGACCACGTGATCGGCATTCTTGATCACATCCAGGTTGTGTTCGATGACGAGCACGGTATTCCCCGCGTCCACCAGTTCGTTCAGAACCGTCACCAGGCGCTTGATGTCTTCAGGATGCAGTCCGCAGGTTGGTTCGTCGAGCAGATAGAGAGTGTGATCCTTGCCTCCGTAGGACAGTTCACGCGCGATCTTGAGCCGTTGACTCTCGCCTCCGCTGAGGGTGCCCGCTGGCTGGCCGAGCTTCAAATAGCCGAGTCCCACGCGCTGGAGCAGCCAGAGTCTGGCACCTATCGCGGGCGAGTCGGCGAAAAAGTTGATGGCCTCGTCCACCGTGAGATCGAGGATCTCCGAAATGTTGCGACCGCGATACTTGACCAAGAGAGTCGAGGGTTCGAAGCGCCGTCCGCCGCACTCCTCACAGGGTACGGTCACGTCGGCCATGAACTGCATCTCCACTCTCACCTCGCCCATTCCCTGGCAGACCGGGCAGCGACCACCGGCGACGTTGAAGGAGAAACGTCCCGCGGTCCAGCCGCGTTTTCGTGCCTCGGCGGTGGAGGCCAGTAACTCGCGGATATCTCCGAGAACGTGCAGGTAGGTTCCCGGATTGCTGCGCGCGCTACGTCCCACCGGACTCTGATCGACCATCACCACTTGATCCACGTTCTCCGCGCCGTGCAGCGCGTCGAAACCGTGCAGCCTGCCCGTTCCCCCGGCAATCTGTCCGGTGAGCGCCGGATAGAGCAGCTCGTTCACCAGGGTGCTCTTGCCCGAACCGCTCACGCCGGTCACGCACACGAAGAGTCCCAGAGGCAAGGTGAAGTCGATGCCCTTCAGGTTGTGCAGACGCGCGTTGACCAGAGTGACCCGCTTGCGACCCGCCGCGCGCCGGTTCTTGCGCATTGGTACTTCGCGCTCTCCGGAGAGATAGGCGCAAGTCAGGCTGTCCTTTGCCCCCGGATTCGGATCGTTCCCCTGTGGCGGAACTCCCTCGTAGAGCACCCGGCCTCCGTGCGTTCCCGCACCGGGTCCGAGGTCGATGAGTCTGTCGCTGGAACGCAAGATCTCCAAATCGTGTTCGACCACGACGACCGTGTTGCCGAGTTGCGCCAGCTCTTTCAGGCGTTCGATGAGGCGATAGGTGTCCGCCGGATGCAGGCCGATACTGGGCTCGTCCAGCACGTAGAGCGTTTCCACCAGGCGGCTGGAGAGCGCGTTGCTCAGGTGAATTCGCTGCATTTCCCCGCCGCTCAGGGTGCGGCTGGCGCGCGAAAGATCGAGATAACCCAGACCAATGGCTTCCAAGAACGAGAGGCGCTCGAGGATTTCGAGTAGCACGTCTCTCACGATTTCGCGCCGTGTCTCGTCGAGCTTCAGTTCCTTTAGAAACTTCCTCGCATTGGGGATGGACATCGCGCACAAATCACCGATGCCAACTCCCCCCACGCGCACGGCCCGCGCTTCGGGTTTGAGCCGCGTTCCCTGGCAAGTGCGGCAGGTGCTTCGCCCCATGTAGCGGCGAGTGTAGAAGCGATGTCCCTCCTTGACCCTCGCCTCGCGCATCTCGCTCAGCCAGGGGATGACTCCGACATAGTCTTTCTCGCGCGCCTCGAGGATGAATGTCTTGTGCTTCGCGCTCAGCTTTTCGAAGGGCACGTCGATGGGAATCTTGCGCCGGCGACAGGCCTTCAGCATGACGCTCATCTCGTGAGCGAAGGTCTCGCTGGCCCAGAGCTTCACCGCTCCGGCTCCGAGGCTGCGGCCCAGATCGGGGATGATCCTGCGCTCGTCGAATTCGAGTCTCTCGCCGAAACCGTTGCAGGCCGGGCATGCCCCCTGGGGAGAATTGAAGGAAAAAAGCTGCGCGTGGGGCGGTTCGTAGGAGCGGCCACAGTGCGAGCAAGCAAAGACCTTGCTCAGGGGCAGAATGTCCGCGCTGTTCTCCTTTACGATGCCCGCGCGTCCTTCACCGGCGCTGAGGGCGGCCTCCACCGATTCGGCCAGACGCAGTTCGTTCTCCGGTTTGAAGACCATGCGATCGGCGAGTACGTAAAACTCTTCACCCACCTTCGGTTCGCGCCGCCAGGAATCCTCGAGCGATCGAACTTCCTCGCCGCACAGAGCGCGTAGATAGCCCTGCGCCACCAGACGACTCGCCAGCTCCTGGAAACTCAGCGTCTCGGTCGCCGCGGCGGGAAAGACGACGTGGATCCGCGCTCCCTCGTCGAATTTCTCGCGGGCTTTGACGACGGCCCCATCCGGAGTATCCGGTGTAACCTCCACTCCACAGTCCAGACAGTAGGTGCGTCCGGCTCGAGCATAGAGGAGGCGCAGGTAGTCGTGAATTTCCGTCGAGGTTCCCACCGTCGAGCGGCTGGAGCGAATCGTGTTGCGCTGCCGGATCGCGATGGCGGGCTGGATTCCGTCGATGAAATCGACCTCGGGTTTTTCCAATCTCTCGAGGAACTGTCGCGCGTAGGTGGAGAGACTCTCCACGTAGCAGCGCTGTCCCTCGGCGTAGAGAGTATCGAAGGCCAAGGAAGATTTGCCGCTGCCGGAGACCCCGCTGATGGTGGTGAAATGAGCCTTGGGGATGGAGAGATCCAGATTCCGCAGGTTGTGTTGGCGGGCCCCGTGGATCGTGATAGTTTCGGCACTCGCCATAATCCATCCGGCCCCTGCCGGGCCCTGAAGGGCTGTTTGGAGAAATCAGAGACAGAGGAGAAGCTTAACGTGCTCCTCCTTCCGGGTCAAACCAGCCTTGTGGAAAGGGAGTTCGGTGGAACATTCCCTCACTGCCCTGATCGAAGTCCTGCAACGTCTGCGCGGTCCAGAGGGTTGCCCCTGGGACCAGCAACAGACACTTCCCAGCGCGGCGCGCTTCCTCCAGGACGAAGTCTTCGAATATGTGGAAGCGAGCGCCGGGGGCGATCCCGAGGAGCTGAGGGAAGAACTGGCGGACCTGCTCTACATGGTCTGTTTCAATTGGCTGCTTCTGTCCGAAAAGACCGGAGTGACACTGGAAGAACTGGCCGAGGCGGGTGCCCAGAAGCTCATCCGGCGCAAGCCCCACGTGTTCGGCGAAGAGAACGCGACCACCGCGAGCGAGGCTCAAGCCATCTGGAAGCGCGAGAAGGCGAAGGAAGGCAAGAAGAAGCGCGAGCGAGCCGGGGCATTGAAACATCTCTCGGCCTCGAGCTCAGCCCTGCGTCAGGCTCTCATCTTCGGCCAGAGCGCGGCCGATACCGGCTTTGACTGGAACGATCCCGCTGAAGTGCTGCACAAATTGAAAGAGGAGATCGAGGAACTTCAAGAGGCACGGAAGGGCCAGAGCAAGGAACGAATCCGCGATGAGATGGGGGACATTCTCTTCGCCGCGACTCAGCTCGCGCGCAAACTCGATCTCGATCCCGAGAGTTGCTTGAGCGGCACCAACCGCAAGTTCGCGCGCCGCTTTCGCGAAATGGAGGAGCGCTGTGCGCGCGAGGGCAAGAAGGTGAAGGACTTGAGCCGCGAGGAGATGTTCCGCTACTGGGAGGAGAGCAAGGCCAACGACCGGCCGTTCTGAGCTCAGCCCCCTCCTCCGTGATTCAGCTTTTGGAGGAGTCTTCTTTGCTTTTCTTGGAGGAGTCCTTGGACTTCTCCGGGGACTCTCCGGACTTTTCCATGCGGGCTGGCGGCGGAACCACGGCGTCGGGACAACCGTCGTCGTCCTCAATTCCGTTGTAGTCCTCCGCCTGCAGAGGACACTTGTCCTGCGTATCGGGAATGCCGTCGAGGTCGTTGTCTAGATCGGGGCATCCGTCGTCGTCCTCGAAGCCATCCAGGTCCTCGGCCTCCCTGGGGCAGATGTCTTTGGAGTCGGGAATGCCGTCCCCGTCGAGATCGTGCACGCCGTCGGGGCAACCGTCATTGTCCAAGAATCCGTTGAAATCCTCGGGATCGTTGGGACAGGCGTCGCGAATGTCGGGGATGCCATCGCCGTCGTTATCGAGATCGGGAACGCCGTCCTGATCCTCGAAGCCGTCGTAGTCCTCGGGCTGATCGGGCGCCAGGTCCTGGCGATCCGGAATGCCGTCGCCGTCGTTGTCGTAATCGGGGCATCCGTCCTCGTCCTGGAATCCGTCGTGATCTTCGGGCTGATCCACGCAGCCGTCGCGCTTGTCGGGAATCCCGTCCCCGTCTCTGTCCCTCGTGCCCAGGAAGAAGGGATAGGAAATACCCGCGCTGAAAATCCAATCGGGGACGCGCGGCACGTAGCTGGTCCTGGCTTCGTCGGTCCACAGACCGATGGCCCAGGAGGCCTTGAAGGCCAGGCTTGCCGGCGAACCAAGGTAGATGCCCGGCGTGATCCACGACGCGCTCTCGCGGTAGGAGGCGTCCGGGTACCACGCGAGCCAATCGGCGGAATACTCCAGAAAGAGGTGGGCCCAGTCGCGACGGACTTCCACTCCCGCGCGCAAGAGCAGCTGATCGTTGTCGCGGCCTCGTTCGTCGACGGCGAGGGGTGGATACTGGGGCGAAAACACCCCCGTGGAATCCGGCCGCGCGTAACTTCCTGTCAGATTGCCGTAGCCGTCGCGGTCATTCCTGTTGATCCGGTATCCCAAGTTCAGAGTGAGGCGCGTCGGGGGCATGTTCGAATCTTCGAACATCTTCAAAGTCGTCGCGAAACCGAATTCACCCTCCCGTGCGCCGGTACTCAAGCCCCTGTCTGAATTTCCGGTCGGCAGTCGAAGACTTCCCCAAAATCCTGTATTCAAGCGATGCCGAGCCAGACTGAGCGCGGGCACGAACGCGCTGGCCTGAAAATCCCCTTTTCCGCTGGCGCTGAAGGGCGCGGCCCTGCCCCCCTCGGCGATCTCGTAACGCCGCCACGGCATCGAGGCCGACAGAGTGGCGAGATGCGACACGCGGAGTGAGAACTCGAACCTGAGTTCCTCGGTGGTGAGCCCCGGCAAGAACGTGGGGTCCACGAATCCGTGCCCGTCGTCGATGATGCCGTGGCTTGCGCTGAAACCGAAGCGCAGGGGAGCATCGGAGAGGTCCGCACTCACGATGGCGTTCCAGAGACCCGGCAAGCCCAGGCGCATGGGGCCGATCTCGTCCGCGGCTCGGCTCACACTCGCCAGAGTCAAGAGGACGGCCAGGGCCGAGAGGACGCTGCAAGAGCGAAGGAATGCGCGGGGGGAAGCCAGGGCCGGTCCTTTCAGTAGGGGATCACGCACTCTGCAGATCGAAGTCGGGTTCGGGCAATGGATCGTGTTCGTCGGCGATGTCGCCCAGGAGCGGCTCGAGAAGATCCTCGAGGGTGACGATTCCTTTCGCCCCGCCTTCATCGTCCATCACCACGCCGAGGTTTTCCCGCGCGTTGGTAAAAGCCATGATACCCTCGTCCAGGCGCATGCGCCCATCCAGTCGCAGCACCTCCCGTACGAGTTCCAGGACTGGCTCCTTCGGTCCCCGGTGGAGAAGATCCTTGAACAAAACGATTCCCAGCACGCGGCCCTCCGCATCCCGTACCGGCAAGCGGCTGTGGCCCTGAACACGCACCAGGTCCAGGGCATCCTCGACTCGCGAATCCTCGTTCAGCCAGCTCAGGTTCTCCACCGGAACGCACAGTGCCCGCAGGGGGGTCCTGGAAGAGGCGATGGTGCGACTGAGAAAACGCCTCTCCTCTTCATCGATCTCGTCGTGCGCCGCCGATTTTTGGAAAGTCCTGAGCACCCGCTCGCGGGTGAGGGTCAGCTCGGCCTGGTGCTGGTTCATGCGCAGGATCCACAGGATGCCGCGCGACAGAATGGCGCTCGCCCAGCGCACCGGAGCGAGAGCGCGCTCGGAAAACAGGATCAGGGGCGCCGCCCGCAGGCACGCGGCTTCCGCGTGGGCTCGGAAGAAGGACTTGGGCAGAATCTCACCGAAGACGATGTTGAGCGCCGCCATGGTCGTGGCGGCGAGAATTTCTCCCCGGGCTCCAAAACGCGTCAAGAACGCTGAGGTGGCGATGGCCGTTCCCACCACGACTGCCAAGTTGTTTCCGATGAGGGAAGTGACGATGACGCTTTCTCTGTCCTTCAGCAGGCGCACCGCGAGTTCGGCGCCGCGTCGTTTGCGCTGCGCGTGATCCATCACTCGCACCCGCGATGCCGTGGTGTAGGCCGTCTCGCTGCCGGCGAAGAAGCCGTTCACGGCCACGCTGACCAGCATGAAAATCCAGCTCACGAGCCAACTCATCGCACGCGCCTCCCGCGGCGCGTCACCCGCACCAAAAGAGGACGGTTCGGGCGCGCGGTGAGCACACGAAAGCGCAGTCCCTCGTGCTCCAAGACGTCACCCGCTTGTGGAACTCTTCCCAGAGTTTCACCCAGAAAGCCGGCCAGGGTGACCGCGTCGAGTCCTTCACCGATGGGTACGCCGAGCGCCTCCCCCAACTCCTCCAATTCGATCCCCGCATCGACTCGCCAGGTGTCGTGAGCCAACACCTCCAGGCGCACCTTGACCACGTCGCTCTCGTCCCCGATCTGTCCCACCAGCTCCTCGGCCACGTCTTCCATGGTCACGATGCCCTCCATCCCGCCGTGTTCTCCCACCACCACCGCGAAATGAACACGGAGAGACTGGAATTCGGCGAACAACTCGTCCGCCGCCTTGCTCTGCGGGACGAAGAAGGGCTCGTGCATGAATTCCTCGACTCCCCTCGCGCGGCTGCGATCGCGGGCGGTCAGAAGATCTTTCAGATAGAGAACCCCCACCACGTGGTCGAGCGTTTCCTCGTACACGGGAAGCCGGCTGTAGCCGCTTTTTTCGAAGATCTCTTCAGCTTCTTGCAGAGTAGCCGTTCGCTCCACTCCCACGACCTCCACTCGGGGTCGCAGGAGACGTTCGATGGGCGTGTCGCCCAGGTGCAGCGCGCTGGTGAGGACCTTCGTTTCGAATGCCGAAAAGAGCCCCTCCTCTCCCGCGATGCTCAGGAGAATCCCCAGCTCGGAACGGCTGAGACGTGAAGGGAGCTTGGAAGTGCCGAGGCGCGACGTGACGAGCTCCATGAGAATGCGAACCGGGTAGAGAACGCGCGCCAGAAGATCGACCAGAGGCGCGACCGTCGTCGCGAGACGGCGGCTGCCGCGCAGCCCGATCGTTTTGGGCACGATTTCGCCAAAGAGCAAGAGCACGGCGGTGACGACCGGGATGGAGATGGTCATTCCGATCGGACCCATCACCCGCAAGAAGATCGCGGTGGCCAGCGTCGCCAGCAGAACGTTGGCCACCATGTTGGAGAGCAATAAGCGTGATGAGGGTGCGATTGGGTCGCCGCGCCAGGGAGGCCGCCAGTCTCGGCGCGCCCTTGAGCTGCCCCATTTCGTCCAATTCCAGTTCCCTGAGACTGAAGATGGCGGTCTCCGCCCCGCTGAAAATGGCCGAGAGGCCCAAAAGAACCAGGATTGGCAGCAGGTCGTTGAGAAGAAGAGCGGGCAAGAATGCAGGACCCCGTGATAGCGCCGAAAAGAGGCCAACGCAAAGGCCTGTACCGGGGCAGCATAGACGGACCACCCGGGCTCCACAAGCCTCAGGGCGGCAGCTCGCGTGGCAGGCGTCACGTTGACACTTCGCAAAGTACTCCCTACCCTGCCCCAATCGCGGCGAGATTGCCCCGAAACCCTACGATGCAACGTATTCTGATCCTCCGCTTCAGCTCCCTGGGCGATGTGGTGCTTCTCGGAGCCCTCGTCGATGAGTTGCGTACGCGCTGGCCGAAGCACGAAATTTGGCTGGCCACCAAACCCGACTACGCCCCCCTCTTCGAGGATGACACGCGCCTGGACCGCGTTCTCCGGCTGAGCCACGAGTCCGGCGGACTGCGCGGCCTCGCGCGAGAGCTGCAAACTGTGGAATTCGATCTCGTCCTGGACGCCCACGGCAGCCTGCGCAGCCGCTTGCTGTGCCTGGCGCTGGCGGGAACGCCGGTGAAGCGCATCGCGAAGGACACTGCGGCGCGCCTGCTCTTCTTGCGAACGCGGGTCGCCACTCCCCCGACCCGGCACCAGGTCGATCGCTATCTGGCCCTCGCCGGGGCCGAGGGCAAGAGTGTCCGGCCCACTCTACAGTTGCGCGAGAAAGACCACGCCTCCGCCACCGCCATCCTGGGCGGCAGCGAGCGCCCCTTCCTGGCCGTCGCTCCCGGTTCACGGCACGCAACGAAACAGTGGCCCCTCGAACGCTTCAGCGAAGTGGCGGCGCACTGGCAGCGCGAAGGACACGGCGAGGTGGTGATCCTGGGCAGTGAGCAAGAACGCGAGCTGTGCCAGGAGATGGCCTCCCTGCTGCCGCGCGAGGCGCGCGTCTGCGCGGGAGAACTCGAGCTGCGCGCGCTCGCGGCTCTCTTGTCGCGCTGTCGAGTCTTGCTGTGCAACGACAGCGGATTGATGCACCTGAGCGAGGCCGCGGGCACTCCGGTGCTGGCCGTGTTCGGTCCCACCAGTCGCGAGTTGGGCTACTTTCCTCTGGATCCACGCAGCAGAGTCGTGGAGAACGAGCTCCCGTGCCGGCCCTGCTCGCGCAACGGGGCTCGCCCCTGCCACATGGAGCAGGAATACTGTCTCTTGCTCAGCGACTCGGATCGAGTCATCCGAATTCTCGAGGAGAACTGGACATGAAGCGCGACCCTGAGCCCAAAGGAATCTCACCCGGGTGGTTCTGCCTCTACAACGCGATGGCGGCGCCGATCATCTCGGCCGGATTCCATCTCTCGCGCTTCTCCAGCGAGAAAGCGCGCCAGGGAGAGCGCGGGCGTCGCGGCCTCTGGCGGCGACTGGAAGCGGCGAAGTCGAAGGTGCAGGGCGCGGTGTGGTTTCATGCGAGCAGCGTGGGGAGTACGAACAAGCTCGCCCCATCTTGCGCGCATTACGCGAGGAAGCGCGTCAGCGGGGCGAGAATCTCCCGCTGCTCGTCAGCGTCTTCTCTCCTTCGGGCTATAATTTCGCGCTCGGCCACCAGGACTTCGATCATCTCGAATACCTGCCGCTGGACAGTTGGCTGGCGGCCTGGCGCATGGTGGCCATCGTGCGCCCGCGCGCGCTCGTCTTCGTGAAGTTCGACTGCTGGCCCAACCTGATCTGGGCCGCTCGCCGCCGCAAAGTGCCGCTCTTTCTCCTGGACGCCACTCTGCACCGCAAGAGCTACCGGCTGGGCTTCGTGGCGCGCAATTTTTACGGAAGACTCTTCGATTGCTTCGACGCGATCGGGGCCATCAGCGAGGACGATGCGAAGCGCTTCAGTGAACAGCTCCAGACCACGGCTCCCATTCAGGTCACCGGCGATACGCGTACCGATCAGGTCGTACACCGCTATCGCCAAGCGGAGGGTGGGCCCCTGTCGAGACTTCTCCAGGGAAACCAGTACCGCTATCTGGCTCTGGGAAGCGTCTGGCCCACCGACCTTCCCTGTATCCTTCCTCCCGCTCTGAACGAGCTGAAGAGAGACGAGGCTCTGGGAGCCATTCTCGTGCCTCACGAGCCCACTCCCGAACATCTGGAAGAGCTCGAGAACGCAGTGTCGAGCGCGGGTTTGGCCTCGACCCGCCTGAGCCAGCTCATCGAGCTGAGTACCCACCAGCGCCGTTCCACCGCCGCCGCCAAAGACCCGAGCTGCTGGCGCTGCATCGTGGTGGATGCAGTAGGGGTTCTGGCCGACATCTATCGCTCGACCATCCTGTCCTACGTCGGGGGAAGTTTCTCGACCGGAGTGCACAACGTGCTGGAGCCGGCGGTCTGCGGTCAACCGGTACTCTTCGGCCCCCGCATTCACAACGCTTACGAAGCCGAACGGCTGGTGGAGCACGGCGCTGGCTTCGTGCTGAAAACACCACAGGATGCGCAGAGCGTGCTCGCCAATCTGCTCCACGACGAAGCTGCCCGCGCGCGGGCGGGAGAAAGTGCCCGCGAATTCGTGCTTTCCCAGAACGGAGCAACCGAGGCCAGCGTCGCACTCCTACGTGAAACGGTCTTCAAGTCGGCACCTCGAGCCTCGTGAGCGCTGATTCCACAGAAAATTGACCCACAGTCCTTGCGCCGCGGGCTGCCGTGACCTTGAATGGGGCTAGCAGACCGCACGGATTTCTCACCGCGAGCGCGGATTCCCCCTTTCGATCGTCAGGAGCGAGGCCATGGCCAAGACCCGAACGTCCACCCGTTGGCGCATGCCCTATGCAGAGGCGCCGCGCTACGTCCAGATGGAGACGGTGATCGTCTGCAATGCCAAGTGCCCCTTCTGTCCCCAGCACGAAGTCCAGCGCGACCCCGCCAAGATGCACGATTGGGTGTGGAAGAAGATCGTGGACGAGACGCGCGGCATGGGAATGGTGTATCGCCCCTTCCTCATCAACGAACCCTTCGTGGACAAGCGGATGCCCGAGATCATGCGCTACATCCGCCAGGACCCCACGGCCAAGATCGAGTTCAACACCAACGGCAGTCTACTCAACGATGAGCTCGACCGGGAGATCCTGGACATCGGTGTCGACGTCATGCGATTTTCGATCGACGGTTTCAGCCCGGAGGTCTACGCGCCCAGCCGCGTGGGACTGAATTACGAGCGCGTCAAGGAACGCACCACCCGCTTCCTGGAAATCTGGCGCGAGGGCGGCTACGAGGAGAGTTGCAAGACCGAAGTGCGGATGATCGACATGCCGGAAAACCGCCACGAACACGAGGCTTTCCGCGCCTACTGGGAGCCGCGCTGCTCGGAGGTTCTGATCACCGAACTCTACCAGTGGCCCTGGCAGGGACAAGAGAGTTGCGTGCGCAAGCCCTGCTGGAAGATGACGGACGCCATGTACTTTTATAGCGACGGGAAGGCCACCCTCTGCTGTTGGGATCCTGTCGAGCGCGGCGTGATCGGCGACGTCACCACTCATTCCGTCATGGAGATCTGGAAGTCTCCGCAGTACGACGCGGTGCGCGAGCTTCTCAACGACGGCCGGCGCGAACTCCTCCATCTCTGTTCGCGCTGCGATGCCTACGCCAACCACGATTTTTCAGAGTACGAAGTGAATCCGCCCGCGAGGGAGAGCCGGGCCAGCGGGGCGGTCTAGCCGCCTCCTTCAAGGCACGGGAGGGCCTGGCCTAGGACTTCTGGTAGGGAATGGGGTCGACCGCGCCCGCTTCCTCAAAGCCCTTGAGCCGCAGGGCGCAGCTCTCACAGCGCCCGCAGGCGCGCTCAGAGGCTTCATAGCACGACCAGCTCAGATGCAAGGGCGCCTGAAGCTCCAGGCCCTTCGCCACGATCTCCCCCTTGCGCAGATGTAGAAGCGGCGTGGCGATGGCGATGTGGGTCCGCGGACGCGTACCGGTTTCCACTGCTTTGGCAAAGGCCACGAAGAACTCCTCCCGGCAATCGGGATAGCCCGAGGAATCCTCCTCGACCGCTCCCAGATACACGGCGTCCGCACTGAGGGTCTCGGCCCAGGCGCAGGCCAGCGCGAGGATCTGTCCGTTTCGAAACGGCACGTAGGTGATGGGAACCTCTCCGCTTCCAGAGGGAGCGTCCAGGGAAGCGGACTGGCTGGGAATCTGCAGTTCCTTGTCCGTCAAAGCGGAGCCTCCGATCTCTCGGAGAGCCGGCTGCTTCGCGCGCAGGCGGCGCGCAATGCGATAGTGATCACAGATTTCCTCGAATGCCCTGCGTTCGCGCTTCTCGGTGCGCTGCCCGTAGCTGAAGTGCAGGGCCGCGATTTCGTCGTGCTGCTTCAACGCGGTCGCGAGCGTCACGCACGAATCCAGGCCTCCACTCAGACACACCACTCCGATGGACATGCTTACACTCCCCGGGTCGCTTGCGGCCACAGAAGCTTGTGCAGCTGCAATTGCAGGGTAACCGGCAGACCGTCCTCTAGAATCCACGCCGCCAGCAGCGCGGGATCGAGTTCTCCGTGCACCGGGCTGAAAAGCAGCGCATGCACTTTCGAGGCGAGTTCGTGCCGCTCCAGAATCTCCCTGGCCCACTCGTAGTCGCGCCGATCGAGAAGAACGAATTTGATCTCATCGCTCTCGCGGAGCAGATCCAGGTTCGACCAGAGATTCCTGGCCTCCTCCCCGCTTCCCGGCGCCTTCAGATCGACGATCCGTACCACGCGCGGATCGATCCCGCCCAGATCGAAGGCCCCGCTCGTCTCCAACAGCACGGTGTAGCCGGTGTCCGCGAGGTCTTGCATGAGCCCGTGCACCTCGTGCTGGGCCAGGGGCTCCCCGCCGGTCACGCAGACCATGCGGGTGGAGTAGGACTTCACCTGCTCGAGGATCTCGGCCACAGACATCGTCTCGCCCCCGCTGAAGGCGTAGCTGGTGTCGCACCAACGGCAGCGCAACGGACAAGCGCTGAGTCGCACGAAAGTGCAGGGACGGCCCCGACGGCTTCCCTCGCCCTGGATGCTGTAGAAGATCTCGCTGATTTGCATGGCGCAAGAAGTATAAGGAGCACTCTGCCGCTGTCCAACCGGCCGGCGGCCGGGCTCTCACTTCAGCCAGTCGATCCGGTAGAGAACGAGCTGGCGAAACGCATTCCCGGTGTAGGCGAAGGCGGGGCCCCAAGCGGCCAGCGGGCTCTCCCAGCGCCGCATCTCCTCGAGTCGAAGCTCGCCGCTCGAGCGCAGTCCCAAGCGACGATCCAGACCGTCGGCCGCGCCGTCGCGCAGCACCGGCAAGAGGAGATGGCTTGCCCCCCGCTGGTGAAGAAGCCGCACCACGGCGCCTCTCGAGGCGGCGGAGAGCGCGTGGGCCATTTCGGGATCGGAGAGGCCGCTCAGGTCGATCATCGCGGCCGGGTCCTCGTAGGCGACCGCGCCCACGTCGAAGACGGCGAGCCGGGCATCGCGCGGCAGAATGGTCGAGAGCGAGGAGGCGGCGCGCAGGTGCACCCTTTCCAGATGGCGCACCGCGGCGCACCACAGTCCACTCTGCTCCACCGTGCTCGAAAGCAGAGCCAGAATCAGCAGTGCGCCGGCCGCCGTTGCGCTAAAGGCCCCGAGCCGGGGCAGCCGGCCCAAGAAGGCAATCCCCTCGACTGCGAAGAAGAACAGCAGCGGGTAGAGCTGGGGTTGATAGCGACCGAGGTGCCCGCGGGTGGGCAGCAGGAGGGCATAGAAGAGGAGCGAGGACAGAGTCCAGACCACGAGGACCATTACCGCACTGCTTCTCTCCTTGTTCCAACGGCGGCCCCAGGCGAAGACCCCCGCCAAGAGCGTGAAGGGGAAGACGATCTTCCAGAGGGCGTGCAAGACGCCGAGTAGAGAGCCGGGGTGCGCGAACACCACGCGCCCCAGGCCGAAGTCCGCGCCGAAGGCGTGCAGCCATTCGCGAAACAAGCGCAGCGGCGATGCGCCGAGGGTGTTCCAGCTGAGCTCCGCGGGCAGTCCCATCAGCCAACGGCGCCCCTCCAGAGTGGTGGGCGCGTGAAACCCCTGGAGCGCGAAGAGCAGCAGCAGGGCGCCAGCGGCGAGCAGGGCGCCCGGGGCCAGGCTCTTCAAGAGATCGCCCCTTCGCGCGCTCGATCCGCGCTCCGCCCCGTTTGACCAGAGTGAAACCAAGCCCAATGAGCCCAGCAGCAGGAGCGCATCGGGGCGCAAACAGACCGCGCCCGCCGCGAAGAGCCCAGCCCCACGCAGATCACCACGCCCGTATCGGTACAGGGCGGCCAGCCCCAGACTCAGCGCGGGCAGCGACTCCATCCCCGACAGCGCCAGCGAGAGCAGCGGACCACAAAAGGCAAAGCTCAGGCCGAGCCAGAGAGAACGCGCGCGCGTGCCGGCCAGGCTCGCGCACAAGAAGGGCAAAGGAAGAAATGCGAGAGCGTCCAGGATGAGGGCCCACGGTACAGCCCCATGCAGCCGGCCCAACTCCGCGGGCGCCAAGAGCCAGGGCCATAGCGGTGAACTCTCGCCACTGCTGTGCTGACCCGCGAAGAGTCCCCAGACCGGGCCGTGGGCCAGATGGGATGCGAACGCACTGTGGATGTAGGCATCGTCGAGAGGCAGCGCGAGAGGGGTCGAGCCGAAAGAAAACCTGATCAGGAACAGGCCCAGGCCGGCCAGGGCCGCCGCCAAGAGCGGCAGGGCGGGAATCTCCCTGATGCGAGAGCTCGTCACGAGCCAGCTCGCTTGCTCGTCCACCATTTCACGCTGGCTTCCACCAGCGCATCCTCCCCCGGCGCGAGCGGGGCCGCGCCCAAGCGCAGACCCTTGGCAACCACTTCGGAAGCGGTGGTGCTTCCCAGGGCAAGACACGGTGGAAGTTGCCGCGGCTTCAGTCCACCCGCCAGCGCCCCGGTCACCATCCCGGAAACAGCCGAAGGGGAGTAGACCAGGCTGGCATCCAGAAGTCCTTCCCGCAGAAGCTCCAGCAGCGCGGGCGAGAGGGTTTCAGCGGGCAAGGTGCGGTAGACGCACAGGGGATAGACCTCGACTCCCTCCTCGCGCAGCAGAGCCTCCGCCTCGGGACGGCGTCGATCGCTTCCTGGCAAGAGCACGCGCGAACTCGCGCCCTCTTCCACGAGTTCGCGCGCCAGCTGAAGACCCAGTGCGAGTGAGGCGACGTGTTCCACTTGCCAACCCAGCGAGTGCGCGGCGCGAGCCGTCTTCTCCCCCACCGCCGAGACCGGCAGCTGCAACACCCGCGCCTTCAGCTGGGGATTGTTAGCCAGCGCTTCCAGCAGATAGCGCCCCGCGTTGGCCGAGCTCAAGAGCAGCCTGGCGCCGGGAAGGAAATCGCTCAGCCGCGCGCACTCTTCAGGGCTCAAGTCCACGGGCCGCAAGCTCACCGTCGACTCCAGGCGGCAGCTGGCGCCTTCTTCTTCGAAGCGCCGGGCGGTGCGCAATGCGGCCGGTTCGGGGCGGGTGATCCACAGACGCAATCCGGATAGTCTCTCGTTCATGGACAAAGTCCCCGAAGATGAATGCCCGGTATCGCCGCACTCAGCGCAGCGACTTGTCGTCCAGTCCGAAGAGGTGGCGGACGTGTTGGATGATCGACGCCCCTTCCCCCTTGGCAGCTTCGTCTTTCATACGAACGGTCGGGGTGTGCAAAATCTTGTTCACGATGCGGTGACTGACGCGTTCCAATTCCGCCAGAGATTTCTCGTCGAGGCGGTTGCGCGCCAGAGCCACCTCGTTGGCGCGAATTTCCTCCAGGCGCTGTCGCAACTGCTTCAGGGTAGGAGTCATCGAGCGCGATGCCAGCCACTCCAGGAGCTGACAGAGTTGCTCGTCGATGATCTCCTCGGCTTTCTCCGCTTCGCCGCGCCGCTTGGCCGAGGATTCTGCCACGATGCCTTCGAGGTGGTCGACGTTGTAGAGGAAGATGCCCGCCTTCTTGCTGATGGCGGGATCGATGTTGCGGGGTACGCCGAGGTCGATGAGAAACAGGGGGCGACGCCCGCGGCCTTCCAGGGCTCGCTGCACGGTCTCCATGGTGAAGAGTGGCCTCTGCACCGAGGCCGCGGTCACCACGATGGCGACCTCGTTGAGATAAGCGCCGTAGTTTTCCCACGGAACCAGAGTTGCGCCGAGGCAATCCGCCAGGGATCGACCGCGTTCCAGCGTGCGGTTGGTCACCAGCACATCTTCCACTCCGAAGACCTTCAGATGGTGCGCTACCTTGGTTCCGGTGGCTCCGGCCCCGATCAGCAGAACCTTTTCCTTGGTGAGATCCTGAAAGATCTTCTTCGCCAGTTCGACGGCGGCAAACGCGACCGAGACCGCCCCTTCACCGATCTTGGTGTCGGTGCGCACTTTCTTCCCGCAGGCCGTGGCCTGGTTGAAGGTGCGATGCAGAATCTCTCGCGTCAGTCCCAGATCGCGCGAGCTCGCGTAGCCCGCCTTCACCTGAGAGAGGATCTGTCCCTCGCCCAAAACCATGCTGTCGAGTCCGCTGGCCACCCGGAAGAGGTGTCGCAAGGCCTCGTCGTCGGTCTCGCGATAGAGCGAGCCGGCGATTCGTTCCAAGGGAACTTCGTGCACTTGTTCCAAAAGTTCTTCCAGCCGGGCCACTCCGCGTTCCGCGTCGTCGGCCACCGCGTAGATTTCCATCCGATTGCAGGTGGAGACCACCACCGCCTCGCTGATCGTGGGGTCCTGCTTTAGACACTTCGCCAGCACGCTCGTCTTCTCTTCGTCGAAGGCGAGCCGTTCGCGCAGCTCGACGGGAGCGGTGCGATGGTTCTGTCCCAGGAGGAGGATCGGCAAGGCTCCTCCTACGTGAAGTGATGGGCAGAGGGCATCAGCCCGTTGAACAGTACGAAGGCGAGGATGATGGACAAGAAGCCGATGATGGTCACCGCGGCCATCTTTCCACCCTGCCATGCGCGGAAACGTCTCAGAAAGAGGGCGAAGCCGAAGATCATCCAGGTCAAGAGGGTCGTGCACTGCTTGGGATCCCACTGCCAGGCCTTTCCCCAGACCTGTTCGGCCAGCTTGGCTCCGAGAACCAGACCCATACTCAAGAACACCCAACCCATGAGGGTCGATCGATGGCTCATGTGGTCGAGCTGTTCGAGCGAGGGCAGTCGGGAAAGCAGAGGGCCGGGGCGCAGGCTGCGCAGCTGCCGGTATTGCAGCACGTAGGTCAAAGCAGTCGCGGCGGCGATGGTGAGGGACGCGAAGGCGGTGATGTTGAAGGCCACGTGCGGTCCGAAGCCCACGCCACGCAAAATCTCCGGCACTTTCAACGCGGGACCGATGATACTGCCTACGATTTGAAAACAGAGAGCGATGAAAGTGGCGAAGATACCCAGGCCGTGCGCGTTCGAACGAAATTCGAGGTACAGGTAGATGAAGGAAATCGAGTTGGCGAGAATCACGAGGCTCTCGCCGCCCGAGACGGGAGGCCACTCTCCACGCACTCGCCCGAAATTCAAGAGGGTGAAGAGATGGGCGAACGCGGCCAGGGCCAGCACGACGCGGCCCCAGCGGTAGGTCGCGGGGTCATTTTTCGCGAAGGCCCACGCGTACAAGAGAAATGCCAGTCCGTAGACTGGAACCATTCCCCAGAAAGGGATGGCAACGACGATGGATCCCACGGATTGTCCCTCCGTCCGCTACTTGTCCGCGAGGGGTTTGCGGCGAACGAGCATCAAGGTGACGTCATCCGCCCAAGCTTGACCCTGCCCGAAACTCCTCACGTCCTCGAACACCTCATCCAGAATCTCCAGCACCGGTCGATCCTCATCCAGCCTGCTCTGCAGCAGCGAGCGCAGACGCGCAAGTCCGTACTCGCCGTCGGGCCCCTGGCGTTCCACGATGCCGTCGGTGTACAGAGCCAGCATGTCGCCCGGTTCGATGTTCACCAGTCCCCGGCGGTACTCCAGGTCCTTCACCGGACCGAGCACGAGACCGGTCGACTTCAAGAGTTGTCCTCTTTTCCCTTTGCGCAAGAGAAGAGCTGGATCGTGCCCCGCGTTGACGTAGACGAAATTGCCGTTGAGCTCCAGTTCTCCGAAGAAGAGGCTCACGAAGCGCGATGTGAGGCCGCTGCGGTGGATGACCCGGTTCAATCGCTCGCAGACGGCGGTGATTTTCAGATCCTTCTCCACCCCCATCCGCAGGCCGGTGATCACGTCGCGGGCCTGCAGAGCTGCCGGCAGACCGTGCCCGGAGGCGTCGCCCACCGCCAGACCCAAGAGGTTGGCGCTGATCGGAAGATAGTCGAGCATGTCCCCGCCGACCTGATCGGCCGGGAGACTCTGTCCCGCGATCTCGTAGCCATCGAATGTGAAGCTGCGCCCGGGAAAGAGGCTGGTCTGAATCGAGTGCGCCTCCTGGAGTTGTCCTTCCAACTCGCTCCGTCTCAGGCGGGTGTCGATGGCGTGACGCAGCGTGCTCAAGATGAGCATCGCCTCCTGCACGTCGGCGTCCTCGCTCAGACCGAAAGCTACGATGTAGTCGCGCGCGGGCCCCACGAGAAAAGCGGCGAAGTGCCGGACGCCCAGCGCCTTCTCGAGTTCGGGATTCAGGGCCGGATCGTCGGGAGCGAAGTAGCGGGTCTGATGCGGAGGAAGCTGCCGCAGCACCTCGTAACCTCGGTCCACCCGGAAGCCCACGACCTGGGTTCCCTTGGCCCCGAAGGAGCGCAGGACCACATAGGCGTCTCCCTCGTCGCGGTAGAGTCGCGCCGACTCCAGTCCGATGTACTCCGCGTAGCTCTTGATGACCTTCTCGAGCAGGTCGCTGAGCATCTCCTCGAAGCCCTGGGCCTGGTCGATCTGGGTGAGGAGCTTCTCGAGATCGCGGTAAAAGTCGCGATGGCGGAGCGACTTGACGGAACGCTGCGTCACGATGGCCTCGCATCCAATGAGAGGGAAAATTCGGCCTTTGGCCCCTGCTTTTCTACGACGGGTGAGGGCTGGCGGCAAGGGGAAGCTCCCGTCATCTTGAAGCAGACTTGACGTTCGATCGAGAGCGTTGTATACCTGAGGGGAGCAAGGCCGGATCCGCTAACTTCAAGTATCGGACCTGGTTATCCTGGGCTGAACCCAGGAGCCTCTGGTGGTTGCCCATATCCTGAGGGCGGCACCTGTTGGTGCGGGGGGAGGGGGGAACCCCGCGCATCCAACCGTGCCGCGGGGAGGGGCTTCATTCCACTGGGGCTCCTGGGTTCGGCCCTTCTTGCTTACTGAAGGCCACGTACGAACGCGCCACCTGATCGCACACCCGGTCGCGCACCGCCACTTCCAGTACATACCGCCCCGCTCGGAGTCCGCTGATGTCCACCATCCCCCCCTTCACCACGTGTTCGTGCGGGGACACCGCGGTGGTCTCCTCCATATAGCTCAACGAAAGCGGATCGACGGCACTCAGCCCGCGCACCACCCGGCGGCTCAGAACCCGGCTGTGATCCTTGTCCTTGCGGTGATAGACGCGATAGCTCACGTCGAAACTGGTCTGCCCCTGCTCGTCCTGACACAGGTAGTAGATCTCGTAGTACACGTAGAGCGTTGGCTCCTGGGCAGAAAACACCCCGTTGGGGACGGGCAGGATGCCGAAGGCGTGCTTGACCATGGAGGAGGGCAGTGAACTCTCGCCCTCGAGAGCCTCGAAGGTGGAGGCCAGCTCGAGATCGCTGATGGAGAGTTCGCGGGCCGAACGTTCGGGGATGAGGAGCGAGAGTTCGCGCGATTGATGCTCTTCTCCCCCGGCCGCGCTCAGGTCGACCGCGACGCGGTAGCGGCCCGGTTTCAGGTCGGCCGCGAACTGAGCGAGCCAGGGATCGCCGTCCTCCTTCAGCCTGGGCAATCCCAGGGCAGCGCGCAGGGCGCTACGGCGGTCCTCAGGGCCCAGGGTCCGCTTGCGATGGTCGATGCGACGCTCCTTTGCGTCGAATACCGCATATTCCACCTCGAAGTCGCGTTCGCGATCCTCAGCGCCGCCTCCGGCGCTCGCGGCGAGGATCTCCGGAAGTGTGTTCTCGATCTCGAGATAGCTCTCCAGGGTGGCCGCTCCATTGGGCCGATAGAAGGCGGCGGAGCTGAGGGAAACCCGGCAACCAGGTTCGGCCGTGGTGGAAGGAGCGACCGCCAGTGGAGCGGCTCGCTCGGCCAAGCGCATGCGGTGCGCGGTGGATTTCTGCGCGCTCCAGTTCCCGTTCATGGCCAGGTCCTCGAAGACCAGGGCGAAGCGGTAATGGCCCTGCCGGTAGCCCCACACCCAAAGGGGCACATCCGGGGAGGCAAAACCATGTTCAGATCGAGCGCGAAGGGGGCCAGATCATCCAGGCGCCCCCCATGGGAAGGCGGCAGGTACATCGAATTGTCGGGCCGTCCCCAGCGCACCCATGCCACGCCTGGCTGGCGCTGGTAGCCCTTGACTCCCTCCTCGGGCCGTCCGAAAAGCACCTCCGCCTCCACCAGTCGCCGCCAGTATTCCAAACGGTTCATGTTCGTCAGGTGCGACGGCCAGGGGTTGTTGGCGCGCCAGTATTCCGCGAGAGCCTGTCGCAGGACGAGACTGTCTCCCAGGGCCTTCTTCAGATCGAGACCCTTCGCCTCGATCCATTGTGGATCGACTTGCTTCATCCCCTGCTTCAAGAGTTCTGGGTCGAGGTGCGCGGCGAAGCGACGGATGGTTTCACTCTTGTCCAGAAACTCGCGCCCGTAGAGATACGTTTCCTGCATCTCTTTCGAAGCGTGCGCGAGCGCCCGTTGAAAATCCTGCGCGGCCGCCTCTTCGTCCCCCAGTGCGCGGTGCGCGGCGCCACTCATCAGGAGCGCGGACTGCGAGAACGCCTTCTCCGCCCGCAGCGGCGCGAGGAGCCGCGGGATCGTGTCGTACTTTCCCAGGCCGATGAGGCTCGCCGCCAGTCCCAATCGCGCCCGGCAGTCGGTGGAGTCGACCCTCACTGCATGGGCATAGGCTCGTGCGGCCCGTTCGAACTGGTCCTGGTCGAGAACCCGTCGCCCCTCTTCGAAATCGAAGGCTCCCAGGAGCCGCCAGGAACGTCCGTCCCGCGGAAACGCGCGGCACAGATCGCGATACCATTGCCGCGCCTGACCGCTGTATTTCATCGATTGGGCCAAGGAAGCGCGCAGCCTCTGCGCGTCGAAGAGCGAGGAGTCGGCCTGCATCGCGGACTCCAGATAGTCCAGGGCAACGCGGTGGTGTTTGAGCAGGCCGGTCGAGAGATAGAGTTGGGCGATGCGATAGGCCAGGCGTCCGCGGTCGGAGCGACTCTCGTCGTGATACAGGGTGCTGAGGCTGTCGATCTGCGTCAGCAAGACGCTGCGGCTGAGTCCCTCACCCGCCAAGGGCGGACGATCCACGCGTGGAGTGAGCTGTCCGCTGGGCCATTCGTCCGCCCCCTTGAGCGCCGGAGGCGACAGGCTCAAAAGTGCGAGGACGATCCAGGCCCAGATCTGCAAACTCTCCTCCGAATCCCGGGGTCTTCTTCAGAGTAGGCCTGAGGCGGAAACCGGCGCAAGAGGGGCCGCTTCGCCCTTGGCGCGGAAAGGATCTCCGAGCTAGCATTGCCCTAGAGGCAAGAGGAGGTAGCGATGATCAAGGTACCGTATCAGGAGGGACATCTCTTGGTGGCATGCGTGCGCGTGCTCTCGTATCTGCGTCAGCACCCTCCCAAGGCTGAGGAGATCAGCGAGTTCCTCGGCTGGCCTCATGAGAAGGTGGGCTTCCTCCTGCGCGGTCTGGTCGAGGATGAGATCCTGGTCCGCGTGGGTTCGGCCTACGACGAGCGCTACGAGATCCGCGACCACCTCAAACTGGAGACTCTGCCCCAGGCCGAGGACGAGAGCGGCCTCGCCGAGGACATCAAGGCCTTCGACGAAAAAATGGCGCAGGAACAGGCCAAGCTGGAATCGCTCTTCCGCGAGGGCGAGACGCCAGCGAAGAAAAAGCGCATCGCTTCCCTGGACGACGATTTCAAGAACTTCCAGCGCAAGGGGCCGGCCAACCCCTTCGGGGACGACTGAGCGTCTCCTGGCCGCCCTCAGGGCTCTCCGCGGCCACCCTCCTTGCAATGGCCGTCCACATCGATATACTAGTAGGCCGCTGGGCTGGACAGAAAGTCAACGCGCGCAGCGTGTAGGACGTCAATCTCTCGGCCGAGCCGCCCCAAGAAGCGGAAGCCCAAGAGAGAACGAGGAGTCATTAGTATGTCGCGAATCTGCCAGGTGACGGGAAAGCGCCCGATGTCCGGGAACCACGTCTCCCATGCCCACAATCTGAACAAGCGCCGCTTCTTGCCCAATCTTCACAAGAAGCGTTTCTGGGTCCCCGAGGAAAACCGTTGGGTCAGTCTCACCGTCAGCGCCAAGGGAATGAAGACCATTTCCAAGAAGGGCATCTCCACCGTATTGCGCGAGCTGCGCGCGCGCGGCGAGAAGATCTGAAGCCAATTTCGCGCGAAAATTCCCGGTGAATCGTGAAGGCCACCTCCCCGCGGGGTGGCCTCATTCGTTCTCGCAGGCCCAACGCGTGTGCGGCGCCTCGTTGTCCACGAACCAAGCTCTCAGGATCCGCCCGTAACCATAGTTGGGAATCCCGTGAGCGTCGTAGAAGGCGCGGAGTATCCGATTCAAACGTCGCAGGTTGTACAGCGGCACGTTCTGAAAATAGTGGTGCTCGAGATGGTAGTTGGAATTGAGGTAGATCCACCGCCAAAAGAAGTTGCCGTCGATGCGCGTGCTCCAGCGAGCAACTTCGGAGGGATCGATGGCATAGTGCTGACCCAAGCGATTGAGGCTGAAAGCGACGGGGAACACCAAGAGATAGGGCACCAGATACACCTTGAGCGCCGCGGAAAATCCGCCCCAATAGAAGAGTCCGGCCAAGACCGCCAGATGGAAGAGAATGGTCACTCCCCGCTCGAGGGCGATGGTGCGCTGCAGGGAGGGCTCGTAGGAAACGCTCTCTCTCTTGGCGGCCGTGAAGTAGATGGGAATGAGCAGCGGGGTCCAGTACAGAAACTTCACCAGGCGCGAGCGCTTCTTCGGACTGAGCCAGTGCCGCTTCGGATCGTCCAGACCATCACCCAGATTGTCGTGGTGATCCAGGTGCCAGCGCGTGAACTGGGAGGCGGAGATCCCGCTGGGCACCGCGTACAGGATGCCCAGTGCGCGCAGCCAGCGCGGCCGCGAGCGCTGGAATACGGTCTTGTGGACGACCTCGTGCAACAGCACGGTGTAGTCGAAGTAGCAGAAGCCGAGCAGAATCGCGGGCAAAGGCCAGAAGTAGCCCAGGTCGAAGCGCAGCAGTGCGAAAATGCACAGTGCGGTGACCGCGACCAAACGCAAAGCCACCAGGAAATGCCGCGGCGCGCTGCGCCGGTGCAGGGCTTTCAACTCGTTTTGATCCAGAACCTCCCCCAGTTCCCGTCGAAGGTCCTTGGAGGCGGCCCAGTAAGAGCGAGCTTTGGACGACATGATTCCGCACTGAGAGTGGAGTTGTGAGGGGCAGTTGACTGCTCCCTCTCCTACCTTGAATACTATCGGACGCGTTTGGTCCTAGACTGTTAAAATAGAGCCAAGGTGCGCGCGGGACCAGTGTTTGCGATCGAGGTCGAAGATGCACGAATTCTACCGGCGAATCACGGACTCCCTTCAGAGAGGCGAAACCGTGGCTCACCTCAAGGTGATCCGCGTCGATGGCTCCGGTCCCCAGGAAGTGGGAGCGTCCATGCTGCTGCGGGCGGACGGGAGCTTCGAGGGCACCATTGGCGGTGGCGCCGTGGAGGCGGCCGCTCTGAAGGATGCCGCCGCCCTGCTCGAAAAGCGCAAGAGTGGGATTCTCGAATACAATCTCAGCGCCGAGCTGGGGATGTGCTGCGGCGGGGTGATGCAGATCTTCTGTGAAGTTCTCGAACCCACGCGACGGCTCCTCGTCTACGGAGGCGGACACGTCGCCCAACCTACCGCAGCACTCGCTTCCGACTGCGGCTTTCAGGTCACGGTAATCGACGAAAGGGAGGAATGGGCCAACCCGCAGCGCTTCCCTTCGGTCGAGCGAATCCTCAACTCGAGCGTGGAAGAGGCGCTCGAGGAGCTCAGCGCCGGCCCTCGTGACTTCGTGGTCGTGGTCACTCGCGGGCACGAGCAGGATCAAGCCGTTCTCGAGCACTACTTGAAAACTCCGCCCGAGTATCTGGGGGTCATCGGTAGTCTCTCGAAGGTCACGCGCGCCATTTCTCGCTGCAGAGCGAAGGGCTTCAGCGATGAGCAGCTCGGGCGCGTCAACATGCCCATCGGCCTGGACATCGGCGCGATCACTCCCAGTGAGATCGCCGTGTCCATCGTCGCCGAACTCATTGCGCACCATCGCGGCCGCAAGGAGAAGATCTTCGTGGCCAGCATGGCCTCGTTGAACAAGATCCACCACCGGCGGGGTATCGAAGAGCCCACTCCCCCACTCTCACCCTCAGTCTCCAGCGCGGACGATGGCGACTGAGATCAGTGCCGCGTTCGTACTCGCCGCGGGCCGCGGCCAGCGCATGGGCTTTCCCAAGGCCCTCTTGAGGATCGATGGCGCGCTGATCTTGCAGCGGATCGCCAGCTCGTATTTCCAGTTCGGAGTTTCTGAAGTCCACGCCATCCTCAGCGACGAGGCGGCGGAGGAGTTGAAGAGACTTCCCGAGATCCAGGAATCGCTCGCCTCGAAGGGGCTCGTCCTTCACGCCGGTGCCGACGCGAGCGCGCCCATGATGGAAAGCGTGCGCTGCGCCTTTCGCGTCGTTCAAACTCGCGCTTACCAAGCCTTCTTTCTGCAGCCCATCGACACCGGTCCCATCGAATCCCCTATTCTGCGCAAACTGCAAGCGGCGCTCGTTCCTGCACTCGTCGCCAAGCCCGTGTATCAAGAGCAAGGGGGACACCCCCTCGCGCTCACCCGTGGCGCGCTCTCGCGTTTCGATTGGAAATCGGCGCTCAGTCTGCGCGATTGCTTGCGCGGCCTGGAGGAGAGCGAATTGATACGCGTGGAAGTGAACGATGCGCGCGTGCTGCGCAACTGGAACCGGCCCGAAGATCTCCCGGCCTGAGTCCTTCCCCATGCCGGATAAAGACGCGCCCTCCGGCACGGCACCGGAGGGCACTTTGGTAAGGTGCGGCTCTCGCCCAGGTGGAGGGTCAGGCAGTGCCAGCACCGTTGATTAATGTGTGTCAAAAGTGTCTCGACCGCCAGTATTCCCGGCCCGCATTCGCGCATGCGAAAGCCCGCTCCTCAAAGGAGCGGGCTTGTCGAAAGATGGCGGGAGCGACGAGGATCGAACTCGCGACCTCCGGCTTGACAGGCCGGCGTTCTAACCAAGCTGAACTACGCCCCCGAATGCCACTAAGGCACGTTGCGTCGCCCGAAGGCGAAGCGGAGAGGGAATCTAGCAACGAGGCTGTCCCCTGTCAACGCCGCCCTGCAGGATCGGCGAAAGAAGCTTGAAATCCCGCTCGCAGAGTCCGGGAAGGTGCAGCCACGGTAACTGCGACTCCGTCACGGGGGCAGGCAAAACACCCAGGCAGATCACCCACGCGGGGCTTGCCGAGGGCTCGCTCAAGCGCGCTTGCAACGCGTCGAGCAGTGGTCGGGCCAAGGGACGGAGGCTCGCGATGAGCAGGCCCTCTCCCTTCTCGGGCCAGGGGATGCGCTCCAACCGCGCCTCATTTTGAAATTCATTTTCGTGCGGATCCCAGCGCCCAATTTCCCTTGCCGTGAGCTGCAGCGCGCGCGAGAGAGAAAGCTCCAGCGAAGATTCACCTTCCTCGCGCTCTTCGTTCCCCGCCACGAGGGACGCATCGCTTTGCTCCTCGCTCCCCCAATCGGCGAAGGGGTAGAGCCGATCGCCACTCACCCCGTCCCACAGCACCCAAGACTTCCGATCCCAGGCGAGAGGGCCGTGCACGCACACACCACTCGTTCGCGCGCGCACATAGGCTTCGGCGTCCGCGGTCTCCGGCGGATCCTGGGGCGCATCGGGAAAGGCGTAGACACGGCCGTCGTGCGGCTTCAGGCGTTCCGCCAGAGAACTCAGCTCGTCTTTCAACGAAAGCAGTGTCTTGCCGAAGAGCAGGAGATCGATTCCCGCATCGAGTGCGTCCGCGGGGTCGGCGCCGCCGAAGCCCTCCATTTCCAGCGCATCGCTCAGCAGGAGGCCCTCGAAGCCCAAGCTTCTCCTGCACTCTTCAAGAATGCGGCGCGAGAGCGGGGCGATGACCCCGCTCCGGTCCAGTTCGGCGAAGGCGAGGTGACCCACCATGAGCGCGGAGACCCCGGCCGCAACCGCGGCTCGAAAAGGCGGCAGGTCGATCTCCTGCCACTCTTTCAGCTCGATCGTGACACTCGCGCTTTCTTGGTGGCTGTCGCTGCTCGGGGAACCGTGACCCGGCCAGTGCTTCGCGCAGCTGTACACTCCCCCCTCGCGCAGTCCGCGCACCGCGGCTTTCACCTGCGTGGCGACTCGCGTGCTGTCTTGGGAGAAGGCGCGGATTCCGATCACCGGGTTTCCCGGACGATCGACATCGGCCACCGGCGCCAGAAGAAAGTTGACTCCGGCCCGCCGCGCGCGGCGCGCGCTCTCCTTGTGAACCCGGCGCGTGAGTTCGGGATCATCCGCCAGCCCCAGTGCGCGCGCGGAAGGGGGGATTCCCACGGCGGCGCCCAGGACGCTGACCGGCCCCCCTTCGTGGTCGGCCGCGATGAGCGGCAAGTCGGAACTCTCCTGAAGAATGCCCGTGACTTTCGCGCACAGTTCCTCCAATTGTGCATTCGAAACGACGTTTCGCTTGAAGAGGAGAACACCGCGCGGCTGAAGACGGCGCAGTGCCTCTTCCTCAGCTGGTAGAAGTGTCGTGCCCTGCAGTCCAACCAGAACGGGCAATGGAGCGCTCATCGTGCTCGCGCCCATTCCTCGCGTCCCCCGCGCAGCGACTCGATCTGGGTGCCGGGATAGTAGTGCTGGAGAATTTGCTCGCTGCTTCGTCCGGCGCGGGCCATGGCGAGTGCCCCGCTCTGACACATTCCGATGCCGTGTCCGTTGCCGCCCCCCTGAACCCGCACACCGATCAAGTTGCCCTCTTCGTCGCGATATTCCTGCAGACTGAAGAGTGTGCTGCGCAAGATTTCGAAGCGTCCACGGGGCGGTCGCAGCACCCATCGGATGCGATCACCCACCACTTCCCAACTGCCGGTGCTGGTCTTCACCCTCAGGCGGCGCACGCGGCCACTGCGATCGCGCTCGAGAACTTGTAGCCCCTGGAGCACGCCGACCTGGCGCGCGCTGAGCCGCGGATCGACTTCCGTCGGGAGGTGTGCGCGAATGATCTCCCCCAGTTCCCGTGCACTCCAGGCCACCGTCCAACGAAAGTGCGGACTCTCCTTACACCAGGAGCTCTCGCCCTCAGGAGCGTCACGAACTCCCTGTAGATAGGGCACGGCTTCTCGCGGCCACACGTCCTGGATGGCGCTGGTGTGACCGCCGCAGGTACTGCAGTAGTACGCTTGTACGATCTCTCCCTCGTAGCGCAGAACCTGCGAACGGGTCTCCGCCACCGCGCGGTCGGTCACTTCGCTGACCCCCGTCATTCCCCGGTACACTTGATCGGCGACGTTGTCCCACAGGTCGAAGCCCAGTTCCTCGCGTCTTCCCAGATGAGCCACGGTATAGGTGCGCGCGGCGATCGCCTGCGCCTTCACCGCCTCCATGGACTCCTTTCCCGGTCTCCCGATTTCCCAGGGAATGACTCCGCGCAAGTAGCTCTCCAGGTCGACCACGTTCACCAAGGCGAGGCGACCGTCCGCCTGATGCTCGATGAGAGCGTCACCGGTGTAGACATTCCCTCCGCTCGAGAAACAGGCCTCACCTTTCTTGCCTCGCAGGAGCACTCCCCGGCCGGGAACGCCCAAGGCGTCGAAGCCGGGTCCGTCCAGCACCAAGCCCCTGCGAGCGCGACTGATGCGAATGCGTCCCGGGCCGAGATCCCTTCCGTAACTCTTACCCCCAAGATCGAGGATCTCGACGGGACACTCGGCGCGCACTTCGATCCGCTCGTTGCCGGTGGAGAGACCGATGCGCACCACGTCACCCCCCGGCCTAAAGAGCGGCGTCTCTCGTGGTGTTTCGACTTCGTCCGAGGGAAGGGGAATTCCCTCGTCGTCCCACGGCGGCAGAGTGCCTTGATCGTGTTCGATCTGCTTGCCGTCCATGCGTGGCGCAGGCGGGTGAGAACAGGACAAGGCGAAGCAGCAGAGAACCGTCGCGCTCACGAGCGCGAGTTTCGATTCAAATACCGCCCGAGAAAGATTGGATAGCGTGTACTTCATTGCAGCAAGGTGGGGGCGTGAATGGAACCCAGTACGAGTTCGCGATCCGCGCCGGTCAGTTGGGCTTGGCCCGCCCCCTGCGCGTTGAGAGTCAACCAGCCCAAAAGAGTCCAGTCGACGGCCTCCTTGAAATCGGCTGAAGTTCCGAGGGCCTCGATGCCGTCGATCTTCGCGTAGGGTATCTCCAGTTCCAACGCGTCCACCAGTGCGTGGTTGTGGCGTCCCCCGCCGCAGAGATAGATCCCGAGCTTGTTCTCTTCGCAACGACGCCACTTGCCGCAGAGTTCTTCGAGGAAGATCCGCACGCTGCCCGCTTCCATGGCCACCAAGGTGGCCATCTGGTCGGCCGGATTCAGCTTCGCGGCCCGGTGGAGAAAGCCCTCGAGATAGGTGGCGCCAAACTGCTCGCGACCGAAAGAACGGGGCAACGGCAGGCGTGCCCAACCCTCTTCCAGCATCTCCTGCACGAGCTGCCGGTCGGGACGGCCCGAGAGACCCAGTCTGCCGTCGCGATCGAAATGTTCACGTCCTTCGGTCTGACGCCGCTTGAGTCCGTCCAGGAGCAGATTGGCCGGTCCGACGTCGCCGCAACAAATCTCGCTACTCTTCGTGGCGCCCGCGGGGAGCGCGGTGAGATTGGCGACGCCTCCAAAATTCAGAATGACGCGGTCCTCCTGCGGATGCACGCGCAGGCGGAGATCGGCGATCGGCGCCAGGGGGGCGCCGTGCCCCCCGGCCGCCACGTCAGCGGTGCGGAAATCGTCGATCACGATGGTCGAGAGCCAGGTCGCCAGAGCGGGTCCCGCGTGAATCTGCCAGGTGTGGCCCCCGCCCTTGGCGGGGGCGTGCCACAGGGTCACCCCATGCGCCGCGACGTAGAGGAGTTCCTCGGGCCTCATCACCGCGTCACGGCAAACCTCGCGCACCGCGCGCTCGTAATCGCGCGCGACTGCCATGCGAACGCGGCTCAGTTCACCGGCGTCGGTGCTTCCTCCCTGCGCGATGGCCCGCAGGCGTTCGGCCCCCACCTCCTGGAAGGGTCCGCTCCAAGAGGCCACGATTTGCCACTGGCGCGGGTCCTCGGGCGGATCCAGACGCATCAGCACGGCATCGACACCGTCCAAGCTGGTGCCGGACATGAGTCCCACGGCGAAGAGCGGCCGCGCCGCGAGGCGTTCGCGTAGAAGATCGGCAAGCATGTCGAGATGCTAGACGTAGTCGCTCACGGCGACAAGTCAGCCTTGGAATCAAATGCAGCTTTGGCCTCGGCGAGAGCCGCCCGCGGGCTGCGGCGCCGGTCCAGGGCCGCGTCGCAGGCCCGGTCGAGCAGAGTCGAGAGAAGAAGCGCGTTCTTGCCCCGCGGCCAGGGATGCAGCGTGCCTTGCAACTGCGTGAGCAGAGCCGGCGTCTCGCCTCCCTCGTTTGCCGCGGGCATCCAGGCGCCCCGGGTTTCCTCGATCACTTTGGCTGCGCGCGGGGAAGTGAGTGCATTCTTCAAGGAAGTCGCGAGCTCCGGCTGGGGCGAATCCGCGGGGACTTTCCACGAGCGAGCCAGGGCCAGGGCGACGCCCGGCCTCCCCCCTTCCTCGGCCGGCCAGGGCCACAGTTGAAGCCGGAACTGAGGCGCCCGATCCTGAATGCTGCGGGCAGTGTTGAGATCGCAGGCCAAGAAGGCCAACTCCCCGGCCAGGAACGACTGCTCCAGCTCGTCGGGCGCGGCTCGCTGGGCGCGTTGGGAGAGCGCGACCAGATAGGCCAGAGCCCCCTCGGCCGCCGGGGCGTCCAGGCGCGGCGCTTCCTGCGACTCCACGCCGCGCGCCGCCCAGTACAGAGGAAGAAAGAGCCGGTGCAGGCCCTCGCTGGACTGGGGGATTCCCAGCGCTTTCCCCTCGCTTTCCATGGCCCTCACCAGAACCGCGAGAGCTTGCCAGGAGTCGGGACAGCGGGTCGATTGACCCGACTCCTGCAGCAAGTCCAGCCTGGCCAAGAGGCCATAGGGAGCCAGGAGCCAGGGCTGGCCGCCGCCGTCCTCGAGTTCGACCAGAGCCACTTCCGGCGGAGGGCTTTGCCCCTGCTCCCGCGGAATCAGCTTTAGATCCATTCCCTGACTCCTCGCCCACTCCTCGCCCACTCGGGCGACCATGGCCGAATCACTCAGAAGCGAGACACTCAGGCTGGGGCGTTCGACGGGAAGGGTGCGCGGGGAGGCTTCTTCTTGCTCGCTCTTGGCCTGGCAGGCCGAAAGCAGCAGGAGAAGCGCGAGGCATAGCAGTCGTCTCACTTGGCTCCCTCCTGCAAGGCACGGCGCAAGAACCCCTCTGCTCTCTCCAGGCGAGCATTGGCCTCCTGCAGACTCAGGCCCCGCGCCGCCATGATGACCGCGGGCTTGACGCTCCAATCGCTGAGCAAAAGCAAGCGGGACGCTTCATCGTAGTCGACACCGCCCAGGTGCATGACGATCCCCTTGGCCCGCTCCATCAGCTTCTTGCTGGTCGGCCTCAAGTCCACCATGAGATTCTCGTAGACCTTGCCGATCCTGACCATGGCGGCGGTCGAGATCATGGTGAGCGCCATCTTTTGAGCCAGTGCCGACTTCATTCGCGTGCTGCCCGTGATGGCCTCGGGACCGACGACGATCTCCACCACCAAGTCGGCCACATCCTCCGTCTCGCCCGCCACTGCGTTGCACACCAAAAAAGCGGTCCACGCTCCTCTCTGCCGCGCGCGCTTCAAGGCACCGTGCACGAAAGGAGTACGGCGGCTGGCCGAGATTCCCACCAGTACGTCCTTGGGTCCCAGCTCATGCTCGTCGACCGCGGCGGCACCTTCGGACTGTTGATCCTCGACTCCTTCGCGGCTGCGCACCAGTGTCTCGTGACCTCCGGCGATGAGGCCCACGACCTGTTCGGGAGCTGTACCGAAGGTCGGCGGACATTCGGCTGCGTCGAGAACGCCCAGTCTCCCCGAGGTGCCTGCCCCCGCGTAGTAAAGGCTGCCTCCCGCCAAGAAGGCCGCGCTGACTCGCTCCACGATCTTGGCCAGTTCGCCGATGGCCGCGCCCACGCGCTCCGCCACTGTCCTGTCTTCCTGATGAATCAGGGTCAGGATTTCCTCGGTGTCGGCGAGATCGATGGATTGCGTACGGGGGTTTCGCGCCTCCGTGGTCAGGGAGCGCAGAGCTGAGAAGAGCTCAGCATCGTCAGACGGATTCTTCAGCTGACTCACCTCCAGGGAATACCGAAGATCGGGCGCTCAGGGCGGGGACGAAACGATTTGAGAGGGCTCAATGCATCACCACGATCCGCCCGGTATCGCCGCCGTGCACCTCGCCGTCCTGGCCCGCAACTTCGATTCTATAGAGGTAGGTGCCATTGGCGAGTTCGTCCCCCCTGCGATCCCGTCCGTCCCAGTGCAGTACGATGGTCGTCTCGGACCCGAGAGTATCGTCCGTCCAGCTCGTCACCGGTCTTCCACTGAGATCGTAGATCGTCACGCGCGCCCAAGCGGCGGGAACCGTGAGATCCGCCACGATCCGCGCACCACCCTGCGCCGGATCGACGGGGTTGGGAATGGGAAAGTGATCCTTGATGGCAAGGGCCACCTTGGCAATCGAGCCGGCCAGGGAAATCTCGGTATCGCTTCCCGCGAGTTTCAAGAGAATGCTCTGCTGTTGACTCCCCGCCAGTCCGGAAGCTTCAAAGCTCACGATCCAATGCCGCCCCTCGGTATCCTGCATCTGCTTGTCGATGCTGCCCTGCAGAGTGAGCCCGGTGAGTTCCACTTCGATCTCCGTCGCGGTCAGCGAAATTGGACTCGTGAAATCGAGCGAGAGCACGCTCGTGCTGCCAGCGGGAATTTCACGACCTTCGCTGGGCAAGACTTCGCCGTCCACGTCCACCGTGAGTTCGAAGGGTACTTTGAAGCTGAAGCTCGTCGGCCGTCGCTGCGGATAGGCCCGATCGTAGACCTGCAATTGGTAGCTGACACCGCCATCGCGGCCCCGCGCTTGCACCGGCAAGTCAGCAATTGACAACCAGTTACGAGCATCGAGCCCGGCTCCGCTCTGCGGCACCAAAAGATCGCTCAGGTCCGTCGATTGTCCGTCGGAGAGCTGAGTCAATTCGATGCGGTCCACTCCCGATTCGTCCACCGCAGTCACGCTCAGTGAGAGCGTGCGCGAACCACTGGCGGGGAGCACGGAGGACCCGTCGCTGACATTCGTCCCGTCGCTCTTGACACTCACGCGCGGCGGCGCCGCATCCAATCGCACGAGCGGATCGCCGAGCAACTCGTATTGCGCAACCATCTGCGGAATCTGCGCCGTCGGTGCCGAGAAGAGATCCCACTCGGCTTGCGCCAGCACGTCGCCGACGATCCACTGCGGATCGTCCGCCCCCAAAACTTGCCCGCTGCGCGTATCGCCGAAGAACGCGTTGCCGATCACCGTACCGAACGCCACGTTCGGCGAGAGGAACTCGTAGGCACTGCTGCCGTAGACGCCGATCGCGCCCGCGGTGGGATGCAGCAGCATGGACTCACCAAGACTGCGTGAGTCGCTGGTGGAGAGTTCGGTGGGACGAATGAAATCGGAAAAGTGACAACCCATTCCGAAAAACAGGAAGGGCTTGCCATCGTTGCCGATGGTGCCGATCGGCGAGGGATCGCCCGGCTGGTGCTGAAAGAGCCTCTCGTGCGCGAGGACGTTGTAGGCCGAGTGTCCCTGATAACTGACGAAGAAAGCACCCTGTGCGAGCGTGGCCAGAAACTGGGGACGGACCGTGGCCGCCACTTCCTGGATCACCACGTTGAGAAAGCTGAGGGGGTAGGAAGTATCGGTTCCGCGAATCTGCGAGGTGTAATCGTCCAGGGCCCAGGTGGTTCCGTCGATGGCGCCGTCCAGGAAGTTGGACTCCTGATTCGCCAGCTGGGCCTGGACGGACTGAAAGAGCAGCTCCCCGCTGTTCAGTTTGTAGACCTGGTCCCCCCCGGTTCCCAGGAACAATCCCGTGCTGTAGGCGTCATCGCTCACCATGATCGCGCGTTTGCGCCAGGTCTGAGCCGCGGTGGGCTGCTCGTAGGCGATGATCTTGGCCACTGCCGAGGAAGCCTCCGCCGCGTCATGTACCGGCAAGCGTCCAAAGAGCATGTCCGGACCCTTGTTGAGCAAAGCGGGATAGCGCGAATCGTCGATGTCGAAGATCACGTACCATTTGTCCGAAGCGACGACCTCGAAATCGTTGAGGTACTGGAGATGGATGGGACAGGGAACGAAGTCCTCCGTTCCCGCAATCTGGTTGTTCTCGCGCACGATGCGGCGGTGGTCTTCGTTGGCGTCGCCGACGAGCATCACCGCCTTCGCATTCCACATGGTGTATGCGTAGTGCAGAAACTCCTTGATGCCCGAAGGGGCGCGCAGTCCTCCTGAGAACTGATCGAAAATATCCTGCACGTCCACGTAGGCGTAGTTCCATCCGTCATGGTCGTGGTCACGACGCCATTGCAGCCAGGGCTGCATGGCGGCCTCGAACTGCGGGGGGCCGATCACCAGCACCTGTGTGGGATTCATGCTCGCGGTGAGAACCGTCGTGGAGCCGCGCGTGATCTCGGCCTGATTGATCCGGGGAATCTCCACCGAGGCCACCGCCACGAAGGAGCGAGGACTCTGTCCCTCGGGCGGGACTTGCAGGCTGATCGAAGTCGTCCCGCCAGCGTCCACCAGATTCTCCGGCTTCAGGTCGACCCAGCGTGGAGAGCGCGGATCACTCGTTTCCAGCAGGAATATCTCCGGCGAATCGAAGCCCGGAATCGAGAGGCTGGCCTCCTGGGAAACCACGCCCGTGTTGAAGGCGGCTCGATTGAAATCCGCCGCGTAGGCCGCCCGATAGCTGAGGCTCACGCTGTCGACCATGACGAAGTGAAACAGCGAGCTGCTCTCGTTTACGTTGTGAAAGCGGAAGCGAATGGGACCCGGCGCGAAAATGCCCGCCGACACCGTATCGCTGACCGCGGTGGGGCTACTGTAGGTTCCGGGGCGGGTGGCTCCGGTGGCATCGTTGACGTCCACCGTTCTCAAAAGGGTGCGATTGCTGGTGTCCTCGTTTTCCAGATAGAAACTGGTCGCCAGCTGTTGACCCACCGGATCGGCCACTGGAGCGTGGAGACTGCTCGCGAAGACCCATCGCACCACGATGGGAGAAGTCGGATCCAGCGCTCGGAGCCGCAGGGGAAGCCTCGTTTCCCTGACGAGCGGAGAATTCCAGAGGTAACAGGTGTCGGCGACCTTGACCGGATGCGGCTGGTAGTAGACGTCCTGACTGAAGGACTCCTGGTAGTCGTAGTACTGGCGCGGCGTACCACTGGCAGCGCCAAAACTCTCCGTGTCCATTCTTGCCCAGGCCCCCAGGCTGGGCTCGATGGCGGCCAACCAGTACACGTTGTTCGCGTTGTAATTTCCCGCCCTCTCACTCATCGCCGCGGGGAGGGTTCCCACTCCCACCGGCCGCTCCAGATTGTCGCGATCCAGAGGAGTCGCATCGAAGATGATGATGTCGCCGCTGGTAATTTCGCTCTGCGGATCCGGATTCCCGAAGTAGTGGAAGGGAACGTCGACACTCAGGGGATTGGGGTAGCTCGCGCTCCCCGGAGGCGAAGGACGCTTCTGGTAGAGCCGCAGCTGATCATGACGGATTCCAGCGGGAAATCCCAGAGTACCGAAGAGATCCGCAAGGTGCACGCGCACCAACCCCCCCGCCGCAACCGGGATGCGATACTCGTCGCTCAGCAGGGTCAGCTGGTCCATGGGGATGATCTGGTCGGCCGCAAGTGTGGCCGTCGCGGACTTCTGGAGCTGCGGGGCCGGCTGCAGGGCCGCCGAGCGTCGCAGACGCGTCTGAGGACTCTCCGCGTGCCAGCCCGCCGCCACTTTTGGATTGAGGACGCGGGCCAGGGTCGCAGGATCCGGACTGCCCGCCGCCGGCGCACTCACACTGCCCGCAGGAAACTCGATCACCAGTTCCAGCGAGCTGAGCTGCTGCACCGGACCATCCGCAGAGTCCACGAGAAAAGGTCGTACGCGCAAGGGCGCCATCCGTTGGCCGTGGGACCAGACCGCCTCGCCCAAACTCACCAGCTCGTCGCTGCCGCTGCGGAAGCTGGCATAGCCCGGGCCCTCGACGATCTTCTCATTGCCACTCTCCAGCCCGCTCAACGACTCGATACTCAGGCCCGGCGGTGGGGTCACGGGAGTGGCGTAGGGCAGAAGGCGAGTGATCTGCAGGGGGCGGGTGGTGAGTCCTTCCACACGAACGCGCGCCTCTCCGCGGGGGGGAAGCGCGATCCAGGCCCCGCGCTGGGGCAGCAGAGGAAGCCCGGGCTCAGCGAGGGGCCAGTAGCCGGGAATGCTCAGCGCGGAGTAGCTCCTCCCCTCCACCTCCACCGTCTTCACGCTGGCCGGTGGAACCTCGATTCGCAGATGCAGGCGCTGCGCGCTGCTCTCCAGCAGCTGCCAGCCGGCGGGAGCGGCGCTGGCTTTCGGCGCTCGAACTTGCACGCTCAGAACCACTGCGAGGCAGAGGAGCAAACGGATGTGACGCGGCATGGGCCGTTCCTTGTCTCAGGGGGGTTCTTCAGGGGAGAGAGCTGTCACGGGGACCCCACCGCGGGAATCACTCCTCAGCGTGAGCCCATCCAGGCAGGCCGGCACAGCGGCCTATGCTGCAAGTATAGGCGCAGAGGGAACTCCGGGTCAATTCAGCGCGTCACTTCCCCACTGCCGCCCCCAGGCGTGAAAAGAGGAGGGCCCACGGTGGGACCCTCCTCGCTATCGATCAGCTTCGGCCTGGGGGCCGAGAAGAAGGCCTAGTACGAGGCCTTCAGCGAACCCCAGGAGCTCTCCTGCGAGGGGACGATCTTTGCGCGGTTGCAAGGATCGCCAGCCGACATCAGCGGCCAGGGAGCACCCGACCCGTCGTCACGGAAGACCGTGGGCGGGAACGGGGTGTCTGCTGCCGTGGCCTGGTTGTAATTCAGCATGACGAAGCCCTGCTGCCAACCGGGATGGGCCAGGGTGCCGTCACCCGCTTGCAGCGGCAGCACCGGGGGATCCACGTTGTCATAGTAAGCCCAGCCGGGACCGCCCAGGGTACGCGGGCTGAAGTTGTCGCGCGGTGTCAGACTGAAGCCGAGGTTCTCCACGTCGGTGAATCCCACGAAATTCAGTGTCACCGCGGTCCAGGGATTGATGTTGATCGGAGTCCCCGTGCCCATGGCCCAGGTGCAGTGTCCGCCGGCGCAGCTGTTGGCGAAGAACGCCGAAGCGGGGGCCTCGTCCGAGGTCATGCTCGTATTGAACATCTGTTGCGGATAGTCTACCCCGGCCTCCATGCCGAAGTAATTGTCTGCGACGCCCCAGTTGGGACATTCGAGAATAACGTAGATCGAAAGCGTCTGGCCGGCGGTGTAGCTTCCGCTGCAGGTGTACGCCTTTTGATCCACACTCAGGAACATCCAGCCCCATGGATTGTAAGGCGCGTCAACTGCTGCCGCGGGAGCGAACCACCCCGCTGCCATCGCCAACACAACCAGAACGCCGATGGCCGTCTTCCTCATACGAAACTCCTTCTGAAAATCCCGGGCCCGTTCGCGCGGCGAACTCGCACGCAGGGCCGTTTGGATAAGAGCCTACGATTGTCCAGATTTCCACGTCGCGGACAAAACCCCACCGCCTCGCCAATGAAGGAAAGCCGCGTGCCCCATGGAATCTGGTTTCAAGTACCACGCACCCCCGGAGAGGTCAAGTGAATTCCCGCCGCGGCTCGAACTGGGAACTCCTGATGCCTCAACCGGACGGAACGTTGGCAATATACGAATCAAAGGGCCCTGGCGATAGTCCGGATCCATTTCGGGCATAAATGAACGCGGCTCCGAGGAATCGGAGCCGCGTCATCTTCCTCGATGAGGAAGAATCGGTCCTATCTAGCTTAGAAGCTGGACTTCAGCGAGCCCCAGCTCTTCTCCTGCGAACCGACAACGTCACGCTGGCAGTTGTGAGGAGTGGTAGCATCGTCCCACTCGAAGACGACAACCGCGCAACCGTCGGGGGTGCAGCTGTCGAGCGAGTGATTCGCGATACCAAAGGGCAGGGGAGTCGGGCTCTGCACACACTCGGTGTAGTTCGGAGCCGCGTAAGAACCCTGCTGAATGGGTCCGATGCAGTAGGTCACGTCCAACGCAGGCGTGGTGAACCAGCTGTAGATGTGCTTCGCCAGACGGATGTTCGTCGGGTTGGGTCCTGCCTCGGGGTCACTCAGCGTGAAACACTTGCCGGTGCCTACACGAACGTCACCATTGGAACCGAAGTTGGCACTGGTGGAGGGGTAGAAGACCGGCGTTCCGACGATCGCCGTGGCGTCGCTGGAAGTGATGTAGTACTCGTAACCGAAGAGCTCAGGAATGTCATACGCGACGACAAAGATCTGAGCCGACGGCAGGTTGCCAAGAGCGGGATTCGGGACGAGGTCCGTGCGGCCATCGATGACCGTTTGCGTCCCGCTCTCATCGAAGGTAACACCGATATTCTGGGCAAACGACATGGAAGCCATGGCGAGAATGCCAAGAACCGCGGCGAGAATCATTAGCTTCTTCATGAAGAAGTCCTCCGTTGTCATTACAGCAAGGCAGTGGGGAGCCATTACGGATCTCATCCCACGGTTGCCTCTGTTGTGCCTTCAAGATGCTCTGGATCGAGCAAATCTCCAGCGGGGTTTTGGCGGATGGCGTCGGGCCACCAAGGACTTTTCGCCACCCACCCGTTGTGATCGCGACAGCGTACAGCCCAATGGGCTACAAGCTAGTGAAAGAGAGCCTTCACGGCACCGAAGCTCTTTCCCGGAGCGGGAATGACGCTCTCGATGGTCAGCGAACCCATTCCAGGGCAACCCTTTACTTCACCAAGGCAGTCCGAGTAGGCAACCATGCCTGCCGGAAGCTGGAGAGTGTTCGGAATGACCTGAATGCTACCGGTTCCACCCTGGTAGTCATCCACCAAGAGAAGTGTCTCTTTCATAATGGGAATGGCAGCTCCGCCATACCCCAGTTGGCAGGTACCCAAGCCGATGCGCCAGCCTTCCGGCCGATCATCGATGAAGGTACCGTAGGATTGCCAGTCGATATCGTAGGTCGAGGCCGAGAAGCCCGTGACACTACGATACCAGGCAGCACCCAATACCAGATCTTCGACGCGAATCACATAATACACGTCGAGGAAGAAGTAGGGGTTGCCCTGGTCACGTAACGGCGTAATTACCGTTTGCGTTCCTGCCTCATCCGCGAAAACACCAATGGTGCAGCCCGCGGTCGTCGTCATTTGCGCTGACGCGCTCACCACGACGCCCATGAGCAGGATGAGCGTGAGAAACATTGCCTTCTTAAGCATGAGCCATCTCCTTTAGAGAGGTGAGCCAATGGTTATTGTGTGAACACTGGCGCACGCTTGCTCGAAAACGAGTGCGCAAGGCGCACCCAAACCTCACAGTCCCTCTCTTATGGACAGACGTCGTCAATCCAGGACGAGAAGAGGCTGATGTCACCCAAGTCGACGATTCCGTCATGGGTGAAGTCGGACCGAAATGCGTTGTTCGGCGGTTGCACATCGGCCTGGAACAGACTGATGTCACCCAAGTCAACGATACGGTCGCCGTTGATGTCGGGGCTGTTGAGGTTGATGCTGAGGGACGGACCCTGGCCACCGGCGATCGCGACACCACTCACATAAGCGGAAAGACCGCCCTGAGTGTTGCCACCACCGGACATGATGCCGGAGATCGTAGTGAAGCCATCGCCGTCAGTCTGCGCATCCGCCGTGCTACCGGACTGGCAAAGATTGATGTCGGCACTGCCGTCGTCATCCAGCCAAATATCCTGCGCGGGAAATGCCGGAATGGGCAGGCCATTACCATCGCGAACCGTGACCGTGACAGACACGCCATAGGTCGCGAGACTCTGGGCCAGACCACCCGGGGTGAGAGTTGCTTCCCCACCGGTGGTGTAGACAACGCTAGCTCCCGGATCGGGAACACCGGCCATTGCCAGGCCGGCGAGACCCAAAATCAGGCCCGCAGTTAGTACGAGACTGAAAAGCCTCTTGTTGAACATCTAGGACACCTCCTAAACGGTTCTATCAGCGACTCGGTAGAATTACCAAGCTGCTTGGACAATCGCGTATTTCCCTGCTTTTGAGCCTCCTTCCACTCTTTCGATCCAATACTCGACGGAGCGAGTTTATCACGCTCTCTGGCGAAATGTCAACCTCGTATATCGCGGGGTCGATGTGAGTAAGATATGGCTTTCGTTAAAGTTAGGAGAGTTCTCGGACTCTCGGCGGAGCGCGTGGGCGAGCTTCCAAAGTGGCAGGAAATCCCTCTCATCCGCGGGCGCTGGAGGGGGCGGCCGCCGGGCAAGTGCGGGAAGAAGAATCGGAGAGGCGGGACGTGGGGCTCGAAGGAGTGGTGGGCGAAACAGGACTCGAACCTGTGACCCCCTGCTTGTAAGGCAGGTGCTCTAACCAGCTGAGCTATTCGCCCACGTCTCCGCGGTAGCGCGTCCACAGATAGGCCGGTACGAGCACGCAGTAGCCGACGACCAGGAGAATGCTGGACATCGTCGTGCTACGAAAGAGCCCCAGGAGCAAGAAGCCCAACACGATCGAGGAAAGGCCCAAGAAAAGCCAGTGATCACGCTTCCAATTCACGGTCGTTCATCCCTCCTCGGCCGGCCGTCACGCTAGAGAAACGCGGGGCTGCCGTCAAGCTTACCTCTGATTCCCCCCGGCGCGCCGGGCGGAGCGATAGGCCCGGACTGCGGCCCGGTGCTCCTGCCAGGTGCGGCTGAATACATGCCCGCCCTTTCCGTCGGCCACGAAGTACATCGCCTCGAAACCCTTCTCGGGATGCACCGCTGCCAAAAGCGCCGCCTTCCCCGGACTGTCGATGGGTCCCGGCGGCAAGCCGTAATAGCGGTAGGTGTTGTAGGGCGAATCGAACTTGAGATCTTTGGTACTCAGTTTCTCCCCGGGAATTCCCGTTGCATAGGAAACAGTGGGATCGGCCTCGAGTTTCCAGTGCTTCGCCAATCGATTGTGATACACGGCGGATACTTTGGCGCGCTCTGAGGGCACCCCCGTCTCCGCTTCCACGATCGAGGCCAAGGTCACCACCTGATGCACGCTGAATCCGATGCTGTCCGTGGCGGCACGCAGGGGTTCGTCGAAGACTCTCAGAAATCCCCTGATCATCGTCTGCAACACCTCGGGGGCGCTCACCCCCAGATCGAAACGATAGGTCTCCGGATAGAGATAGCCCTCGAGAGTCGCGCCCGCCGGTAAATTCAGCTCACGGCTCCACTCCGCGGGCGGCCGCTCGCATAGAGCCAATAGACTGTCCTCGTTCAAGGCGAGACTATCCGCGAGCAGCTTACAGCTTGCTTCAAAACTCAAGCCCTCGGGGATCGTGAGTTCGACCGAGGCTACCCGACCCGATTCCAGGATCGCGAGCAGGGCGGCTGGACTCTGTCCTGTCCGGATCTCGTAGGTCCCCGCCTTGATCGTGCGCCGGGCACCCTGCAACCAGTACACGGCGCGTAGCTTCCAGGGAGCGTCGAGCAATCCCGCCTCGGCCATTCGCGTCGCGGCCCCGCGTACGCTCGTACCCGAGGGAATTTCGATTCGGTGTGTGGCACCCCCCCCTTCCTCGCGCTCCTCGTACAAAAGGCCGTGGATCACAGCCATGGCCGAGAGAGCCAGGGCGAGGGCGACCAGAAGGAAGATCCTGACGCGCGCGTTCCTCATGAAGCGGGCTCTTGGGGAGTCGGGGAGCCTTCGTGCCCGGGGGCATCCAACCAGGTCTGAAGAATGAGAGCGGCGGCCACGGCGTCGCGGCGACCCTTGGGCGCTTTCTTGCCGGCCAGTACTCGGTCAGCCTCGAGGCTGCTATAGCGCTCGTCCACGAGCTCGACGGGGAGCTTCACCCGCGCGTGGATCTTCTCCGCCAGGCCACGCGCGGCCTGCGCGGTGGCTCCCTCCTCGTTCATCTGAGTCAGGGGCAGTCCCACCAGCACCCTCTCCACCGAATGCTCCTCGCACAGGGATGCGACGAGTTCCAAGAGCGAACCATCGTTGCGGCGATCGTGAGTGAGAAGGGGGCGCGCCAGAGTTCCGGTGGGATCACACAGAGCGATTCCAGTCCGGCGAAGTCCGGGATCGAGAGCGAGGATCACTGCCATGCCATCCTCCAGGCACGCCTCAGCTTTCGCTCTTGCCGGAACTCTCCTTGGCCGTCTTGACCATCTTGACGGCGAACGTTCCATTATTGCGCGAGAAGCTCAATTCGTCACAGTAGGTGAACATGATGTAGATCCCGCGACCTCGCTCCTGCATCAAGTCGGCCGGTTCCTGCGAAAAGTCGATGCTCTCGAAGTCGAAGCCCGGGCCCTCGTCGTAGATCGTCACTTCGATCCGGGTGCGTTCGAAGTCGATGGCGATACGAACCGGCGTCTCGGACTTCATGTGGTTGCCGTGTTCGAGCGCGTTGGTGCAGCCCTCGATCACTGAGGTTGAGAGCTCGTCCAACTCGGCCTGGGAGAACGACAGCTCGGAGCCAAGTTCTTGGATCACCGCGTCGGGAATCCCCAACATCATGTGGGAGCTCGGAATCGTCAGTTCGATCTTCACGCGTCTCTTCTTCAGCAGGGGGGATCGGGGAAAAGGGTGCTTCCTACTCGACAGCGAAACTGGCGATGGCCTCATCCTCGGTCTTGAACGAATCGAAGACCGAGTAAAGTTTGGTCACCATGAAGATACTGTCGATACGGTCCGAAACGTTGACCAGTTTCATTTCACCGTTGTTCCGCTTCATGGTGGAATAACCCGATATCAAGATTCCCAGCCCGGTGGAGTTCACCCAAGTGACATTTCCGAGATCCACGAGGACTCTGAATTTCTTCTCGTGAACCAGAGACTTCAGAGTCGTGGAAAAAAGCTCCGAATCGGGGCCCCCCATGATCTTACCGCTGACCTCGAGAACCACCACGCCATCACGCTCGCGCTCCTTGATCTTCATCGACCTACGTCCTTTCCATACATTCTCTCGGCCCGGATTCCCCGCTAGCGGTGTCCTTGCATCCTTCGACTCGTCTCCGGTCCGGCCGAAGCCTCCGAAGTGGAGAGGAGCGTAGCGGTTGGGCCAGAGACTGTCCAGCCCCACGGAAACAACCGAAGTCTAGCGAAGGCACTTCAAGGCCGCCTCGAAGTCCTGGGGCAGGGGCGAGAGAAAACGAACTTCCTCCCCGCTTCCCGGGTGCACGAAGGCCAGTTCCGCCGCGTGGAGCGCCTGGCGACCGAGAGCGGAGAGCGCCGCGCTGAGCGCGCTGCGCCGCGAAGGCTGGGCTCCCTTGAGACGGCGCGTGCCACCGCCGTAGAGCTCGTCCGCCAACAGGGGGTGCCCGCCATGGGCGAGATGGACGCGGATCTGGTGGGTTCTCCCGGTGAAGAGACGCAGGCGCACGAGCGCCGCACCGGCGAGGTCCTCCTCCACCCAGTATTTGGTGTGAGCGGCGCGGCCGCCGGGCACCACCGCCTGCCGCTTGCGGTCGCGCGGATGGCGGCCGACCGGGAGCTCGATCTCGCCCTCCGCGGGTTCGGGGACTCCCCAACAGATGGCCCGGTAGACGCGGTGTAGACTGTGATCGGAGAGCTGCGCCTGCAGCTGCCGGTGGCAGCGGTCGTTCTTGGCCACCACCATGAGACCGGAGGTGTCCTTGTCCAGGCGATGGACGATCCCCGGGCGCTCGACCCCCCCCACTCCACTCAGGCCATCCAGCTGCGCCAGGAGCCCGTGCACCAGGGTTCCCTCCGCGTGGCCGGGGGCGGGATGCACGACCAGGCCCGCGGGCTTGTCGATGACCGCGAGATCCTGATCCTCATGGACGATGCGGAATACTACCTCCGCCTCGGCCGCCATCGTGCTGGGTTGCGTCGGCGGAATCTCCCACTCCACCAGATCCCCTGCCGCGAGGCGATGTCGCGCCGGCTTCAGCTCTCCTCGCACGCGCACTGCGCCGGCCGCGATGAGCTTCTGGATGCGGGAGCGGGAGAGCTCACCGTCGGTCCTGGCGAGCCAGAGATCGAGCCTCTCGCCCGCGTCTTCCTCGCCGGCCACGGCGCGCTTGCGCTGCGGCTCATTCCTCATGAGCAGGAGGCTCTTGCTCTTGTAGTGCGGGCGGCGGTTCTTCCTCTTTGTCCATCAGCAATGCGAGGATCAGTATCGCGGCTCCGATACTCACTCCCATGTCCGCGAAGTTGTAGACGGGAAAGACGTGGCCACGCCAGCTCATCTCGATGAAGTCGACCACCCTTCCGCCATAGAAGAGGCGATCGACCAGGTTTCCCGCCGCACCGCCGAGAATGAGCCCGTAGGAAGTGCCACGCAGACGAGAGCGGCTCCCCTTCCACAGGACGAAGCTGAGGGCGAGAATCGCGGCAATCGACACCACCACGAAGGGCCAGCGCCCCCCCTGCAAGATGCCGAAAGCGGCGCCGGCATTGCGCACGTAGGTGAAGCGTAGAATGCCATCGATCAGGGGAATCCCGGCGCGGAAGGTTTCCTGATGCGCCAGTACGAACCTCTTGGCCAAGAAGTCGAGCACGAGCAACCCGGCGGCAAGCCCGTAGCTGCTGGTGGAGCGCATGCGGATCATCCGCGCTTACGGTCTTCCTTCTCGGCGCAATCGATGCAGAAGCGCGTATAGGGCAGCGCGGTGAGACGTTTGGTGGAAATGGTCGTGCCACAGAGTTCGCATTTGCCGTAGGTGCCGTCTTCGATGCGCTGAATCGCGTCCTCGATGCGGTAGAGATAGCGATTCTCGCTCTGCAACAGTCGGATGGCCTGCTCATGCCGGAACTCGTCCGTACCCTGATCTGCCATGTGGTTGCTGTGCACTCGACCCTCGATCTCATCGTACTGACGGACCTGGCTATCGTGCTCCTTGATGCTCTCGAGAATACGTTCCCGCTCCTCGAGGAGGAGGCTGCGGTACTTCTCCAGATCTCGCGTGCGCATGGTTCTCCTTACAGCCGTTCCGGATTGGGGGCCTAGCTTTCGGCCCGGATCAAAGCTATGACGGCCGAGTGGCCGTCGATTTCAAAGGTCTCACTGGCGGCGCCCTCGGGCACCGAATCGGCCAAATCGCTGGCCAAGGTCTCCTCGCAAACGTGGCGCTGGTGGTCGGAAAATGCCGATTCCACTTCTCCTTCGCCGCCCACATATAAGGAGATCCGATCGGAAACCGCGAGCCCCGCTTCCTTCCTCAAATTCTGGATGCGGTTGACGAGTTCCCGGGCCAGACCCTCCCGGCGCAGGGACTCGTCAAGTTGGATGTTTAAGGCCAGCATGCAATCCCTTTCGCTGGCCGTCACATAGCCCTTCAGGCCTTCCTCCTGGATGAAGACCTCCTGCGGACGCAGCTCGATCTTCTCGCCCTCGAGTTCCAGAGTGAGGCTCTGCTGATCCCGCAGATGGCCCAGGGCCTCGGCGTTCAGGGCGGCGATCTGCTTGGCGATGAGCGGGGTCTTCTTGCCGAAGCGAGCCCCCAGCTCGCGGAAATTGGCCTTGGCCGTGACCTTGGCCACCCGCGTGGGATCTTCGAGCCAGGCGATGTGCTTGAGATTCAATTCGTCCTCGATGAGCTCCGCGTACTCGTTGGCCTCGACCGCGCGCCTCAGCACGGGACTGCGCCCGAAGACCAGGCCCTCGCGCAAAGGCTGACGCACCTTCAGCTCATGGGCGCTGCGCAAGCTGCGACCCAGGCTCACCACCTGCAGCACCGCGGCCATGCTCTCCTCGAGTTCCTGCGAGCGCGACTCGTGACGAGAGTCGGGCCAGGGCGCGAGATGGACGCTCTGAAGCTCGGGGTTCAGGCCGGCGGGATGCAACCCTCGGTAGAGCCTCTCCGCCATGAACGGTACGAAAGGAGCCAGGAGACGCGAGACTCCTTCGAGCACGGTGTACAGGGTGTCGAAGGCGGCACGCTTGTCCGGCCCCATCTCGCTCTTCCAGAAGCGGCGCCGGCTCCTTCGCACGTACCAATTGCTCAGCTCATCCACGATGAACGCTCCGAGCGAACGGGCGGCGCGCGTGGCGTCCCAGGCCTGAAGACTCTCGCTGACCTCTTCCACGATCGCGAAATAGCGGCTCAGGATCCAGCGGTCGAGTTGATCGGAGAGCGAGGCCGGATCTTCCACGCTCTGCGCGGCGTACTTTTCGAGGTTTGCGTAGAGCGTGAAGAACGCGAAGACGTTCTCCAGGGTTCCCAACACCTTGCGGCGGCTCTCCCGCACTCCTTCCAGATCGAAACGAGTCGGAGCGTATGCCGGAGAGACGCTGGCCAGATACCAGCGCAAGGGATCGGCGCCCTCCTTCTTGAGAATTTCGATGGGGTCGACGGCGTTGCCGCGGCTCTTGGACATCTTGTGGCCGTTCTTGTCCAGGATGAGCCCGATGGTGAGAACGTTGTTGTACGAACTCCTCCCGCTCACCATGGTGGCGATGGCCAAGAGGCTGTAGAACCACCCGCGAGTCTGATCCATACCTTCCGAAATGAAATCGGCCGGAAACTGGTGCTCGAACTGCTCCTTGTTCTCGAAGGGATAGTGCCACTGTGCATAGGGCATGGCACCGGAATCGAACCAGACGTCGATGACTTCCGAAGTGCGCTGCATCTCCTTCTTGCATTCGGGACAGGAAAGCAGCACGCGATCGATGAAGGGGCGATGAAGATCCTCGGGTACGCTGCCTCCAGCCGCCCGCAGCTCCTCTCGCGATCCGATGCAAAGTCGCTGGCCGCATTCGCACTCCCAGATCGGAAGCGGAGTCCCCCAAAATCGGTCCCGCGAAAGCGCCCAGTCGACGTTGTTTTCCAGCCAGTCGCCGAAGCGCTCGCGACCCACACCGGTGGGCACCCAGTTCACCGCCGCGTTGGCCGCCATCAGCTCATCCTTCATCGCGGTGGTGCGGATGTACCAGGAATCGCGCGCGTAATACAGGAGCGGAGTGTGACAACGCCAGCAATGCGGATAACTGTGACGGATCTGCTTCTGCTGGAAGAGCCGTCCATCCGACTTGAGATCGGCGATGATTTTCTTGTCGGCATCTTTGACGAAGAGCCCCGCGTAGGGCGCCAGCTCCTCGGTGAAGCGGCCGTCCTTGCCGACCGGATGCAGGGTAGGCAGGTTCTCTTGCTGGCCGATGCGGTAGTCGTCCTCGCCGTAGGCGGGCGCCATGTGGACGATCCCGGTGCCGTCTTCGGTGCTCACGAAATCGGCCGCAACCACGCGGAACGCGGGACGATCGGTTATCAGAACCGGAATGAGCTGATCGTACTCGAGGCCGAGGAGTTCCTTTCCCTTCATCCGCTCCACGATTTCGGGAGTCTCTTCGCCGAAGAGATCATTCAGTCGCGCCTCGGCCAGAATGAGGGTCTGGCCTTCGTGACGCACCGCCACGTAATCGATTTCCTCGCCCACCGCGAGCGCGACGTTGGCGGGAAGGGTCCAGGGCGTGGTGGTCCACACCAGGAAGTAACGATCGTCTCTTCCCTTCACCTTCATCCGCACGGTGACGGAGGGATCGTCGACGTCCTTGTACCCTTGAGCCACTTCGTGACTGGAGAGCGCGGTCTCGCAACGCGCGCAGTAGGGCACGACCTTGTAACCCCGATAGAGCAGCCCCTTGTCCCAGATCGATTTCAGGAGCCACCAGACCGACTCGATGTAGTCGTTCTCGTAGGTGACGTAAGGGTTGTCCAGGTCGAGCCAGAAGCCGATGCCTGCGGTGAATTCGTCCCACTCGCGTTTGTAGGTGAAGACCGACTCGCGGCAGCGAGCGTTGAATTCTTCGATCCCGAATTCCTCGACGGCTTCTTTGTTCTTGAGTCCGAGCTGCCGCTCGACCTCGATTTCCACCGGCAGGCCGTGCGTGTCCCAGCCCGCCTTGCGGAGCACGTGATGCCCCGTCATCGTCTTGTAACGGCAGAAGATGTCCTTGATCAGCCGACTGATGACGTGGTGCACGCCGGGACGTCCGTTGGCAGTCGGAGGGCCCTCGTAAAAGACGAAGTCGGGTCGATCCCTGCGGCCGCGTTCGCTGCGAACGAAGACATCGTTCTCGCGCCAGAACTCGCGCACCCGTTCCTCGGCGCCCGGGGTGTCGTTTCCCCCCAGCGTTTCGGGATAAGGAGAGAATTGGCCAGCAGCCTGGTTCATCCCGAACTCCTTCAGGAAGCCTGAAGAAACCGCGTGACGAATTCCGAGAGTCGCGGTTCGGTACTGTTGGCGATCGCGATGATCTTTTCCACTTCGGCCGGCTTGAGCGCGTCGGCCAGGCCCATGTCGGTTACCACGCTCAGGCCCAAGACCCGCATGCCGCCATGCACCGCGGCCAGATTCTCCGGAACCATCGACATGCCCACCAGATCGGCCCCCGCTGCACGCAGAAAACGGTACTCAGCGGCGGTTTCCAAGTTGGGGCCGGCCACCGCCGCGTACACCGCCTTGTGCAGTTGGAGTTTCATCGAGAGCGCCACCTCGACCGCGCGCTCGATGTACTCGCGATCATAGGGCTGCGACATGTCGGGAAAGCGCGGACCGAGCTCGTCGTCGTTGGGGCCGATGAGGGGATTGTCCCCCATGAGATTGATGTGATCGACCAGGACCCCGATGTGTCCCGGAACGATGTTGGGATTCATGCTCCCCACCGCGTTGCTCATGATGAGCGAGTGGCAGCCCATGGCGCGCATCACGCGCACCGGCAGGGTGATCTCCTGCATGGAGTAGCCCTCGTAGTAGTGGACACGACCCTGCATGGCCATGACCTCTTTGCCCCCGAGGGTTCCCAGAACGAGGTTCCCGGCGTGACTCAGTGCCGTGCTCTTGACGAAGCCGGGAATTTCGTCGTAGGGCAACACCAAGCTCGCGTCGACCTTATCGGCCAGACTACCCAGGCCCGTTCCCAGGATGAGTCCGAATTCGGGGCTGCTCGAGCATTGTCCGCGCAAAAATTCCGCGGCCGTCCGAATCTTTTCCCTCAGTTGCATCTCCGCCCTCCCGGGCGCAATCACCGGACGAATCCGGTGCCAAGCGTGAAAAAAGGAACGACCGGACCCAAGGGCCCGGCCGTGGAGAATCCGCGGAGTCGCTTCAGCAGATCAGAACTCGCTCAAGCTCCGCGTGAAACGGGAGATGGACCAGCGCGAACCCTGCTGCTCCTCGGGCTCCTCGGCGGATGCCGCAGATAGGGGCTCCTCCTCGGCCGACTCGGCGTCGAAACTCGCAGAGAGCTCCGCGCCAGAGTCAGGGGAAGGTGGCATAGATTGCGTTTCTTGTCCAGACTCGGCACCCGCTGCCTGCGCCATTTCTGCCACGGTGCGCGCCACGTGCTCTTCCACGTCCTGACTCGCCTCGGCGCTTTCGCCGGGGCCCGCCGAGGGTGGGCCAGCCTGGTAGTCACGCCACTGGTCGCTCGAGGAATAGCTGGGCTGCGCTTCTCCGGGTGCCTCGAGTTCGCTCTGCATCTCGTTCTTGGCCTCGAGTGCTTCGCTTCGCGGCGTCTGCGGAGCGGAATTGTGCGGGGCTTCCTCGAAATTCGGAGCCTCGTTGCGCGGCTCGTTGGTGGAAGTCTGAAGATGGCTCAGGCGCCGATCGTCCTCCTGGAAATCGCTCGCGAAGGACTCCACCAGACCGATCTGCGCTTCGGCCAGACCTTTGAGGCGCGCCAGGAAAGCGTCGCGCTGGGTCCGCAATTCGCGAAGCTGAGCGCGCAGGGCCTCGGCCCGCGCGACACTGTTTTGCGACTCGTGCTGCGCCTGTCCCCGCGCGTCGCGCAGGATGAGTTCGGCCTCTTTGCGGGCGTTCTCGCGCGCCTCGGCCATGACTCTCTCCGCCGTCAGCAGGGTGTCGCGCAGCGTCTTCTCCATGTTTCGGTACTCGGAGACTTTCTCATCCAGCTCCAGAACGCGGTCACGCAGCTGACGGTTGTCGGTCAGAACGGTCTCGTACTCGTCGGCGACGGTAGCGAGAAACGCGTAGACCTCTTCAGGGTCAAGACCACGCATGCCCTTGCGGAATTCCTGTTTGCGAACGTCCAGCGGCGTGATGCGCATGCTGCCTCCTCATGCCCGAACTCGGCGGGCTTCCTACAGTAAGGTCCTCACGATCAATCGGCGCAAAAAGGACAGGATCAGAATGGCCACGATCGGGCTGAAGTCCAATCCTCCCCAGATGCCGAACACCGAGCGAATGGGTGCAAGCAAGGGCTCGGTGGCCCGGTACACCCAGACCGAAACCGGATGCTGCCGGCCCAGACTCACCCAGCTCAAAAGAACCCGGGCGAGCAGCACCAGCATGTACAGATCCAGCAGCGTCGTCAGGAGATTTGCAATCTGCAAGCCAAACTCCTTTCCGCGCTCAGGCGGCTCGATCTCGCCGCCGCGCGGAGCGTGACCGTACGCTCAGTTCCCCCTCCTGACCGTCCCGGGACCGCTGGTGCCCAGTTTCCTGGCAGCCGAAGGCCCGAGGCGGGTGATGCAGCGGGAAGGCTCAGCGCGGGCGTCGCGGCCCAAAGAGGACGCTTCCCAGACGAATCTGGTGGCTGCCCTCCTCCACCGCCCATTCGAAGTCGCGGCTCATTCCCATCGAGAGCCGGACCGGTGCGCCATCCTCGCGTCTCAGGTCCTCGGCCAGGCGGCGCAAGCGGGCGAAGCGGACCCGCGCCGCTCTTTCGTCGTCGCTCAGCCGCACCATACCCATAAGCCCCACCACTTGCAGAGAACTTTCTTGCAGACCCCTCTCCCACAACTCGGCGAGTTCCCCGATGGGGCAGCCCCCCTTCTGCTCCTCCTCGGCGATGTCCACTTCGATCCAGATCGTTTGCACGATTTGAAGCGCCGCGGCCCGGCGCGCGATCTTCTGCAGAAGTTCGAGCCGGTCCACCGATTCGATGGAGGCAAAGGCCCCGACCGCCTTGCTCACCTTGTTGCTCTGCAAACGGCCAATGAGATGAACGCGCACCGAGGAGGGAAGTTTCGCGATCTTGGGAAGCGCCTCCTGAACGCGGTTCTCGCCCAGATCGTGAAGGCCCTCGTGCACGGCCTGAAGGAGAGTTTCCGGTGGGTGAGTCTTCGTGACCGCGAGGATCTCGATATCTTCGGGGTCCCGCTGCGCGCGAGCACAGGCCTGGGCCACGCGCTCACGCACGCTGGCGAGACGATTCCGAAGGTCGGTGGGCATGATCGATTGCGCGGCGCTTGTCCGGGGGACCCCCCCGGCGGGAAAGTTGGTGGAGGCGGCGGGAATCGAACCCGCGTCCGAAAACGACGACCACGGACCTCTACGTGCGTAGTTCCCAGATTATCTCGCGTCGCGTAACTCTGGGAACGAGATCCGCGCGACGCCAGTCCCATTGGTTCTCGACGCTTTCCCTGAGACGACGGGTCCACGCCCAGTCCCCGGTGTATGACGCCCGCATCGCAGATCCCGGAGACCCGATCCGCGGCGAACGGCTACCTCTTTAGTTAGGCAGCAAGAGCCATAGGCTCGTCAGTTATTGTTTTCCCACCACTTTAACGACATTGATGAGATGGTCGGCACGCCATCCGGGGCCCAACCGCTCCCGTCGAAACCCTTCGCCCCCTTGGCTCTCGCATTCTAATCAGCATTCCGCCGCGCGCAAGCGGCGGGATGCAGCAGATGCGGGGCTTGGGTGATGTCCGGGGTGCCAGTCACAGGGAAGGCGATGCGCCCGTTCAGATCCTTTTGCCACTCCGCTTCGCCCAAGCCCACTCACACGCTGGCACAAGAAGCCGTCCTCCGCAAGAGAGGACTCAAAGGTCCGCTTTTCACGAAACGGGGGCCCAGGGATGAGAACTCTTTTTGGCTCTCAGTAGTTCGATTTGCGGGCGTGCTTCTTCAGGTAGGCCAGGATGATCTCGTCTTCCTGGGGCGAGGGATAGGCCATGCCCTTCTGTTTGAGATTTCCGCTCCAGCGCGCGTACTGATTGCGCCAGTAGGGGAAGGAGGATTCCTGGGGAGGGATGGCGTCGTGACACCCCGACGCCGAGCAGTACTTCACGTAGAGCTTGGCCCCCTGGCTTTCGGGTTCGGGGAGCGACTGTTTCGCGCAGGCAAAGAGCACCAGCGAGAACAGGATCATCGCGAGCACGGACAAGACGACTTTCTTCACCCTGAAACCCCTTTCGAGCCCACCGCGAGGTGGGAGTTCGCGCGGTGGCCCTGGGGCAAGGGTGCACAGCTGGACGTGGGTGTCAAGACCGGGGCATCCGTCGTCCATCCTGAAGGGAAAAGAACCGGCGAAACCGAGATTTCTTTGTTATCGTGCCCGCTCCATGAACGATGTCGCGAAGAATCCGAGTCAGAGGGGCGCCCTGTTAGCGGTGGTTCTCACCGTCTTCATCGACCTCTTGGGATTCGGCATCGTCATTCCGCTCCTGCCCATCTACAGCGAAGCTTATGGAGCCGACGAGATTTCGCTCGGCTTGCTCTTCGCATCCTTCTCCGCGATGCAGCTCATCTTCGCGCCCTTTTGGGGGCGGCTCTCCGACCGTTTCGGTCGGCGTCCGATTCTCATCGGTGGACTTTTGGGGACCTCCGCGGCCTACGTCCTCTTCGGGCTGGCTCGCGGCATGCCCATGCTCTTTGCCTCACGGCTCCTGGCCGGATTCTTCGGCGCCAACGTGCCCACCGCGCAGGCCTACATCGCCGACATCACTACTCCGGAGAACCGCGCCAAGGGTATGGGACTCATCGGCGCCGCGTTTGGCCTCGGCTTCACTTTCGGACCGCTGATCGGCGGAGAGCTGGTTGGAGTGGGAATGGGCGTCCCCGGCTTCGTGGCCGCCGGCCTGAGCCTCGTGGCTGCGTTCGTTGGCTTCCGCCTGTTGATCGAGCCCAAGACGCACGCGCCCAATCGCGTGACGCGCATTTTCGGTTTCGAGACCGTAAGCGATGCCTTGCGTCAGCCGCGCATCGGCGTGGTCATTCTGCTCTACTTCTTGGCGATCTTGAGTTTCTCCGGATTCGAATCCATGTTCATCCGATTCGGACTGGCGCGCTTTCCCCAGAGCTTCGGCATGGATACCAGCGTGGGCAAGGCGACCATGGATCAGATCATGGCTTCGGCTCCCATCGCCGGACGTTACATGTTCTTCATCGGACTCATGGCAGCCCTGGTGCAGGGTGGGCTCATCCGCCGTCTGGTGCCGCGCTTCGGGGAGACCAAGCTCATCATCTTCGGGCCTTTGGCGCTGGGGATTGCCATGACCTTGATCGGAATTGCTTCCACCTGGCACTTCGTCCTGGCGGCCTGCGTACTGATGCCCTTTGGCTTCGGTGTAAACAACCCCAGTCTGAACAGTTTACTGAGTCGCACCACGCCCCCCGACCGGCAGGGAGCCTTCCTCGGCCTGAATCAGTCCATGGGAAGTCTGGCCCGAGTCGTGGGACCGATGGTGGGCGCGGCGGCCTTCGAGTACTTCAACCCTGGCGCTCCCTTCCTCCTCGCCGGTTTCGTTCTGGGCGTGGCCACTTTCATGGCCCTCATCTATCACCGGCATTTCGGGAGCGAGTTTTCCCACTGAGTTTCTGAGGATCCCGTTCGTCCGAGGCGGGCCGGGCGCGACTCGCGCTCGGCGGGCCACGATCCATGGCGGGCTGGGTCTCAAAACGGCCCAAAACTCCGTATCGCGGAGGGTGAAAAAAAGCGCGAGAGAGGTGCTTGAGTCGAGGCGCAAAGATCTGCTAGGCTTTTTCCGTCCCCGCGAGTCTCTAAGAGAGCCTCGCCACGCCCCACGTCAGCAAGGACTCACAACGATGAAGGATCAGCAGGCGGCCAGCCCTTCCCCCAAGCGGAGGATTTACAAAGCGCCCGAAGTGAAGAAGCAGCAAGGGCTCAAGGAGCTCATGGTGCGGACTCACTTCAACCGCCAGGGTTGAGCCGAATCCCCACGAAGATGTTCCCTCCGACAGAAGTGGCCATGTCCTTTGACATGGCCACTTTCGTTTGGGCGAAAGCGAAGGCCCGCGGCTAGAGCACCCTCTCTTCGTCGAGCACCGTGATCTTCGTGATCTTCCACACTCCCTCGACCGCAGCGAGTTCGATGAGAGCATGATTGCGGTTCTGACGGTAATGAGTGTGGCCGAAGTGGTTCACCGAACCCGAGATGCTCCATGACGCATCGATCTGAACGCGCCCCTCCCCCAGTGATTTCACCGAAGCGATGTTCAAGATCCTCACCGCGTCGACGTGGGCGCGCGCGCCGCCACGCTTTTGCAGCTCGAGCGCCCGCCGGTTCGCCAGGTAGATCTCCTCGAGTTGATCTCCTTGGACACTGTCGGCCAGTCGATCGTAAATCGCGCTCTCACCGTGGAGATCGAAGGAGTGGTACAGATTGCGCAGCAGACTCCCCAGAACCACCCGAGCCTGCGTCGTGTCCAGGCGCGCGGGCAACACCTGGGCTTGAACCCTGGCGAAAGGGTAGAGCCCGTAGGCCAGAATCAGGCTGAGAGCGATGATCCAGGCCCAGGGCCTCTGCTTCAATTCTTTGTATTTACTAAACTTACGCAAGAGGATCAGGGTGCCGGCGAAGAGAGCGAGCAGGGCCGAAGCCACTGGCCAAGAGCGTGGCCTCACCCGGACCAGCTCCCTGCGCGGCAACGCGAGGCGAGCCGAATCCAGCTGCAGTCGATAGACCGGTGCGCTGGGACTGAGCACCGCCTGCGAGTTTCCCCAAGGAGTGGTGGCGTTGATGGACAGGTGTTGCAGCCCCTCAGCGAAGAGTTGCCAGCGGAAACCCAGTGTCTTCGGAGCGCTCACGAAGTCGTAGCTCCACTTCAGACCGATGCGCGCGTCGGCGACGCTTTCCACGACAGGCTCGGGACGACTCAGAATCCCGCTGGGATCGATGCTCACGAACTCTGCCTTCGTCGAGCTGGGCTTCAGTTCTCGAGCATCGAGGGTGAGCACGAATCCATTTTCGACGCGTTGCGTGAGCTGCTGCAGAACTTGCTCTTGCTGCGCGGGGGCGATGGTGGCGCCGAAAGAAAACTCTTTTCCCAGCCACGAGTGCAAATCTTTCGCGCGCACCAGAATCTCCACGCGCAGTTGAGCCGGCTCGAGAGTGAGAAATGCCACCGCGGGTTCGTCGAGTCGTTGAAAGAGCGGCACGGAGGCGCTGCGACGCTGGATGGCCGCCGCCTCCGCCGCAGTGGAAAAGATGGACGCGGGTTTCATCTCCGGGGGAGAAAGCGACGCTCGAAATGCGTTCGCCCCGAGGATGACGCTGAGCACTCCCAGGAGGAAAATCCCCCAGGGCGTCCAAGACCTGCCGGGGTGGGACGGAGCCGCGGGCACTGCATTCGAGTGCGCCCGGGAGCGCGGCCCCATGCGCCCAAGGCTCGCTCGCGCTCCCAAAACTCCCAGAGTCACAACCCAGACCGCCAGGCCCGAGCCCAGGTTGGCAGTGAAGAGCGAGACCAGTGCATCCTGGGGCACAGCAGGAGACGACGCGGGGAGTCCGGAGAGAGCGCCCACCGCGAGAAAAGTGGCAGCAAATCCCCGCTCCGGCTCGCGGGTGCGCACCCGCGAGGAGAAGACCACGACACAGGCCGCGGCGATCCATACCGACGCGAAGGAAGCCGAGGGGAGCCGCAGTCCCAGATCGGCGCCCACCAGAGCGAGGGCGTGTCCCGCACTGAAGGCAACGAGGCCGACGAGGACGCGGCGGTCGCTGCCGGACAGCGCGATTGCCAGCGCCAAAAGCCAGAAGAGCGGGGTGGCGAGAGCAGCGGAAGCGGCGCCGAGAATTGGCTGCATCGGCAAACTCAATCCTTCTCTTTCACGATGGTGTATTCGCGCCGCAGTTCCTCGAGCTTCTGATCCTGGATCTCGCGGTGCTTCATGGCCTTCCAGTCCTTGCGTAGATAGGCCTGCAGGTCCTCGAAGCGCGGCATGGGAGCCGGATGGTGCTCGATCACCCGTAGGTAGTGCGTGCCGCGGGTGGAGCTGAGAGGTCCGCTCCAAAGCGAGTCGGGGAGTGCGAAGACGGTGTCGGCGAAGGAGGAGCCAAAGAGAGACCGCAGTTGCGAACGCGTCAGTTCGCGGGCGTGATCGTTCAGGATGGGATCGGGCTCGCCCAGGCCAGTGAGGTCCTTCCCAGCGGCCAACAGCGCCCGAAACGAATCTGGATTTGCGGGGGTTGCGCTGGATCCGGGCGCGAAGAAGACCTGATCGAAACTGACCCACGCGCCCATGCGGTACTCCGAAGAATGTTGCTGAAAATAGACTTCCAGCTGTTGGCGGTTCGGCTCCGGCACGACCTCGTCCAGGCGCATTCTCGCCAAGTGGATCAAGCGCGCGCGCACTTCGTCATCGCTCTGATCCAGCTTCATCAGCTTGGCTTCGTGCAAGAGGATCAACTCGTCGGTGTACTCATCGCGGAGTGCGGTGAGCTCCGCCTCCCTGAGAGGGCGGCCCAGAGTTTTCTCTTTCTTCTGTACCCTTTCCTTCAACTCCTTTTGCGAGAGCACCACTTTGCGTTGCGGGCCGGGCCGCAACGCGAGTTGTGCCGCATAGAGAAGCAGGCCGAGCACCAGGAACTGAAGGAGGGGTTCTCTCAAAAGACGTCGCATCGCCGGCGCTACTTTTCCATCTGTCGGGAAAGACGCTCGCGCAGGGCCAGAGCCAGACTGTCTCGGGGATCTTCCATCAAGGCCTTGTCCAGGGCTCGTCTGGCGGCGACCAGCTCGTGACGGCGGTACAGCCACAAGAAGCGGTTCACGTGGAAGGAGTAGATGGCAAGCCCCATTTCGTCCTCGTCTCTCGCCAGGCTCAAAGTGACGTAGAGCGCCTGGTCTTCATCCTCGACGCGATGGGCCTTGTGGACGCTGAGGCTCAAGTCGGCGGCTTCCCCTTTGCCCCAGGGAACGAGAGTTTCGTAATGCGACTCCATGTGACCGTCGAAGAGTCTCGAGCCGTCGTGTTCGCGAACGAGCGTGGCATCGAAGGGCCCGACTGCATCCAATCGCAGGTAGAACTGCCGCGCCTTGAGACCATCCCAATCCAGGGTGATCTGGCGCGCCGCCCCCGGCGCCACCCTGAGCACGCGGCTGAAGACGACCGGCCAGGTTTGGGGGTTGTCCACCACGGTGTCGCTCTTCGCGATGGACATCGGCAGCTGACCCCGTGGAGCCTCGGTTCTCGTGGCTCCCAGCGCACCCAATGCCACGGCCAGGGCGACCACCCAACCCAGATCCAAGAGTGTTCTGCGTGACATCAGTGGACCTCCTGCTTCATCCCTCAGGAGAGGTCGAGTCGAAACTCCCGGAGAGCGGACGCCGCAAAGGATTGCCCCTGCGAGCAGAAGCGTCTAGGATACTCTCTCCCCTATCCGAGAAGATACTCCATTGATCGGTAAGACCATCTCCCATTACGAGATATTGGCGCTCCTGGGTCAAGGAGGCATGGGAAGCGTTTACCGGGCCCGTGACACCAGGTTGGGCCGTGAAGTCGCCCTGAAGGTCTTGCCCCCGGATTTCGCCAAGGATCCACACCGAAGGGCCCGCTTCGAGCGCGAGGCGCGCGCGATCGCCGCTCTCAACCATCCCAACGTGGTGACCATCCACTCGGTGGAAGAGGTCGAGAACCAACTCCTGTTGGTCATGGAACTGGTGGAGGGAACCACTCTCCGCGAGCAGATGCGTCAGGACGGAATTCCCCTGCGCGAATTTTTTGAGCTGGCCATCCCCATGGCGGAGGCGGTGAGCGCGGCCCACGCGAAGGGCATCACTCATCGCGATCTCAAGCCCGAGAACATCATGCTCGACGCGAGTGGACGCGTGAAAGTCCTCGACTTCGGTCTGGCGAAACTCCTCGAGGAGTCCTTCGAGGGGTCGGATGCAACGCTGGCCGTCGGCAAGGACATGACCCGCGAAGGCAACATCTTGGGCACCGCGGCCTACATGTCTCCCGAACAGGCGGAGGGGAAGGCGGTGGACGCGCGCAGCGACGTCTTCTCGCTGGGCATCATCTTTTATCAGATGATCACGGGGACGCGCCCCTTCACCGGCGAAACCAGCATCTCGACCATCAGCTCGGTCCTGCGCGATGACCCCGCACCCATCTCCACCATCAAACCCACTCTCCCCCGCCAGCTCAGCCGCATCATCCGGCGCTGTCTGGAGAAGAACCCCGAACGTCGTTACGAATCGGCTCGCGGACTGCGCTACGATCTGGAGATCCTGCGCGACGAAGTGCTCTCGGGTGAACACGTCTCTCCTAGGGAAACCCCTTCGACCAATCCACAGCAATCGACTCCGACTTTTGCCGAGCCGAGCAGCGCCTCGGGAATCTCCACCCCATCTCTGGCTCCGGGTTCCGCTGCTTCTTCGCGCGGACGCACTCTGTGGTTCTCCGCGATCGGAGTGCTCGTCATCGTCGCTCTGGCCGTGGTCTGGATGCAGTCGCGTCGCAGCGCTTCATCAGAGTCGACCCCTGGTGGAGCAGAATCCGCATCGACCGCCGCATCCCCTGAAGCGGCCGCGCACAAGCCCACCATCGTGGTCTTCCCCTTCGAAAATCTCGGCTCGGCCGACGATGAGTACTTCGCGGCGGGAATGACCGACGAGATCACCACCCGCTTGGCGGGAGTCCAGGGCCTCTCGGTGATCTCGCGCACCAGCGCCCAACAGTACGATCGCAGCGGAAAGACCATGAGCCAGGTGGCTCAGGATCTGGGAATCGACTACGTGCTGGAAGGCAGCGTGCGTTGGGAGCGGTCGAGCGACGGCGCGAATCGAGTGCGGATCTCCCCGCAGCTCATCAAGGCCAAGGATGACTCCTACCTGTGGGCCGAGAATTACGATCGCGCCATGAACGAAGTGTTCAAGGTGCAGAGCGAGATCGCCGAAGCGGTGGTGCGCAAGCTCGACGTGACCCTCTTGAAGAAGGATGAGAGCGCGCTGGCCTCGGTGCCCACCGAGAACATGGACGCCTACCACGCCTATCTGCGCGCCTGGGAGCTGCTCGAGGATCGCGTCGTATTCATGAGCGAGCCCTGGAACGAGGGTCTGCGGCTGCTTCAGCGCGCGGTCGAACTCGATCCACAGTTTCAGCTGGCCTGGGCCGAGCTCGGCAAGGTCAATGCGGGCTTCGTGCACTTCGGCTGGGACCGCTCCGAGGAGCGCCTGGCCCGGTCCAAGGCCGCGGTGGACAAGGCTTTCCTACTCGCTCCAGACTCCCCGGACTCGTACATCGCACGTGGCTTCTACTACTACTGGGGTCTGAAGGACTACGAACCAGCTCTCGCCGCCTTCAATCAGGCCACGAAAAGCCGTCCTCAGGACGCGGAGATCATCTCGGTCATCGGCTACATCCGCCGACGCCAGGGCCGCTTCGAGGACGCGCTGGAAAACTTCCGCCGCGTGCAGGAACTTTCTCCCAAGAGCGCTACCCCCTACTTCGACCTCGGCGAAACGCTACAGATTCTGGGACGAAACAAGGAGGCCGACGAGTACTTCGTCAAGGGGATTGGTCTCGACCCGAGCAGCACCGGACTCTACCTGGACAAATCCTGGTCCTCCATGCTTCAGGGGGATTTCGCGCAAGCCAGGAAGGACTTCGATGCTTGTCCCCAGCGACAGATCGACGAGACGCGTTTCTTCGACTTTGGGATCTCCTATCATGCGCGCGACTACGTGGAAGCACTCGCCCTGGCCAAGCAGCTACCCGACTTCACCAGCGCTCAGTTCAGCGCCAATTGCGGTCCCCTGGACCGAGGCCTGGTTTATCGCGCGATGGACCAGCAGGAGAAGGCGAGAGCTGAGTTCCAAAGTGCCCGTGATCTTCTGCGCCAGAAGATCCAGACGCTGCCCGAGACGGCCAATCTCCATAGCGCCCTCGGCCTGGCCCTCGCGGGTTTGGGAGAGAAGGAAGAGGCCATCAAGGAGGGTGAGAAGGCCCTGGTCATGCTTCCCGCCCGGCTCGATGTCTGGAGCAAGACTTACCGCCTGCGCGATCTCGCTCTGATCTACGCCTGGGTGGGTGAGACAGACAAGGCAGTTTCGACCCTCGAAGATCTGCTGAGCAAGCCGCAGAATATCACTTCGGTGGCATTGATGAAGAGTTCACCCGAGTATGATCCGCTGCGTGAGAATGCCCGTTTCAAGGCGCTGCTAAAGGACAAATCGTGAGGTGGGGAGCATGAACATCGCTGAGAGCTTGGAACTCATTCTGGAGTCACGGGAACCCTTCGGGAAGTCCTTCTACGAGTACTTCCTGCTCAACAACCCGACGGTGGTGCCCTTCTTCGAGGGAATCGACATGGCGCGCCAGGAGCTGGTGCTCACCATGGCGCTTTCGACCATCGTGCAGCACTACCTCAAGGACCACGCCTCCATCGATCACTACATGCGCCACCTGGGGACCCGCCATCACCGCTGGAACATCCCGCCCGACCTCTATCCGCTGTGGTGCGACTCCATGCTCGCCACCCTGAAGAAGTTCTTGGGCGACGACTGGAATGACGAACTTGCGGGAGAGTGGCGCGCGGCCCTGGAGAAGGCCTCGCATACCCTGCTCAAGGGTTACGACCGGCACGTGGGAATCTGAGACTTCAGAATTTCAGTTGAGCGAACTACGCACTCCGAGGCGTTCGATCCAGGTGCGTTGAATGCGAGTGGTCCTCACTCCATTGCCGAATTCCAGAAAGAGTCCCGGCGCCGCCACCACCTGACTCCAGATGGCGCTCCCTCCGAAACTGCATCCGGCCACACCGACGCGGCGCGGTGGCCCACCCTCGCGCGAGAACCAACCGCCCTCGACGACGAAGTTTCCGTCGTCCAGAGCCATGAGGCGATAGAGAGAATTTCGGGTCTGGACCAAAACGGCATCGCCTCGGGCGAGTTGATGCCGATCGATCGCGCGCGTGGGGTCGAGCGAGCCGACGACCGCTGCGAGCGTGCGTACGCGACGCGGCCGGTGAACGGAGGAATGCTCAGAGCGACGAGGTTCCACGAGTACGTGCTGCACATGACGGGGGAAGGACGCTCAAAATTTGCCAGATTCCGCTCCGCAAGTCAATGCGGGGCACGGGACCTATTTCACTCTTTCTGTGTTCTCGACCGCCATCTGCATGTAGACTGCCAATCGCGCCTGCCAGCTCAACCGCGGGAACCGCTCCGCAAGCCCACGATCGCCCTCGGAGGATCTCAGTATGAGTGATGAAGTTTTTGAGGAAATCAAGAGTCGAATGCACAGAAATCCCATAGGCGGCAACGTGTTCCGCTCCATCGTGGTCATCGTACTCGCCCTCATCCTCTTCTCGACGAGCTTCTATACCGTCGAACCCGAGGAGGTCGCCCTGGTGCTGCGCTTCGGCAAGTACGTCCGCACCGCCGATCCCGGCCTGCACATGAAAATCCCCTTCGGGGTGGAGACCGCCCTGAAAGTCCCGGTCCAACGTCAGCTCAAGGCCGAGTTCGGATTCCGTACGGTGAGCGCCGGCGTCAACAGCCAGTTCACGACGCGCGGGTTGAGCGGCGAGTCGAACATGCTCACCGGCGATCTGAACGCCGCCGTCGTCGAGTGGGTCATCCAGTACCGGATTGTCGATCCCTATAAGTACCTGTTTCGCGTCCGCAATGTGGACGACACGCTGCGAGACATGAGCGAGGCGGTCATGCGCAGCGTGGTGGGCGACCGCACTGTCAACGAGGTGCTCACGGTGGGCCGCGCAGAAGTGGCGCTGGAGGTGGACACCCGTCTCCAGGAACTCTGCGAACGCTACGAGACCGGCATCAAGATCGAGCAGGTCGTACTTCAAGATGTCAATCCGCCCGATCCGGTGAAACCTTCCTTCAACGCGGTCAACCAGGCCCAGCAGGAAAAGGAGAAGCTCATCAACGAGGCGCAGAGTGAGTACAACAAGGTCATCCCGCGGGCCCAGGGAGAAGCTCAGCAGACCATTCAGGAGGCCGAGGGCTACGCCCTGGATCGCGTCAATCGCGCGCAGGGAGACTCGGCCCGTTTCGACGCCCTCTACACCGAGTACCGCAAGGCGCCGGAGGTCACCCGCAAACGCCTCTATCTGGAGACGATGACCAAGGTGCTGCCCAAGGTCGAACGCAAAGTGGTGGTGGACGACGGCGTCAAGGGAATCCTGCCGTTGCTCAACCTGCAGCAACTCGATGCTCCGAAGGGAGGTGATCAGTGATGAAGATCCTCGCCATCCTGATTGCTGTCGTCGTTCTGTTCTCGATTCTGAACCCCTTCTACGTGGTGAAGGAGTACGAGCAGGTCATCATCACCCAATTCGGAAAGCCAGTGGGCGATCCCATCAACACACCCGGTCTGAAGTTGAAGCTGCCCCTCATCCAGAAGGTACACCGTTTCGAGAAACGCTTTTTGGAATGGGACGGCGACGCGAATCAACTGCCCACCAAGGACAAGCGCTTCATCTGGGTGGACACCTATGCCCGCTGGCGCATCACCGATCCGCTGCTGTATTTCCAGCGGCTCAGGGACGAACGCGGGGCCCAGACTCGTCTGGACGATATCCTCGACGGTGAGGCACGCAACGCCATCGCCAAGTATGACCTGGTCGAGGTGGTGCGCAGCACGAACCGAACGCCGGAACTGGGTGATACCCTCCCCGAAGACGAGATCAAGCTCGAACCCATCACCGCCGGGCGCGACTCGGTGCGCGAGGAAGTTTTGCGCAACGCGCGTGATCGCACCGGAGACCTGGGAATCGAAATTCTCGACATCGAATTCAAGCGAATCAACTACGTCGAAGAAGTGCAGCAGAAGGTCTATGAGCGCATGATCGCCGAGCGCAACCGCATCGCCGATCGCTTCCGCAGTGAGGGACAGGGCGACGCGTCCAAGATTCGAGGTCAGAGGGACCGCGAGCTTCTGCGTATTCGCTCCGAGGCCTACCGCAAAGCGCAGGAAATCAAGGGAAAGGCCGACGCAAAGGCCACCGCAATCTACGCGGCGGCCTACGACCGTTCTCCGGATACACGAAGCTTCTTCGCATTCTTGAAAACCATGGAGAGCTACGAAAAGACCATCGATCCTCAGAGTTTGCTCGTGCTGTCCACCCAGGGAGAATTCTACCGCTTCCTCAAGAACGCCGACGGCACCTGGAAGAGGTAGCACACCTCTTCCAAGCAGGAGGATCCAGCTCGTTCCAACACGAGACTCGATCCGCCAGAAAAAAGGCTCGGGGAAACCAAGTTTCCCCGAGCCCACTTCACGCAAAATTACGAGTGTTCTGCCTGATTACTTGTTGTTGTCCTGGTAGGAGGCTTTCACCGAGCCCCAGGACTGCCCTTGCGCCGGAGTCTTGGACGAGCTGAGAGGCAAGACCGCTCCGCTCGTGTAGTCCCCGCCGTCGCAATCATTACTCTCGTTGTAGTACGCCAGAGCATCCTTGATGTTGTTGCATTCCGTCTTCAGACTCACCCGTCGGCTTGCTGAAGAGAGGATGATCGCACAGGAAGTCGTCGCCATCGTCGATGTCGTCCGAGATGGAGGTACTGGATCCACTGAGGACGTTCAGTTTGGCCGCAACGAGATGCTTGAACAGAATGATCGTGGCATCGCCTCGGACGGGCATCCACAGCACGTCCATGGCCTCAGCCATCGTGTACTCCTCACATCCCACCGTCAGACTGCTGACCGGCCAGTCATGATTCTTCCAGTAGCCGGGAGTGCGAGTGCACGCGTCTCCAGACGGAGGCGGAGGCGGAGGAGGACAGTCACAGCTGAAGGAGATCTGGAAACCGTTGGTGTCACCACCGTTGGGGCCCACCAGGACGAACGAACCGCTGGCAGTGTAGTCACCGCAGAGGTCCATTCCCCAATCCGCAGCACACGTTGAAGCTGAGGCTTTCGGGCGTGATGTGGATGGTGTCGCTGAAGGATTTGACGTCGGAATTGCCGTCGTTGAGGGTGACGGTGTAGGTGATGTCTGCATAAGGATCGCCCACGAGATCGACCGTGCCCGAAACACACCAACCTGAGCAATCCGCATTGGGCGTGAACTCCGTGTAATGATTTGCCATTGCCGGACTGCTCGCGGCGAGCACTCCGAAGGCCAATAGCAATAACAGCGCATACTTCTTCATGAATCAACCTTCCTTGGGGTTTTGAGACCGTGCCCTTCCCCTTGTGAAGATGGACGGGTGGGCGCGAATAGCGTAGCATATCGGCTCGCTCCAAAACGAGCGGAGCCAAGAAAAAAGTCTACAGACAGACCTCCCACCTCACCACACGAGTAGAAGATCCCGTGATCGGCAAATCCCTCTCGCACTACGAAATCCTGGAAAAAATCGGGCAGGGCGGCATGGGCGAGGTCTGGCGCGCCCGCGACAGCACCCTGGATCGCGAGGTCGCTCTCAAGCTTCTCCCCCTCGATCTGGCCGGCGATCCGGAAAGGCTGGCACGTTTTCGCCGTGAGGCGAAAGTCCTCGCTTCCTTGAATCACCCCAACATCGCCGCGATCTACGGCTTTGAAGAGGACAAGGGGCAGAGCTTCCTGGTCATGGAGCTGGCCGAGGGCGAGGACCTCAGCGCACGCCTCGCGCGGGGTCCGATTCCGGTGGACGAAGCCACCGAAATCGCGCGTCAAATGGCCCTGGGGCTGGAAAATGCGCACGAGAAGGGCATCGTGCACCGCGATCTCAAGCCGGCCAACGTGAAGCTCGCCCCCGACGGGACGGTCAAGATCCTCGATTTCGGCCTGGCACGGGCCTATTCCGGGGACAGCGGGGACGAGGACGATCTCGCCAACTCCCCCACCATCACCGCCGCCATGACCCAGGCCGGGACCATCTTGGGAACCGCGGCCTACATGAGCCCCGAGCAAGCCAAGGGCAAGAAAGTGGATCGCCGGGCCGACATCTGGGCCTACGGCGTCATTCTCTTCGAGATGCTGGGCGGCAAGCCGCTCTTCGCCGGCGAATCGGTCTCGGAGATCCTGGCCGGCGTACTGAAAGAGAACCTCGACTTCGACCGGCTGCCGGACGATTTGACACCTGCCCTTACTCTGCTTCTCCAACGCTGCCTGCAGCGCGATCCGAAGCTGCGACTGAGAGACATCGGCGAAGCCCGCATCCTGCTCGAGGATCCCGCGAGTAGCCTCACCCTCAGCGCTTCCTTGGCGCAGGAAGCACAGGAGGGCGTGTCATCTCTTTCGAATCGAGCGCGGTGGCTTCCTTGGGGACTCGCGGCGGTGTTTGCCTTGGCTCTCGTCGTCTCGTTCGTGATGGGGCGAGGCGCCCCGTCGTCCGACGGCGCGAGAGTTGGTGTGGTGCGCAGCTCCATCGAGCCGCCGGAGAACACCGGCTTCCATCTCAACGGCGCGAACCCGGCGCCCGCCGTCGTCTCCCCCGACGGCCGCTCCATCGTCTTCGGCGCGCGCGACTCCAGCGGCACGCACATGCTATGGCTGCGCAAGCTCGATCAGCCGGACGCCGGCACAGTTGGCGGGGACCGAGGACGGTCAGTACCCCTTCTGGGCCCCCGATGGGCACGCCATTGGCTTTCTTCGCAAAACAAGCTCTGAACATCTACGACATGGAGAGTGGAAGCACCCGCGATCATCGCCGACGCGAGCAACGGCAAGGGAGGCTGCTGGCTCGAGGACGACACCATCCTCTTTGCTCCGGGTTCCTCGACTCCGATCTCTCGCGTCGACTTGAAGGGTGGCAAGCCCGAAGCGGTCACCGACCTTTCGAAAGGCACGCCCGCGAACTCGCACCGGCACCCGCGCAGCATGCACGACGGGCGACATTTCCTCTTTGCCGCGCGCACCACCGATTCGAGCAGCGAGGAGCCGGTGGCCATCATGCTGGGCGACCTCGAAGGGGGCAAGCCCAAGACGATCCTGCGCAGCACGGGACAGGCCGAGTACCTTGCGGGCAAGATCCTCTACCGGAAGAACGGAAACATCTTCGCTCGGGCTTTCGATCTTGCGACCAGGCAGTTCACGGGAAGTCCCATTCTGATCGCCAAGGACTGTGGCGTGATACCTGGCGCGTCTCTTTCCCTCTTCTCCGCCAGTGCGAGCGGAACTCTCGTCTATCATCCAGGCTACGCCGAAACCTCCGGAACGCGCATGGTCTGGGTCGACCTGCAGGGCAAGAGTCTGGGCCAACTCGATTCCGCGGGGGGCATGGGCGGATTCGACATTTCGCCCGATGGCCGACGGGTCGTATTCACCAAGTGGGACAGCCGCACTGGCTTTGGCGATCTTTGGTTGCACCAGATCGAATCAGGAGTCGATAGCCGGCTCACCTTCGCCGCAACGAGTGAACAATCTCCAGTTTGGTCGCACGACGGTAAGACCATCTATTACAGGGTTTCGTCCGCTGACAGTACAGCAATCTTCGCGATCGAGCCCGATGGGAAGGAAGATCCGCGTTCCGTGTACAACCGCAAGGACATCCTCCAGGTGGTGGATGTGAGTCCAGACGGAAAGTACCTCTCGTATACCGTACGGGACAGCCTGGATGGGAAAGCCATCTTACGAGTAGAAATCACGCCCGTGGATCTGAGCACGCCACCGCATCGTACTCGACGCGAGCTCCCAGAACACGGTGGGCGGCTATTTTTCGCCCGACGGCAAATGGATCGCGTTCATTGCGGTCTCGTCCAACTCCTTGCAGCCCTTCTTGAAAAGCTTCCCTCCCACCAATCGCAAGTGGCAGATCACGACCCAACCCAGTTACTTCTTACGCTGGAGCCCCGATGGAAAGCGCATCTACAGCCAGGGCTTCGACAGTCGGCTCTTTGTGACTGATCTCGACCTGAGCGGCGAGATTCCGCGCCCGGAGAAAGCAGTCCTGCTCAACTCGAGTTTCCCCCCTCCTCTGACCATGGGCCACGAGTTCTGCGTGGCGCCAGATGGGCAACGCTTCCTAGTGAGCGACGCTGGCGCGACCGACGATCACCGGCCCTTGCGCATGGTCATGGGCTGGACGGAGCTGAGTCGCTGAGATAGGATCTGGCGAGCCAACACCTCCTCACTGCCAACTTAATCCGGGAAATGTGCTCTTGATCGGCAAGACCTTCGCTCACTACGAAATCGAAGAACTGCTCGGTCGCGGCGGCATGGGCGAAGTGTTCCGCGCGCGGGACACCAAGCTGGATCGTGAAGTGGCGCTGAAGTTTCTGCCCCTGGATTTGGCGACCAATCCCGAGCGCCTGGCGCGCTTCAAGCGCGAAGCCAAGGTCCTGGCCTCGCTCAACCATCCCAACATCGCCGCCATCTACGGACTGGAGGAATCGGAGGGAAAGAACTTCCTGGTGATGGAGCTCGCCGAAGGTGAGGACCTCTCGCAGCGCATCTCCAGAGGGTCCGCTACCCATCGAGGATGCGCTGGATATCGCGCGCCAGATCGCCGAAGGACTGGAGGAAGCGCACGAAAAGGGCATCGTGCACCGCGATCTCAAACCGGCCAACGTGAAACTCGCCAGCGACGGCAAGGTGAAGATTCTCGACTTCGGTCTGGCCCGCGCCTATGTCGGCGAGCCCGGTGACGAGGAGAATCTGGAGAACTCCCCCACCATCACCGCCGCCATGACCCAGCAGGGAGTCATTCTGGGAACCGCCGCCTACATGAGTCCCGAGCAGGCCAAGGGTAAGAGCGTCGATCGTCGCGCCGACCTCTGGTCCTTCGGCGTGATTCTGTGGGAGATGCTCACCGGAGGCCGCCTCTTCGTGGGCGAGACGGTGAGTGACACCCTGGCGGCGGTGTTGCGCGACCACCCACCCTACGATGAACTGCCGGAGGAAACTCCGGCCGTGGTGCGGCGCCTGCTCGAGCGTTGCCTCGAACGCGATCCCCGCAAGCGATTGCGCGACATCGGCGAAGCCAGAGTGCGTTTGGAACGCTGGAAGGAGGATCCCTCCGCGCTGTTCGAGACGCAAGCTTCGCTGATGATGGAAGCCCCGCGTTCGCGCGCGAGGACCATCTTGCCCTGGGGCATCGCTGCCATCGCCGTTCTCCTGGCCGCGGTCGCCTGGCTCCGTCCCACCGGCAAAGGAAGCCAGACGCTCCCCTCGCTCCAGCTCTCGATCCAGCTCGAGCAGCAGGAAAAACTGCAGACGGACGTCGCGACCAACGTCTTTCTCTCTCCTAGCGGCGATCAGCTTGCCTATCTCGCGGGCGACCGGATCCACCTGCGTCGCTTGGACAAACTGCAGAGCCGCACTCTGGACGGAACGCACGCGGCGAAGATCGCGTGCTTCAGTCCCAATGGAGAATGGCTTGGCTTCACCGCCGATGGCAAACTGCAGCGCGTCAGCGTGACCGGCGGCACTCCCGTGGAGATCTGCGAGGCGGTGGACTCCCGCGGAGTTGCCTGGGTGGACGAATCCAACATCGTCTTCTCCCCCAACTTCAGCTCGGGACTCTCGGTGGTCTCCCTCAGCGATGGAATTCCGCAGTCTCTCACCACTCTCGATAGCACTCGTGCCGAGCGTTCCCACCGCTGGCCCTTCGCGATGCCGGATGGACATTCGGTGCTCTTCATGTGCCAGTTCTTCGGGCGCAATTATGACGAGAGCGACATCGGCCTGGTCGACCTCACGACGAAGAAGCGTCGCACCGTCTATCATGGCGGAGCATCCCCGCGTTACGTCGAGAATGGCTATCTGCTCTTCGCCCGGAAGAACACCGTGTTTGCCATTCCCATGGACCCCAAGTCGGGCACGACCTCGGGGTTGGCCACGCCGGTGCTGGATAACGTGAGAACTTCCATCGGCGATCAGGAAACCGACGATGGATCGGCCCAGTTCGCCTTCGCTCCCAACGGAACCCTGGTCTACCAGACCGCGGCCCAACTCGACCAACGCTCCCAGCTCGCCTGGTTCGATCTCCAGACGGGAGACCTCCGCCGCATCGGAACCCTGGCGAACTTGATGGCTCCCACGATTTCTCCCGACCAGAAATCGGTCGCGGTGATGCGGGGAACCGACGCGGCGCGCGAGATCTACATCGTGGATCTGGAAAGCGGAGTCGAGAACCGACTCACCTTCGACTCGGGGGGAGATATCGCCGGCTGTTGGTCGCCCGACAGCAAGTTCTACTACTACTCTCGCCCGGCGCGGAACGGTGAGTATGTCCTCTATCGCAAGCCAGCTGACGGCTCGGGCGAAGAAGTCGATCTGTTCCGTCGACGCAACACCCTCCTCGCCGATTCCGTTTCGCCAGACGGCCACTGGCTACTGATGACCTTCTGGAACGGCGGCGAGCAGTGGGACGAGTATCTCCTCGACCTCACCAACCTCGACGCCGAACCTGTCCTCGTCGCGGGCGGACCCGACCAACAATTCGGCGGACAGTTCTCTCACGACGGGAAATGGCTGGCCTACGTGCAAAACCGCGGGGACGAGTGGCAGATCTACCTGCGCCATTTCCCAGTGACCGCGGGCCGTTGGGAAATCCTCCAGTCGAAAACTCAGATCCAGTCGAACGATTGGGGAGCCGAGGACAAGGTCTTCTACGCGCGCGACGCCCGTGGCTTCTTGCGCATTCCTCTGGTGTACACCGGTGGCGGCGTCCAGGCTGAAGTTCCCCAATTGACGCAGCGAGATGCCTTCGTTCGCTCCATCAACTGGCGCACTTCCATGGTGGCTCTCGACGGGAAGCGCGCCATCGTCATGGTGCCGCCGGTCTCCGCCGAGGACCAAGATCTCGCGGCCAAGTCCGAGATCGTGCTCATCACGAATTGGTTCGAGCAGCTGCAGCGTAAGGTGCAGAGGGAAGAGTAAGGGTCTCCCGACCTTTCCCGATTGCGGCCAGAATTTCCGAACAGTTGTGCTATACTGCGGGTCCTCGCTGATTCCCCCGTCATCGATTGGATTCTCTCATGCGTTTTGGATCCCTGGCTCGCGCCATCGTGGCCGCCCTGGTCGTGTCATCGATCGCCTCTGTCGCTCGCGCGACCACCGTTTTCTTCGACGACTTCGATACGGGAGACACCTACGACTCGACGACGGGTGTCTTCGTCCACTGGATCAACGATTATCAATCTCTGGGACTGGGAACTTCCGACCAGGACGTGGCCATGCCCTTCACCGTGAGCGGGACCGGCTACGACTCCTACAAGTTCGAGTTGGGGCTGACCCTGGACTATGGGGACAACGAGATCGACATCTCCGTGGCCGACGACAACGCGGGTGAGCCGGGAACGGTACTTCAGACCTGGCACGTCAGCGGGGCGCTGCCCAGCTACCCGGGCGCTGGCGCGCCGATCACCGTCTACGGCACGAGCCTCACACTCACCGACGGCGCCCAGTACTGGGTGATCGTATCCGCCTCGGGACCGAATGACTCCCAGGTGGTCTGGAATCGAAACACTGTCGGCTACACGGGACTCACCGCGGGCTGGCACGAGTTCTGGGGAAATCCAGGGTCTTGGATCACGAACACCTACGGCGCGGCAACCATGCGCGTCACGGGGCAGACGCGGCCCGTCGCCGCAAGCACGAACTCCTGGGGTGCGATCAAGGCGCTATTTCAGTAGAACTCGGCCTCTTTGAGCGTGGGCCGTAAGTCCCCTGATCGGAGTAGCTTGCGGAGGTTCTTGTGGCGTTCGCAAGCAGACACCCGCCGCCTCGGTTATCATTAAGGTTCATGCTCGATGATTTTTTGCGTTCAGCTTGCGCTATCGGACCATCAAAGGATTTCACCATGCTGCGAACGAATCACCGAAACTTCTTCCTAGTGGCCGTCGCCGTTTTGGCGCTCGCTCTTTTGAGCATCAACGGCTGCGGCGATTCCAATGAACCTAACACCGGCACGGGGACCCTGCGGATGCAGTTGGTGGATGCTCCAAACTGCATCGACGGACTCGAGCACCTCTATCTGGTGCTGAACGACGTGTCCGTCCATCGCGGTGCCGAGGACACCGGAGATACCGGTGAGTGGTTCTCGGTCATGCCCGATACGCTCACCGTGGAGCAGCGTACCATCGACTTGCTCGACTACGTGGGCGGTGCGTCGTTGACTCTGGGCGAGGAAGACCTCCCCGCTGATTTCTACTCGCAGGTTCGCCTGAAGCTCGAGAAGGCCTGGATCGTCGTCAATGGCGATTCGCTGGGACTGACCGTCCCCAGTGGAATGCAGTCAGGCCTGAAACTGATCCACGGCTTCCACATCAACTCCGGACTGCTCACCGAACTCACGCTCGATTGGGATGCGTGCCGTTCGCTCGTCGAAACACCACCGGGTAGTGAGAACTGGAAGTTGAAGCCCACCATCACCATCATGGAATCCAGCATTGCCGGCAGCATCTCGGGCACGGTGTTGCCGCTGGACATCGGCGCCAATGTAATGGCCGTTTCTTCTGACCTCGCTGACACTTCGATCACCCAGGTCGATGCGGTGAGCGGCGCATACATGCTGCGGCCACTGCATGCGGGATCTTGGGATGTGACCGCCTTCGCCACGGGCTATCAGGATTCCACGAAGACGGGAATCATGGTGCAGGCCGGCGTCGAGAACAGCGGCAACGACTTCACCCTCGTCGAACAACCCTGAGTCGAGGCTCCCAAGTGATGGGCCCGGTCCCTCGCGGCCGGGCCTATGACAACACCTCCGGCACCCAACGGGCGAGGTGCCGCAGCTTGTCCGGATTGCGAGTGATGTAGATCGCGGCCACCTTGCCGTCCGCGATCTCCAGCGCGGTGGTCTGGAGCGTCCCGTCCGGCTCGACCGAAACCCACCCCGGTAAACCATTGATGAGCATGGCTCGACGCCAGCGCGGCATGGCATGAGCGATTTTCTTGGCCAGTCCGGTGAGGAAGCGGTTGATTTTCTCGCCTCCCACGATGGGGCGCAGCACGGCCGCCTTCTTCCCTCCCCCATCGCTGCTCAGCACGGCATCCTCAGTCAAGAGCTCCCGGAGCCGGCTGCTGTCACCGCTGCGGGCGGCGGCAAAGAACGCTTCCGCGACGCGCGTGCTCTCGGCTCTGTCCACTTCGAAGCGTGGCCGAGCCTCGCGCACGTGGATGCGCGCACGGCTGGCCAGCTTTCGACAGGTGGCCTCATCACGGTCCAGGCTTGCCGCCACTTCGGAGAAGTTCATATCGAAGACGTCATGAAGCAGGAATGCCGCGCGCTCGAGTGGGGAGAGCCGTTCGAGCGCCAGCATCAGGGCAACGGAGGCATCGACCGCTAATTCTTCGGCCGGAGTCTCCCGCTGCGAGTTTTCGGCCAGCAGGGGTTCGGGCAACCAGGTTCCCACGTAGCTCTCGCGGCGGTGACGCGCCTCCTTCAGGCGGTCGAGGCAGAGACGCGTGACCACGGTCGAAAGAAACGCGCGCGGGTTCTGCACCGCATCGCGGTCGGTGCGGTGCCAGCGCAGGTAGGTGTCCTGCACGACATCCTCGGCATCGGCCACTGAGCCGAGCATCCGGTAGGCCAGGCCGGTAAGAAGGCTCCGATGCTCTTCGAATGCGCGTGTCGCTTCGATTCCCATGCTTAGCCCCTCCCTAGCCGGCGACCGCGAGAGCCTCGATCACCTGGGGAGCGAGTTCGGGAGGGGTACGGAAGCCGACGTTGAGTCGATTCCACACGTTGATGGCACCGATCAAGAGCGTCAGGTCCACGATCTCCTCTTCGGAAAACTGCTCGCTGAGGGTGTCGAAATCCTCGTCCGGCGCATGCGTCTCGGCAAGTAGGGTCAGCGCCTCCGTCCAGGCCAGCGCCGCCCGCTCGCGCGGGCTGAAGAGTGAGGACTCTTGCCATACGGGCAACAGAGCCAGCTTCTCTCCGGGCATCCCACTCTCCTGCGCTTCGATGGTGTGCATGTTCAAGCAGAAAGCACATCCGTTGATTTGCGAGGCGCGGATCTGCACCAGGTGAATCAGATCGTCTTCGAGTTCTACACGCTTAAGGTAAGCCTCGAGCTTCAGCATCGCCGCGATCGCCTGGGGAGCGGCCTTCTGAGGGTCCAGTCGCATATTCATGTCCCAACTCCTTGCTTCGTACTCGTCGTGGGGATGATTCAACCCCAAGACGAGCTAGGGAGAAGGAGTGTGACATCCAGTTTTCCGTGCGAATTGTCTAATGAAGAGTTTTCTTCAGAAGCTGGCACGCGGTGGTGAAGGGAACATCCTGCCTGCAATCGGTTTCCGTCTCCACGTCCGGCGCGATTCCGCTCTCGTCGGTGATGCGGTGGCCCCTCATGTCGTAGAACCTCTCGCTCGGGACATAAGCCACAAGCCCCTCTGGTGTCGTTACCGGCACGGGCCGCATCGAGCCCCCGGACGTGGTCTGGCCTACCAGGCGAACATTCGATAGAGCTGAGAGCATGAGCGCGGCGTCGGCGTAGATCCCCCCCGTGTGATGGTCGATCAGGCAGATGACCGGCCTTCCGGGCGCGCCGATCGGAGTGGGTTTGATCCACAGCTGGTGGCGCCCCGTGGTGCGCTCGGACCAAGCGTATTGCGTCTTCGACTGCGCGAAGAGACCCACGAATCGTTGCAATTCCTCTCTCTTGAGAGAGGCATGCTCGGGGTCGTTGAAGAAGCCCGCTCTGCGAAGGTCGATGATGAAACCATCCGCTGAAAGCAGGTCGAGGAGTCCTGCCGCCCACTTTGGGTCGGTGATGTGAACACGCGGGTTGCCGTACTGAAGATAGGCAATGCGCCCGGAAAGCCAGCCCCAATGGCTGCCCTGGAGGTAACGCAGGCTGTCGACTGCGCTCCGCGCGATTCTGTAGTCGAATTCGAGCGGAGAAGCCAAGTTATCCCAATAGTCATCTGATAAATATGTCGGATACCATTTGCCGGTGACATTCCAGGAGCTCAAGAAGATTCGCTCATCGTGAAGAGCCCCGAGCATCTCTCCCACGCCGGTCGTGAATGCCTTGAAGTCCACCGCACGCGCTGCAGTTGGTCGATAGTGTGCAACGAGCGAATCCCAGTTCGCCGGGGAGCTCGCAAGATCCACGTAGAGATCTTCGACTCCGGCAACGAGAAAATCGAAGCTCTCCTCGCGAGAGCCCTGCACTGGCTCGCATTCGATGTGCTGAATCTCGATCCTGCCGGCGGGCGCGATGACACGGAAGCTCACATATCCCCTCCAGGCATCCGGGGGAGAGCGGAGCGTGAGCTCGTAGGTGAAGGGACTGTCGTTTCCCGTCAAAACGCAGCTCACGGTTTGTCCTCCGAGTTGCAAGGCCATGTCGGCAGGCAGCACATAGAGTCCGCCATGCAAACCCTCGGACTTGATCTCCGCGCGCAGGCGGTAGTAGCGGCCGCCGTCCACCGCAAAGGGGCGACTGATGATATTTCCCTCGGGAATGCTGTCGTTGCCCGTGAGGACCATTCCTTCGAATTCTTTGGAAGAGAAAGGAGCGAGTGCGGGCTTCTTCGCGCTTGCGGCCACGATCTGTTCTGGCCTGACCAAGCTGGTGGCACAGAAAGTCAGGGCGAGCAGTGCAAACGCAGCATACCTCACGACACTCGTCCCCTTCAGAGCAGTGTAACCGGCTAGAACTGTCCTTCAGAAGATGCGGAGTGCGGTCCCGCTTGTCCACCTAGGTACCTGTCTACCCGGGTACACTCGATCATTTGAATAGCTGTATACCCGGGTCCACTGCTGAATGGCTGTGCTGTGTTGGGATAAATGGTACGCCGCCAAGGAATCGAACCTTGAACCTACTGATTAAGAGTCAGTTGCTCTGCCAATTGAGCTAGCGGCGCACCCTAAGAGTGTGGCGCGAGCCGACCGGACCGGGAAGGAGCACGAGGGGGCCCAGAGCGGCGTCGCCTGCCAAGCGGAGAGGCAATTTATCAACCGCCCCCCAGGCTGTCAAGCAAAGGGGCCCTCGAAGGTCCAAAATTGCCGGAGAGACCGGTGGGACCATCTCAAGCCGCAGAGCCGTCAGGCGCCGCCCCCGGAAGGCCCGATCCGTGGCCACCTAGTACAGAGCCTCCCGTGCGCGCAAGCCCACCCCATGCGGGCGAAGGCTGCAGTGGCTTCCCGTGAGTCTTTTCGCTATCCTGGCCCTTCCTTGTTGTATCTCGGCCCACACTCCGGGGATCCCATGGCCGCCAAGAAAAAGAGCGCCGCCAAGCGTTCAAGCTCGAAGAAACGCGCATCGAAGAGATCCAACTCGAAGATTCCGAATCCCCACTGGAAAGCCATCGACAAGGAGCTGCAGCGTCTCTACCCCGACGCCGACTGCGCCCTGGTGCACGACGATCCCTTCCAGCTGCTCATCGCCACCATTCTCTCCGCGCAGTGCACCGACGTACGCGTGAACATGGTCACCCCAGAGCTCTTCCAGAACTATCCCGATCCGCAGGCTTTCGCGCAGGCCAGCCAGGAGGAAATCGAGGAAGCGATTCGCTCCACCGGCTTCTTCCGCAATAAGGCCAAGAACATTCGTGCAGCGTGCAAGAGCCTGGTCGAGGAATACGACGGGGTCATTCCCAACGACATGAAGAAGCTCCACGCGCTGGCCGGCGTGGGTCGAAAGACCGCCAACGTGGTTTTGGGGAATGCCTTCGACAATCCCGACGGGGTGGTGGTCGATACGCACGTGAAGCGCATCACCAACAAGCTGGGGCTCACCAAGGAAAGTAATCCCGAGAAGATCGAGCGAGATCTGAACGCGCTCCTACCCAAGAGCCGCTGGGTGAAGTTCGCACATCAAGTGATCCATCACGGCCGCACCATCTGCAAAGCTCCCACCCCCAAGTGCGACGAGTGCACCCTTTACAAGTGGTGCTACACCCGGGGCTGAGTCAGCTCATCGCTTGGCTTCCGGCCGAAACTCGTTGTACTCGAGACGCTTAGGTCCTTCAGGCCACGCGGTTCGCCGGGACCTTTCCTTCCTCCAGAGCCTGAACTCCCTGGAGAAACTCCTCGAAGGCCTTGGCCTGGACTCCGTGCACGTTCGCCGCGGAATAGTGGGTCAGGTGGAGATTGGGAGTGCGGTAGAGAGGGCTAAAGCGCGGGGGAGGCAAACTGCTGGGATGATCGATGTAGGCGGCCCCGAGCAGCCCGCGCGAGAGTTGGCGACACAACTCCTCCTCATCCACGATGGGACCGCGCGAAACGTTGATGAGGGCCGCTTCTCGCTTCATGCTCTGCATCTCGCGGGCCGCGAAGATCCCCGCGGTTTCCGCGTTCAAAGGGAGGGTCAGAACCACGAGATCCGCCTCGCCGAGCACGGCGCTCAAATCCTCTCTCAACCCGAGGACCTGATCGTAGGGCGAATCTTGGACCAAAAAGCGCGCGGGATTTCGCGAGAGCCCGATGGTCCGCATGCCCACCGCGGAGCAAAGACGAGCCAGTTCTCCGCCGATGTTTCCCGTGCCGACGATCGCCACCGTCAGATCTTTGAGTAGAGAGGAACGCAGCGATTGCCAGCGCCGTGCGCGCTGCTGCTGCCCGTGCGCCGGCATCCGTTTCGCATGGTCGAGGATGCAGGCCAGCGCCATCTCCGCCACTGGCCGCGAAACCAGCTGCCCGGAGTTGCTGACCATCACTCCGCGTTCCGTGAAGGAGCTCAATTCGAGGTGTTCGGTGCCCGTGGCCTGGGAGTACACCCATTCCAATTTGGGGAGCCGATCGAGCAGGCAATTCATGACCGGGGGCTCGAGGTAGAGCGGCGAGGACAACCACAGAGCGCTCACTTCCGCCAGCGTTCCGCCGACCTCGGTGATCTCGAGCTTGTCGCGTAGAGTTTGCTCTGGCCCACGCAGACCGAGTTTTCTCAGCGCCTTCTGGAAGAATGTCTCAGCCCGGAAGCGATAGAAGAGCGCCCGCACACTTAGGGGAGGACTCCCCTCGAAGAGCCCCTCGCCTGTGATCGAGACCAGGACGGTGCGAGACGTCGCAACCTGCTTAGGCTCGTGACCAAACGGCATGCAGGCATCTTCGGGGATCTCAGGGGTGCCGACAAGGCCTAGCTAGGAAAATGGGGCCGGGAAAAATCCCGGCCCCGCCATCGGTCCGGCTCTCGCGAGCCCCAGGCGCTACGAGGGTGACGCCAGGGCTTCGGCCACGCCCGAAGCCCAAGGGCAAGGTTTTCAGAAAGGCAGATCGTCGTCTTCGTTGGTCATTGCACCACCCGCGCCGTCTGCAGCTGCTTTCTGAGCACCACTTGCTGCCCCCGCGGGCGCGTCTCCGGCCCGCCCCAGCATCTGCATCTCCCTCGCGATGATCTCGGTGGTCCACTTGTCGTTGCCGCTCTGGTCCGTCCACTTACGGGTTTGGATGCGACCCTCGATGTAAACCTGCTTGCCCTTGTGCAGGTACTGACCGCAGATCTCACCCAAACGACCGAAGGCGACGATGCGGTGCCATTCGGTCCGCTCCTGTCGCTGGCCGGATTGATCGGTGTACTGTTCGGTGGTTGCCACGTTGAAATTCGCGACCTGGGTGCCGCTCTGCGTCGTCCGTACTTCGGGATCGGCGCCCAAATTCCCCACGATGATGGCTTTGTTGACTCCTGCCATTTCCGTGTTCGTCCTTCCTAGGAGGCCTTTGTGAGGCTCCTCTAAGTAACCGTCTCAGGGCCCGGAATCGACCCCTTGCGGAAGGCTTGAGCCTATCGCAAATCACCGCCAATAGCAACGCACTCACGGCAGAAAGCTGGGGAGAATCCGCCAGGAAGGGGAGCGAAGCTGGCACGCAAATTGAGGTGAAGAAAGCGCGAGCAAGGGGTGGAATCCCCCCGCCGAATGCACTACCTTGACCGCCTTGTCCCCACGATCGCAAAGCCCAAAATCATCCTGTCAGCATCGGAGGATCGCTCCATGGCCAAGGTCATCGCCATCGTCTCGCAGAAAGGCGGAGTCGGGAAAACCACCACCGCCGCCAATCTCGCCGCCGCACTCGCTCAGGAGGGCAAGAGCGTCCTTCTGATGGAAGTCGATCCCCAGGGAGGCCTCGCCGAGAGTCTGTCTCTTGAGAGCGCACAGCCTGCGGGATTGGGTGAGGTTCTGCGGGGCTGGTCGCCGCTCGAAGAAGCGATCCACGAGACTTCGGTCGAAGGCTTGCACTTGCTCCCGGCGGGGAAAGTCGATTCTCAACTCGAAGAGGAGTTGCAGAGCAGTGCCCGTGAGAATCTCTTCGTTCTGCGCGAGCTCACCGATGAACTTCGCGAACGTTACGAGATCCTCGTTCTGGACAGCCCTGCCACCATGGGTGCGCTCAGCCGCGCCTGCCTGGCCGCCGCGGACTCCTATCTCGTGCCGGTGCAGGCAGAGGAGCTGAGCTATCGCACGCTCGATCGCGTCCTCGAGGTGGCCGAGGAGATCCACGAAACCGCCAACCCCGAGCTGTCGTGCGAGGGCTTCCTGTTGACCATGGTGGATCTGCGCACGCGCATGTCACGCAAAGTCGTCAACCAACTCTACGAGAATCACGGCGATCGCGTGATGGTCTCGATGGTTCCGCGCACCGTCCGCATGCAGGAAATGAGTGAACGTGGCCGGCCCCTGGTGATCCATGCTCCCAGTACGCGAGGAGCCCTCGCCTACGGCGAAGTGGCACGCGAGATTCTCTTGCACGGTCCGAGCGATCCGGTGGCCGAAGCCGACGCGCTAGCGGATATCGCGGGCGATGGCAGCCTGCTCGCGTTGACGGCGCCCGGGAGATCGTGGGAGGATACACTCGATCGCAGCGCGCGCTGGCTGGACGAAGACGATGGCCTGACCATCAACTGAAAGACCGCCGCACACGACGGAGCATCATGCATTTTTGCCGTCTCGGGTCGATTCCCCGCCTGATCGGCGTAGTGGTCCTGGCCTTCTTGCTCACTGCGCTGGTCTGTATCCCGGTCTACGTCCTGATCCTGCTCAAACTCATCGTCCCCTCCTGGCGCACCCGCGTCGCCGAGGAAATGGTCCACTTCTGCGGCAAGTGGGTGCAGGGTGTGGTTTGGCTCCAGAGGCATTTTTTGCCCACCCGCTGGGAGATAAAGTACGAGGGTGAGTTCTCGCCCGAGAGTTCCTGTCTCGTCACAGCCAATCATCAGAGCTGGGTCGACATTCCCGTGCTTCTGGTGGTGCTCTTTGGGCGCGTCCCCTTTCCGCGGTTCTTCCTGAAGCGTCAGCTCCTGCTTCTTCCCCTCCTCGGCCCGGTGTGGTGGGGACTGGATTACCCTGCCCTGCGCCGTCACAGCCGCGAGTATCTTGCGCGCCACCCGGAGCGGGCGGATGATGACTTTCGGACGGTCCGACGCATGTGCCGGCGGTATCACGATCTACCCGCTTCCATCATCAATTTCGTGGAGGGCACGCGCTTCTCAGCCACAAAGCACGCCCGGCAGGAAACCCCCTACCGTCATCTCTTGCGTCCGCGCGCCGGCGGCGCGTCCTTCGCTTTGAGCGCGATGGAGGGTAGCGTCACGCGTCTGGTCGACCTCACCATCGCCTATCCTGCAGGAAAGCCCGCCTTCTTGAGCTACCTCGCGGGTGAGTTGCCGCTGGTTCGCGTCCGGGCCCGCAGTCTGGAAATCCCGCGCGAGCTGCTGCAGGGCGATTATTTGCAGGACGGGGAGTATCGCGCGCGCTTTCAGGATTATCTGCGCGGTCTCTGGGAAGAGAAGGACCGCACTTTGGACGAGATGCTGCCAGAAGAAGTTCCTTAGCCGCTCTGATTCACGCGCATGGTGCGCGTGCCCACGATGGCAAAAAGGATCCCAAAGCACGCCAGGATCACGCTGGGGAGCACCACGCTCAAGGGTCCCATGCCGAAGGTGATGAGCGCGTGGAAACCGCGCATGGCCCAGTAACTGGGAAAGAGCTGCGCCAAAAGCCGCGCCGTGTGCGGCATGATCTCCAAAGGCCACCAACACCCCCCCAGGGCAGCGATGATCATCCCCAGAAGCCAGGCCAAACTCTCCGCCTGCTGGGTGGTACGGAAGAGTCCGCTGATCAAGAGGGTGAGGCAGGCCACCGAAAAGGCGTAAAAAATCAGCATCACCACGATGGCGAGCGCATGCGGACCCCAGCTGAACTGGATTCCGAACAGGTGAATGGCGCCAATGAGCTGACCGGCCAACATCAGCACGATGGCCTGCGAAAGACCCACCAGGGTGAGGTGCAACACCTTCCCCGCCAGGATTTCCGTGCGGGAGAAGGGCGTGGAGGCCAGGCGCGCCAGAGTGCCGCCGTACTTCTCCTTGGTCAGGGTCTCGCTTCCGCCGATGAGCGTCGTCATCACCACGAACATAGCCAGCATGCCCGGAATGGACTGCCCTGCCCCACTGGGCACGGGCCTGCCGTGTCCCGCCATCTTGTCGATCACCTTCACCCGACTGGGCTCGGCCACCATCGCGAGCAAGCGGCCCTTTTCCACCTCGCTGAGCGTTGAGACTTTGAGATTGGTGTCGGGAAGATCCTGGCTCCACGCGATCAAATTCCCCAGAAAGGCGACCTGCGCGCGGTGCAGATGCACGCTCGCGGCCACGTCGAAGTCCACGTTGCTGTTGGCTTCCTTCGCGAAAGTGAGATCGACTTGTCTACCGGCCAGCACCTCTGTTGTGAAATCGGCGGGAATGCGCAGTACACGAATATAGCCGGTGGTATCGGCCTGCTGCGGGCTGATCGTCTGCACATCGAAGTTCTCTCCCTGCAATTGACGCAAGAATGCGGTGGAGAGGAATCCCTCGTCCTGGTTGACCACGTTGAGCGTGATCTCGAGCTTCTTGCCCTGATCGTCCGAACCCTTCAGCACCGTACTGAAGAAGAGCATGAAGAGAACGGGCATGCCGAACATGAAGAAGAAATTCTCACGCTGCATCAAGAACAGACGCGTGTCGTGTAGCGCGAGGTGCAGCATGCGTCTCATGCCTGCACCTCCTTCAACCTCTTGGTGAGCAAGGCATGCCCTAAGGCGAGCGCGAGGACGGCAATGGCCAAGAGAACGAACAGGTCGTTCTGAATTCCCGCGGTCTTGGCCCCGTCAAAGAGGATGGCCTTGTATCCATCGATGACCCAGTAGTTCACGGTGAAGGGCGCGGCATGGCGCATGGCGGCCGGCATGGCTTCTACCGGGATCAGGCTCCCCCCACTGCACTCATTCCCATGATGACCAGCCAGGAGAAAATGCCCACCTGTTTCTCGTTTCGCGAGAACGAGAAGATCAGCGACAGGATTCCGCAGGCCGCGGCGCTGAAGGCGATGGTCAAGAGGACCGATGCCAAAAGATCGACTGGGGTATGAATCCAGCGCATGAGCAATCCTGCCACAGCCAAGATCGTGGTCACCGCCATCCCGAGCACCACCCCGAAGGACAGCTTGGCCGCGACGATTTTTGCCAAGGGTAGAGGCGAGGCGAGCTGACGGCGCAACATGCCACTCTTGCTCTCCTCGAAGAGGTCGCCGATCGAGCGCACGGCCACGAACAGCACCGCCATTACCGTGGTCATAACCAGAATGTAGGCGAAAGGGGAAAAACTCGGAGCGCTGTCCGACTTCGCCTTGGCGGAATTGATGGTCACCACCGGTGGCAAGAGGTAGCGCTTGACTCCACCGATCTTCTCGGTGATTCCCACCGCGATCGTTCCCACTTGCGCCGCGTCGGGAAAGCGGTCCTGATCGAAGATCGTCTGCAACTCGCTCAACTCGTCACCCAAAAGGCGCGCAGCGTTGTCCAGATAGGTGGCCAGAACTCCCACTCCCTCCACCGCGATCTCCGGAGTGATCCCCTCGCTCGGATTGCGCACAACGGTGAGCGAGGTCTCGCGACGGTTGAGGACGTCTTCGGTGAAATTTTCCGGGAGAATGAGGAGCGCGCTCGCCTTGCCCTTCTCCATCAGCGCCTCGCCTGTGCCCACCTCCACCGGAGTCGCGTCGATATACTTTTTGGCTCGTTCCTGTCCCAGGGCGCCCATTACGAATCCGCTCAGTGCGCCGTCCGTGTCGCGGTTCTCCACCAGGACGTGCATCACGGGGAACTCGCGGTCGCTGCTTCCGTTGCCCATGAGCGAGCCGATGGTGACGCTCATGAAGAGGGGAAAGATGAGCATGGCTAGAGTGGAAGCAGGCGAGTGCCAACGCCGCAGGAGATCTTTACGAATGAGCGGCCACATCAGTCCCTGAGCTCCCTTCCGGTGAGCCTCAGAAAGAGATCCTCCAGATTGGGCTCCTTGATGAGAACGTC
>CAWDWO010000038.1:0-75413 GCA_963806035.1 Candidatus Krumholzibacteriota bacterium | reverse complement strand
TCAATGTTCCGCAGTTCCGCATCCAGCGATTGAATTCGATTATTGTATTCGAGTCGTTCCGCCCTCAGCTTTGATATGTCGCAGTCGGCGATTTCTGTCTTTGCGTTGATGTATGATTCCCGAATAACCAGAAGCATTTGTGATGCATCTGTTGGCCGTTCAGCTGCGAGTTCCCATTCCAGCAAGACGGCAAGCCGACGACTCAGATTGTGTTCAGAGTATCTGCGGCGGTTTGCCGATTCCCGTAGCAAAACCCCAATGTGTTTCTGAAGAGCCGAAAGTCTCTCGAAATATTGCTGCGATTGCCGTATCATTTCCGCCGGACCGGCGGAATATTTTGTACGGAAAATGTCAAGCAGAGCAAGGACGCCGGCCTTTTTCTCTTGTAGTTCACCGAGTGTTTGTTCAGCGATGGCCAAGTCGTTCTGGATAACGCCTTGTCCTGCTCGCAGTTTTCTGACTACCGCATGCTGTTTCGCTGGCGTCGGCAATCCTCGCCATACCCGAACCAAACGATTTCGCCGGTTGTTTGGGCGAGCACGTCTTCGGCTTGGCCTAATTGTGTATCGGCAACAGATAATTTCGCCTGTTCGGAATCGGCATAGCGGGATATCACACCAAGTCGTTCATCGAGATAGGCAACCTCTTCAATGTGCTTGTTGGCAGTGCGACATTTTCTCTTTAAAGTTTCCCATTTGGCTGATTGCGAACGAAGTAGAGCTAATTCTTCGCGGGCTTGCTCCAGTTTCGTTTCCATCCCCTGGATCACATCCAATTCTGCCGTCATCTCCGCAATGTCATGCTGAGCTTCAACGCTCCATTCGTAAATATCTATAAGACGTGAGAGTCGGATAGATTCGCCAATTGCCACCGATCGTTCCTGATTGCATTCCTCGCGTCTTTGAATAAGTTCCGCTGAACGTCGATCCGTATGTGTCTTGAGTAATATTTCCTTGTATTTATCGTTTGCGAGCGGGTTGTTGCCTCGAGGTTCTCGAACACGTATAACTCGGCCACTAATCAAATCATTTGGGTCTATGGCATCAGCTATTCGCATAATTGCCTGGTCAACCGCGGTGTTGGTATGCGAGACCACGAGCACGGATCGGCCCCGCTTGAAAAGCTCAACGCCTATAGTGCCAATTGTTTGCGTCTTGCCCGTACCCGGTGGTCCCCAGATGAAAGTTGTGTCTCGCCCCAGACTCGATGCCAATGCGGCAAGCTGTTGATCATTGAGGCAGTCCTTCGACGCTTTGCCATCGTTAACTACTCGAACCTCGGCATCTGGTGAGGGCATGCCTCCTCTTTCGCTTTGACCCAGTATTCGTTGGCCGACCACATTTTCCTTATTGGCCATGCCTTCAATGTGCTCGATCAGCTTTCGCATCAGAAGCGTGAGATTGCTTTGGAGGCGAGCGTTAGGGACGGTAGAGCCTAAATCGCTTGGAACGCTTAAGGTGATCGTCATGCCGTTAACAGCGTTAACAGAAACTTCCTGGGGTGCATAGCCAGGGACATAGAGGTCGCCGGGGGCATCGCCTGGCAGATTGAGAATATTCTCCGCGTCAAAGACGTATTGGTAGTTCCCGCCCACTTGGGCGATTCGGCGACCGTTAATCAACGGCATGGCAGAACTCACCTCGTTACGGCGGGCGGCTTCTATCTCCTCTTGGAGGGCGATACGAAACTCTGCCAGAATGCCTGTCAGTGGAACATCTTTATGTATATGGTCGTTGGAACTTGACGGTGGGTTACTGGCAAATAGATGTCCCCGAATGATGTAGTTGTGACGTGCAGAAACAACTGGCCATGGGACAGAGCAAAACCCGGCCGGAACTGCGGGGCTATATCAGAACCGCCGGGACACGGCGGCTCGGAATCGCGGTGGGCGGGGAGGGGTACAGGGGGGCAAGTGCGGAATGCGGAGTGTAGGTGTGGGAAAGTCCGCGGGTTGCCACCCGCGGCTAGTGGGGAAAGTGCGGGCATTTGCCAAGGGCGGGGAATCTAACGAACATGGAGGATGTGGCCGATGTAAAGGGTTCAGGGTTCAGGGTTCAGGGTTCAGGGTTCAGGGTTCAGGATTCAGAGGGCAGAGGTCGGAAGGCGGAAGGACGGGAGAATGAATCGCCCCCGCCGCAGATCAAGAACCGGAGCGATGGATCAAAAAAAGGCGAAATCGATGGCGACACTCAAACGGATACGGGTCATGGGTGGAGCAGGTTTTCTGGGATCGCAGTTGTGCGAGCGGCTGGTGGTGCAGGGCCACGATGTGATCTGCCTGGACAATTTTTTCACGAGCCAGAAGACAAACGTGGCAGCATCTGCCGGACGAGCGGAATTTCGAGTTGATCCGTCATGACGTACGCTTCCGATGTACTGGAAGTGGACGAGATTTACAACCTGGCGTGTCCGGCTTCCCCGGTGCATTACCAGCACGATCCGATCCACACGGCGAAGTTTCCGTGCATGGGCGCGATCAATTGCTGGGGATGGCGCGGCGGTGCAGGCGAAGATATTTCAGGCGTCGACGATCGAGGTGTATGGGGATCCGTAGGTGCATCCACAGACCGGCAGCGTACCGGGGAATGTGAATCCGATCGGTCACCGAGCCTGTTACGATGAAGGCAAGCGATGCGCGGAGACGCTGTTCTTCGATTATGACGAAGAACGGGGTGAAGCATGCGGGTGGTTCGGATTTCAATACGTATGGGCCACGGATGCATCCGTATGATGGTCGGCTTGGTGACGTAACTTTATCTTGCAGGCGATGGCTGAATGAAGACGATCACGATTTATGGCGACGGAGTCGCAGACGCGGAGCTTCTGTTACGTGGACGATCTGATCAAGGGATCGAGCGGATGATGAATGGGGCAGACGATTTCGTGGCGGGGCCGGTGAATCTGGGGAATCCGGGAGAGTTCACGATCAAGCAGTTGGCGGAGATGACATCGGGATGATGGGCATCGCGATCGGAATCTGGTATACAAGGATGTTGCCGACGGACGATCCCGACGCAGCGATGCCGGATATCTCGCTGGCGAAGGCGAAGCTGGGTGGGAGCCTCGGGTTGCGTTGGAGGAGGGATTGGAGAAGACGATCGCGTATTTCAGGGGCTTGGATTTGGGGGCGTATCGCAAGCCGACGAGCAATGTGATCAAGTAGGGTTCAAAGTTCAAAGTTCAAAGTTCAGAAAGACGGTGCGGCAGCAAGACGGGGGCAATGCGTTGTCCCCGCCGGCGCAACCGCTAAATGGAAGGAATTTGTGCATGCGACTCGACCATGGTGGGAACGGGATACGTGGGGCCTGGTGACCGGCACCTGCCTCGCCAACACGGGCAACGAAGTGACCTGCCTCGACATCGACCAGGCGAAGATCGACAAGCTGAACCGGGGCGTCTCGCCGATCTACGAGCCGGGGCTGGACGAGCTGATCACGCGCAACGTCAAGGCCGGGCGGCTGCGCTTCACCACCGACAAGCAGCGAGGCGTACAGCACGGCGGAGGTCGATCTTCATCTGCGTCGGCACGCCGCCCGACGAGACGGGCCACGCCGACCTCGCAGCACGTCTTCGCCGCCGCCGGCGACATCGGCCAGGCGATCGAGCGCGGCGCCCGGGCGGCGGCGATGCACGAGCGGCGCCAAGATCGTCGTCGTCAAGTCCACCGTGCCCGTCGGCACCAACGCCGCTGGTCGAGGCCGAGTCGCGCAAACAGACCGGCAAGCCCTTCCACATGGCGTCCAACCCGGAGTTCCTCAAGGAAGGCGCCGCGATCAACGACTTCACTCAACCCGACCGCGTGGTCATCGGCGTCGAGGACAAGGGCACGGGCGACCGCCTGCGCGACCTGTACGAGCCGTTCGTCCGCCAGGGCAACCCCATCTTCGTCATGGACATCCCCTCGCGCGGAGATGGTCAAGTACGCCGCCAACGCCATGCTCGCGACGAAGATCAGCTTCATCAACGAGATCGCCAACCTGTGCGAGGCCTACGGCGCCGACATCGACGAGGTCCGCCGCGGCATGTGCTCGGACCAGCGCATCGGCAACCAGTTCCTCTATCCCGGCCTGGGCTACGGCGGCTCGTGCTTCCCCAAGGATGTGCTGGCCTGCATTTCGATGGGTCGCCGGGGCGGGATCGACGCCGGCGTGCTCTCACGCGGTACACGAAACGAACCTGCGGCAGCGGACCGTTTCTTCCGAAAAATCGAAGCCCATTACGAACGTCATCTCGACGGTAAGCGATTCGCGATGTGGGGTGTGGCGTTCAAGCCGGGCACCGACGACATCCGCGAAGCCCCCGCGGTCACCCTCATCCGCCGCCTGCTCGAGCGCCATGCCGAGGTCGTCACGTACGATCCGGTCGCCATGGAAAACTGCACGGCGACTTTCGGCGACCGCGTGCGCAGACGTGAACAACCCCATGGACGCCCTCGACGGTGCTCACGGCCTGATCATCTCCACCAACTGGGGCGAATTCCTGCACCCGGACTTCGACGACATGGTCCAGCGCATGGCCAGCCCGATCATCTTCGACGGCCGAAATCTCTACCGCCCCGAGGTGATGCGCGAGCATGGATTCACCTACTACTCCGTGGGCCGCGGTGGTGAAGGCGTGAGAGCCACCTCGTGTAGCGTATAGCTTTTAGCGTGTAGCGTGTAGGCCCGGACCTGCTTGCCGCACGCCGTGCTTGCGCCACACGTCCAGGATTAACTCATACCGCCGCAGGTCCATGCCGGTGTAGATGCAGTTGCTGGTGGAGAAGATGTACCCGCCGCCGGGCATGCCGTGGCGGAGGGCATAGCGGGCGGATTCGACGACCTGCTCGTCCGTGCCGGTGTCCAGCAGGCCGCAGTTGACGTTGCCGATCAGGCAGACCTGGTCTCCGCAGCGGCGCTTGACCTCGGCGATGTCCACGCCGCCCTGCGGGTCCAGCCTGTGCAGCGCGTGGGGCTGGCGTCGACAGCAGCGAATCCAGGATCGGCATGATGTTGCCGTCGGTGTGCTTGATGACATAGAACCCCAGCTCCCGCTAGCCCGCGACCAGGCGGACCAGATAGGGCGTGACGAACTCGTCGAACATGGCCGGGGCAGAGAACGGCCCCGGTGTTGAAGCAGTAGTCGGCGCACAGGGCGAAGCCGTCCAGCCCGCCGTGCTCGGCGATGCATCGGCTTGGGCAAGTCGCCAGTCGATATTGCGCCGGGTTTCAGCTCGCCAAGCCTGCCAGGCCTCCTCATCGGCTTTGGGCGCTTTGGGCACCGGAGCGAAGAAAATCCCCGGAAAGATCTCGGATACCGGACGCCCCAGATGAGTTCCCACCTGGAGCGAGACAGCAGGGGCCTCCAGCGCCAGGAACTCGGCCACGATCGGCGCGAGTTGTTCGAGGCTTCGCTTCAGGTAGTGCCGGTGCGGCGAATCGAGTGAATGCCACCAAGCTTGCAGTGCCAGGAGCAGGTCAGCCCAGCCACACAGGCTCTGCTCGAGGTCGACGCGGTTGTCGATCGCCCTCGTCTTCTTCAATTCCTGGTCGACGGTGGAAATTGCCGCGGGCCAGAGAGCCAAGAGGAGTTCCTGCAGGCCGATCGAGTCTCCGCTCTCGCGTACTCTCGTCCAGCGAGAGTAGCGTCAGCTCCTCCGGTACCCTTTCATCCTCGCCCTGGAGAAACAGCGTATCGCGCTCCGCAGCGAGAGGCCGAACGACCCGCACTTCCGGATGGCGGTGCACGCGGCACGAAAGCGCGAAACTACGCTTCTTCATGCCCCGGCCTCCTCGAGCATTTTCAGGAACTCGTTCTCGTCGACGATTCGAATCCCGAGCTCCTCCGCCCGACTATGCTTGGATCCGGGGCGCTCGCCCGCCACGACCAAATCCGTCTTCTTACTCACGCTCGAAACGACGCGCCCGCCCAGGGCCTCGATCCTGGCCTTGGCCTCTCTGCGCTCCATGCTGGAGAGAGTGCCCGTCAACACGACCGAGAGTTCAGCGAAGGGCGAGTCTTCCGGTACCGCCTCGCTGGCATTCTCTTCCGTCGCGAAAAGGCCCCGCTCCAAAAGGGCATCAATCAGCTTCTTGTTGGACTTGAGTTCCGCGACGACACTCTCGGCCATGATGGGGCCGAAGTCGTCCACTTCGAGAAGTTCCTTTTCGCTCGCATCTCGAATCGCCGTGAAGTTCTTCAGCTCTTTCGCGAGCTGGCGCGCGGCTCCGATTCCAACGTGGCGAATTCCCAGGGCATAGAGCTGGTGCGCCAGAGGGCGTTCCTTCGACTCCGCGATCGCCTCCACCAGATTCTGCGCGCTCTTTCGCGCGAATCCCGGCAACTCTACCAGTTGCTCCACCTTCAATTCGTAGAGATCGGCAATGGACTCGATCAGCTCGTGCTCGAAGAGGAGTTCCGCGGTGCTCTCTCCCAGTCCTTCGATGTCCATGCCGTCGCGGCTCGCCCAGTGCAAAAGCGAACGGCGCCGCTGAGCGGGGCAGTCGCGATTGGTACAGCGCACCGCCACCTCTCCCTCCAGGCGCAGCAACTCTTCGCCGCAAGAGGGGCAGTTCCGCGGCAGTCGATAGGGACGGCTCGAGGAGGGCCGCTTGCTCAAAACGACCTCGACCACCTTGGGGATGATGTCTCCACCCTTCTCGATCCGCACCGTGTCCTTCACCCGAATGTCCTTGCGGTCTATTTCATCCTGATTATGAAGGGTTGCCCGTGACACTATGCTACCAGACAAGTTAACTGGTGTGAGGTTCGCGACAGGCGTGACCACCCCCGTACGTCCCAGGGAGGCCTCGATGCTCTCCACCACCGTCTCGGCCCGTTCGGCCGCGAACTTGAACGCGAGAGCGTAGCGCGGGCTCTTCGCGGTGCTTCCCAGCTCGTCCCAGTAACGCGTGTCGTCCAGCTTGATCACGGCTCCGTCGATCTGGAACTCGAGCGAATGCCGCTGGTGCTCGAGGGCATCGAGCGCGGAGTAGATCTCCGACAGACCGCTCACCCGCGACACCTGGGGCGTCACCTTGAACCCGAGCGCCTTCAGTGCCTCCAACTCCAGGTAATGTGATTCCAAGTTCCGTGGATGCGGAACCGCGATGCTGTAGGCCCAGAAGTGGAGCGGACGCCGCGCGACCTCCTTCACGTCGAGGGTCTTCAGGCTGCCCGCTGTCGCGTTGCGCGGGTTGGCAAAAGGCTGAAGATCCGCCTCCTCCCTCTCCGCATTGAATCGCTGAAAATCGGAGAGGGGCATGTACACCTCTCCGCGCACTTCCACCTCGGGCGCCTCCTTCAGAACCTTGGGGATGCGCGAGAGTCTCAGATGCGTCGGGATGTCCTTCAGGGTTCTGAGGTTGTCGGTGATCACGTCGCCGGTTCTTCCGTCGCCGCGAGTGAGACCCACCGAGAACACTCCCTCCCGGTAGCGAAGGGCGGCTGCCACGCCGTCGATTTTCGGTTCGACGATGTAGGCGCCGGGATCCTCCCCCAAGATCTTGACGATACGTTCGTGGAAAGCTTCGACTTCCGAGCGCTCGTAGGAGTTCGCCAGCGAGATCATCGGGACCGAATGCGGAAGCGAGGGAAAGTTCTCGCTGCGGTCGCTACCCACTTTCATCGTGGGAGAGTCCTCGGAGCGAAGCTCGGGGTAGTCTCGCTCGTAGGCGATGAGCTTCTCGACGAGTCCGTCATATTCGTGATCGCTGATCTCGCTCTTGCCTTCCTTGTAGTACAGCCTGTCGTGGCGAGAGATCTGCTCGCGCAGAGATTCGACTTCCCTGCGAATTGCTTCCATGTCCTTGGAGGGTTTGTTCACTGTGTCACCAGAGTGAGGAGGCAGTTCTCGAGCGCCGTGAATGATAGAATGCCACAAGCTCAATGGAGGCGCCATTGCCGAAGCGTGGAGAGCCTCAGAACCTGTTGATGAGCGCGAGATGAATGAGACCGTTGTCGAAGTTCAGCCTCTGGGCGAATCCCAGACTCAGATCGAGTCGTCCGAAGGGCGCCGGAGTGCGCAGGCCCATGCCGAAGCCGCTGATCCAGCTCTCCTTCGGGCGCAGGGTGCCGTTCTCCAGCCTCGTCTCCTTGGCATAGCCGAGATCGTAGAAGAGATAGGCCTGCCCTCCCCGGGCGGGCCCCACCACGAATTCGCTCGAGCCGTGTGAGACGATCTCTCCGTGGAGTTCGTCTTCGCGATGTCCCCTGACGGTCCTGGCTCCCCCGATGAAGAACTGCTCGGATCTGGGCAGCGGATAGTGGTTCGTGGAGATCGAGGCCCAGCGCGCGCGGCCCAGGATCGCCAGGCGCGGACTCAAAGCCCATCCCAGGTGCAGGTCGAGATCGACGAGAGTCTGTTCCTCCGCGCTGACCGCGGCGGCCCCCGCGCTCGGGTTCCGGACGGTCTGCGAGACCCGTCCGTATTCCAGCCGGCTTTCGAGCCGACCGAAAACTCCTCCCTCGTTCTCGGGACGCAAGTTCCCCAAGGAGAGTCGCGCAAGGGCGCGTCTGCGAATGCGGAGGATTCCCTCGTCACCCACGAAGGTGGTTCGGTCGATCCCGCCTCCGAGCTCGATGGCTGAAGCGCCGCGCCAGGGAAGACGCAGCGAGCCTTCGCCCAGAATCATGTCGTAGAGAGCGTCCTCGTGACGCTGGCCCAACTTGAACGAGAGGTCGAAAGGCGAGGAGAACGCCAGGGGTTCGAGATAGGACACGTCGAGCGTGCGCCGGGTCTTGCCGTCGTCGCGGAACGAGAGTTGAAGTTGGCGAGCCGTGCCCAGCAAATCCAGGAGACTCAAATCGAGCGTTCCGTAGACGCGCGTCCCCTGTCCGGGATCTCCCTGCGCGACTCCCAGTGCCGCGGAGAGCTGTCCGGTGGAAGGCGGCTGCTCCACCCGCAAGAGAACATCCACGGTATCCAGCTGCGCGCCCGAGAGCATGGGCTGCGCGTCCACCACTTTGCTCACCACCTCCCTGGCCTCCAGTCGTTCCTTCGCGCGCTGCAGCCGCTCCTCGCTCCACGGCTGGCCCGCGCGAAGACCGGAGAGTTTGGCGAGCACGCCTGGGCGCGTGTGCCGGGTTCCCAACACCACGACCTTGCCCACCGAAGCGGCGGTGCCTGGCAGAAGCAAGAGATCCAAGCTCACTCCGCCCTGCGCGCGGTCGGTCTCGATGCGGCGAACGGTCAGACTCGCGAAGGCGAAGCCCAAGTTGCCCAACTCCTCCAGGCCCCGCCTGCTATCCTCTTCCCAGCGGCCTGGCCGGTAGAAGCTCCCCACCTCGATCCCCGCAGCCCTCTCGAAAACCCTCCACTGCAAGCTGTCCGCTCCACTGTGCGAAATTTGCAGGATGCGGGCGCGCGGCCCGGCGTCGACGAAGAGAGTGTCGCCCCGGGAGCCGAGGGCGACTTTGGCCCACAGCCAGCCGTCCTGGCGCAGCGCGTTCCATGCGTCACGTTCCCAGCCGCGAGCGGTACGCAGAGCGGGCGGACGGGCAAAGGCGCTCGCCACGATGCTCGTGGCCTCCGGCGTGGCGCTCAAAATGGGAGCGCGAATTTCCCTTGGGCCCTCAGCGAAACTCGGGCGCACGGTCGCGCCGAGCACGAGTATCAGAATCCAAATGCCGCTCCATTTCAGCATCAGAACCTCGCCCTCGTTTCCACGCTGAGGTCCTGAATGATCTTGCGCTGCGGCTCGTCGCGGAGCTGGTAGCGAAAGGTGAGAGAGAGCGATTTTCCGAGAGTCCACTGCGCGACGGTACTCAAACGCTGGTTGCTCCCCGGCCTCTCGAAGAAGAACGGCCGCAAGAGCGGGTCACCGCCCGACTCACTCACATCGGCCCAGCGGTAATTCACCGTCCAGCGGGCGCGCAGGAAATCTGTCGTGACGCTGGGCACGAACTCCAGCACCGTCTGTGAGATCTTGCTGAATCCGTCGTTTCGCCGCGTGCCCCGTCCCTCCACACTGGTTCTCGTGCGGGCGGTGGCGCGGTAACCCAGCAGCAAGCCGGCGTAGAGATCATCCACCTGGTAGGAATTCAAAAAGCTCGAAGCGTTGGGATCCGCCGACTTCTCGCGCTGGCGATTGCCTCCGTCCAGCCGCAAGTTGAATCCGCGGGTGAGATCGCGATCGATCCGAAAACTGCGCTCACGGCGAACGCTCGACTCGGGAGTAGCAGTGTAACGGCGATCCAACTGGGTGGTCTGATCGAATGTCAATCGCAGATCCGTGTTGCGCACGCGGCGCAGCAGCACGAAATCGGCGCGAACGTGTTCCTCGCCATAAATCGTGGTGTCGGGCTGGCGCAGCAGCGAGGGCTTCAGCCGCAGGACTCCTCCCACATCCTCGCTGCGCGAACGCTCACTCACCTTGTAGAGACCGTTCGAAGGATATCCCCTCGACCAGGGGGGCGCCGCGCCATTCCGCGTCCACCTTGGCGGCCAATTCGACGTCGGTCGCCGCGATCAGACTATCGCTGGGACTGAAGACCACGTTGTAGTCGCCGAGATTCCTCCCGATACGATTTCCCTCCTGGTCGTAGTCGCCCTGACCCTCTCCCACGAAAATGGTGGTGCGCTGAATCACGCGGGATCGATCGTTGCCCGCGCGGTAATCCAGGTCGGCGCCGAAAGGCCGGCCAGTTGGGCGGAAGCCCAGACCGATACGAGCCAGGCGCGTCCTCTCGTTTTGTCCTCCGTCCAAATCGCTTTCGCGCCAAGTCCCATCCAAGTTCCAGCGGAAGGATCCCTCCAGCCCCTCTGCGGCAGCCCTCCACTCCCTCAGGTCCTGTTGGAATCGCCAGCTGCTTCCCTCGCTGGACAGGCTGTCGGCGAGCAGGCGCCGGAACTCGACGCGACCGGTGGCGACGCGGTTGCGGCTTTCCATCCCCGCACCCCATTCCTGGTCCTGATAGCCGCGCTTTTGTCGAGGGGGTCCCTCGTCGAAACGCTCGTCGCGAAAGCGCACGAAGGGTTCGAATCGTCCCAGATCCACCCCGAGCCGGGCTGAGCGGTTGCGTCGATGACCCGTCGAACCGCTCTCTCCCTGGTGCGACATGAAGGCGAGATCGTGCCGCCATTTGAGGGGACCGATCAGCGCTCCGTCCGCGGTCCACTGCGCTCGCGTGCCCTGGAAACTGCCATGCCGATGGAGTCGCTCCACGCTCGCATCCGTCTCGCGATTGGCAGCCCGTGCCGTCAGCGCGGCCAGCTCGCGCCCCTCGTGCTGCGCGCGAGGAGTGTCCTGGAGGTTCCACGCATCGTAGAAAAAGGGGCTGCGGATGCGGCCAAACTCGTAGAACTCCGGCGCGATGCCCTCGGCCAGACCGCGGAATCTGACTCCCGATTTCTCACCGCCACCGAAGATCCACGGGCTCGCCCCTTCGACTCTCCAGGCCAGTCCGTCGTCGTTTTCATCGTCCAGCAGACTGAGTACGTTTTCGTCCCGGCGCGTCAGGTCCGCCTCGGCCGCCAGAAATCCCTTCGCGCTGCCGCGCACTCCCACTGTGGTGCCGACCACGATCGCCTCGCTCTTGCTCGGGAGCGAAAGCTGTCTGCCCAGTACGAACTCGCCCTTGCCGGGACCCACATACTCATAGACACGTTGGCCCTGCTTGGTGATCTCGCTCTGGGTATAGTCGCCCTGGTTCGCCTCGACGCGTTGGAAACTCAGAAAGTAATTGGCCAGAGAATCGCCCGGCGCGAAGACGTAGTATTCCGTGCCACTCTCCGTCCGCTTCAAGTAGTCTCCGGTCCCTTCCTCACCCGCGGCCACTCGCGTGACCCCACTGCCCAGGGCTTTGCTCGCATCGTCCCCCGCCTGTCGCAGGACCTGTTCGTCCTCATCGCTCAAGGGACCGCCGATGGGACGGTCGGGATCGTCCGCTTCGCGGAGCCAGGAGAGGTGAAGCGAAGCCGGGCCGAGGGAGAGACTGTCCACGGCCGCGCCCAACACGGTTCGGCTGTAACCGGTGGCCGAGACCTCGAAATCCACCGCGATGCGGTTTTCCGGGCCGATCGGTCGCAGCTCGGTGAAGGTGATGGTGCCCCGCACGTAGTCGATGGTGTAGTCGCGGCTCTCCCCGCGCGTCTGCCGCGCGCCGTCCAACCAGACCCGCTCGGAGCCCGCGATGATATAGCTCTCCGTTTCGCGCAATCCGTTGAGAAGTTCGTAAGGGCCCTGCACGCCCTCCTGGCCGCGCAGTTCGAGTTCGACTCTACGCCCACGCGGGGAACCACCCATGAGCGTTCCGCTGCCGATCGACTGGCGTCCGTGCAGCCACAGACCCTGGAGCTTGCGTTGGTAGGGAACGTAGACTCCCAGGGGTTGATCGATCTCGAAGTCACCCAGAAGCGCCCTTCCTCCCTTCCCGTATATTTCGATCCGCACCTGATCGATGTCCTTCAGCTCCTCGGTATTGCCCTCGGGGGTGATCGGGAGGTTCTGGTCGGAGATCTCGGCGCGCACGAAAGTGTTGTCGGTGAGCTGACCGTTGACCGCCAGGTGCAGACCCTGATCGACGGTAGCGTCCCGGTTGGTTCCGCCCTGGACCGAGACGGTCTTGGATCCGCTGACCGAGAGTCCCGTGCTGGAAGCCGTGGCCGCTTCGGCGGGCCCCTCCCCGGCCTCAGTCCCGGACCCCGATGCGCCTTCTGCCTCCGGCTCCTCCTTCAGCTCGGCCTGACGCAGCATGGGATGAAGTTGTACGCGGGGCGGGGCGGCGACCGGGTCGAAGTGATACTCGACGCGCAGAACGCCGGACTCAGCTCGAGGATGCAGCAGGACGACCACGCCGCGCGCACGGTCGATTTCGAAGTCCTGGAGCGCTCGCAGAGCCTTGCCGTTCCAGTATGCCCTCACCGGATCGACCAGATGACTCGTGGAAAGTACGAAGCGCACTTGACCCGGCTCGACCGTGAAACTGTCGCGACCGCTCGCCAGCTGACTCGCGTCCAACCAGTGGAGCGCGTTGGAATCACCCGCGGCCGTCGACCAGAGCGAGAGAGGCAGAGTCACAGAGCCGCTCCAAGCAAGGCTCGGAAAGGCCAGGACGAAGAATCCGCAGAGGATCAAGAGGGATCGTCTGGGCACGGGCCCGTCCCCTCTCAGGGGAAGACGATTCGATAGACGAGCAGGGCGTTGCGGCCCGCATCTATCACGTAGAGACGATCGTCCGGCCCCACGGCGCAGTCCACCGGGGTACGCAAGTGGTCGGGGGCGAACTCATCACCTCCCACCGAGCTCAGGTAATGGAGGTCCGGTGCCAGAACGTGGACCACGCCCATTCCGGCGTCCGCGACGTAGACGTTGCCGAAGCGGTCGGTATCGAGACCGGCCGGCGCGACCATCAACGGGTGGACCGCCTCGAGCCCCGGGGTCGCCGCCAGCACCTGACCGGTTTCGTCGAAGACCTCGACCCTGGCGTTCCCCTTGTCGGAGACGTAGAGAAAGCCACTGGGACCAAAACACACTCCGTCCGGTTGGTTCAGCTGCCCCAGGAACTGACCGTACTCACCGACGGAATAGTCGAACTTCAGAAAGGGGCTGGTGACCAGGACCCGATGTCCCACTGCGTCCGCCAGGGCCAAGCGTCCGTCACGGTCGAAGTCGAATGCGGAAATCCGCACCGGCCGATCCAGGTCAAGTGCATTGAGATCGAGCACCATGTCGCGCAAGACTCCGTCCCGATTGAAGCGATAGACCTTCTGTTCGCTCCGGTCGAGAGCGTAGAGATGGAAGCTCAGAGCGGCGAGGTCGAGCGGGGCAAAGCCGACCGAAGGGCGATCCACGGCACCTAGATACTCGCCATCCTTGTCGAAGCGGTGAATGCGTCCGCTTCCGATGTCGGCCAAGAACATGCGTCCGTCCGGCAACACGGCGACGGATGACAGTTGCATCAGGGGCGCGTAGGGCTCGGACTTCCGGTTCTCCAGAGCTCCTTCGAATTGAAATTCGCGCGGAGCGGGAGCATCCACTTTCTCCAGGCCGTAAAGCCGCGGTGGAGGTGCTTCCCCACAGGCGCCCAGGACCAGAGCCGCGAGAGGAAGACAGAGGGCGATGCGCCAGCGCATGCTCTCAGAAGCTCCGGCTGAGAGTGAACGAGGAGGCCACCCCCCCGTTCGCATCGGGGCCCACACCGAGATCCATTCCGAATCCGCCGGCATTCAGCAGGTGGTTGGGCGCAGCATCTCCATCCTCTTGTGGCGGACCGCTCCGCATGGCATCGACGAAGGAGACGAGGCGGTTGACCAGAGCCAGCACCACCACCAAGTCCGCGTGGTCGTAGGCGCTGTTGGCGTCTCGCCGGAGCGCGTTGTAGTCGTCGAAGCGGGCTTCACTCTGCCACTGCCAGGCGTCTCCCCCGGCGTACTCCGGGCCGGAGGGATCGAGCCCGATTCGCAAATCGCGGCGACGGTCCTCGTTGTACGCATCGCTGTCTCGGTAGATCCCCAATGAGCGCCAGTAGTTGTCGTCCCGATCACCGGGGGCGATTCCCGCGAAATTCACCGCGTAATCGTGGTAGGTGTTTTCCCGGCTGTGCCCCTGCACCTTGAATACCGCGAAGGAGGTCCAGATGGCGGCCTCCGCCGTCAAGAAGAAGGCGGCACGGTACTGGTGATGCGAACGGAGCTGCGACCAACCGGGAAGCAGAAGCGAATGTGAGGCGTGCTTCAAACGGGCCCCGATTTCTCCCCCGAAGATCGGTGCGGTGACGTGGTCGGGCTGGCTCTGTTGAGCGACCGCGCGGTCCGAGCTGCTCCTCATGATGGAGCTCAATCTTCCTCCATCATCCGCGCGGGCCGTACCGTATCCGGCGAGAAGCGCAACGAATGCCAAGACGAAACTGAATCTCGCGCGCATGATCAATACCTCACCTGAAGGCCCAAGCGGGTGTGGTCGAGGCTTCGCGCATCCACGAACCAATTCACCTGAGCGCCGTGACTCTTCTGCAGATGCGCCAACGAACCGCCCACTCCCGGCCCCTCGTAGTCGTTGTTGTAACGTCCGCCGATGAAACCCTCCAAATACGCGACCTGAAGGACACTGAACAGACGCAGGAGCAGGCTCGCGGTGAGAAACTTGTCGCGATTGCCGTAGGCGTCGTTGCTCGCGGTTCTCATGTCGAGATACTGATTGCGCAGCGGCGTGATGAAATCCGGGGGAGGATTCGTCCAGTCCCAGGTGATGTCCGTATCGCCGATGCTGCTCGGCTTGCTATCCTGCCAGCCATACCAGAAGATGTCCCACTTCCCCAAGTTCTCGTAGTACTCGCGCGCGTCCTCCTCCTTGGAAACGTAGAGAGGGACGTCATCCTTGCTCTTGTCTCGATAGTCCGTTCCGAACCAAGGGGAAGTGTCCACGGTACGCAGCGCCTCCTCCCATCGTGATTCGCTCCAATGAGCATCGGCGAAGGCGATGTACTCCTTTTCCTTGTCATCGCCCTTCTTGTTGTAGTGGATCGCCCCAAAGATGGAGGCTGCGTCGGCCGCCATGAAGAAGTAGCCGCGGCGGTGTCCGGTCACCGCCTCACCCAGCCCGGGCACTGCCGCCGAAAGCGCGAGCGACCACCAGCGCCGCGGCGCGCCCGAGGATTGGCCCTCGTCCCAGTGCGGAGTTGCTTCGCCTTCCTGCGCCAGTATGCGATCGGCCTGCTCTGCGTCGAAGTGGTAACTCGGCGCGGCCTTGGTTGAACCATCGTCGAGCAGCTGCGAAGCGGCCACGCGCGACTCCAGATGCGTCGTCCGCAGCGCGGAATCGACGGGATCGAAAGGAGTGGAAGTCTCCGCCGCCCGCGCGGTTTGTGCGGCGAGAACGAGGAGTACGAGAAATGAAAGGGTGGCGCGCATACTTCCTCCCGGCGTCAGTGCTCGATGTAGAAAGGTACGATTTCGACCCGGCGTCCGGCCGGGGCCAAGTATTCGATACGGCAGAGATAGGGCCCGGAGGCCAGGGTCTCGATGGGCAGATCGATCTCGCTCGTCCCCACCGCGGAAATCTCTTTGGTGGTCGTGTAGCGCTCCTGGCCTTCGAGATTCATCAGGGTCGCCGAAGCGGTCTGTTCGCCCCCGCTCTCGAATCGCACTCTGGCATAGAGCTGTGCGCCGGCGGGATTGGGATAGACGAAGGCCCCCTTGTCTTCGTGCGCTGAGGCGACACTGCTTTGCGGCCCTTGCCCGGGGACCGCTCTGCCCGTGCGCAGCACGCTTCCCAGAAGACCGCGCCATTCGGGCAGTCTCTGGTCGTGACGCGGTTCGGGAGGCACAGGAAGCGCGAGCTTTTGTAGACGCGGATTGCGCAGAGCACTCCCCTGCGCCACGGTGTCACCCTCGGCTTCGAAGAGAAGTAGCGCCCGCTTCGGTTGCGCGCCATCGAGATAATCGAAGAGTTGGGGAGAGACGACTCCACCCCCACTGAGTTTCCGCGGGTAACCGGAGCTGTTCGTGCCGTCACCCTCGAGAGCGTAGAGTAGCCCGAGCGCGCTCTCGAACACGAGCTCGTTCTGACCGTCACCATCCACGTCGGCGATGATCGCGCTGCCCTTGGGCTCGTCGATGAGTTTCTCGCCGGCGCTGACGAGGTGCTGATCGCGCAGGGGAATCGGGAAGCCCCCCAAGGAGGCACCGCTCGGACCGCCGAAGGCCCAAATTCTCTTCTGGTCCAGGACCACCACGTCGCGGTGGCCATCCCCATCCAGATCACCCAGTGCCGGCGCTCCGGTGAGGACATAGGGCATTCGCTCGCCGAAATACTCCGACTTCCACGCCCCGTTCTGGAAGAACACGCGCAAGAGAATCGCGTCGGGGTCACGGTCCCTGGTCTCGCTGTAGGCCAGGAGGATACGATCGCGGGCAGCCCCGTCTTCGCTGGGCCACGCGATCAGATCGAAGTGAGCCTCAGGGCCCACGGGTCCCAGTTTGTCCAGGACGGCAAGGTCGAGAATGCGGTTGGGCGAGGCGCCGCTGAGATCGTATCCCACGATGCGCCCACCCGCCAAGAAGACCATCGATTCCACGCTTCCGTCGCCATCGAGATCGGCCGCGACCGGTGCGCTACGCAAGGTCTCGTTGGGAGCCAGACCCAAGCCGCTCGAGCTCTCCCAGTCGGTCCAATCCTCGTGCAGGGCCGCGCTCTCATCGACGATGTGAAGCCGGTTCGCCGATAGATTGGCCGTCAGCAAAAGCGCCTGCGAGCCCCTGCGAACGACGATGGGACCGGCGCCGATCGAGTCCCCCAGGGCGAGCGGAAAACCGGAGAGTGAAACGCCACCCGCACGCAGATCGGCGTCGCGCACGTCCAGACTTCCATCGATGGTCGCGAACGCGTAGGCGGGAGCGCCACGGAATGAGGGCAAGTACGCGATGGGTCCCGCGGTGGCCGCACCCAGTGATGCCACCGCTCCACTCCCGATGGGATCTCCCGCCGGTGTGAATGCGAAAATTCCGGCTCCCGCCCCGCCATCGGAAGCCACCGCGCTGACCAGGATGGCCGGTTCCACAGAGCCGGTGGCATCCAGGCCGCCCAAGGTGCTCACGCTCGCGGCATCGCCCAACAGCGGCACCGGGCCCTTCGCTCGGTCCACTGGGGGCAAGACTACGGGAAAGAGAGAATTGTCCGCGACCGGCGAGACCTTCAGCGCGGCCTTCATCGTCATGAAGGTGTCGCTGCGCGAGATGTCCCAGATGGCCGCGCCGGTGGGAACCTTCATCGCGCTCTCACTGCTCGGGATGGTCGAGGGCCCGAAGGCAGTTTGGGTGGAATCGAAATTCACGCTGAAGAAAGGATTCACAGGCGGATTCGGATAGAGGCCCTGCGCGCGAAAGGCGTCGTTGTCACTGCCCACGAAACCGAAGGTCCGAAAATCGAAGATCCCTATGTCCTGGATCCCGTCAGCTTCGACGATCTCCAGCGCGAAGTCACCGGGAACTCCCTGGACCTCGTTGGTGGCGATACGCTGATCGATCAGATTCTCGCGAACTCTCCACACCATGGCACCGCCGGCCCAGGGCATGAAGTAGTCATAGAGATTGGTGTTCGCCGGGCGCATGTCATCCGTGTTCTCGCCCAGATAGAGCACCACTCCGGTATCCTGGTCGCGGATCAGCACCCACTGGGGATTGCCGCTCGCGTCCACCGGGACGAAGGGCGGGATCCAGCGATTTTCCACCAAGAAGAACTCGTCGCTCCCGGTATCCAGCAGCAAGCCCTTGTCATCGCGGCCCTGCAGGTAGGAGGCCGGCAGATCGACGGACTTGGTCTGCGCGGTGGCGCGAATCGGATCGACCCATCCCAAGAACCACTTGGACCAGAGACCGATACTGGGCGGGAGCAGGCCCGTGACCTGGATGGGATCTCCTCCGGCTTGCAGTTGCACCACCGCGGGGAGATTCGTTCCACTGTCCATGAGATCCCACCAGCCCACGGTGGGCTGGCCGGTATAAGTGCTGTAGAGATCGGGCAGGCCCAGGGAGTGCCCGAACTCGTGGTAGAGCGCGGCGGCAATGCTCCCCACCAATCCGTCCTGGGTCGTGCTCTCGGGAATGATGCTGCACTCGGTCATGAGACCCTGGGTGCTGGTGGACGAATCCACCGATTGCAGAGGAACTTTGTCGTCATCTCCGAAAAGCACGAAGAAAGTGGGAATGTCGTTGGGTGAATAGCCCTCGCTCCCCGGAGTCCACACCAGGTTGCTCTGCAGGTCGCCCCCGGCGTGCGCGAAGATCACGTAGGAATTCGGGTTGTCGAAATCGAAATCGGCCAGGTTCAGAGTGGGATCGTCCAGAGACGCCTCGTCGGTCGCGGTGATCATGGATTGCACCAGCTTCACCAGTCCATCGAGGTCCCAAAAGCCGCCTGAGCCCGGACCGAAATCCGCGATGTCGCTCAGAGAGATGGCGTTGCAGGGATAGCGATCCGAAGCGGGATCGGCCGGAGGATAGACGCGCGCGTCCACCACGAGACGGCCGTTGCTCATGGACGACCAGTAGCGCCCCAAACCCTCGATGTGAGACCGAAAGAAGTTCCGGTCGTGCGGCGGCGGATCGAAGATGAGCGAGGTGTCCGGCTCACAGCTGAACCCACCGTCTTCGGTCACGCTGGTGAGAGAACCCGAGCGGTCGGTTTCGAAATCGATCAGAACGACCAGCACGTGCAGCGTATCGACTCCCGCCGCGGCCAGGCCCTTGGTCGACACGATCTCACGGCGGCGCTGCGCGCGCGCCAAGCCTTTGCGCGAAATTCCGTGCGGTCCCAGATGGCGCCGCACCAGTTCCTCACTCTCCTCCCTCTTTTCCAGTTCTTGCAATTGGGCCGGAGGCAGTTGACTGGGCAAGGGGGATCGGCGAAGCGTGAGCGAGGGATAGGAACGCACGCGCACCACCTCGGATTGTTTCGGCCTGGCTGCATCGGCGTGACGAGGGAGCGCCAACCCCCACAGGAGCAGACAGGACAATCCGAGGGCACGCAGAGTCAGCGAGCGTGATGCACTCGACGAAGGCCTTGGGCCCTGGCTTGCTCGGCATGACATTCACTGACCTCCGGCACTGATCGCGCTGAGTTGAACTTTGCCTTCCAAGTCGCTCTGACTCGCCTCAAAAGAGGAAGCTGAGTGAGATTCGATTCACGCGAGCCAGATCCTTGGCCTGCGGTACGCTCGCATAGTCCACCGATACCGACTGACCCGTCCAGCGGCTCAAGTCGACTCCCAATCCCCAGGTGTAATCCTTGATCTCACCCTCGTTGTCGTTCTTGTATCCCAGCCTGATGTAGAGACTCTCCACGTAGTTCCACTCGACGCCGCCGCCGAAGATCTGCGTGTCGTCCTGGCTCACCAGACTCTTGAGATAATCGCCGACGACCAGGAAGCCCATGTACTCGCTCTGATAGGCCGTCATGGCGAATCCGGTACGGAACGTGAGCGGCATGGGGTCGGACTGATCCGCATCGATGAAGGTGATGTCCGGGCCCATGTTGGTCAGGGCCGCCCCGAGTTGCAGGCGATCGTTGACCCGGTAGTGCAGACCGGTATCGATGGCCCAGGTGGAGCCCGAGCCCGAGCCACGGTCCTGCGTGAATTGATCGGGAGCCAGTTCGTTACGGAAGTACTTGACCCCGACTCCGACCCCCATGCGCGGGGTTATCTTCACGCCGTAGGCAAATCCCACCGAGAACTCGTAGGAGCCAAAGGTTCCCTTGAGCTGTCCCCCTTCGTCGGTGCTCGTCTGCTGACCGTTGTTGAGGTAGTCGAGGTAAATTCCCATCATACCCCAGCCTTCGACGTACTGGCCGTAGCCGAGAAAATCCAAGCGCACGTCGTTGGCGAGGTCAGGTACGAGCTTGGTGTCCATGAATTCGAAGCCGCGGCGCTTTCCGCCGTCAGCCGCGAATGCGAAACCTCCCACGTTCCACCACATGGCAGCGATGTCCGTGCTGAGCGCAGTCCCCGCCTCTCCCAGCGCGTTGTAGCGCGCGCCGATGGGAAAGGTCAGGGAGATCGCGCCTGCCTGGCTCACCGCCAATGCGTCCCCTGAGAATGCGGTCACGATGATGAGTGCGGCCAAGATGGCCATTAGGGAGCGGTTCACTGATTGGTCCTCCTGTGTCGGATTGGGTTGGCGCCCCAGCTGATGTGAAACATGAGTCGTTCCTTGCCCTTTCCGCTAGCGCATCCGCACCACTCGACCCGTCCTGGTCAAGCTGAGCTGCGATGCCTGAAGAAAGGTGGCCCGTACCGTGTAGAGGTACACGCCGTTGGCAATTTCGTCCCCCCGGAAATCCAAGCCATCCCAATCGATGACGAGAACTCCTCGTTGATTCTGCACGTCCTCGAGCTTGCGAATGAGCCGGCCGTCGAGAGAGTGAATGCCGATCTCGACGCGCGCTGCGTCGCTCAGATCGACCACGAATCTCGTGGCTCGCGAAAAGGGATTGGGCACGGCCACCGCATCGGTGATCTCGAGCGCTCCCGGCTGACGCAAAGTGAAGCTGATCGAAGCCTTCGAGAGATTTCCGCGCGTATCGCTGGCGCTCACCTGCATGGTGTGCGCTCCCGGCTCCAGATCGGAGGGCAGCGGATAGCTCAGGCCGCCGCTGTCGTAGTGACCCTCGTCCAGCCGGAAGAGCCCGGTGACGTCCAACGGGAAGCCGCGCGAATCGAAATCGACGTTGATCCGACTGGCCGGAGTGGTCCCCAGCACGTTGATCCCGCTCGGGTCGCTGAGTCGAACGCTGAGCGTGTCTCCGGGAACCACGATGACCGAGGCGGTGGAGAAGCTCAACTGAATGGTGGGACCCTCGTTGTCATCGCTCGAACTGGAACGGAGCACGACCGGTACGGGGTCGGAGATACCGACCATTTCGGAGCTTTGAAGACCATCGTCTTCGTAGAGCATGCGGACGCGGCCATCGTTCCCCGCGCGCAGGCTGACGGGAACGGGAAGATCGACTTTGAGGCTCTCCCCGGAGGCGATGCCCTGGCCCTTGAAGAAGGCCGCCCCGTCCAGCACGTAGGGGATGTGGAAGATGGTGGTGTCGTTGTCCACGCGCGAATAGCCCGAGGAATCGCGCGCCTCCCGCGCGAGGAGTTCGTAGCGACCGGAGAGGAGCTGGCCGTCCGTCCTGCGGCCCACGAGTTCGGAGAGCCTGCCGGTGGCGATGGTGTCAGCGAGCGCACCGGAGAGCGTCAGGCCCTTCTGCGCGGTGGCCAGACGCAGTGCGGGGTCTCCAAAGAGCGCGTACTTGAGCGAGTTGTGATCGGTGAAGGGGCTGCCACCGAGCACCACGGTGGCGCCGCGCAGTACGGTCCCGATGGGCGGTGAATCCACCGGATCGTCCGTGGGGAAAAGCAGCGGGTAAAAGTCGTTCGTCAGATTGTCGTTCGATTGGACGAAGGTCACCTGGGTGGCCGCGATGCTCGCGATGGCTCCACCCCCCTCGTGGAGCATCAGCTGTTCGGCCATGCTCTTCTCGGTGGGTGAATCGAAGATCGAGACGTCGCAGGAGAACGCGAGAAAGAGTGGCAGGCGATTCTCGTTGGTGAGGGCCGCGACGTCCTCGATGAGAAAGACCTTCTCGTCAGCCAGCTGGCGCGGTGAACCGTGACCGATGTAGTGGACGATCAGTTTTCCATCCGACCAGAAGCGACGCATGTCGGCGCGCGCCGCTGGCTTGTTGCGTGGTCCCGGCGGATTGGGATACTCGGTGAGATACAGCTTCGTCACGTCCACCACGTCCGGAATCAAACCCTCGGCCAGAAGCTCTCCCTCCAGGATGTGAAACTTCTCGCCGGTGGAGTTGGACGCGAGACCGACCTCGTCGTCGCAGACCAGAAGGACGTCGTTGCGCCAGTCACCCGCTTCGGGCGTGGTCTGGTACTCGGTGGCACGGCGCACCATCAGCCGCGTCTCCGAGAGATTCGCCGAAGGCATCCGACCCATGGCCAGCTCGGGCAAGTCGTAGGGAGCGAGACGAGAATCGGAACTATCCGGCGCATCGAAGGCGCCGAACCAATCGTCACTGGCATAGGGTGCATACTGCGCCTGACCCAATTGTGTCTCATTGCTGTAAGGCCAGTGGGTCTGCACGAAGGTGGGGCAGCGATCGCGCTCCTCCTCACCCGTGCTGCCGGGTAGTCGGCTGCGGTAGTCCCGGCTGGCATCCCCCACCAGCAGAGCGTACTGGGTCTGCCTGCCCGCCTCTTGACGCACTGGATGCAGGTAGCAAAATTTCAGGAAGTTTCGCAGCGCGGCCGGCTCCTTCACGCCGTAGCCGAAATTGTCCCAGATGTCCTGCAGATCGACGCTCGTCACCCGCGGAGCAGCCAAGGACTGGCCGTTCTCATCACGCAACTCCTGGCTGTGGTAATTCACCAGCTCGTCGGCCCCATCGATGAGATCGGCTGGCCCCACCGCGAGATAGTCCCATCCGCCCTGCGCGAAAACTTCGCTGCGGAGAAGTCGCGGGCGTCCGAGCTTCATGGCATTGACATCGAGCATTGCTCCTGCTTCGTACACGGCAAAGTGTTCGCCGGGCTGCAGGAGAGATTTGAAACGCAGCCCCTGGGAGTTCTGGTCGAGCACCGCCCCCGTGAGAATGACGGGACGATCGGGATCCGTGGTATTCAAGAGCACTGTTTCGTCGTCAAAGCCCGCGCCCGCCTGCTCTTCATCGCGCAGGTGCATGGTCCGCGAGCCGGGAGTGGCAAACTCATCGGGGAAGACCATCCATTCGAGTCTACCGGAGCGCGTGAAGAAACCACGACGAAAGCTCAGATCGATGAGATCCAGATCGACATTCACGCTCGCAGAGCGGTTCACGATCTGAATCTGGTTGCTGCCATCGAGCGGCGGCGCCACCGGGCCCGCAAAGCGCACGATGGCCCCACTCAATTGGAGGGAAGAGGACCAGGTGAAATTGCCCGCGTTCGCCCCGTTGGTGAGCACCTCGATACTCGCCACGCTGCTGGCCGGAATCATCACTGGATTCACGAAAATGTAGGCGGTGCTGTCCGCCAGAACATGGTCCGTGATCCAATTCTTCGAAAAGCCCTCGTCCGTGCGCAGCGGCGAGGTCGTCATGCTCCAGTTGTCCTTGACGATTCCGTAGCGCATGGCGGCGGAGTCCTCGAGGTGCACGCGTTCGCGGTAGTCCAGGAGATCCTGGGTGGGGTCCTGATCCGGCGTCGCGTCGAGCTGAGTCATCCGTAGCGGATTGGAGGGGAAAGTGGAATCAGACACGCCGATTTCGTCCCAGCTCAGCCACAGCGCCAGCTGATCTGCATACTGGTGCTCCACGTGCTCGTAGGGGTCCTCCACCGAGGAGTCGTGACGATCCATCCAGGTATCGACGCCCCCGGCGTAGAACAGGATGTAGTCCCCGGCTCCCATGCCCGCGGCCGGAGCGGACGCCACCACGGAAATGGCGCGTTCCTTCAGCTGGTAATCGGATTCCCAACTCTGCCCCGCCACGTTGGGATCGAGGTTCTGCAGAAGCATCGGCGCCGAGAAGAGACGTAGGGAAGCGGGATCGATCGCGGCCGCCCCCCCTTGCAGCAGAGCCTCCAGATCCTCGTAGCGCAGGCGGTAGAGACCGGTCTGTGAGATCTGAAGGCGAAGCCAGTGCGAGCTTTGGGCGAAGGTGTCGTTCTCCCCGGCCAACTTGGTGGATGCCGCTTGGCGCGCGATGGTTGCCCGGCGGAAGGAGCGGGCCGTGGCGGGATTGACGAAGGAACTCGTCGCGAAATACCGCGCGGGATCGAAGGCGCCCAGCGCGGGCGTGGGCGCGAATTCACCGGCGGCCGCTGGATGATTCACCGTGATTTCGATCTCCTGCAGACGCCGCGGAAGGCCATCCTGCCCGCGGTAACGCAGCGAGAGAAAGAACGGCGCGCCAGACGCCGCGTACGCGATGGGGCCGGCTCAGCTGCGCCAGCTCCCCCGCCGGGGGAAGCTCGACGCCACGCTGATCGCTGGAGTCGAAGACCTCGCGGCGGTTTCGAATCGTGAGTTGCGCGGGACGAGACGAGGGCAGGGCGAGGACGAATTTCTGCACGCTTGCGAAGTTCTCGCCCTGGCTGGGAAGCAGCACGCGAAAGGTCGTGCGATCGGCGCTCTGCTCCAAGAGCTGGAGTTCGAACGCCGGTCTCGCCATGGCGGCACAGTGCGTCACGGCCAGGACAAAGATTGCCCCTAACAGCACTCGTCGAGTCTGGGGTACTGCTCTCATTCTTGTCTGCTTGTTCCGGAGGGCCCGCCTCGGCGTGAGAATCAAGCCGCAAGCACCAACCCACCTCCGAAGGTCGAGATCAAGTCTCGTGGGTTTCCTCCAAAAGAATGGACTCGCCGATGAGCATGACCGGAATCCCGTCGCGAACGGGATAGAGTACCGCACCGTCTTCTCGAACCAAAGCCTCTTGCAGAGGCTCGGTCAGCGTCCGTCCGTCGTGGGTTCGCAGCTCATTGCGGGCGATACGATCGTTGACCCGCGCGAGCAGCTCGGAATCCGCGAGCTGGACTGGTGTCCGCGTCTGCGGGCACACCAAGAGCTTCAAGAGTTCGTCCGCGACCAAAATGCTCCTCTTTCGATGGGTCCCCGACGGAACCTCTGGGCGAGACACAGAACAACGCTGACGAAACCTTCGTCGGCGCGTGCGGGAGGCGGGAAAAAGAAGCCAGGGGCAAGGGGGCCTCTCCTTCCCAATTCTTGGATGGTTGGCTCGTTAAGAATAGCGGAAACACGCGGTTTTCGTCAAGATGGGGCTCAGATTGGCTCCTGCTGCCAGACCCCCATGTTCAAATATTTCGAGAGGCGATTGTCCAGTAAGGCCTGCACCGAGAGAGCCGAGAGTTCCTGGAGAGACTTGACCAGGGTTTCGCGGATGGTGGCGGCCATGGCTTCCGAATCGCGATGGGCCCCCCCCAGGGGCTCGCGCAGCACGCCATCGACCACCCCCAGCGCATGGACCTGGGGCGCGGTGATCCGCATGGCGCCCGCCGCCTGAGACGCTTTGGCGCGATCCTTCCACAGGATCGCGGCGCAGCCCTCGGGACTGATCACCGAGTAGATGGAATTCTCCAGCATGAAGACCCGGTCGCCCACGGCCAGGGCCAGGGCGCCGCCACTGCCCCCCTCCCCGGTGATGAACACCACGATGGGCACGCTCAAGCGGGACATGACCTTCAGGTTGCGTGCGATGGCCTCGGCTTGCCCCCGCTCCTCGGCGCCGAGGCCGGGGAAGGCGCCCGGAGTATCGACGAAGGTGACGATGGGCCGGCGAAACTTCGCCGCGAGCTCCATCAGCCGCAGGGCCTTGCGGTAACCCTCGGGATGGGGCATCCCGAAATTGCGGTAAATGTTGCTCTTGGTGTCGCGTCCCTTCTGATGGCCGATCACCATGACTGGACGCTCGTCCAGATAGGCGAAGCCTCCGACGATGCTCGCATCGTCGCGAAAGGAACGATCCCCGTGGAGCTCGTGGAAGTCCTCGAAAATGAGATCGATGTAGTCGAGAGTGTAGGGCCGGCGCGGATGACGGGCGAGCTGGACCCTTTGCCAGGGCTCGAGCTTGGAGAAGATCTGCACCCCGAGCTTGTTGACCCGTTGGCGGAGCTGCTCCACTTCGGAGCTCACGTCCAGCTCGGTACCCCGGGCCGACTCCTGCAGCGCCTGGATGCGCTCCTCCAGTTCCACGATCGGCCGCTCGAACTCGAGGTGGATTCCTGCTTTCTTCGGATCAGCCATCGCGCCCTCCTCGGGACCAGTGGCGCGCGGAATCACTTCCCGCTCCATTTTCCGCGGCTGGAATCATAGCTAAAAACCTCCGCCGGAGCTTGTCAATGCTTGGACTGGCCGTTGGCCGCCATCCCGCGCCGTCTGCGCCCGTTGCCCCGGCTAGACTCCAAGAGGCCGTTCGGGTTCAGACAGACAGGTTCGACCGCTTCGGGCCCCAAAAGGCCGGCAAGGCCCAGCAGCAAGGCCGGTACCGGTTCCACGGAGGCTTTGGTCGCGGTCACTTCTGCCTCGAAATCCCCCTCGAGGATTCGCAGATTCAGAGGGGTGCGACCAGGATGCGCCTGGATCAGGGCGAGCAGCTGCTCGGCTCGGTCGGCGGGCAGGTCGGCGGGCACGCTGACCTTGAGGGAACGGATGAGAAAGGCGCAGGCTCCGTCCAGGCCGTAGGCCTTCTCCAGCACCAGCTTGCTCTCCTCTCCCGAACGCGAGCTACTTCGGCCCATCACGAAGAGGATCTCCTCGCCGCCGGTGAGGAGGGCGCGGTGCTCCTCGTAAGCGTCGGGAAAGCAAATCACCTCGCACTGCCCCGAGAAATCCTCCAGGGTGAGAAAGGCCATGACTCGACCACTGGAGCGCGTCACCACCGTTTTGAGGCCGTGGATCACCCCACAGACGCTGAGCGCCTGATCATCACCGCGCTGTTCGAGCTGCGCGATGCTCTCGGGCAAAAGCCAGCTCAGAATCTGGCGGTACTGGTTCAGCGGGTGGCCGGTCAGGTACAGCCCCAGAACTTCCTTTTCCTTTTCCAGCCGCTCCCCCTCGTCCCATGGGGGGACCTCGGGAAGGGGGCTTTCGCTGGGACGCTTCTCGTCTCCGCTCTCGAAGAGCCCGGCCTGTCCGCGCAGGCGATCTCTCTGGCGCCGGGCCGCCCTGCGCAGCGCCTGATCCAGTACCTTCAGCTTCTGCTCCCGTCTGCCGGGCAGAGAGTCCAGCGCGCCGGCATGGATCAGGCTCTCGATGACTCTGCGATTCACCCGCGAGCCGTCGATCTTCTCGCAGAACTCGTAGAACCCGCCGAAGCTCCCCCCCAGTTCCTCGCGCGCCTGAACGATGGCCTCGATGGCGCCCCGGCCCACGTTCTTGACCGCGCCCAGACCAAAGCGAATGGTGCGCCCCTTGGCCTTGAAATCGGTGGTGCAGGTGTTCACGTCCGGCGGGAGGACTTCGAGCGAGAGATGGCGCGCCTCGTCGATCAGCGCCACCACCCGGTCCGTGTTGTTCATTTCGCTGGTCAAAGTCGCCGCCAAGAAAGCGGCGGGATGGTGCGTCTTCAGCCAAGCCGTGCGCACCGAGAGCACCGCGTAGCTGGCGCTGTGGCTCTTGTTGAATCCGTAGCCCGCGAAGTAGGCCATCAGGTCGAAGATCTTCTGCGCGATATCGCGCTTCACCCCGCGCTCCACCGCGCCCTCCACGAAGGCCTTCTCCATCTGCGCCATCACGACCTTGTTCTTCTTGCCCATGGCTTTGCGCAGAGTGTCGGCTTGGCCCATGCTGAAGCCGGCCATGTCACCCGCGATGCGCATGACCTGTTCCTGATAGAGGATGACTCCGTAGGTCTCCTTGAGAATGGGCTCGAGCTGGGGATGCAGGTATTCGATGCGCTTGCGGCCGTGCTTGCGCTCGATGAAGTCCTCCACCATGCCGCTCCCCAAAGGACCGGGACGGTACAGGGCGTTCACCGCGGTGATGTCCTCGAAGCCGGTGGGAATCAGCTTCCTCAGTACTTCGCGCATCCCGCTGGATTCCAACTGGAACACGCCCACGGTTTCGCCGCGCGAGAGCATTTGGTAGACCGCGGGATCGGCAAGCGGAATTTGAGAGGCGTCCAGGTCCTTCAGCTCGGGATGTTCCGCGCGTACGAACTCCAGCGCCTTCTCGATGACGGTGAGGGTTCTCAGCCCCAGGAAGTCCATCTTCAAGAGACCCATGGTCTCCACCGTCTTCATGTCCCACTGCGTGGTGATTTCGTTCTTGCTCGTCTTGTAAAGAGGGACGTTGTCGGTGAGATCTCCCGGCGCGATGAGAACCCCGGCCGCGTGGATCGAAGTGTGCCGGTACAGACCCTCGAGCGAGAGCGAAGTATCGAGGAGGCGGTCGTAGCGAGGATCCTCGTCGCGGACCTCGCGCAACTCCGGCGTTTCCTCCAGCGCCTTCTTCAAGGTGATGCCCAGCTGCTCGGGCACCATTTTCGCGATGCGATCCACCTCGCCGTAGTTCATCCCCATGGCCCGACCCACATCCCGCAGAACCCCGCGCGCGAGCATTGCCCCGTAGGTGATGATCTGGCACACGCTCTCCGAGCCGTACTTCCGGTTCACGAAGTCGATGATCTCCCCGCGGCGTTCGAAGCAAAAGTCGATGTCGATGTCGGGCATCGATACACGTTCGGGGTTCAAGAAGCGTTCGAAGAGGAGCCCGTGGGCCAGGGGATCCACGTCGGTGATGCGGATGCAGTAGCACACCAGGCTCCCCGCCGCGCTCCCGCGGCCGGGGCCCACCGGGATTCCCATCTCTCTCGCGTTGCGAACGAAATCGCTGACGATGAGAAAGTACCCGGCGAAACCGGTGGTGCGAATGACATCCAGTTCATAGTCCAGACGGCGCGCGATGGCGTCGTCGATGGCGCCATAGCGCTCGCGCGCACCTTCCTGCGCGAGCTCGCGCAAATAATCGTCCGGCTCGGAAAAACGCGAAGGCAGAGGGAACACCGGCAGAAGGTGCTTCCCCATTTCCAGTTCGAGCTGACAGCGCTGCGCGATCTCGACCGTATTTGCCAGCGCATCGGGGAAGTCGGGGAAGGCCTCCGCCATTTCCTGCGCCGATTTGAGATAGTGCTGGTTGCCCTCGTAGCGCGGACGCGAGGGATCGTCGATCGTGCGCGAGCTCTGGATCGCCATGAGGACGTCGTGCGCCGCCGCGTCGCGGGCTTTCAGATAGTGCACGTCGTTGGTGGCAACCATGCGCGCTCCGGTCTCCGCGCACAGCTTTGCGGCCAGCTCGCGATGCCGCGCCTCCTCTTCCAGTCCGTGATTCTGGATTTCGACGAAGAAGGAGTCCCGCCCGAAAATTTGCTGGTATTCGCAGAGGATCTGCTTCGCGCGCGGGAGATCCTGCTCCATGAGAGCCGCGTTGACCTCGCCCCTGAGGCACGAGCCGGTGGCGATGATGCCCTCGTGGTAACGAGCCAGCAGCTCCTTGTCCAGGCGGGGCTTTTCGTGCAGGCCTTCCAGATAACCCAGAGAGGCCAGCTTGATGAGGTTGCGCCAGCCCGTGATGTTCTCGGCCAGGAGAACGAGGTGATACAGCGCCGCAGGGCGTTCACCTTGCGTCTCGCCCCGATCACGCGCGAGGTAAGCCTCCATCCCCAGAATGGGTTTGATCTTCTCCTTCTGACAGGCCTGATAGAAATCGATGGCTCCGAAGAGATTCCCGTGGTCTGTGAGCGCGAGCGCGCCCATCCCCAGAGCGGCCGCCTGATGGGCGAGCGCCTTCACTTTCACCGCACCGTCCAGCAGGCTGTAGTCGCTGTGCACGTGGAGATGGACGAAACCGGTTTCGCCGTTCATGGCCCTCGGGGTTGCTCATGTCTTCTTGGTGTTCACGGGCTCGCGCCTGGGGCACGCGCGGCCAACCGCCGCCACCCTAGCGAATGCCGCCCTCCGGGGCAAGCGGGGCACGGAAAGACCTCTCAAGAGCCGAAATGCAGGCGAATTTCGCGGCTCGAGGAATTGCCCACGCGGTCTTGGGCCCGCACCGTGAGGCGGTGCTCCCCCGCACCGGGGTCGAGCCAGAATTCGAACACGAGGCGTTGGCCTTCCGGATCCCAGCGCGCGGGATAGGGCACCCCGTCGAGCAGCGCCGACGGACCAGGGTCGCTGATTCCTGCGCCCTCATCCACCACCGCAATGCCGACCGCGGGCCACCGGGGGAGAGTCATGCCTGGCGCGGCCTGGCGCGCGCTGGCCGACAATGCGGCCAGCTTCGACCCGGAATGCAAGTTCTTCGTCCCGGCAACGAAGCTCCCGAGCTGTGGAGCGCTTCGATCCCGGCCCAGCGCCAGGATCCCCGGGCCACTCACCGTGCCGAGCACCACGCCGCTCGAGTCCAGGGGTCCCGCCACGAACTTCCAGCGCCGGTTCGCTCCCAGTCGAAACAGAGCATACTGCCCGGACGGCGCAACGCCGCTCGCTCTGACCCGGACTTGAAGCCCCTCGCGGAACACCGCACCCGCTGCTTTCAAAGCGCAGCTGGGGCCGGAAATCCGCATGCCCGAAGGGTTGGGCAAGCGTTCTGTCTGTGGCTCGAGCCAGACTACCCCACCGGGATAGAGGGCCCGCCCGCTGGGGTCGCCGACCCAAAGCGAATCCTGGTGGTCCAGAGCGCAGGCCAGAGTCTGGCCGCCGCCGGCACCTCCCACGATGCCGCGACCGGGCGGAGGGGCGTCCGCACCCTCTGCGGCATAGGGGATCCAGGCCGCTGCGGCGGACGAATCCAGCGGTGTCGAAGCCTCCCCGCGCAGCATGAATTCGGCGCTGCCCTCGTTTCCCGCGGCGTCGCGCGCGCTCAGTTCGAGGGTCGCCTCCTCCTGCGCGGCGATCGAGAAGCTCATCCCTTCAGGACCCAGCGCGCTGCGTCCCGGCAGTTCATTGCCGGGACGGCGGTAGAGCCGCAACCACGTACGCTGCGGATCGAGCGGATCTCTGGCCCTTTCCAAGCGCATTTGAGCCGTCATCGAGAAAGCGAAGGAGTCGTTGCGCAGATGATAGATCTCGCGTCCATTCAGCTTGACGCGAACTTCGGCCGGCCCGAGATGAAAGGGAGCAAAGCCGCTGCGGTCGTCCAGCGCCACCATGACCCCCAGGCTTCCCGCGGCCGCGACCGACTCCCCGGGAGCCAGTACGTAGGCCCGGCGCTGCCCCTGCACCCTGGCGCCGGGTGAGAGCGGCACCAATCGCGCCGCGAGGATGCGTGGCGCCACGCTGTCCGGCAGAGAGAGGCCGTGGGTCAACGGGTTCAGAGGCCGCTGAGCGGCATCGCGTAGCTCCAGATGCAGATGGGGCGCCCCCACTCCGGTGGAGCCGCTGAGGGCCAGAAGCTCGCCGCCTTGCACCGCAATCGCGTTCTTGCTGAGCTGAAGATCCTGCTCGTAGCGTCCACTGGCGCTCCAGGCCGCCAGAAGAGGCGTTCGCAGACGATCGGCCAGGGCCGAGAGGTGAGCGAAGACCAGCTCTCTCCCATCCTCCAGCCGCAGGTAGACCGCGATTCCATAGCCGGTCGCGCTGGTACGTAGCCGCACCACCGAGCCCGGGGCACAGGCCACCACCTTCAGGCCCTCCCGGCCCTGGGTGCGCAGGTCCACGCCGCTGTGATAGCGCCCGGCGCGGAACTCCATGAAGGTGCCCGTCATGCGGCGCGGAGCGTCCGGAAGGGGCCAGAGGAATTCCTCCGCCCCCCCAGCGCGGCTCGATCCCGCCAGCAAGAGTATTCCGGCCAGGACGGTCCAAAACCGAAAAGCACCAGAAAGAGCAGCGAACTTGCCAGCGTGTGGGGCCAATGATAATCTTTTTGGTCTTGTTTCCTGATGGCGGTCTCGTGTGACCCATGGGAAACTCTCGCGGCGGCGCATCCTCGCGCAGCCGGAGCACTTGGCAGAATCCTGGGCGGGAGAGTGTCTTCTCATGATGCAAGCGATGCGAGACCGGGTAAAGATAATCTACTTGGTGGTGATCGTCACTTTCTTGGGTCTCACCTTTCTCGTCTGGGGAATCGGGCTCGAGGGCGGCAAGAATCGACAGTCGCAACGGCCCACCAACGCGATCGTCACCGTCAACGGCACCAACATCAGCTACGACGAATACAACCAGCGTGTCAACGGCATCCTCGACCAAATGCGCAAACAACTCCCCGAGGGTGAGAGTCTGAGCGAAAATCAGATGATGCGCGCCCGGGAACGGGCCTACAACGATCTCATCCTGGAAACGCTCGAAAGGGAACAGGCCAACAAGCTGGGATTCACGGTGAGCGACGATGAGATCGTCGACATCCTGTCCAACAATCCCCCTCCCTTCCTGCTCTCACAGTTCACGGACGAAAACGGCAAGGTGGACACCGAAGCCTACGTGCGCGCTCTGAACAACCCCAACCTGCCTTGGGACCAAATCGAGAGCTACATCCGCTCGACCGTCCCTCTGCAGAAGCTTGAGAACTACGTCAGCGGGAAAGCGCTGGTGAGCGAAGCCGAGTTGCGCGAGGCCTTTTCCCAGCAGAATACCCACGCCGTGGCCGAGTACGTGGGCGCCGAGCTGAGCTCGGTCGATCTGAAGGATGAGGAGGTCACGGACGCGGAAATCCAGAAGTTCTACGATGATTTCAAGGAGGACTACAAGCTCCCCGAGCAGGTCACGGTGCGCCTGGTGACCCTTCCCAAGGAGCCCAGCGCCCAGGACGAGCAGGAGCTGATTTCGATCCTGGAGGACGTCCGCAAGGACGTTCTCAGCGGCAAGACCACCTTCGAGGAAGCGGCCCAGACCTACAGCGAGGACAGCAGCACCGCGAGCCAAGGTGGAGAGCTCGGTTTCATCGACCGGAATCGGATGTCGCAGGCCTTCACCGACGCCGCCTTCGCTCTGCCGGTCGGCGACATTTCAAAGCCCATCAAGACCGAATCCGGCTTCGAGCTCATCATGGTCGAGGATGAGAAGACCGACGCCAAGGGTCAGAGGACGGAAGTCAAAGTACGCCACATCCTCCTGCATCGCGTGGCGAGTCAAGCCACCACGGAGGAGCTGCGGACCAAGGCGAAGAACCTGCACGACTCCGCCCAGAACGTGGGGCTGGAAAAGGCGGCCGCCAGCGCGAACCTGAAGGTGACGACCACGGAGCCGTTCCAGGCCACTCTGAACATCCCCAACGTCCCCAACAGTCTCAGCGGTACCAACTTTGCCTTCGAGCACGATGCGGGCACTCTCTCTCCCGTCTTCGAGACGCAGGATGCTTTCTACCTGTTCGAAGTTGCTCAGAGAATCCCCGCGGGATACCGGCCGCTGCAGGACGTTCGCAGTCTCATCGTGAGCCGAATCCAGCGCAAGCGTCGCACGGACGCTGCGGCGGAGAAGATTTCGAATGCCTGGAAAGAGATCAAGGACGGATCCACTCTCGCCGCCGCGGCCAAGAAACTCGGCCTGGAGCATGCGGTGACCGACACCTTCACACTGCGCGAAAACATCCCCGGGATCGGCTTCGCCACTTCCTTCGCCAGAGCGGCCCTCGGCATGAAACCCGGCGAGATGCTGCCCGACGTGAGAACGCAGCGTGGCGTCTACATCATCAAGCTGATCTACAAGACGCCCTTCGACGAGGCGCAGTTCAAGGCACAGCGAAATTCAATCTGCCAGTCGCTGCTCTTCACGAAACGCCGGGAGCTTCTGCTCGCGTGGCAGGCCAAGCTGCGCAAGGATGCCGTGATCGAGGATCACCGAGCAGACTTCCTCTAGTCGCGAATCGCCCTGGCTTCTTTGGGCCCCAGAACCAGGACCTCTCCCGTCCACTCCGGACGGGTCTGCAGGGGCTCCGCCCGCACCGGACAGTTGCTGACCGCGCAGATTCGGCAGCATTCCGGTGTACACGGATCCAGATGAACGATGCACTCTCCCCGCCCATCGTAAGGCGCGAGGAGCACGTCCTTGAGGTGCGCCTGCGTGTCGTGGGCCTGATCGATGCGCCAATACCGCGGCAGGGTGAGGTGGAGATCGATGTGCCTGAGATCTCCGCTGCGCCATGCCCTGAGTTCGTGCAGATCGATCCACTCGGGTAGACGCGTGGCTTGCAGACGCCGCGCGATCTCCTCGAGGAGTTCGGCATCGGCTTCATCCATCAGCCGACCGATGGACTGACGCATGAGACGCAGTCCCACCACGAGGATGTGGGCCGCCACTGCGATGGCCGCCAGAGGATCGAGCCGCTCCCAGCCGGTGATGCGCACCAGAATCAGCCCGACGATGACCCCGACGCTGGTGACGGTGTCGGTGAGAAGGTGATAGCCGTCGGCGATGAGGGCTTGGCTGGCGTGACTCTTCCCCTGCCGGATGAGGTACATTCCGGCCGCGCCGTTCGCGAAGCTGGTAGCCAAGATGATCACAAGCCCCAGGTCGAGTTGTCCGATTGGGCGCGGTTCGACCAGCCGGTGCAGCGCGTGCCACACGATGAGCAGAGCCGCGATGACGATGAGCGTCCCTTCCACCCCGGCGGAGAAATCCTCGGCCTTTCCGTGTCCGTAGGGATGATCGCTGTCCGGCGGCTTGGCACTCTGCACGATCGAGAAGAAGGCCAGCGAGGCCGCGACCACGTTGATGATCGTCTCGATGGCGTCTGAAAGAATCGCGGTGGAGGCGGTCAAACGCCACGCGTAGACCTTGGCCCCCAGGAGCACCACGCTGAGGAAAATGGAGAACCCGGCCGCCCGCTTCCGGGCCGCGACACGTTTGCTCTGTTCGTTCAAACTCACGATAGGGCGACCTTCGAAAGTCGGCGGTTCAGACGTTGCCGCCGGTATTCTAGCTCATCGATCGTCGCGGGAAAAACCTCATCTCGTTCCGCCGCGGGCAGCGACGCCAGGAACTCGAGCGCGGCGTTTACCGTTCGCAGGGCTCCCGCCGGATCTTTCCGCCGATGTTCCTGGACCTTGGCCAATCCCACCCGGGCGGGAATGAAACGCGGCCAGCGCTTCAGGCAGTGCCGATAGATCTCTTCAGCTCGTTTCCATTCGCCGGACCTCTTGTGAAGCCGAGCCAGCTCGAAGGCGGCACGACAGGCGATGCCTTCCTCGCCTTCACGCATGGCGCGTTCGAATCGGGTTCTGGCCGCAGCGACGCGCTTGCGGGCCACCAGCGTCCGACCCAAACGATGATGCGCGCTTGCCGGAAGCACGAGAGGATCCTCTCCGTCGCAATAGATGGCGGCGAGAATCGCGGCCAAGTGCATGAGGTTCTCCACGTCGTGACGGTTGTGCTCGAGGACCCGTGGAAGATCCGGCTGGAATCCATCACTCAACCAGCTACGGTAGACTTCCGGAACCTCGCTACCCGGCAGGTCGTCCTCACGTTCTCTCCCCAGGAGACTCTGCTCGAGACTCTTGAGGCGGCAATCGGGCAACCAATCGGCGGCAATCCTCCGCGCCGGGTGCATGAGATCCAACTGCGGCATGTCGAGCATCCCGGGGTCCAGCCGCGAGAGGATCCCGCGCGTACGCAGGCGTGAGCAGTCGAAAGCCAGTCCGTTGAAACTGACGAGCGCGTCGGCCGGCTCGAGTTCACGCCACAGATCTCTCAGCATTCCGCTCTCGCCCGCAGGCTCGGGTATGAAATACTGAACCAGGCGCGCATCTTCCTCACGCCAGTGCAAGAGACCAACCAGAAAAACCAGGGTGCCGGCCCCGGTCTGCAGTCCGGTAGTTTCAGTATCCAAAACCACCCAGTGGTTTCCCGCCGGCGCGGACTTGCCGCTTAGCCGGAACCAGGCCTCGGGTGAAACGCATTCGGCGGGCGAACCCGGAAAGAGCTTGGGGTCGACCGGCTCCTCGATCTTGAGGAAACGGGATGCGCCGCGACCGTGGAGTTCCCCTCCCAGTGCCGTGAGAAGCTCCTCACGAGCGCCCTGCTGAACTCTCTGCGGCTTTTGGGCCGGTATCGCATGCTTCTTGTCGAAGAACGCCAGGCGGGAACGCAGATCTCTCTCTAACATCGCTCTCAGGCACTGCCCGCCGCGCGGCGCGAATTCTTCACGCCACCCTCGTTCAAGAGAAAGAGCGCCGATGCCTTGGCTCGCCCGCCGGTTTCCAGGCTGGATCCAACACACGAGGGGCAACCATCCTGACAGGGGCATTCGAAGAGTCGTGCCGCCGCGGCTTCGAGAAGCAAATCGTGAAGGGAGTACAGTTTGCGCGCGAAACCCACCCCGCCCGGATAGACGTCGTAGATGAAGAGAGTGGGGCTCTGGGTGAAAGGGGATTTCAACATGGGCACCGCGCGCACGTCCGCCGGATCCGCCATGATGTACAGGGGCGCCACCTGGCCCAGAAGATGGGCCAATCCCTTGAGTCCTTCACCCAGATCGAGATTCCTCTCGCGCATCGTATGGGTCAAGCTGTCGTCGAGGCGCCACCAGTAGCTCGTGGTGTGGTGTTCCAATTCGGGCAACTGGATCTTCCCCGCTCCCACGTTCTCGTGGGTACCCAGCTTGATCTTCTTGAACATGGTGGCCTTGGTGATCAAGCCGATTTCTCCGTGCGCCTTCATCCCGGATTCGAGCTCTTCACTCTCCAATAGATCCAAAGCGTGAAGTTCCGTCTTGAGCTGGGCGTCGGTGTAGTAGTCGACCTCGACCTGGCGCACATAGGCTTCCTTGCGTTCCCAATCCAGGTGATCGACGTGATGCTGCCGACCCTCGTGCATGTAGATGGCGTCGTCGTGGAGCAGAAGCTGTGCGCTGAAAAGATCGGTCTCCCCGATGACCCGGCGGTTTTTGGTGGTGTCCACGATCACCACGTTTTCTATGGCGGCGCTGCGCAAACTCACGTCCTCCGCCGGATAGGTATCCGCGATCCAGTGCCACTGATCCCCGCTCGAATTCAGGACGCCCTTTTCCTCCAGATAGGCCAGCATCTCCGAAGTGGCCGAGAGCCCGCCGAAGCGCTCTTCGCGAGTGAAAGGAAGTTCGAAGGCCGCGCACTTCAGATGGCTGAGCAGAATCGCGAGATTGTCCGGATCGACGATGGCGGTCTCTGGATTGGACTCCAGAAAGAAATCCGGATGCGAAATGATGTACTGATCCAGGGGATTGCTGGAGGCCACGACGATGGCAACGCTCACCCCTTTCCTGCGTCCCGCCCGGCCGGCCTGCTGCCAGGTGGAGGTCACGGTTCCCGCATAGCCGGCCATGATGCAGACATCGAGCTGACCGATGTCGATCCCGAGCTCCAGGGCGTTCGTCGACGCCACCGCCAGAATTTTCCCTTCGCGTAAACCGCGCTCGATCGCGCGGCGTTCGCTGGGGAGATATCCACCTCGGTAGCCTCGCGCGAGAGCCGGTGACTTGTGCAGCTTGCTCAGGCTGCGCTTGAGATAGGTGAGCAGCAATTCGACCCGCAGACGGCTGCGGCCGAAGAGAATGACCTGCACTCCGGTCGAGAGGAAGGGCTCGGAGAGCCGGGCCGCCTCCTTGATCACACTGCGGCGAATCCCCAGCTCGGCGTTCACCACCGGAGGGTTGTAGAACACGAGGTGTTTCTCGCCGCGCGGAGCACCGTTGTCATCCACGAGCTCCACGGGCTCGGACAAGAGATGCCCCGCGTGCTCCACGGGGTTGGCCACCGTGGCGCTGGAACACAGGAAGACCGGGTTGCTGCCGTAGAAGCGGCAGATCCGTCGCAACCTTCTGATGAGGTTGGCGAGGTGGCTGCCGAAGACGCCCCGGTACTGGTGAACCTCGTCGATCACCACGTAGCGCAAGTTCTCGAAGAGTTTGATCCAGGCCGTGTGATGCGGAAGGATTCCCTGGTGCAGCATGTCGGGATTCGTGACGACGATGTGCCCGCTGCTGCGGATGGTGCGCCGCGCGGTCGCCGGAGTATCACCGTCGAAAGTGTAGGTCTTGATGTCCACGCCCATCGCTTCGATGAGCCCGTGGAGACCCTGCATCTGGTCCTGGCTGAGAGCCTTGGTGGGAAAGAGGTAGAGCGCCCGCGCCTCCTCGTTCTCCAAGCAGGCCTGAAGCACCGGCAGGTTGTAACAGAGGGTCTTCCCGCTGGCGGTCGGAGTCACTACCACGGTGTGGCGACCACCCCTGACCTTCTCGTAGGCTTCGCCCTGATGCGTGTATAGCGCCTCGATCCCCTGCTGCCTGAGGGCGTCGCGGAGTCGCGGGTCCAGGTCTTCAGGGAACGGGACGTACCGAGCCGTCTCGGCGGGCAGCGTGTGCCAGAGGGTTACGTTTCGGTTAAATTCTGCGTCGCTCTGCAAGCGCGCAAGGAGCTGATGCAGATTCAAGGCTGCTCCCAAGGCTCTGGCGAAGGCCGGTGAGGCGGAAAAGCTTTCCTACTCCTTCTTCTTATCTCCCTCGTCGATGCGGTTGACCTCATCCTTGATCGAGTCCTCGACGTCACGCGTGGCGTTCTTGAACTTCCGAATGGACTTCCCCATGGCCTCCGCGACCTCTGGCAGTTTTGACGGCCCGAAGACCAAGAGAACCACGGCAAGGATGACCAGACCCTCTTGCCAGCCGAAACTGGGAATGAGAGCGAGCGGCAGATTCAGATCGACCATGATCCCTCCCAAACTCCGCTAGCGATACCAGCGGAGAACCTGCGCCACCAGGAAGATCCCGATGACGCTCAACAGATTCACGTGGATGTGAAATCCCAACGTCACGTCAAAGATAATGAGATTGAGAGGCGCTGGCCCGAAACCAAATGAAAGATATTGGACGAAAAGCTGGTGTGCAGTCGAGCCCTCGGGGAGGAACAACCCCACGGCCTGGCTGATGACACTTCCCACGAGGATTCCCAGGAAGAAAATCAAAGTTACCGTTCCCAGTCGCCGCTTAGCCAGTTTGCCCACCTGCCTTTCCCGCTCGGGTCACCGGGCTGCACCATAGCACGAGCCTTCCAAGGAACAAAGAGGCCCTCTCAGAGTCCCGTCTTGGATCCGGGGATCTTCGCGTAGTCCCTTCCCACGATGAGGGTCAGGTCCGCGTCCGCTCCGGCACTGCGCTCCAGGACCACCAGCATTCCCCCCAGGCGCCGGGCCAGCCTACGGGCCAGCCAGGCGCGGCCCCGGCGGTCCACCAAGACGCAGTGATCGTAGTCTTTACGCTCGGCATCAGCCACTTTGACCACATCCTGTCCCAGGCCCCGCAGCTTCTGCGCGGTGGCGGCCGCCGCACCCTCCTCCCCACATCCGTTCAGCACCTCGATGGTGAGCCGCGCCAACGGTGGCTCCTCGTGGTGCCTGAAACGAGCGATGGCGGCCGAGGCCAGACAGAGCAGCAGCAGCCCGCCGAGGATCAGCGAGGTGCGACTCACGATTCCCCCCGGCGAAAGCAGGGCAAGAGCCGCTCGTAACTCTCCTGAAGGGTCTCGGGCAGAACGCGCGTATCGCCCACCACCGAGACGAAGTTGGCGTCGCCTTCCCAGCGGGGCAGGACGTGCCAGTGCAGGTGGCCCTTGACTCCGGCGCCGGCCGCGCGTCCCAGATTGAGACCCACGTTCAGACCATGGGGATGGTAGGCCTCGCGCAGCGCGTGCTCACACAGGGCAAGGAGCCGCGCTTGACTCTCCGTCTCGCCCTCGTCGAGTTCCTCCAGGCTACCGACGTGTCGTTGCACCACCAGCATCATGTGGCCCGTGGTGTAAGGATACTTGTTCAATACGACGTACCAGCCGCTTTCTCTCAAGAGGATTCGCGACTCTTGGTCGTCGGCCCGCGCAACTTCGCAGAGGACACAGGTGGAGGGCTCGTTGAGGGAGGTGACATAGGACCTGCGCCAAGGGGTGAATAATCTATCCACGGTGAATTTCCTCCCAGTCGCTCCGCGCTCGAGCCAAGTCCTCGAGTGTATTGACTCCCTGCACCTCACGTTCGTCCTCGCAGACGACACCTTGAACTCGCTCGCCGCTTCGTACCAGCAGCGCGATGAGGTCGGTGAGGTAGAATTCGCCCTGCGCGTTGTCAGTGTCCAGTTGCCGGATGAGCGGCCACAGGAGCGCGTTCTTGAAACAGTAGGTACCTGTATTGTATTCGGTGATGCGACGTTGCTCTTCACTCGCATCCTTCTCTTCCACGATGCCGAGAATCTCCCCCTTCGCCCCGCGGAGAATGCGTCCGTATCCGCTCGCATCTTCGGTGATGGCGGTGAGAACACAGGCTGCCGCGCCATCTTTCCGTACGGCCTCCTCGAGGCCTCTCAGAGTTCTCGCGCGGAGCAGAGGCACGTCACCGCTGAGGATGAGGGTCAGCCCCTCTCTGCCCTCCAGCACAGGCCGAGCCTGCTCCACCGCGTGCCCCGTTCCCAACTGCTCGGACTGTAGCACCGTTTGCACCGCATGTTCTCGACAGATCTCGGAGACCGCATCGGCCTGGTGTCCCACCACCACGACCGTCTCCTCCACCCCGAGCTCCTCCAGCGCGCTCAAGACGTGGCTCAGCATCGGCCTGTCTGCGAGCTCGTGCAGGACCTTCGCCTTGTCGCTCTTCATGCGGGTTCCCTTGCCCGCGGCCAAAACCACCGCGAAGGTCGCATTCATCGGCCATCGCTCCTTCGCGCTTCAAAGTCCTTTTGCAGCGCCTCGAGAGTGCATTCTTCATCCAGCGGCGACTCCTCCACGCCTCGCTCGCTCACCCGGAGGCAGAGGTTGTCGATGAGCCGCGCTCTTCCCACATGAGCCGCCAACGCGAGCAGAAGATGTCCTTCCGCCCGCGGGACAGTCTCGAGTTCCGGCAGCACTCGCAGGGCCGCGTAATCCACGCGCACCCGCTCCGCTTCCAGCGCCGCGGTCATGGCGGACTCGACGGCCGACGCCTTTCGCTCGCCTTCCCGCAAGAGGCGCTCGCCCAAACGCAAGGCCCGGTGCAGGGCGAGGGCCTGGACCCTCTCCTCGCCCTTCAGGTAGCGATTGCGTGAGCTCAATGCGAGTCCGTCACTCTCGCGCACCGTGGGCCCGAAGAGCAGACGCAGGGGAATGCGCAGATCTTTGACCATCCTCTTCACCACGAGGCACTGCTGAGCATCCTTCTGACCGAAGACGGCAATCTGCGGCCGCAGCGTCAAAAAGAGCTTGGCGAGCACGGTGGTGACTCCACGGAGATGACCCGGTCGGTATTCGCCCTCCAGAATTTCTCCCAGTCCCGTCACCTCGACGAAAGTCGAGTCTCCCCGCGGATAGATCTCCTCCACCTCAGGGGCGTAGACCGCGGCCACACCATCGAGTTGCTTCAGCAGATCCAGATCTCTCTGCAAATCGCGCGGATAGCTCGCGAAGTCCTCTCGGGGTCCGAACTGGGTGGGGTTCACGAAGATGCTCACCAGAACTCGACCCAGTTTGGCGCCCGTGCGCACCAGAGTCAGATGGCCCTCGTGGAGATCACCCATGGTGGGAACGAAAACGAGCGGACTTTGGCCCTGGCGCAGGGGCGCGAGGGCCTCTTCGATCTGCGCTTCAGATCGAATGAGCCTCGGGGCAGGCAAGGTCAACGCCTCCTGGCTTTTTTCGCGAGCTCCTTGGCGGAGGCATAGCTCTCTTCGAGGGTGGGAAAACTCCCCTCGCGAACGTCGTTCACGAAGCTGCGAAGGGCTTCGGGGATCAGATCTTCCATCTGTGCATACTGTCTCACGAAGCGCGGCACGAAGCTCTTGTCGAAGCCCAGCAAGTCGTGGAAGACCAGGACTTGGCCGTCACATTCCGGGCCCGCGCCGATGCCGATGGTCGGAATGGCCAGGGTCCGGGTGATCTCGCCCGCCAGTTCGTGGGGAATGCACTCGAGCACGAGCGCGCAAGCTCCCGCGGATTCCACACGGCGCGCCTGCTCCAGAATTCGATGCGCGGATTGGGACTCCTTCCCCTGGACGCGATGCCCTCCGAAGCCGTGCACCGACTGCGGAGTGAGACCGAGGTGGGCCCACACGGGAATGTCCTGGCTGGCCACGGTCTCGATGGAAGCGAGCCGCGGACCGGCACCTTCGATCTTCACCGCTTCCGCGTTGGCTTCCTGCATCAAACGAATGGAGGCGTCCAGAGTCACTTGGGGTCCGCGTTGAAAGGTGCCGAAGGGCAAATCGGCGACGATCATTGCACGCGGACGGGCGCGGCTCACACAGCTCGTGTGGTAGATCATGTGCTCCAGAGTCACCGGCAGCGTACTGTCGTGGCCCTGGATGACGTTACCCAGGCTATCCCCCACCAGGATCGCGTCCACCTCCGCCATGTCCACCAGACGGGCGGTGGGATAGTCGTACGCGGTCACGACCGCGATCTTGCGGTGCTCTTTCTTGGAACGGAGGAGATCCAGACGCGTGGTCTTGGCCATCATTCCTCTTTCCATGGGGGAACGTAATACTGCGTTCCGGTAAAGGGTTGGAGAATGCGGTGCAGCAGATCCGCATAGTGGTCGCGGTTCTTTACGAAGTCGAGTTCGTTGGTGTTCACGATGAGCAGGGGCGTCTCATCGTAGTGAAAGAAGAAGTAGTTGTAGGCCTCGTTGAGCGTCTGAATGTAATCGACGTCCATGTCGCGCTCATAGCTGCGGCCTCGCCAGCGGATCCGCGTCATGAGGACCTCGGTGCTCGCCTGCAGGTAGACCACCAGGTCCGGGCGCCGGACCCGCTCCTCCAAAATGGACGCCAAACGCTCGTAAAGCCGCAACTCGTCGTCGCTGAGGTTGATGTTAGCAAAGATACGATCCTTGGCAAAGAGATAGTCCGCGACAAGACTATTGTCGAAGAGATCCATTTGCACGAGCTTCATCTGCTGCTGATAACGGCTCAAAAGAAAGAAGTTCTGGGTCACGAAGGCGTACGCGGCGCGGTCCTGGTAGAACTTGGGCAGGAAGGGATTCTCTTCCACGACCTCCAGAGTGAGGCGCGCTGCCAAGCTCTCCGAAAGGAGCCGGCAGAGACTGGTCTTGCCCGCTCCGATGACCCCTTCGACCACGATGTAGCGCCAGGGGGAATCCACAGGACTCACTCTTCCTTCTCCTCCCACCAGCGGCCGCGCGCGGCCTCCTTCAGCTCTTGGCGCTGCACCTGCGGCTCCTGAAGAAGTTGCCGCACGCGCAGATCCTGTCCGGGGAGCTTCAATTCGGGATCGAGATCGGCCAAGGGTTGCAACACGAAACGCCGCTCGTGCATGCGCGGATGAGGCAGACGCAGGCGCTCCTCCTCGAGACGCAGATCATCGACCAGGAGGAGATCCACGTCCAGAGGCCTGGGCTTCATGTGACCGTCGCTCTCGCGTCCGGCCTGGCGCTCCATGGCCTGGCCGGCTTCCAGAAGGCTCTGCGGCGAGAGCGAGGTCTCGAGAACGAGGCAGGCGTTGAGGTAGGGTCGCTGGGTCCCGGCGCCCTGGTAGCTGGTCTCGTAGAGGCGGCTGACCCCCTGCAGCTGGGTCTCGGGCAATTGGCGCAGGCCCTGAATGGCCCGCGCGAGTTCGTGTCGTCTCGCTCCCTGGTTGCTCCCCAAGGCCACGTACGCCAGGCTCATCGATCACTCTCCGGGCACGAGCCCCAGTGGGGGTCCATCTCCGCTCACCACGGGCCATACCCTAACAACCAAGGGGGACTTTTCCAAGTCGCAGCATGCCCCTCCCCTTGCTGCTGGACCCGGCTGTCGCTATCCTGAGAAAAGTTCGAACAAGCGTTCGGTTTTTGCCTTCTTGCCGACTTCCTCAGCCCAAAGGACGCCCTCATGGTTCTCCACCCCAAGACCGTCTCCACCTTCGACGAATGGACCGATCTCTTCCACGAATGGCGCAAAGACATCGGATACGACGAGTCCTTGATGGACCTCCACGAGTTCGATTTTTCCGCCAAATACGGGGATCTGCCGGGCTCGGAGATCGAGTACGGAGACTTCGCGGGCCGTCCCCGCTGGGAGCGCGTCATCGAGATTCCCGATCAGAGGATTCGCGACGCCCTGCTCACCCTGATCGTCTATCAGGGAGACACCGAATTTGCCTCGGTGGAGCAGCAGAAGAACCTGGTGGATACCGCCCCCAGCGACTACGACCTCTACAGCCTGGTGCGCATCAACGCCGAGGAGATGCGTCACGGCTGGCAGATGTGCCACGTGCTGGTGTCGCACTTTGGCGAGCAGGGAAAGCGCGAAGCGGTCAAGCTGCTGGAGCGCAGAGCCTGGAACCGTGAACGACTCCTGGGTTCCTTCAACGAGGACGTCGACAACTGGCTGGATTTCTTCGTCTACACCAATTTCGTGGACCGTGACGGCAAGTTCCAGCTCAACATGCTCTCCACTTCCTCCTTCTCTCCCCTCGCGCGCAGCATGGGTCCCATGCTGAAGGAAGAGGCCTTTCATCTGGGCACGGGCAACGCGGGCCTGAAGCGCGTGGTCGAGGCCGGAGTGGTCCCGCAGCACATCATCCAGCGCTATTTGAACAAGTGGCTCTCCACCGCCTACGATCTCTTCGGAACCGATCACAGTTCGAGTGCGCAGTGGGGCTACGTGTGGGGCATCAAGGGGCGCTACGACGAGCGCAAGACGCGCGACGAGGAAGCCCTCGACAAGGAGCATCTGAACGAAAACGCGCGCTCCAAGTACCTGGCCGAGGTGCAGAAAGTCGTGGCCACTCTCAACAAGGTGAAGCCCGAGGACTGGCAGGAATTCACGCTACCCGATCAGCGCTACTGTCGGCGGATCGGCGATCACGCGGGAGAGTTCTGGAGCGTGGACGGCGTCCGTCTGACCGAGGCTGAGTACCGGCAGCATCTGCTCGACACGCAACCCCGGCCAGAGGACAAGGCCTACATGACGGAGATCATGAAGACCAAGGACTGGATCGCGCCCCCTCCGCAGCGATGGAAGAAGCGCTGAGTCTCAACCGCGCTGTTTCTTCTGCTCGTCCAGCGCCTTCTGGCGCGCGATGAGCTGGCGTTGACGTTCCACCTGTGCCTCGGCCCGATCGCCCCACTGGGGATCGTCAAGGACCTTGCTGAAGGTGTCGATGGCCGACTGGTACTCGCCTCTCTTCTCCAGGATCTGGCCCATCAGGTAGTACATGCCGGGCTTCTTGGGATCGTCCTGAGGCCAGGTGTCGATGGCCTTGCGCGCGAGCTTTTCGGCCTCGTCGATCTGCTTGTTGTCCAGGTAGAGAAATCCGAGGCTGGAAGCCACGCTGTGCCGGTCGCCCTCGATGGAGAGCGCCGTCTGGTAGGCCTCGATGGCCTCCTGGTTCTTCCCCAGCTTGGTGTAGCAATATCCTAGATTCTGGAAGCCGGCAGCGCTCTTGGGCTTTCCCGCGACATAGTCTTCGAAGGCCTTCGCGGCTTGGGCGAAACGCCCGGCCTTCATGTGATCGACTCCCAGTTCGTAGGAGCCGCGTGTCGCGATCCCCTCGGCGGCCGCCTTGGAGTACCATTCCTGCGCTTTCGCGTTGTCGCCCTTCTTGAGGTAGAGATCACCGATCTTCTTGGTGTACTCGTGCTCGTCGGGATTCATCTCGTAGAGCTTCTGCTCGTACTCGATGGCCTTGTCGTAGCGTTTGGTGGCCTCGTAGACGTAGACCAAGCGCTTGAGGGGATCTTCCTTCTCGGGATCCTTCTTGGTGATGGCCAGATAGACGGCTTCGGCATCCTTGGCATTCTTCATCTTCAAGAGAGCGAAGCCATAGCCGGAGAGCACTCGAGTCTCGGTACTGTCCACGCTCCCGTGGTAGCGGCCCTGGATGAGGGCCTTGTATTCCGCCACGGACTTCTCGTAATCCTTGGTCCGAAGATAGGCTTGTGCCAGAAGCTCCTTGCTCTGCCAATGCTCGGGACACTCCTCCTGTGCTTTTTCCAGACTCTTGATGGCCGTATTCCATTTGCCCTGTTGCACGAAGGCATAGGCGGTATCGTAGGACTGCCGAGCGGCTGCCATCTCGCTCGGAGAGCATTCGGCGAGAACGGGTCCGGCACTCATGAGCATGAGTAAAAAGAGGAGAACGCCGGCCCGGGCGCTGATTGCGAGAGACTTCACGGTTCACGAACCTCCAGAACAAAGGTGGAATAACGCGCCAAACAGACGGTCTTTCGCGGTGTTGAGAATCGCGGCAAGATAAGAGCGAGATCACCCACCTGTCAATCGCGGAGCCCCCTGCCGCCGATCCCTGCTTTATATGTGCGCTCAGCATGCGCGGTTCCCATCGGGCGCCCCGCGTGCCAGCGCCTCGCTCAGAAAAGGGTGGCCTGCGCCATGTGCGCGCGCGTGATCCACGCAAGGCGGTAATTCCGGTCCATCCCCCCATCGAGACGTCCCATGAGCAGTGTGACCCCCGGGCGCCTCAAATATGCGCGCGGCACGATCTCACGCGCCTCCTCGCGCTGGCCCTCTGGCTGGTAGACGATGGTGACCTTGCTCTGTGAGATCATGGCGTCGTCGATGGCGCGCAGTCGAGGCGGTAGCCACGCCCGCGTGCGATCCGGCCAGCCAAAAGTGAGCGCACTCCCGGTATCCTTGATGAGTTCACCGAGAGTGCTCTGTTGATGCTTCTCCTCGAGCAATTTGAGAAAGCTCGACTTCAGAGTCTCCGCGTCAGCCAGGGCTCGATGGTAGGTCGTCGGCTCACAGCCCAAGGCGCGGGAAATCGTCTCCAATTTGTGGTTGGGCAGATCGGGTCGCAGACGGCGTGAAATTTCCACCGTGTCCAGCACGGGGGGCGTGGGAAGAGTGATCCCGGAACGCGAGGCTTCATGTACCAGAAATCCGAGATCGAATTCCGCGTTATGCGCCAACAGAACCGCGTCTTCGCAGAATTCGAGAAATCGGGGCAGCACTTCGTCCATGAGCGGCTTGCCCTCCACCATGGCGTCGCTGATCCCGTGAATTCGCGCCGCATCCGCGGGAATCGAGCGCTTGGGGTCGATCAACTCGTCGAAGGTCTCGAGTTCCTCACCGTCGAATCGAAAACGTACCGCGGAGAGTTCCACCACGCGTTCCATCGCGGCGGAGAGGCCGGTGGTCTCCGTATCGAATGCGACGAAGTCGAGATCGCGCAGAGGATCGTTGATTTCGATCTGTGACACGCAAGACTCCTTTTCGGGGAGTTCCCTACAATTTGTGGGGCGATTTGAAGGATGGCATGCGCGAGGTGGTGTCTCGGCGTGGCCTCGATGCGCGTCAGTATAGAGTCGCGAAGAGCGCGGGACAACCGCCTAGCTTTCGACCTCGTCCAGGTGTGAAGGATAGAGCGCGTAGATCCGTTCACCGGCAAGGTGCGGGGCTCCTCCGAGCTGTGCCGCCGCCGCATCCTCGGCAGCGTCGATGCGCGCGTGGCCGGTGAGCTCGCCGAGAAGCACCGCCTTGACGCCCGGAGTTTCCCAGAGTTTCGCCACCAGCTCGAACATGCCGTCGAGATCGCGAAAGCGGCCCAGGCCGGAAAGGAAAGGAAAGCAGGGAACTCCCTGGGGAGTCTGCTCGAGGAGTCCACCAGCCGCCGTGAACTGGCGCAGTACGTCCTCGCTGGTGAAGCGCGGCGGCTCTCCGTCCTCTGGCTTCTCGTCCTGCGCGGAAAGGTCCCCCCGGCGGGGCTTCAGACTCCCCACCGCGTGCAGACCCGCGAGGGCAAAGACCATGTGGAGCGGTCGTGGCCAGACCGGCGCCTGTCCATGCTCCAGAAGGGGCTTGCCGTTCTGGGCTTGGGCTTCCACGAGAACGACATCCGGCGCGAGCTGGTGGCGCAGTTCTTCGATCCTCCGAGGAGGCAGACCGCGCGCCCTGCCTTCCCCATCGCGCTCTCCTGCCACGAACAGCGCCGCATGATGCTGAAACTCTTCCCGCAGCTTCTCGATCGGCGCCGCGATGCTGTGTTCAGGAATCTGCGTGGGGGGAGGATGATCCACCGTCTGGCTCCACAACACGCTGTAGCCCTCGGCCCGGTAATGCTGATAGAGCCGTCGCAGAAGCGCGCTCTTGCCCCCGCTGCCGGCCACGGCGAGAACTCTGCCCCTTTCCTCGGGCAGAAGAAGGGTCCAGGGGTTGAGAAAACGAACCTGATCCTGCTCACTCATGAGCGACGAGTCCTTCGAGAAGGCCAGACAGCTGCTCCATCCGCCGCCCCTGATGGAAATGGGAGACGACGCGCGCGCGTGCCGCCTGGCCCATTGCCTCAACGCGCTGCGGATCGTCCCAAAGGGTCTTGAGCGCGCGGCGCAGGGAATCGGCATCGGCCGGCGGCACCAGAAGTCCGCTGACCCCATCCTCCTGCACCGAGGCCACGCCTCCGGAGGCCCGCGCCGCAACCACGGGCCGGCCGCGTGCCATGGCTTCCAGCTGCACCAATCCGAAGGTCTCACTGGCTGCGATGCTGGGAAGAACCTGTGCCACGCAGCCGCGGTAGAGAGTGTCCAGCGCTTGCTGGGACACCGCGCCCGCGAAGTACACTCGATCGCCGAGCCCGCGTGAGGCGGCCTGCTTTTCCCAGCGCGCCCGCAGCGGGCCTTCTCCGACCACCACGAGGGGCATGTTCTCTTGCTGCAAGGCGGCCAAGAGAACCTCCAGTCCTTTGTAATACACCATGCGACCGACGAAGAGGAAGTAGCGCGGGAAAGGGAGAAGCTCGGGGCTCGGAGGCGGGCCGGGGAGAATCGTGTCCACGTCGATGCCCCACGGAATGACGATACAACGCGCACGGTGCGCCGCCAGGCTCCGGCTCGAGTTCCGCAGATCCTCGCTGCTCACCACGATTTTCGCCGCGCGCGCGAGGACTCGCTGCCGTAGAGGTTCCAGCAGTGAAGCCAGGCGACGCTGCCGGACGATGTCACTGTGGTAGCTGATGACCAAGGGCAACTGGCGGTCGCCGAAGAGCAGCCAGGCGACCGCCACCGCGGGATTGGGCAGATGGAGGTGCACCAGCTGCGGGCGAAACTGCAAGCGCACCCTCTTTAGGGCCCGCGCCAGTCCCGGATTGACCGGACTGCTGGCAATCTGGCCGTAGCGCCCCAGCCGCCAGACCGCGACTCCCTCCCGGTAGCTCGCGCTGGCGCGCCGCTCGTCGGCCGAAACCAGGGCCAGCACCCGGTGCCCACGCCGGCGCAAGCCGAGACAGATTTGCTCGAGAGCGCTCTCCATCCCACCGCGCACCGGGGGGTAGAATTTTCCCAGTTCGAGGATTCGCATCTTCCAAAGCGCGCCCGGCGCCTCCGCGAGAGACAGCTCGCAGGATGCCTCGGCCAGGCCCCGATGGCAACGCTTGGCTTCCGCTGGCGGATTTGTGTCCGATCCCCAAGCCCTGCGGCGAAGGGGCTCAAATCCGCTCTCCCGGCCCTCCGGCAGGGGCTCTCGCCGCCGTGGAGGGGCCCGCGCGAGCTCCATTTGGTCCGGATTGGGGCAGTTCTTTCTTGGCATTGCCGGGCAAAATCGTGTTGAATCCGCGGGAAGCGCATGTGTGGACTTCTATCTTGGCGAGAATCTGCGGGCGGCTGCGAATTTGAGGTCGTTTCCCGTCCTTCTTGCTGGACTGTTGCTGAGTACCATCTTAGCGCTATTGTTTTTTGCCCCGCGCGCGCCGTCCACCGAGGAAGCCTGTTGGCCTTCCGGCGGCGAGACCGAGGATCTCTTTCTCCTGGATGTCTGAAAATCGATGAATCCAAATCCACAGACCAGTCGAAAATCCAACACCCAAGAGCGCGAGGATGTCTTCCAGAAGGCCGCCTCCTACACCCGAGCCCGCGAGACTCGCGCCACTGGGCTGTATCCGTATTTCATACCCATCGAGGGGAGCGAGGGGACCGAGGTCACGATCGCTGGCAAGTCGGTGGTCATGCTGGGCTCGAACAACTACCTGGGACTCACCCACGATCCGCGCGTACTCGAGGCGGGTGAGGCCGCTTCGCGTTCCTACGGCGCGGGGTGTACCGGCAGCCGCTTTTTGAACGGCACCCTCGACTTGCACTTGAAGCTCGAAGCCGAGCTGGCGGATTTCGTGGGCAAGGAGGAGACCCTCGTCTTCTCGACCGGCTACCAGACCAACCTGGGCTGTATCGCGGCCCTGGTCGGTCGCGACGACACAGCACTCATCGACAAATTGGATCACGCGTGCATCGTCGACGGCGCCATCATGTCTCCCGGACAAGTGGCGCGTTTTCGTCACAACGACATGCGCGACCTGGCCGAGCAGCTGGAGAAAATCCCCACGAACCGCGGGGTGCTCATCGCGGTCGACGGAGTCTTCTCGATGGACGGCGACCTGACGCCGCTGCCCGAGGTTCTCAACCTGGCACACGGCGCCGGGGCGCGCGTGCTGGTCGACGAGGCCCATTCGCTGGGAGTCGTCGGCCCCAAAGGAGCCGGGGTCACCGACCACTTCGGACTGGCTGGGGAAACGGATCTCATCATGGGAACCTTCTCCAAGTCCTTCGCCTCGATCGGCGGATTCATGGCGGGCGACAGCTCGGTCATCGACTTCCTGCGTCACAACGCGCGACCCATGATCTTCTCCGCGGCCATGCCCCCCTATGCGGTGGCCACCGTCTTGAAGAGTCTGGAGATCATCCGGACCGAGCCCGAACGGCGCGTCCGGCTGTGGGAGATCCAGAACTTGATGAAGAAAGAGTTGGCGGGAATGGGTTGGGATGTGGGAAGCACCGAGACACCGATCATACCCATCGTCGTCGGTGAATCACAGATGGCCTTCCAACTGTGGAGGGCGCTCTTGGACGGTGGGGTGTTCACGAACCCGGTGGTGTCCCCCGCGGTACCCGAAGGCAAGGCGCTGCTGCGGACCTCGTACATCGCAACGCACACCGACGATCAGCTGCACCGCGCTCTCGATATCTTCCGCCGGGTCGGCAAGGAGCTGGGACTCATCTGAGTTTCAGCGTGGGGAGCGTTCATGAGCCTGAGTATCCGTCCGGTGCAAGATCGCGCCGATCTGAAGCGTTTCATCGAATTCCCATGGCAGATCTACCGAGACGATCCCAACTGGGTGCCTCCTCTCAAGGCCGACGTGAGCAAACTGCTCACCCCGGGGCAACACCCCTTCCACGAGCACGCCGAGGTGCAGCCCTTTCTCGCCCTGCGAGACGGCAAGGTAGTGGGCCGGGTAGTGGCGCACCTCAACCAGGCTCATAACGAATTCCACGGGGACAAAGCGGGTTTCTTCGGATTCCATGACGCGCTTCGCGAGGATGACGAGGCCTCGGCTGCCCTCTTCTCCGAAGCCTTCTCCTGGCTGAAGGCAAGGGGGCGCACGCACGCCCTGGGACCCTTCGAACTCTCCACCAACGAGAGCTGCGGACTTCTGGTGGATGGCGAGCCCGGCCCGCCCGTGATCATGATGAACTACAACCCGCCCTGGTACCCCGAGCGCTACGAGGCGGCGGGACTCCGCAAAGCGAAGGACCTCCTGGCCTTCAAGGTGCGCAGAAGCCAAGAACTCGACCGGCTCCTCTCCCTGGCGGACAAGCTCATGCGGCGACACGGCGTTCGCCTGCGCAAGCTTAACATGAAGGACTTCTCCAACGAGGTCGACCGCATCCTCGCGCTGTACAACCGCTGCTGGGAAAAGAACTGGGGCTTCGTTCCCATGTCCGAGGGCGAGGTGCGTCACTTCGCTTCGGAACTGCGTTACGGTATCGATCCCGACGTCGTCTTCTTTTTGGAGGATGAAAAGAGCGGTGAAGCTCATGGCTTCATCCTGGCTCTCCCCGACTTGAACGTCGCCCTGAAGGAGGCCAACGGCCGCCTCTTCCCCTTCGGCTTGCTGAAGATCCTCTGGTACAAGCGTAAGATCGATGGGATCCGGGTCGTCACCCTGGGCATCGTGCCCGAGATGCGCGGCAAGGGTCTGGACGGTGTGCTGATTCAGGCCGTGGTGAAAGCGGGTCTGGCCAAGGGCTACGACTGGGCGGAGTGCTCCTGGGTCCTGGAAGACAACCTGCCGATGATCGTTCCTCTGCAAAAATTCGCGGGCGAGCCTTACCGCACCTACCGCATCTATCAGAGAGAGCTCTGAGGTACCGCCATGGCGGTTCTGGTAACCGGAGCGAACGGTTTCGTGGGAAGCCATCTCGTGGATGCGCTTTTGCGCGCGAAGGAAGAGGTGCGGGTGCTGGTGCGCGCCAGCTCGAATCTTCGCTTCGTGGACACCTCGAGAGTGAGAGTCTTTCACGGCGAACTCGCGCGCGGTGAGATCCCCTCGGAGGCGCTCGATGGAGTCGACCGTGTCTTTCACGTCGCGGCCGTTCTGAAGGGAGCGCAGTGGGAGACCTTCCGCCGCGTGAACGTCGATGCTACCCTCACCCTCTACCGCAACTTCGCCGAATTCGCACCTGCAGAAGGCCGTTTCGTTTTCGTCTCCAGCCTGGCCGCGATGGGACGCGGCGAGAAGGGAAGCGTCTACCACGAAGACGACGCTCCGAATCCACACAGCTTTTACGGCCGTTCCAAGCTGGAAGCGGAAGTTGCCCTGGCAGCTCTCTCGGGGCCAGCCTTGACCGTGATCCGTCCCCCCGCCGTCTATGGTCCCAGAGACAGCGCGACCTTGCCGCTCTTCGCCCTGGCCGAGCGCGGCTTCGCCTTTTGCGTGGGCTCGGGAGAACGTCATCTCTCACTGATTCACGTGCACGATCTCGTCACCGGCCTCCTGACCGCCTCCGAGCACAGGCGCGGCGTGGGAACTTTTTTCCTCACGGATGGGCCGCCGCACACCTGGCGGGAGATCGCACAGGCTCTCGCGAACGCCTCCTCGCACAAGGTCTTCATTGCGACTCTGCCCGATTGGCTGGTCCTGGGCGCGGGCGCGCTGAACGACGCCGCGCACGGACTCTTCGGGCGGCAAGCCATGTTCGGCAGGGAGAAGGCGCGCGACTTCTGCGCTCCCTCATACAGTTGCAGTAGCCAGGCGGCGAGGGAGGCCTTCGGCTACGAGCCCAAACTCGCTCTCGCGGAGGGAATGCAGGCCACGATGCGCTGGTACCGGGAAGAAGGGTGGCTGTGAGCGAACGAGTCCAGCCGCAAGCCACTGGCGCATCCGAGCGGTCTCTTGCCGGTCCGCGCCTCGAGCAGTTTGGTCGCGGTTTTCGTCCCTCCGAGGGAATCCTGTGCGCGTACCTGGGCTTGACGGTTCTCCTGCTCCCCTTCCTTCACGCGGGAGTCGCGCACTGGCTGCGTCTGTTTCTTTTGAATCTGGCCCTCGCCCTCGGACTCTTCAGTTTGCACTGGGCACCGTCCCGGATTCAAAACAGACCCATGGCACTGGCCCGCCGGATTCTGCCGCTGCTCTTCATTCCCTTGCTCTACACCGAGGCGCGCGAACTGAACGACATGTTTTTCGCCTCGCGTTATTTCGACAGCTCGATTCTGGTCGTGGAACGCGCGATCTTCCACGGACAGGTGCTGCCACTCATTCTGCATCAACGCCTTCCGTATTTGTGGCTGTCCGAGTATCTGCACTTCGCGTACTTGAGCTATTACCTCATCATTCCCACTCCGCTCGTGGCCTTCGCCGCCAAGGGACGTTGGTCACAGGTCGAGGAATATCTCACTGCCCTGGTGCTCGTTTTCGTGGCCTGTCAACTCGTGTTCGTGGGCTTTCCGGTGGCGGGTCCCTTCCATCACTTCCCCGAACCGGATCCTCATCTCATGGGACCCATCTTCCCTCCCCTCGTGCATTCCATCTTGCACTCGGGATCGTCGGTGGGAACCGCCTTTCCCAGTTCGCACTGCGCCGTGGCCGCAATCTGTTGGATCGTGGTTCTCAAGGCGCGCAGCAAAAAGGCGAGCTGGTTCCTCGCCGCGCTCGTTCCCGCCTTGACCGTGGGCACGGTCTACGGCGGATTCCATTACGGGGTGGATGCGCTCGCGGGCTGGGCCCTCAGCCTCGCCCTCGCGCCGCTCGCTTTTTCTCTGCACGCTCATTGGCAGAAGCGGCAGGACTGGCGCTCGTAGAGCGGGATCTTCTCGTGAGAAGACCCACGCTGGCGATGGCCCAGCTGCTGGCGATGGCGACCAGGATGAAACCGATGAGCTTGGGATGGCGCAGCATTGCGCCCCCCAGCATTCCCCCCAGGAACGAGCCCATGAACTGCGAGGTGTGGAAGATCCCCGCCGCAGTTCCTCTCTGATCGGAAGAAACCAGACGCGTGAGAAGTGCGGGCATCGCGGGCTCGGCGATCGCGATCCCCCCCACCATGCAGGCGATGACCGCGATGGAGTAGCTGAGACCGCGGGTGGCGAAGAGCAACAATATGGTGGAGGCCAAGAGCAGCACTCCCCCCGCCACGATGGCTTCCCGTAAACGTCCCCAGCGATCGGAAATGAAAACGGAGATGGCCAGAACGACCACTCCGGCCAGCACGATGGGCGCATAGATACTGCCGTGCTGTTCCACCGGACGGTAGAGCGCGAGGTAGGTGGGCCCCACCACGAAAGCCGCGGTCACCAGGAGATGGAGCACCAGGATGCCCGCGTCGAGACGCAGGAGCGTCGGATGGTGCAGGAGCGTGGTGCTCTGGCCCCGCGTCCACTCCATCTCGTGATCGTGTTCCCAGGCGCGTGTCTTGGGAACGGCGATCCCGACGTAGATGATTCCCAAGAGTGAGAGCGCGGCCGTGAGCCAGAAAATCGCCGGGGCCCCCAGTCGCTCGTACACGGTGGGCCCGAACACCATTCCCGTGGCGAAGGCGATGCCCACCGAAACGCCGACCGCCCCCATGGCCCGCGCGCGGTAGCGGGGACCACTGAGGTCGGCCATGAGGGCCACCAGAGCCGAAGCCACCGCGCCCGAGCCCTGCAGGAAGCGCCCCAGAATGAGACCGTAAATGGAGTGGGTCTGTGCCGCGACGGCGCTGCCGATCGCGAAGAGCAAGAGACCCGCCGCGATGACGCGACGCCTCCCATAGCGGTCGCTCCAGATCCCGAAGGGGATTTGGAAAAGAGCCTGTGAGAATCCATAGATCCCCAGACTCATCCCGATGAGAAGAGCGGTCTCGCCGCGCAGGTTCGCGGCGTAGAGGCTGAGCACGGGCAGCACCAGGTACATGCCCAGCAGACGAAGGCCATAAAGACCCGATAGACCCGCCACGGCGCTGACCCGTCGCGAGTTCCCCAACTCGATCTGGGGAGAGTTCGTCCGCTGCGACAAGTGCTATGCTTCCCGCGCCTCGTTTACGGCCTCGATGAGAGCCGGCACGATCTCGTGGAGATCTCCCACCAGCCCGTAGCTGGCCTCCTGGAAGATGGCGGCGTTAGGGTCCTTGTTGACGGCCACGATGCACTGTGAGCCGCGCATTCCCACCAGATGCTGGATGGCCCCGGAGATCCCCAGGGCAACATAGAGTTTCGGCGCCACGACCTGACCCGAGGAACCGATCTGGCGGAAGGGCTCGACCCAAGAGCTGTCACAGGGCGGCCGGGACGCGCCGACCGCGCCGCCGAGCGCCTTCGCAAGATCGAAGACTATCTGGAACTTGTCCTTGTCTCCAACCCCGCGTCCTCCGGCCACGATGATGTCGGCCTCGGACAAATCCACTTCACCGGTCTCCCCCGCCTCGATCGAGAGAACCTTGCGGGCCTCGACCCCGCTCAGATCGACCTTGCGCTTCTCTACGCTTCCCCCTCCGGGGGCCTCGCCCACGGGGAACGCACCCTGCTGGAGACTCGTCAGCACGGTCCCCTCAGAGCGAACGCGGCAACGGGCGTCGAGCTTACCGTTGAACACCTTGCGGCTGAAGACGAGACCCTTCTCGTCGCTCTCTATCCCGGTGCAGTCGGGAATGAACGCGGCATCCAGGGTCGCGGCCAAGCGCGGAAAGAAATCGATGGCCTGATAGGAATGCCCGGTAAAGACGTACTTGGCCGAAGTCTCCTGCACCAAGTTCTTCAATGCGGCGACATACGCCTCGGGAGTGTAGGTCTTCAGAGCGGGATCTTCGAGGTACAGCACTCCGCCCGGTGCAAACGCGCACAGCTGTTGCGCCAAGTTCTCGACGCCATCGCCCAACAAAACCGCCTTTACATCGGAAGCCTCATCGGCCACCTGCAGCGCGGCAGTGAGAGCTTCCTTGGTGATGGGCTTGAGCGCGCCATCCCGCACCTCGGCGATGACTAAAATCTGCTTCGCCATTCTTCCATCCTCCCTAGAGAACTTTGGCCTCGGTCTTGAGTTTCTTCAGGAGGGTGCGCGCCATCGTCGCCGGATCACCCTCGATCATTTCCGCCTGGCTCGTCTTCAGGGGCAAGGACAGGCTCTCGATCTCCACTTTGGGAACGATGCTTTCCTGCTCGAGCTTCAGATCGTCCACGCTGACTTTCTTCTGCGGCTTGGCGGCGGCGCCCATGATTCCCTTCAGCGAGGCGTAGCGCACGTCGAGGATGCCGCTCTGGACTCCGAGGACCGCGGGCAGTTTGATCTCGGCGGTCTCGATGAGGTTGTTGTCGAGCTCGTGCGTGATCTTCAGCGCTCCGTCCTCAGCCGGTTCCAGGCTCAGCACGATCTGCGCATGACGAGCGTCGAGGAACTCCGCCAGCGCCGGGCCCACCGCGTTGTAGCCCAGATCGTCCGATTGCACGCCGACGAGCACCAAATCGAAGTTCTCATCCCTCGCGGCGGCCGCGATCACGCGCGCGATGGTGATGGCGTCCGCCCGGGCGAAATCGTCGCTCTGCACGTGGATGGCCCGGTCGCAGCCCATCGCCAGCGCCTCTTTGATCCCCTTGGAGGCTCGCTCGCCCCCGAGAGAGAGCACCGCGACCTCCCCGCCCGCGCTCTCCTTCAAGCGGAGTGCGGCTTCCACGCCGTAACGATCGCATTCGCTGAGTGCGTAGGCGAGTCCGTCCTCCACGATCCAAGCGCCGTCCGAGGCGATCCGCACGCGGGCGTCCTTCTCGGGCACTTGCTTCACACAACACAGGATCTTCATCCCTCAACTCCTTGTCATAAAACGAGCTACGACCCTAATTTCCTGGAAGAATCCGCGGGGACCCCGGGGCGGAAAAACGCGATCGCCCCCCTTCGTGGCCGAGGAGTAAGCTAGCACGATCGCTGGCCGCAAGCAGCAGCTTTTGCTAGAAGTAATGCCTACGGCTTTTGAAATCCAAGCGCTTCTTTCACTCCAGTTGGCCGATCGAGTTCCCGCGTGAAAGCCCCGAACCGGCGCAGGTGCATGAGTCCGAGATGGAAGTGAGATCTCATGGTCTTTGATCAATTCAAGCAGCAACTCCCCGATCTCGATCCCGAAGAGACTTCCGAGTGGATCGAGGCCCTCGACTCCGTGGCCGAAGTCTCGGGAAAACTCCGCGCGCAGTTCCTCCTTTACAAGATCCTGAAACGCGCGCGACTGCTCCACCTGGGCTTGCCGCAGACGGTGAGCACGCGGTACATCAACAGCATCAGCCCGGAGCAGGAACCATCCTTCCCCGGGGATGAAGACATGGAGCGCCGCATCCGCCGGCTGATCCGCTGGAACGCGGCCGCGATGGTGACGCATGCAAACCGGAAGTCCCACGGCCTCGGAGGGCATCTGTCGACTTACGCCAGTGCGGCCAGCCTCTACGAGGTGGGCTTCAATCACTTCTTCCGCGGCAAGGACGGCGAGCAGCTGGGCGACTTCATTTTCTACCAGGGTCACGCCGCGCCGGGCATTTACGCGCGCGCATTCCTGGAGGGAAGACTCAGCGAGGAGCTCCTGCACAATTTTCGCCGGGAAGCTCTGGGCCCTGGCCTCTCCTCGTATCCCCACCCACGGCTCATGCCCGAGTTCTGGGAATTTCCCACCGTCTCGATGGGACTGGGCCCCTTGAACGCGGTCTATCAGGCGCGCTTCCTCAAATACATGCACCAACGGGGAATGGCCGACACCTCCAAGAGCCGGGTGTGGGCCTTCTTGGGCGACGGCGAAACGGACGAACCGGAAGCCCTGGGCGCGCTGTCACTGGCGGCAAGGGAGGGCCTGGACAACCTCACCTTCGTGGTCAATTGCAACCTGCAGCGCCTGGACGGCCCGGTGCGCGGCAACGGCAAGATCATCCAGGAGCTGGAGGCTCGATTCCGGGGAGCGGGCTGGAACGTCTTCAAGGTGATCTGGGGACGGGAGTGGGACGAGCTCCTGCACCGGGACATCGATGGCGTACTCGTGAACAAGATGATGGAGACTCTGGACGGGGACTGGCAGCGCTACACGACCATGGATGGCGGAAAGATCCGTGAGGAGTTTTTCGGGAGCGACCCCAGACTGCTGAAGTTGGTGGAGCATCTGAGCGACGAGCAGATCCAGAGGCTACGCCGCGGCGGACACGATTACCGCAAGCTCTACGCGGCGTACACGGTGGCCACCGAACAGGCTGGCGTGCCCAGCTGTGTGCTCGCCAAGACCGTGAAGGGATGGACCCTGGGCGAGGGTATCGAATCACGCAACGTGACCCACCAGATGAAGGAGATGAGCGAGAAGGAGCTGAGAGTATTCCGGGACCGGCTCGAATTGCCCATCCCCGACGATCAGCTGGCGAGCGCGCCGCTGTATCACCCCGGGCCCAAGAGTCCCGAAATCGAATACATGATGGAGAGACGCCGGAGCCTCGGTGGCTGTCTGCCCCTGCGACGCGTCGTGCCAGTGGAGATCGAGCTCCCCAAGAGCGATCTCTACGACGAGTTCAAGGAGGACACCGGCGAGAAGGTGGAGGCCTCCACCACGATGGCCTTCGTTCGACTCCTGCGGAAGCTGATGAAGGACAAGACCTTCGGAAAGAGAATCGTTCCCATCATCCCCGACGAGGCGCGCACCTTCGGTATGGAGAGCCTCTTCCGGGAGTTCAAGATCTACTCGGCGATCGGACAGAAATACACCCCGGTCGACGCCGAGGTCCTGCTCAGCTACACCGAATCGGAGCAAGGTCAGCTGCTCATGGAGGGAATCAACGAGGCGGGAAGCGTGGGTTCCTTGACCGCCGCGGGGACGGCTTACGCCAGCCTGCGGCAACCCATGATCCCCTTCTACATCTTCTACAGCATGTTCGGATTTCAGCGGACCGGCGACTCCATTTGGGCCTTCGCGGACGCGCGCGGCAAAGGCTTCCTCCTGGGCGGCACCGCCGGGCGAACCACCCTCAACGGAGAAGGTCTACAGCATCAGGATGGACACAGTCACTTGCTCGCCTCCACCGTGCCCTCCTGCCGCGCCTACGATCCGTGTTTCCACTACGAGACGGCCACCGTCATCGAAGAGGGATTGAAGCGGATGTACGAGGAGGGCCAGGAAATCTTCTATTACATCACACTCTACAACGAAAATTACCGGATGCCGCCGATGCCCGAGGATAGCAAAGAGGGCATCATCCGCGGCGGGTATCTCTTCCGTAAGAGCGCGAAGAAGAGCAAGCGCAGAGTGCGGCTCGCGGGAAGCGGCCCCATCCTGCGCGCGGCCCTGAGCGCGGCCGAGGTACTGGAGAAGAAACACTCGGTGGCAGCCGACGTGTACAGCGTGACCTCGTGGACCGAACTGCGGCGCGAGGCCATCGAGTGGGAAAACGACGGTTCGCCCCGTGACTCCCTGCCCTGGGTCAAACAACTCTTCGGCTCGGAAAGCACTCCGCTCGTCGCCAGCACCGATTATCTGCGCGCGGTACCCGAGCTGGCCGGGCGCTGGATCGAGGCGGACTTCACGATTCTGGGCACCGATGGATTCGGGAGAAGCGACACGCGCGAAAACCTGCGCCGGTTCTTCGGAGTGGATGAACAGGCAATCGTGGAGAGCGCCCTCGCCGCCCTGGATCGGGTGGCCGCGAAGAGCTCGGCCGCTTATTGATGCTGATTCGATGAAGTGGGAAGGGCGTCCAACAACTCTTTGTTCGTGGGGCACTTCGCCATGAGCTTCAGGAGCCCATCCATCGCGCGGTCGGGGGGCATGTCGCTGAGTACTCTGCGCATCTTGCGGATGTGCTCGAGGTACTCGGGCGGATGCAACTTCTCTTCCTTGCGAGTCCCCGATTTCCCGATGTCGATGGCCGGGAAAATCCGTTTCTCGAAGAGCTGACGAGAGAGAACAATCTCGCTGTTTCCCGTTCCCTTGAACTCCTGGAAGATGACCTCGTCCATGCGCGAGCCGGTATCCACCAGTGCCGTGCCCAAGATGGTGAGGCTGCCACCATCCTCGAGATTGCGCGCGGCTCCGAAAAGACGCCGCGGAGTCTGCATCGCGTTGGCATCCAGTCCGCCGGTCAGAGTGCGTCCGGAGTCGCCCCGCGCCGTGTTGTAAGCGCGCGCAAGGCGGGTGATCGAATCGAGCATCAGGACGACGTCTTCCCCTTCCAGCACGGGCTGAAGGACGCGCTGGATCCCCTCCTCCACCACCTTGACGTGTTCGTCGGCGATCCGGTCGCTGGAGGATGCAATGACCTCGGCGTGCGTGGAACGGGAGAAATGGGTGACTTCCTCGGGCCGCTCGTCCACCAGCAGCGCGAAGACCTTCACCGCGGGGTGGTTCACCTCGATCGACTTGCAAATCTCCATGAGAAGCGTGGTCTTACCCGCTTTGGGAGGCGCCACGATGAGACATCGTTGTCCCCTACCGATGGGTGCGACCAGATCGATCACGCGCGGGGTGAACGCGCCATCGGCACGTTCGAGATTGAAACGCTCGTGGGGATCGATGCTCGTTCCGCGTTGCAGTTGCGAAAAGATGCGCCGCAGCTGCTCCTCGCGGTTGCGGCTGCGATCGCGGTTGGAGCGCCCGTTGCGCCGTCCGTTTCCGTTGTGACGCCTCCGCGAGCCATCATTCTCCGCATCGCCGCCACTCCGTCGATTGTGACGGGGCCGGAAGGCGTTCATTCCCTTGCGGCGCTGCGAGACGTTCTTCGAATTTTTTTGTTGCCCGGCCGGCTGTTGGCCATCGGCCACGGCCACGTTGCCGTTGGCTTCTTTCCGTGGCGACCTTTTACGGCGCCGGCGGGTATTACCGTTTTTCTCGCTACTCATACGGGGCAGACCTATTCAGATCTTCTTTCTGGAGGGACCTCGCGCGCGCCACGGCGTCACTAGGCTCTGCGAGCTGGTGAGCTGGTTCTGAACTGCGCGGGGTGGGGCGAGCCGCTGACAGCGGCCTGAATCTCGCCGTCTATATCTCCATTTTTAGTGCAAAGAAAGCGTTCTGGCAAATCTTTCGTCGCGATGGAGGGCGAAAAAAGGCGCTTTCTCCCCTTTCCCCATTCTGCGGTGGATGCTATTTTCCCCCGGTTCGCGACCCATCCGAGGCAAGAACCAGTTCCCTTCCCAGCGAGCGTGGGCTCTTTTCCGTGACCGATACCAGCTCTTCAGACAAACCGGCCCTGCGCGAGTCCCTCCGCATTCTCTTCGGCGCCTCCAAGGGATTCTGGCTGGTGAATTCCGTCAATTTCGGCGACGGAATCGCCTATTTCGGCATGTTGGGGCTCATGACCCTCTTCATGCAGCGCAACGTCGGGTTCAGCACGAATCAAGCCACCATGAGCATTTCGGTCTTCTCGGGCCTGGTGACCCTCACCATGGCCCTGGGCGGCGGATGGCTCTCGGACCGCCTGGGAGTCAGGCGGGCCTTGACCCTTTCGATGGTCGTGGTGCTGCTCGGGAGGATTCTGCTGGTCCAGAGCCCCTTGTTCGCCGGGGAGGCCATGGTGCACTCGGCCGCGTGGGTGGCCCTCATCATCATGGCCATCGGGGAAGGTATCCTCCAGCCCGCGCTCTATTCGGGGGTCAAGGACTACACCGATGCACGCACCGCCACGCTCGGTTACGCCTTCCTCTACTCCATCATGAACCTGGGGATCGTCGCGGGCGAGATGCTCTCCCCCAAGGTCCGACAGGTGTGGGCCGCGCGAGTCGAGCACCTCGACGTCAACGTCGTTCCTACCGCGGGGATCTCAGGTTCGTTCTGGTTCTTCATCGGAATCACCGCGATCGTCATTCTCATCAACATCTTCTTCTTCACCAAGCGAGTGGAGGAGCGCGACCGGGTGCGCGTGGTCGAAGCGGAGTCGGACAGTCACTTGAACATGCTGCAGAAGCTCAGGCGACTTCCCATTCTCGACAAGCGCTTCATGTTCTTCATCTTCATTTTGCTGCCGGTCCGTACTCTTTTCGCGCACCAGTTTCTCACCATGCCCGACTACGTGACCCGCGCATTCCCCGCCGAGGTCAGCCGCTACTGGGAATGGGTCTACGCCATCAATCCCACGGTCATCGTCATCGGAGTCCCTCTCATCGCGGCACTGACGCAGAAGAAAAAGGTCGTCGACATGATGATCGTGGGTACTCTGGTGAGTGCGCTCTCGTGCTTCATGCTGGTGCCCAGCCCCAGCGTGCTTCTTCTGATCAGCTACATGGTCATCTGGAGCCTGGGCGAAGCGATGTGGTCATCGCGCTTCCTGGAGTACGTAGCGGACCTCGCACCGGGCAATCGAGTGGGAATCTACATGGGAATCGCGGGGATCCCCTGGTTCTTGGCGAAGACGGTCACCGGTTTGTATGCGGGCACGATGCTGGATCGCTACGTTCCCATGAATGGTCCTCAGGACCCCGGCGCCCTGTGGTTGATTTACGGCATCACCGCTCTCGTCAGTCCCTTCGGCCTGATCTTGGCCCGGCGTTGGCTGTTGAGTGGTGTCCGCAACGAAGGCGTCGGCAACGCCTAGCGGCGGAAGTTCCCGTCGTCGTTCCTGCCGGCAGCTCGAGAATCTCGAACTCACGATGCAAGAGATGACCCTCCACGACGAAAAAGCCTGGCGTGAAGCTCGCCGGCACCTCTGCCGGCACGATCCCGTCATCGGCGAGGTCGTGAAACGTGTCGGCGCGCTTTCGCCCCCCCTCCCGCGCCGAACCCGATTCGAGTCGCTCGCGCACATGATCCTCGGCCAACAGATTTCCATTCAGGCCGCAGCGACGGTTCGTCGCCGCCTCCGCGCGCGCCTGGGGGGAAGCCTCACGGCCACCAAGCTCTTGCAGCTGACGGAGAGCGGTTATCGCGAATGCGGGGTGAGCCGCCAGAAGCGCGAGTACCTGCAGGATCTGGCGCGGCGTCAGGAGAATCGCGAGCTGAAACTCCGCAGCATCGACCGCCTGGACGACGAGAGCGTCATCGAGCACCTGAGACAGGTGAAGGGAATCGGCCGCTGGACGGGCGAGATGTTCCTGCTCTTCGTGCTGGGCCGGCCCGATGTTCTTTCGGTGGGCGATCTCGGCCTCCAGAACGCCGTCCGCAATCTCTACGGCCTGAAGGAGCGACCCAGCCCGAAACACTTCGAGAAATTGGCGGAGGCGTGGCGGCCGTGGCGCAGTGTGGCGAGTTGGTACCTCTGGTCGAGTTTGGGCGGCCCGATGGTATGAGAGCCGAACTGCCGTGAGAGCTGATTGGGCCAGGCCTTTTCTCCACGGACGGGTGGTGCTAGAGTTCCAGCTTTCCCGCAGAAACTGGAGTTCAACGTGAGTTCGCGCGTCAGCTATTTGTCCACATTTGTTTGCCTTTCACTCATGCTCTGGCTACTTCCCGCGCCCAAAGATGTCCGCGCGGACGACGAGCTCGCCGCCTACCGTGAGCCCGCGCGGCGGATCCTCGGTGAAGCCCTGCTCTCCAGCGAACCCTATGAGACTCTCTCCGAACTCTGCGATGACTATGGTAACCGCTTGAGTGGAACGAAGACTCTGGACGAGGCCATCGATTGGGCGATCGCCAAGCTGAAGGCTCAGGGGCTGTCGAACGTCCACCGCGAAGAGGTCGAGGTTCCGCACTGGGTCCGGGGCGAGGAGAAAGCCTGGCTGACGACGAAGACCACCAAGCATCGCCTGAACATCCTGGGTCTGGGCATGAGCGTCGGCACCCCGCGGGGTGGGATCGACGCGGAGGTCGTGGTCGTCAGCAATTTCGAGGAACTGCAAGCGCGGGGCGAGAAGGGCGAGCTGAAGGGCAAAATCGTGCTCTACGACGCGCCCTTCGTGAGCTACGGAAAGACGGTGCGCTATCGCATGGCCGGTCCGAGCCGAGCCGCGCATTGGGGAGCGCTCGCCGCGCTCGTGCGTTCGGTGGGGCCCATCTCCTACGACACGCCCCACACCGGCACCCTGCTCTACGACGAACAGGAAGCCAAGATCCCCGCGGCTGCCGTCACCATCGAGGGGGCCACGCTCATGCATCGCCTGCAGAGGCGCGGAGTAAAGATGAGCTGCCATCTCGAAATGGGCGCGCGGACCTTGCCGGAGGTAGAGAGCGCAAACGTGGTGGCGGACTATCCAGGCAGCGAAAAGCCCGAGGAAGTGGTGGTACTGGGAGGGCATCTGGATTCCTGGGACGTAGGGCAGGGAGCGCAGGACGATGGAGTGGGGTGCATCATCGCCTGGGGTGCGGTTCGAACTCTCCAGCGCCTGAATCTGCATCCCCGACGCACCATCCGACTCGTCCTCTTCACCAACGAGGAAAACGGCTCTCATGGCGGCGAGGAATACGCGCGCCGTCATGCGGAGGAACTCGCCAATCACATCGCGGCCATCGAATCCGACTCGGGAAATGGACTGGCCGACGGCTTTCGATTGGACCTCCGACCGCCCAATAGCATGGTCGAGGGAGAGAAGCGCGAACTGAGCGGCGAGGAGCAGTCGGAACTGGAGCACGAGCGTGGTTTCGCGATGGAAAAGCTCGAGCGCTTCGCACCTCTGTTCGCGCCCCTCTCGAGCAGCCGGATTTTTTCTTCGTACTCGGGAACCGACGTGGGCCCCATGGCTCTGCACGGTGTGGTCGCTTTGGGGCTCAACCACGACACCTCGAAGTACTTCGAAATCCACCACACGAATGCGGACACTTTCGACAAGATCGTGGAAAAAGACTTGCGCGTGAACGTGGGGAGCATGGCTCTCATGGCCTACATTCTGGCCCAGATGCCGGGACGTTTGCGCGAGCCTGCTCTTGGCACCGAAGCGCACTGAGATTGCGACGCTTCTGAAAGCTTGCGGACAAAGGAACTCTCATGAACAAAGGGAAACTCGAAGGCAAACGCGCGCTCGTCACCGGCGCCAGCTCGGGCATCGGTCGTGCCACCGCGCTCCACTTCGTGCGCGAGGGAGCGATCGTTCTCGCCACCGGCCGCAACAAGGAGGCGCTCGACACTCTTGCCGAGGAAGCGGGAGCCGAGCTGCCCCTGGGGACCATCGACGGAGACCTCACGCGCGAAGAATTCCGCGTCCAACTCGTCGAGACCACTGCCGAGGAACTCGGTGGATTGGACATCCTGGTCAACGCGGCCGGGATCATCGCCAGTGGAGATTGGGAACGAACCGATCTGGCGAGTTACGACGAGATGATGGACATCAATCTGCGCTCACTCTATGCGCTCACTCGCCACGCGATTCCTCACTTGAAACTGAGCCAGGGCAACATCGTCAACCTGAGCAGCGTGACGGGAACCAGGGCCTTCCCCGGCGTCCTCGCCTACTGCGTGAGCAAGGCGGGAGTGGATCAATTGACGCGCTGCCTGGCTCTGGAGCTGGCGGAGAACAAAGTTCGCGTGAATGCGGTCAATCCGGGTGTGGTGCGCACGAACTTGCACCGCAACGGCGGGATGGACGAGAAGCACTACGCCGAGTTTCTCGAGCACAGCAAGTCCACGCATCCCTTGGGTAGAGTTGGTGAACCCGACGAAGTCGCCGCGCTCATCGCCTTCTTGGCCAGTGACGATGCGGGCTGGATCACCGGCGAGACCATCGCCATCGACGGCGGACGCCGGCAGACCTGCGCCCGTTGAGCCCGGATCGGCAGACCAAAGTCGGAGTGGCCTACGGCCTGGCCGCCTATCTGTGGTGGGGCTTCATCGCCCTCTACTTCAAGGCGGTCGCCAGCGTCACCGCTCTGGAAGTGCTCTGCCACCGCGTGCTGTGGTCGGCCCTCTTCCTTTTGTCTCTCCTGGCTCTCCGCGGCCGCCTGCTTAGTTCCTGGCGTACTCTCAAACAGTGGCGCACCTTCCGACTCCTCCTTCTCTCCACCGCCCTCATCGCCGTCAACTGGTACGCCTTCATCTGGGCCGTGAGTCACGACCAGGTGCTCTCGGCCAGTCTGGGATACTTCATCAACCCGCTTCTGAACGTGCTCCTGGGCGTCGTATTCTTGCGCGAGAAGCTGCGGCCCCGGCAGCGAATCTCGGTGCTCCTGGCCGCGGTCGGGGTGCTCATGCTCACTCTCAGCCAGGGGAGCTTCCCCGGCCTGGCATTCATCCTAGCTCTGAGCTTCGGCTTTTATGGTCTTGTAAGAAAAAGAGTTGCTGCTGGTCCAATGGAAGGGCTCTGCCTGGAAACGCTCCTGCTCTCGCCTCTGGCCCTCCTCTGGCTCTTTCATCTGCGCGCGGGGGGTGCCCTGGCCTTCGCGCGGGCGGATGGCGGCCTGAAATTCCTATTGGCCGCGGGCGGACTGATCACCGCGCTGCCGCTCTTGTGGTTCACCAACGCGGCGCGCCGGCTGCCCTACTCGACGGTGGGGGTCCTGCAGTATCTGGCGCCCTCGCTACAGTTTCTCCTGGCGGTCCTGGCGTTTCACGAACCCTTCGGTCACGAGAAACTGCTCAGCTTCGCGTTCATCTGGAGCGCGCTGGGACTCTTCAGCTACGAGCTCTACCGGGCCTGACGCACGAGCTGTTGGCGTACGAGACCTTCGCTCCCCCCGGCCAGCACGAGCTCTTGCGCGGTGCTGGAGAGCACCGCGATGGGAAAGCTCGTTCCCTGGTAGCTGACCTCGGCGTTCAAGAAGTCCACGAGGGCCGTACCGGAGCAAGGAATCGTCTTGCGATTGGACCGCACCGCTTCGTCCTGCGCCTCCCGCAAGGCCTCCACCAACTCGGGACATTCCACGACCAAGAATCCGTTGTTGAATGCGTTGCGTTTGTAGGTCTCGCTGAACGAGGCCGCGAGGATGAGCTGAATTCCGCGGAACTTCAGGGCGGTCGCAGCCTGCTCCCGGGACGATCCCGAACCGAAGTTCTTCCCCCCCACCAGGATGTCGCCCTCCTTGGCGATCTTCTGGAATTCGGGGTCGTAGTTCAGCATGGCGACCTCGGCCATTTCCTGCGGCTTCATGTCGTCGCGGTAGGTCCAGTCCTTCCCGTAGATGCCGTCCGTGTTGAGGTTGTCCTGGGGAAGGAAGAGCAGACGCCCCGACAGCTTCTCGGGGAAGCCCTGCAAGGTGCTGCTCGGGCCGCTCGTCCGCTTCGGTGCGGGATTCGCGCGTAGCCGCGCCGCGGGGATGGAATCCTCCGGCGCATCCGGTCCGGCGATGTATCCCGCGACCGCGGACGCGGCCACGACCGCGGGACTCGCGAGATAGCACTGCGCGCTGCGATTGCCCATCCTCCCCTTGAAGTTGCGGTTGGTGGCGCTGATCCCCACTTCGTTCTCCTCGAGAGTACCCTGTCCCAATCCGATGCAGGGACCACATCCGGGTGGCAGGGGAATCGCGCCGGCCTCCAAGAGAGCTTGCCAGCTGCCGTCGGCGGTGGCGGCCGCTTCGATCTCGCTGGAGGCGGCGGCAAGATAGAGTTCCACCCCATCCGCCACGCGCTTCCCGCGCAACACTGCCGCGGCCTGCTGCAGATCTTCCAGACGACTGTTTACGCAGGAGAGCAGAAATGCCTTGTCCACCTTGATCCTTCTGGGCGCCATCTCCGCCACCGATGCGGCGACCTTCACCTGATCCGGCCCGGCAACGTAGGGACTCACCCGCGCAAGGTCGAAGTCGATCTCCTTGGCGTACCATGCATCCTCGTCCGGCTCTACGCGCTCCGAGTAGAGCTTTTCGACCGAATCTGGCGTGAGGCGGGGATTTGCGTCGCCGCGCTTTTGGAAATGGCGCGCGCGCTCGTGCAGCCACTCCAGCAACACTTCATCGAAGGGGAACCAGCCCGCGAGCGCACCCCATTCGGTCGTCATGTTCGCGATCGTCATCCGCGCATCCATGCTCAAAGCGCGTACTCCGGGGCCATGGAACTCGATCGCGTGGTTGAGGACCTCATCGTTTTGGTAGAGCGCGATGAGACTCAGGATCACGTCCTTCCCACTCACTCCCGGACGCAAACGGTTCAGTAGATTCACCCGGACCGTCTTGGGTACCTGCCACCAAGTCGTGCCCGTCGTCCAGATGGCGGCGGCGTCGGTGCGCACCACGGGGGTGCCCAGAGCACTGAGGGCACCATAAAGATTGCTGTGCGAGTCGCTTCCCACCACGAGAGCACCGGGAAGCGCGAAACCTTCCTCAGCCATGATCTGATGGCCGATTCCTCTTCCCGCCGGATGAAAGGCGATCCCTTGCTCTCGCGCGAATTCCTCGATGCGCGCGTACTTGCTCAGGTTCGCCTCCGAGGTATTCTGCACGTCGTGATCGAGAGCAAATACCGGTTGCGAGGGATCGAAGACTCTCTTCGCGCCCAGCGCGTGGAACTTGTTGAGCACCGCGCCGCTGTTGTCGTGGGTCATCACGTGCAAGGGACGCACGGTCACAAAATCTTCCGCGTGCACGAGCTGTCCTTCAGCCAAGGCGACCGCGTAGCGCTGCACGATCTTCTCGATGGCGTTCTGCCGCATGCTCCAACCTCCCGAAACCGGACACCCGATGACGCGCCTGGCGCGCCGGACATCCCTGGCCGAGTCCCTGAAGAAAACCCCCTAATTGTTGGCAATATAGGCGCTTGGCGCCTTCCGTCCAGCGCCAAGTGCAGGCGGCCATATTGCCAAGAGGGCGCGCGATGGGATAGACTGATGGGGCTGAAGTGACGGGCCCGACTCCAGGTCTAGCCGGCTCCCCCCGCGTTGCCGTGCGGGAAGGCTTCCTGTATCCGCTGCTGTACATCCTTGTCGAAGCAGTCGGATCCAGTCCTGCCAGCTGCCTGCCTGAGAGAGTGCGCGTTCGATCAGAACGTGAAGGGGGGCGTGAGTTTCTCACGGACCCTCCTCGCCAAGATTCCCGAACTCGATCGCTCGGAAGGTACATCCATGAGCTCGACCCGCGTCCTCGCCTGCGGTCTCGCGTTGTTTTTGATCTCGCTACCTCTCCCTTCCCCCGCCAGTTCCAGCCAGCAAAGCGCGGCGCCTACTGAAGCGCCGCACATTGCGGAGTTCGGTTCGAACGTGACCATCAACAGCTCTCAGCAGAAGCTCAGCGGAGCTTCCACCCTCTACTGGAACATCTACGGTGGCGAACATCCCGGGGGGCTCAACGACCGCCGTCCCGAGGGTGAATTCAATACGCTAGAGCTCATGCCTACCCTGCAGGGCTGGACTCCCGTGGATCTCACCGAGCACACTCCCCTGTGGCACGTCAGCGAATTCAACGCGGCCAACCTGGATGCCATCGCGCAGAATCACGCCATGTTTTGCGGGGCCGAGGCGGGAGAGTCCGGATACAGCACCGCACCGGGCTATGCAAACGACATGGATGACTTGCTCGACTGGAGCGCTCCCACCAATCCCGTGGTGAGCGCCAACGTGCGGATTACCTTCGACTACAACATGGACCTGGAGCCCAACTCGGATTTCTTCGTGGTCGAGTACGACTCGGCGGGAGTCCTGAAGACCCTGGCCACCTTCACCGGGGATACGCGGGACAATCAAGGGAATTTCACCACGCCGGCGCACTTCGATCAGACCATCTTTTTCACCCCACTCATGTATTCCAACTATCAGGTGCACTTGCGCCTTCGCGTTCAGACCGATAGCTCGGGATCCGATGCAGACGGTCTGTATCCCAGCGACGGAGCGGTTCAGGTGGACAACATCCGGGTCTACTTCAATGGCAATCTGGTGACCGCCCACGGCGACGGCGTAGCCACTTTCGAAGATCTCGGTGGAGGCGCTTACGACACCGAGGGATGGGCTGCCTCTCCCTCTCATTTCGTGGGAAACTTCGGCCGGGTTTGGCCACTCTTTTTCGACATCGATCCTTGCTCGACCGACAACAGCGCCCAGATCGCGTTCATCGATGATGGCACGCCGCCCCTGAATTCCACGGAGAGCACCGGAGGTTCGGTCTCGGGCACCTGGGCCTACGGCACGAGCGGCGGGTTCGTCGTCAACTACCAGGGCGGTCTGGATCCGACCGCGGGCACGCTCATGAACGAGTTCTGGTCACCGGAAATCGCCTGGGACGATTCCAACACCAGCTACGACGATGGCATCGAGGGCGGCGCGATCCTGCAGTTCACGGTCTGGCAACATCTGCCGCTGAACAACGGGATCTTCTGGACCTGGAGAATCCGCAGCTATCCCGATGAAAACGGCAACTGGTCTCCCTGGCGCGATCGCGGCTTCGTCTATTACGGACAAAATCCGCTCTACGTCACCATCACCAACGACGTCACCGACCTGCTCGTGGACTATCCGGAGAAAGTTCAGATCGCCTTGGGCGTGAAAGATCTGGCCCAGTATTTTTCGCTCCCCGGTGGAGACGCCACACCCTCTCCTCTTTTCGACAACGTGAGCTTCTGGAAATACGAGGGTACGGGACCCCAGTTCAGCAGCAACGAGGTCGATCTCTTCCAGGACAGCTTTCCCAACAGTGGCACCAGTAACTGGCAGGGCGATGCCGCCAACGCTTCGGTGAGAATCGACGCCGCCAAGGACATCAACCTCAACGGGACGGCGAACGTGGCCGGCGACTCGCTGGTCATGACCATCAAGGCAGTCAACCCGGGGTCCTCCCTGGTCGGTCCGGGAAGTAACGGCCTGCCGGTGATGCGCTGGGCTCTGGAGGCCAATCCAGCTTTCGACTCCGTAAGAGTATTGCCGGCCGGCGCGACCATGTCGGGCATCAGCAGCCGCGGCTTCCCCGTCTGGACCGGTACGGTGGAGGGCGATAGTGCTCGCACCGAATTTGGCGACGCCGTCGACGATCTGTTCTTCTTCGACGCGCCCAACGACGGCCCCGCCGTGGCTCCCTATCAGAGCGATGAGGATGCCATGTTTTTTCCCGGCGATCTCTTTCGCTGGTTCATCGAAGCTGAGGACAGCTTTGGAGAGACGAGCACCATGCCGGCGGACACTACCGGTTTCCTCTCTGGCAGTGGATACTCGCGCCTGGCCACAGTACGGGCCCTTCCTTCGGTCGTGCCGGACGGATTCGGCGGCTTGAAGCAACCCTCGATTCTCTTGATCAACGATTTCGGGCGCCGCGGTGAGGAGTCCCCCATTCTGTCGGCGCAGACGAAGCAAGCGGTGGTGGGTGAGATCGACGACGAAAACTCGCTCACGATCAAGGATTTCGGACCCCGTGGCGGAGAATCGGAGTTTCTCTACGCGATGGCGCAGAATGGTATGGTCGAGGGAAGAGATTACGATACCTACACGGTAGTGGGCCCGAGCTCGCTCGTGGGCAATGGGATCGGATCGGCCGGTGTCCACGGCGCGACAGGATCACAGCTCTCGGGCTACCACACCATTCTCTACATGGCGGGCAACCTGAGCTCGGGACTGATTTGCGACGGCAGCAATCAGAGCGGAAATGACAAGAGCAACGATCTGGCGACCCTGGAAAACTGGCACCATCTGGCGGGCGACCGTTACATCGCCTACTTCGCCGACAACATCGCTTCGAGTATGTCCAGTCAAGGATCGACCACCCTCAGCTACTTGCAGAACACCATGGGCGTCGAGTACGTCACGAATGATGCAAACTCCGCCCTGAACGGACAGGTCACCCCCTACGTGCAACCCAGCGGGTCGCCCGCCTCCACTTTCGTCACCGGCGTGGTCGCGAATGGGGGCTGCCCCTCCATCAACAAGTTCGACTACATTCAGCCCTACAACGGAACGGGCGCCGTCGTATCGCACAACTTCACCGACGGCGGCGCGGGCGGACCCGTTCTGCCACCGGCCGCGGGCATTTGGTACGAGCGCAACGAATTCGTGGGGATCGACTCGTACCGTCGGGTGGACCTCACCTTCCCCTTCGGCTTCAACTACGTGGTCGATACCTTCGCGAAGTCCTCGACGGGGGTCTCGGACCGGTCGGTCTTCTTGGCCGAAGTCTTGAACGCGTTCGGCGAGAATGTGTATCCGGGAGCTGCGACCCAGGCGGGAGAGCCGGGAATCCGCCGCCTCCTGGTGGAGCAGAATCACCCCAACCCCTTCAATCCCTCGACGACGATTCGCTTCACCGCACCTTCCCGCGGCGAAGTGGGCGTGAAGATCTACAACCTCAAGGGGCAACTCGTACGCACGCTCTTCCAGCAGGTGGTGGAAGGGGGCGTCGTGACCTCGGTGAGGTGGAACGGAAAGGACGACCTGGGCAGCGCTGTTTCCAGCGGTGTCTATCTTTACCAGGTGAAGGGGCTGGGCTTCAGCGAGACCCGAAAAATGGCTCTCGTGCGCTGATCGAGCCCAAAAAGACGCGAGCCGAAGTAGCGCTCAGCGGTGACGGCCGCTGACCGTGCCACCGAAGAGTCCCGCCCCCGAGGGCGCGGACTCTTTGCTTTGCGGCGCGGCAGGCGCGGCGTCCGGTTTGATGTCGTAACCCCCGAGATCCGCCAGTTCGCGGTGCGAGGGGACGAAGCCACTCCACGCCTGCGCCACCTCTCCATCCCTGAACCAGATGGCGCCGGGATAGACATCGATGAGCTGGTTGAAGGCCTGCTTGGAGATGCGGTGAATGGGGTAGCTGGGCTCGAAGCTCTCCTTGAAGCGCGCGAGCTCCCCCTCGGAGCTGAAGGTGACCCCGTGAACCTCGAACCCCGCCAGCTTGTCGGCGGTCATCTGCACCCCTCCCGCGAAGGCCCAGCAGTGGTCACAGTCGGCGGAAAAGAGAAAGATCATCCCGTTCTGGGGAATCTCGATCGGAGGGTCGGCGCCCTCGAGAGCCTTGAGCGCGGCGGGATCGATCTCGTACTGCCCGGTGGAAGCGGGAACGGGCCCTCCCAGGAGGAAGAAGAACGCGCCCGTACAGAGCGCTCCCCAGGCCAGGGTGTGCCGCAATCCAGCGCTTCCCCACGAACGGTTCCGCCCGCGCCAGATCACCACCACGGTGAGAAGGAGGAGGAGAGCATCGATCCAAATTTCTTGGCGGGGAGCAAGGTGGAGGACCTCCCCGAAACAACCGCACTGCTCGAAACCCCTGCGAATCGCCTCCGTCATGAGACCCACGAAGAGCATCATCAGCATGAGGTTGATCCAGGCGGCCGCCCGGCGGAAAGCGCCGGTCAAGAAGAGCACGGCCAGCGAGAGTTCCAGGCCCGTCACCCCCGCCGCCACCGGCACGATGAAATCCCGGGGCAGGATCTGAAACTGGCCGATCACGTCGAGGAAGGACTTGGGCGCCGCAATTTTGGCCCCGGCCGAAAAGAGCAGGAGCAGACCAAGGAGAATGGAGGCCACCTCGGCGAATCCCCGAGCCGGGCCCTTGCTTTGTGAGGGGTACTCTTCCGGGGAGCTTTGCGATAAGCTTTTTGCCTGGTTCATGGTTCGCACTAGATTGGCTCAGAAGCCCTTCTTGTCAGAGCCTGCCGGCAAAAAGGGCCTTTTCGAGCGCTTCGAGCCGGGGCCAACGCTGTCCAGGCGAGCGGCCCCTACCCCAGGAAAGGACGTCCCCGAGATGAGCGAGAGCAAGATGGCCACCACGAGCAGCGAGTCGATCATCGAACTCACCGAGCGGGTGGGTGCGCACAACTACCATCCCCTGCCCGTGGTCATCGCGACCGCCCAAGGGGTGTGGGTGGAGGACCCGGAGGGCCGGCGCTACATGGACTTCCTCTCGGCCTATTCAGCCGTGAATCAGGGGCATCGGCATCCGCGCATCATGGCCGCTCTCCTGGAGCAGGCAAATCGCTGCACTCTCACCAGCCGTGCGTTCCACAATGACCGCATGGGGGGCTTTCTCGAGCGCCTCTGTGCCTACACCGGCTATGAGATGGCCTTGCCCATGAACACCGGAGCCGAGGCGGTGGAGACCGCGTTGAAGACCGCGCGCCGTTGGGGCCACCAGGTCAAGGGAATCGAGGACGGCAAGCAAGAGATCATCTCCTGTCGCGACAACTTCCACGGGCGCACCATCAGCATCATCTCTTTCTCCACCGATCCCATCGCGCGGGAGGGCTTTGGCCCCTTCACTCCCGGCTTTCCCGTCATTCCCTACAACGATGCCAGCGCACTCGAGGAAGCCATCAACGAAAATACCGCGGCTTTCTTGGTGGAGCCCATCCAAGGGGAAGCGGGCGTCAATGTACCCGACGATGGCTACCTGAAGGCGGTTCGGGAGATTTGCACCAGACATGGCATCCTGATGATCGCGGACGAAGTCCAGACAGGGTTCTGTCGCACGGGGAAGAAGTTCGCCTGCGACCACGAGGAGGTCCGGCCCGACATGATGTGTCTGGGCAAGGCCCTCGGCGGCGGCGTCCTGCCCGTCTCGGCCGTCGTGGCGGACAGGAATGTTCTGGGCGTTTTCACGCCGGGATCGCACGGCTCCACTTTCGGGGGCAACCCTCTGGCGGCCGCGGTGGGAGAGGCCGCGATCGAGGTTCTCGACAGCGAGAATCTCGCCCAACGTTCCCATGAACTCGGAGAGAAGCTGCGGAAGCGCCTGCGCGCCATCGATTGCCCGCGCATTCAGCTCGTGCGCGGGAAGGGACTGTTGAACGCGGTGGTCTTCGACGAAGGATTCGAAGCCTGGGACGTGTGCGTGGCCCTGAAGGAAAACGGCCTCCTCGCCAAGCAGACTCACGGGAACATCATCCGCTTCGCACCTCCTTTGATCATCAGTGAAGAGGAGCTGGAGCAAGCTCTCAGCATCATCACCAGAGTATTCGAGGCAATCTGAGGAGATCATGTCGGCGGCCCGTGGCGACAAACATGGTTGGTCCAAGCGAGAGGAGTCATCCGCTGATCCTCTCGCTGAACTCATCCGCCTGAGCCGGCGGACCACTCATGAAGTCAGCAACGCGCTCACCGCGGTCCTCGGCTACTTGGACCTGGCCTCCGGACAGCTGAAAGAACAGGATGCCGTCAGGGATGCAATCGCAAAAGCCATCGAGGCGGCGCATGCCGCCGCCAGCACGATCTATGGCTTCTCCGAGGAGATACTGCGGTACACCGAGTCCGGCGAATCCACTCCTCCCTTCGCTGGAAATCTGAGTTCGAGAGGAACCTCCACCCCCCCCACGGGGCCTGAATCCGACGCGGTCGTCGAGGCCGCTACGGGAGCTGGCACCACCGGTTTAGTCCTCTTCGCGGTGGCGGATACTTTTATCCGCTCCATTCTGTTGACGGGGCTCAAGGCCGCGGGTCACGAAATCTTCGTGGCATCCGAGCTACAGGAATTCCTGCGATTGTGCGCCGAGTACGAATCGCGCCAGCCTGTCCTCGTGGTTGATTCAGCCATCGACGGCATGGGAAACGGAAAGGGAGCTGCTCGAATTCGCGCGGAATATCCTTCGCTCCCCGTGATCCTCATGAGCACCGGAGGACTTATG
>CAWDWO010000037.1:0-91322 GCA_963806035.1 Candidatus Krumholzibacteriota bacterium | reverse complement strand
CGAACTCGAGCGCCTCGAGACCCTCTTTCACCCTCCCGACCCACTGACGATCGTCCCCTTCGGCATGCGGCGGATCGAGTAATTGTTTCAGGAGATTCAACGCTTTGCGGATTCGGGCTCCCGCGGTCTCGTCGGTCAATGAGACACTCCACTCTGGCTTGAGGGGGTCAGGACCAGGCTCCAGGGAGAGCTGATGTTCTGAGCACCACAAAACCCGCCTCCATCTGGAAGCGGGTCTCGATTCCAAGGCGCATGCGAACGCTCGGGGACAGGCGGTGCCCTGTCAAGTTAACTTCTCATGGTGAATCCGCCACGCTTGAGGCAGATCCGTACCAAAAGCAACATCGTAGGCACCTCGATCAGCACACCGACCACGGTGGCCAGTGCCGCTCCCGAGGAGAGTCCGAAGAGCATGACCGCGGTCGCAATGGCCACTTCGAAGTGATTTGAGGCCCCAATGAGAGCCGACGGGGCGGCATCCCGGTAGCTCAGCTTGAGCCAACTCGCTGCGGCATAAGTAACTCCGAAGATCAACAGGGTCTGCACGAAGAGCGGTACGGCGATCCACAGAATCGTCAGAGGGTTTCTCGTGATGACTTCGCCCTTGAACGAAAACAGCAGAACCAGGGTGAAAAGGAGCGCAAGGATGGTGACGGGCGTCAAAAGGTGTAAAAAGCGCTGTTGGAACCACTCCTCCCCCTTCGCCTTGACGATCCAACGCCGCGAAAGATATCCCGCCAGAAGAGGCAACGCGACGTACACCGAAATCGAGAGAAACAGGGCCTGCCAGGGAACCGGAAGCCTGCCCACCCCGAGCAGGAAGCCTCCCAGCGGTCCGTACAATACGAGCATGAAGAGCGAATTGATGGCGACCATGACCAGGGTGTGGCCGTCGTTGCCGCGCGCGAGGTAACCCCACACCAGAACCATGGCCGTACATGGCGCAACTCCCAGCAGGATGCAGCCCGCCAGATAACTGCGCCACAGTGGCACCGCCAGCATCTTGACCCCGTGGGAGAGAATCACCGTGCCATCGCCATAGCTTGCCCCCACTGCCAGGTTCAGCCCCAGCGGGAGCTTCACGGTGTCGATCGCATCGGGGCCGATGAACTTCAGGAAGACGATCCCCAAGAAGAAACTGCTCAGTGCGAACATGGTGAATGGTTTGATGGCCCAGTTCACGATGAGAGTCAGTGTCACCGGCTTGAGGTTCTGGCCCGCGCGCAGAACCTCGCCGAAATCGATCTTCACCATGATGGGATACATCATGAAGAACAGACACATGGCGATCGGAATGGAGATGATCGGGGCACCATTCACATCCAGAGTCATTCTATCGAGTGTGTGCGCCACTCCGGGAGCAAAGCGTCCGAGGAGAATTCCGAGCCCGATGCACAAGAGCACCCATACCGTGAGATAACGTTCGAAGAAACCCAGGCCCTGGGGCTCCTTCGTAATGCACGCTTGCGTCGTCATCGGTCCCCCCTCGCATCCGACGTGCTTCGCTCGGTCGGCTCGGTCCTTTGATCCGAAGCTTGGGCGCGGGGCAGGCAGAGCTCCGCTTGCCCCTGACAGCAGTCCTCACTGAGAAATCCGAGAAACTCCCGCATCCGATCGGCCCGCAGGGTGTAGCGGATGGATCGCCCTTCCCGTCGCGCATCCACCAGCCCCGCCTGTGTGAGCTCCTTGAGATGGAAAGAGAGGGTGGGCGCGGGAACGGCAAGGGCGGCGGCAATCTCCCCGGCGAAAAGGCCCCGCTCCCCCTCGCGGACCAACAGGCGAAAGACCGAGAGCCGGGTTTCCTGAGCCAGTGCGGACAGAATTGTCAGAGCAGAATTTATTTCCATAGTTCTGGAATTATAGAATTTATTGCGATGCGCGCAAGATCCTGCTCGTATGGCGACTCATTGGGCGCGGCGACGTGGGAGCGCGGGGGCGCTGGGGATCGCGGGGGCACCGGGGGTACCAGGGGGCCCGGGGACCCCGGGGGTACCAGGGGTACCAGGGGGGCCCGGGGGTACCAGGGGGGCCCGGGGGCCCGGGGGTACCAGAGGCCCCGGGGCCGCATGACCTCAGTTGAATTTTTCTCATTGCACCAAACTAATATTTGTATATATTGAAAGTGCCTCCCCTACAGCTAGTTCCTTCTCTTCCCCGAGCCATCTGCGACGGATGCTCGGTGGGAGTCGAAAACTCACCTTTTGCCCCGCGAACGAGGCTGGAGACGGTGCGGTCCAGCTCGGTATCAAGTCGGCATCACGAGGCGTATATAAGGTGTAACTTTAGAAGGAACGGCAATCTGAGTTGACTCGGATGGGAGCCGAGCAACTCCGAATGTCGAGACACTCCGGACCGGTGAGCAACTCCGAATGTCGAGACACTCGGAACCGGTGAGCAACTCCGAATGTCGAAACACACTGGACCGGTGAGCAACTCCGAATGTCGAGACACTCTGGACCGGGAGCGGACCAACTCCGAACCGTGAACCACTTGCGAGAGGAAGGTGAAACACAGATCGAAAGACCCCGGGCAACCGGCGAGCGCCTGCAATGTTCTGGACCAGCGCGCGTTCCACGGCTTAGCTTGGGAATTCCATGAGAAAGTCATCTCCAACCTCCGCCCACCTAGCTCGCCTCGCGCGGCTCGGGCTCGCCGCGAGTCTTCTCGTTGCTTGCTGCCTCACGGCCTGCAGCGACTCGAACTCGCCAACCGAGCCCGAAGGCCCCACTCGCAGCTATCGCATGGGCTTTTCGGGAATTCCCCCGCGGGCGGACGTGGACTTGCTGCTCGCCGCGATCGACATGTGGTCGATGCGCGCGGACGCGGCCATCATGAGCTACGAGGCCCCATGGGACTCGCTACTGGCCGGCGTGCCTCTCGTCGGGTATGTGCAACGGCACCAGCTGAGCTTGGCCGAGTACTACCGCGCCAAGGGACATGAGATCTGGGTGTATCTCGATCCGGCCAATGGTTTGAACCGGGCCGGCGAGTCCACGGCTCTCATCAACGCGGGCCGTAGCATCACCGAGCCCGAGATCCAGGCCATGTACCTGCGTTACGCCACCGTGGTCGACAGCCTGGTCCAGCCCGAGCATTTAGGCGTCGCGCTCGAAACGAATCTCATCCGAGGGGTGGCGCCGGCGAACCTCTACGCCGCGATCCGGCAGGTCGCTAACGACACTGCGGCGGCGATTCGCGCCCGCGACGCCAAGGTGCGCCTGAGCATCAGCGTGCAGGTCGACTACGCCTGGGGCCGTCTGGGCAACGCGACGGGGCAGGGAATCGATCAGGACTTCCTGGACTTCCCCTTCGTCGACGAGTTGGGGCTCTCGTCCTATCCCTATCTCGCGGGTTTCGATGTCCCCGAGGAGATCCCCGACGACTACTACTCCGGTCTGCTCGAGGGGCACGAGATCCAGGTCGCGGTGACCGAAGGCGGATGGCCCTCGAATACGCAGACCGAATGGAGCTCTTCGGAGGAGGAGCAGCGCCGCTACATCGTGCGTCAGGCCCAACTGCTGGAGAAAGTCCACGCGATCGGGGTGTTTCAACTCACCTTTACCGACCTCGATTTGGCCGCCATCTCTCCCCCGCCACCGGCCGGCCTGAGCTACTTCGCGCACCTCGGACTCGTCGACGTCGACCTCAACCCCAAGCTCGCTCTCGCCGCCTGGGACTCCACCTTCGCCCAGCGACTCGAGTGAGCTGAGGGACGCGAAAGCGCGCCGGGAAGGATGAAACCCTTGCCCAACTCTACCCGTACAAAATCTACCGCAATCTTCCCGCCGGACATTCTTTCACTTGATGAGGTACTCATGTCCATGTCTACCACTCAGAAACATAGGCCTTTCTTGCCCCCTCTCCTGCTCACCTTGCTCCTCGGCGCCCTCCTGTCCGGCGCGACCTTCGGCGGCACGAGCCGGGCTGCCGATTCCTCCCCAACCCCCGTGCTCAGCACCGCACCTTCTGATGGAACCCGGGATCTCCATCTGCACCCGCTCTGGACGGCCGGCCTGGACGACGATCTCATCTTCGGCCGAATCCGCGGTGTGGTCGAACGCGCGGACCAGCGAGTCTACGTACTGGATTCGCAGCTCAACCAGATCCAGGTCTTCTCTCCCGACGGTGAATGGCAAGAGACCATCGGCCGTGAGGGAGAGGCGCCCGGGGAGTTCCGCAATCCCTCGAGTCTCTTTCTGGGACACGATGGCAGCCTGGCCGTGATCCAGACGATGCCGCCCAAGATTGCTTTGCTGAGGGACGACGGAGTGCCCCTGGATGATCATCCGCTGCCCGACCCCAGCGAGGGGATGCCCATGCTCACCGCCGGCTACGATCGCGGCAAGGATCTCGTCCTGGCCGCCTCGGGCTTCTTCTTCGCGGACGGCAAGATGGGCACAGTGGCGCAAATCCTCTCGGTCGATGACAAGGGCAGCATCCAAGAGCGCTACTACGAGGACAGGCACCCGGTCGATCTGGCCGCCGAGGAATTCAAGGAACGGGACATGATGGGAGTGAGCGGCACCTGGGCCGTCACCAGCGATGGTAAGGTCGTCGTCGCGGAGGACTGGGACGCCTACCGCCTCCACGTCTACTCGCCCGAGGGTGAACTCGTTCGCATCGTGGAGCGCCCCTTCGAGCCCCACGAGCGCAGCGAGAAGGAACGCCAACACGCCAGCAAGCGCTACTCGATGAACATCAACGGAACGAAGATGAAGGTCGTGGTGAGCGATACCGACCGCGTCATCGACGGAGTCTATCCGCGCCAGGACGGCGGCTTTCAGGTCCTCATTCGCGAGCGCATGCCGAATGACCCGCCCGATCTCTTCGCCCGGCTGGACCAGTTCGATGCCCAGGGCAAGTGGATCGAGCAGTGGCGTCTCTTTGGCGACGTGAACCTCAACCGGGACCGCCTGTTCCTGGGCGACACGCGCGTGTACGTCGCGCACAACCTGGGCGACACCGTGGACGAAGACGGGGACGAAACGGCCGAGGAAGACATGCAGCCGCTGCACCTGGTGTGCTACCGGCTCGATTCCTGAGCCTCGACGATTCGCCTACGTGGGCCCCGGCCAGCCGCGCCGTTGGGCTTCGACTACTCGCACTTGTCCGTGCCCATCGTCGCGCTCACCGGTGGCTCGTACTTCTTGTCCACCGGCACCCAATCGCCGGCCTTGTGCTGCATCAGCTTGACGCGGCCTTCCGCGGTCCAGGTTGCGTAGCTGTCGTAATCCCAGTGAAGGGTCTCGCTGTCGCCTGCGCCCAGCGTGGTGACAACGAAGCGGTTGGACAATCCGCCGAAGAAATCCGCCACGTGTGAGGGCACGTTGGAGTCACCGCCGGAGGGATCCACCGGCACCCAGCCGTAGTTGGGCAAGTAGACCTCTACCCAGCGGTGGAATACGTCGTCGCGGCTGGCATCGTCATTGCGAACCACGACCGATCCGGCGTAACGCGCGGGCAGTCCCGCCGCATGGCACATCGAGAGCATTACGAAGGTGTATTCCGAACAGGATCCCGATCCGCGCGCCAGGACAGTGGGCGCGACATTCCACCCTCCCACCAGCTCGTAGTACATATGGTCCTGGATGTAGCGGTTGATCTTGCGCGCCATCCAGTAGGGATTGGTCTCACCGTCCAGCGCCTCTTCGACCGCCTTCTGGATGACCGGATCGTCCATGACCAGCTTGCTGCTGTTCTGGGTGTAGGTCTTGCGGATCTCGCCGGGAATCTGCTTCAGCGAGCCTACTTTATCCGGATCGACGTACCAGCGGACCTTGTACAGGGTCGCATCCACTGTCATCTTGGCCGACACCTTCTGGCCGGCCGCAATGTCCTGATACACGAAGTGCGCGCATTTCTGTCCCCACTTGTCGGTCACGAAATCCTGGGGTGCGGGATCGAAAGTGGGCGCGGCCGTGAGTTTCTGATTGGGCAGGTCGTGCGGCACCGCGATGTAGACGTCCAGGGTCTTCACCGTCCCCGGACCGAAGTTGCGCCACACCTCTTCGTAGTCGAGCAGTTCGTGCTTGGGCTCGGACACGACGTAGGGCGAGCCGCTCACCGTTTCCAGCTGGTACAGTTCGCGGGTCTCGTAGTCCACGCACCACAGGTGCTGTCCGTCCCAGGCCAGGTCGGCCGGGTAAGGACCGGGAGAAGGAAAGTCGTCCAGGACCACGCCGCTCGCCGAGTCGACGCGGTAGATCTTGTCGCTGCGACGATCGCTCACCCACAGGTACTTCCCGTCGAAGGCCAGGCCCAACTCGTCTCCACCAGCGTTGGCACGGGGACAGGGGAAACTCTTGAAGGTCGTGCCATCGTCGATGTCGAGACGGGTGAGCACGCCGTCACGAGCGTCCACCGTCCACAGCGCGTTTCCATCCCAACTCATTCCCTTCGCGTCTGCGGTGTCGAGCGGTAAAGCCCGCTGGGTGATTCCCGTTGCGGGGTTCAGGGCGTAGGCGGTTTTGTCGAGGGCATCGATGACCCAAAGTTGCGCTCCATCCCACGCCAGGCCCAGGGGCTGATAGCCGGGCGCGTCCATGCTGGCGAGCACTTCTCCCGTCGCCGGATCGATCTCAAAAAGCTTGGCCGAGTCGAGATCGCCCACCCAGAGATGCTGGCCGTCGAAGGCCAGCCCGGTGGGCGTCTTCATCTGCAGGGGGAAGTGTTGCAGTACGGTTCCAGGGACTCCCTCTGCCCAGGCACTACACACCACAATTCCCGTGGAAAGCACTCCTAGGACAATCGCTAGCACCGCGACCACCGCGACCGGGAACTTGACCGAAGTCCTGCTCGAATGAACTCGTGTCTGCCGTATCATTTTGCTGCCTCTCGTCCCATGAAAAATGTGATCTCTCCTCCCATCCTCAGCTCTTCGAAATCCAGATAGTGCCGATGGATGGGCTTGCCGTTCACTTCCACCTTCTGCACGTAGACGTTCTCCGGACTCTGGTTGCGCGCCTCGATCTGTACTGTCTTGCCGTTTTCAAGATGCAAAGTCGCGCTCTTCACCAGCGGACTGCCCAATTCGAAATTTCTCGATCCCGGACACAGCGGATAAAAACCCAGCGCGCTGAATATGTACCAAGCGCTCATCTGCCCCGCGTCATCGTTGCCACACAGCCCGTCTACACCCGCTCCGTACATGCTGTCCAGGATCATTCGCACCCGCGATTGGGTTTTTCCGGGATGTTCGGTCCAGTTGTACAGATAGGGCACGTGGTGGCTGGGTTCGTTGCCGTGAACGTAAGCCCCGATGATTCCGTCGCGCGTGATGTCCTCGGTGTGCGCGATCTGCTCGTCCGAGATCTGCATGGTGAAGAGCGAATCCAGATAGCTCTCCAGCGCATCCGGACCGCCCAAAAGCTCGACCAGTGCGGGTACGTTCTGCGGCACGTACAGACTGTAGTTCCAGGCATTGCCCTCGATGAACCCCTGCGCGTGAGTCGACATGGGATCGAATTCGGGCCGCCAGCTCCCGTCGCGGCGCTTGGGACGCATGAAGCCTACCTGAGCATCGAAGATGTACTGGAAGCTTCCCGCCCGTTCATCGTAGCGCCCCATCTGGGCCTCGTCATCCGCGATCTGAGCGATGCGCGCAATGCACCAGTCGTCATAGGCCAACTCGAGGGTCATACTGGCCGAGTACGGCGAAACTTCGTCCGGTACCCAGCCCAGCTTGGCGTACTCCCCTTCCCCGTCGAAGTACGGAACCTGCGAAGTCATCACGCAGGCGTGCAGAGCGCGTTCGAGATCGATGTCCCGATTTCCTTTGACGATTGCATCGGCGATCACCGAGACCGCATGGTAGCCGATCATGCACCAGTTCTCGTTCGCGTAATGGCTCCACACCGGCAGCATGGGATGCACACTCTGGTCGAAGTGCGCCAGCATGCTCTTGATCATGTCGGTGTTGCGCGCGGTCTGGATGAGGTTCAAGAGAGGATGCAGCGCCCGGTAGGTATCCCAAAGCGAGAAGATGGTGTAGTTGGTGAAGCCCTCCGAAGTGTGCACATTTTGGTCGAGGCCTCGATAGCTTCCGTCGACATCTTCGTACACGATGGGGCTGAGGAAGCAGTGATAGAGCGCGGTGTAGAAAGTTCGCTGTTGTCCCTCGTTCATCGATGAGACCTCGATGCGGCTCAGCTCACGGTTCCAGCTCTCGCGCGCCGCGGCACGCACTGCGTCAAAATCCCAGTCCGGGCAGCTCGGCTTGCAGATTCGCCAGCGCTCCCTTGGTGCTCACCGAGGATAGCCCTACTTTGACCAGCAGTTGATCACCCTTCTGGCCGTCATAATCGAAGTGCGCGCGGATCTCCTTTCCTGCCATCTCGGGGAAATCGTGCTCCTGATCGAACTGGCGATAGAAGCCCTTGTAGGGCGTTTCGTCGTAGCGTTTGTAACCGTAGCTCTTGAAGGGCCGACTGAACTCCATCGCGAAATAGACCGTGCGAGTGCGTGCCCAGCCGGTGGTCTGTCGATAGCCGGTCACCGTGCTGTCGTTTTCCACTCGCAGAAATGTCCACACGTCCTTGCCCGGGTAGTCGTAGATGTTCGCCATCATGTCCAGGACGAGGTGCAGCTCCCCGCTTCTCCCCAACGTGTAGCGGTGCATCCCCACCCGCGTCGTCGCCGTCAGCTCCACTTCGATCGTGGAGTCATCCAACTTCACCCTGTAGTAACCGGGCTCCGCGACTTCACTGGCGTGTTCGAAGCGTGCCGGTATGGCCTGCCCTGACTGCCAGCTGTCCCCGGGCTCCATCTGCAGTTCACCCATCGTGGGAAGAAGCGAGAGGTCCCCCAGGTCAGAATGCCCGGTGCCGCTGAAGTGCGTATGGCTGAAGCCATAGATGGTGGAATCGCCGTACTGGTAGCCCGAGCAGTAGCGATAGACTTCGCGGTTGTACGCGCCCGTGGCATCGTACATGGGCGGTCGCTTGGTGTCGGGGCTCAACTGCACCATCCCGAAGGGGACGGTCGCTCCGGGATAGGTGTGCCCCATGTTTTGGGTTCCCACCATGGGATTGACGAAGCGTGCAAGATCCTGCCTCGCCGCTGCATCGCTTGTCGCCGGAGCACCCGAGGCTGCGGCGACGACAACGACCAGCACCAAACCGGTACACGCCAGAATTCTCCAGCGGATTTTTGGCCTGCCTTCTCTGCTCGCTCGGACTCTCATCCGGCCTCAACCTGCGAAGCGCGCATCCTCGAGCCCAGAAGCCCCCCAACCAGACCGGTCACCGCAGAGGACAGAGTTCCGAACAACAGGATGATTGGCTCGACGTCGCCCAGCAGCAGAGAGACCGCGATTCCGATGCAGGCGCAGACGCCGCCAGCGACGGCCCCGCCGCGAGCTCCGTTCCCGAGCCCGCGCGCGGCTTCCCTGGCCCACAGCAACCCGACGATCAAGGAAATCACCACTCCCAGTGGACCAAAGAGATTGGCCACTGCTGACGACCAGTGTCCGATGAGAACCATCGCCAATTGAGCAACCGTACCGATACCGATCCACTTGATCATGTCTCCTCCTCAACCAAGGGTGCAGGACTGAGTCATGAAGTTCCCCTTCTCCGCTTCTCTGCAAAAGAAGGGGGAACTTCAGCCGCGATTCTCCGCATCCTGGATGCCTGGCGTCAATCGTCTTCTTTGTCTGGTCCTGCGGCGCTGCCGAGGGATGGATCGCAATGTGATCCTTGAACTGCACATGATGCGCGGGTTAAGCTCAATTCCGTTGCCCATCTCCCCCGTTTCCGAGGACATTCATGAATCGCCTCGCGACAGCCTTGCGCGCCCTTGCATGTTTGGCCGCCCTTGCCGCAATCGGTTCCTGCTCGGACAGCAAGAGTCCCACTGCCGGCGGCGGGAACTGCGGCGAGGAAAACGTGCACTGCGCGTATGCGACCGTCCACGCAGCCGACTGGAGCACCGGAGTTGAATACTTCGATCCTCCTCTCGACGGTACAGACTATTACGGGACTGCCACACTCTCGATTCCCGACCTCGAGAACGTCTCCCCAGGAGACGAGATCAACTTGAGCATCAAACTGTCTCCTGCGCTCGTGATCACCAGCAGCGTTCCGCCAAAGGCTGTCATAGGGTTCGGGGGTTCTCTTACAACGAGAAGTGAGAATATTACAGCACGTCCTGGATTGACACTGACCTTGCAAGGAGATTGGACGACGATCGCAAGCACAAGTGTGACCTTGAGGGGAGATAACGCGACAGGTTTACTCTCGTCGTTCTATGCCTCCGGGAGCATCAACGAACTTTCAGAAGGCGATGAGCTCCGGGGAGTCACATTCCAATTTACCATTCCCGAGAAGTGGTCGGACGGAACGCCGTTCGAACCCAACCAAACGATGCCACTGGATCGCTTCGGCTGGGGGGTAAGCTTCTCGGGAGACACACGCGGACAAGTTCCTCCCATCCAGCTCAAGACACAGTGATCCAAAGGAGACTCACAATGAAGCAGCTTCCGGTTCGCCTCGGGTTCGTACTTCTTCTTTCCACCGGCTTCCTGCTCTCCGCCTGCTCGGACAGCAATAGTCCAACTGAAGGAAGCAATACCTGCGGTAACGAGAACGTACACTGCGTCTACGCGACTATTCATACCGCCGACTGGAGCACTGGCGCGGATTATATCGGACCGAAGCCTGACCAAACCGACTACTACGGTGGCGTCGATCTGTCTCTCGCGAACATCGAGAACGTGTCCCCGGGGGATCAGATCAGCATCGGAATCACTCTGTCGCCCGCCCTCGTCGTCACCAGCAACATACCTCCTGAAGTAGTCTTACAAGTGGCAGGGACCATCCTGGGTGGAAGTACGGACCTTGTGGTACAGACTGCACCGACGATCTCGATGCGGGGTGACTGGCAGACCATTCAGTATCCGAAGGTCAATCTTCGCGGCAAGAGCCCCACAGGCAATTGTGACAGTATGTACGCGGAGTGGAGAGCGACGGGGTTGTCGGCGGGTGACGAGCTGCGCGGTTTTTCCCTCAGCTTCACGGTTCCCGAAACCTGGTCGAACGGTACGTCGATACCGGCAAGCCAGACCATTCCGTTAGGACGAATCGGCTGGATCGCCTCACTCTCGGGAGACACACGCGGACAAGTTCCTCCCATCCAGTTGCAGGAGCAATGATCAAAGGGGAACTTTCAATGAGGCGCTTAGGGTCCGGTAGGTAGTGTGGCGATGAAACCCACGCTCAAACCGTAGCGAGCCCGATTTCCAGAGCGTGGAAAATCGCGGTGGATCTGGCTGATGAGCTCGACGGTGTCCGAGAGCAGAAGATTGAAGCCCAGCCCGATTCCGGAGCCGTTTTCATCCGCGGCTCGGCCTTCCCCCAGAGCGATGGTCTGATCGTACTCGATGAGTAGCTCGTGGCGTTCGGACACTCGCAGGTAGGCGCCCGGATTCACGCCAAAGTCGGTTCTCTGGTGCCACAACCGCGCGTCCCTCTCGAATTCACCACGCTCTCTTCGCCCCTCGATGCCCGCTCGCAAGTACACCCCCCAACTTGCCATGTCGGGATCCTCATCGTAGTTGAGCTCGATCGAGGGCGCCCAACGCAGCGCCTTGAGATCGTGGCTGGGTGCGCCGAGATCCAACATCAAGTCCAGGTCGAGATGCGAGCCATCCAGGACCGTCACCATGACTCCGGTCAGCAGATCCGTGTCCGTGGCGAAATCCCGCTGGTCGCTCGTGAGGTTGCTCCCCAGATAGACGGACCCCCATTCTCCCACGCCGTAGCCCAAAATGAATTCGTGGGAAAGCTCTCGCTCGACCGGCGCGAGTCCCACCCCGCCGTAGCCCAGGTAATATTCAGCGTCGACCACGCGCTCGCCATAGGGTTCTGTAGTATCGAGAGCTTGGGCACGGATGCTCAGACAGAGGAGCGTCAAGCTTGCCGTGACGACGGTCGCCGCCAATCGTCGAGTTGCGCCCACGGTTGTTCTACTTCCGCAGACGTGCGAGAAAACCCGGATTCTTTCCGGCGAGGTCAGCCGCACGTTGCTGGGCCAAGAGTCGGCCGTATATCCTGAGGTCGTGGACCAGCATCTCTACGCGCTTTTCGAGTGCTTCGCTGGCGATGCGTCCATCCTTCAGATCCACGCGTCCGTTGAACGACACGCCATAGGGCAGTGTCCAGGCGTAGCATTGCCGCGCGATGGTACGTAGATGATCAGTGACGGTGAGTCCCTTCTCGTGGGAAGCGACCACGGTCGCGATCAATTTGCCACTGAACTCACGCCAGAAATGATCGAGGAAGTTCTTGAGCACGCCGCTGGGGCTTCCATGGTAATCAGGAGTTGCCAGAATGAAGACATCGGCCTTCAACACTCGCTCTCTGGCCCGCTCGTACGCTGGCTCTTCGTAGGCCGTGTCGGGATCGAAGAGCGGCAACGGCTCCTCGCGCAGATCGAGGAGATCGACGGTGCATCCGACATCGCGCAGACCATCGGCAATCTCAGAGAGGACACTGAGAGTCACGGACCTCTCATGGAGGCTCCCGCTGACGGCCAGAACATGTACAGGTGTTTCAGACATGGCGGGAAACTAATGCAAATTGCCCCAATTGTCGAATCTTTGAGAGGATTGAATCGATGGCCCCGCCCTTGCGGACGAGGCCACCGATCTTCGCGGCGCGGGGCAAAGCGCTCCGTGTCTCGTTTAGCTCATCGATTGTCGATCGTCATCGTGAGTTGCTGACTCGAGAAAGTCTGCCCGCTGTTGATCAGTCCCGCGCTGGAGGAAGTCGGACCAGTCCAGGAGAAATCGCTCCCCTGCTGCCCCGTACCCACGCGTTGTAGCGAGTCGTGATTTCCGGTCGAGCCATCCTCGCTCACACCCACATCGGTCGAGCTCATTCCGCTGGCGGGTCCATCACTGGCACTGAAGCTGCCCTCATAACTCAGGAACTCCACCACCGTACCGGTGTCATCCACCAGCGCGATGCCGTCCGGTGAGCCATTCTGCAGACCGGTAAAGTCGAAGGCCAGCGTTCCGAATCCATTCTGCTCGTTGGGAACTGTACCGGAGAGCGAAATGGTGTCGTAAGCAGAACCGTTCGCTCCGTTGTAACCCACCAGCGTCCAACCGCTCAGATTCAGCCCCGCATTGCCCGCGACTTCCACGAACTCGTTGCGGTCGGTCTTGCGGTTGTCGTAGTGGAATTCGTTGATCCAAGCTACCGGTGCCGGAGCTTCGGGCAGGGCACTGACCTCGCTGCTGTACGCCGATGCGTTGCCGACGAGATCGACCGCCTGCACCACGTAGTAATAGGTCGTCCCGTTACTCACCGAAGTGTCGCTGTAGAGGCTCGAGGCAAGCAGGCTTCCGTTGAGAACGGTGTAGCCGCCACCGGAGCTGGTGGAACGCAACACATTGTAGCCATCGAGGTCCCCCTCGGTATTGTCGGCCCAGTCCAGATCGACCACGCCATCACCGGCGGTAGCGACCAGTGCGGAGGGCGCGGCCGGGGGTGTGGTGTCGGGGGGCGGTCCGCCGAAGTCCTGGCCAGCATTGACCTGACCCGGACTCTCGGCCAAGGGGCCAGTCCAGCTGAACTCGTTTGCCGTGGTTCCACTGCCCGTCCTCTGTAGGGAGTCACCGACTGGCGTCCCACTATCCTCACTGACGCCCACGTCGGTCGAACTCATGCCGACGGCCGGGCCGTCGGTGGCGGTGAGGGTCCCCTCGTAGCTCAGGAACTCCACCACCTGGTTACTCGCGTCGACGAGGGCGAGACCATCAGGTGAACCGTTCTGCATGCCCACGAAGGCGAAGCTCAGAGTCCCGAAACCGGAAGACTGATCGGGAAGCGTGCCCGAAAGTGCGATCGTGTCATAGGTGCCGCCACCGTTGCCGTTGTAGCCCACCACGGACCAGCCCGAGAGGTTCGTGCCCGCGCTACCCGCGATCTCCACGAATTCGCCGGTGTCCGTGCTCGAGTTGTCATAGTGGAACTCGTTGATCCAGGCGATGCCCCCGCCGCTGCCACTGCCCTGAGGCGTGGCGCTCGCGGTGGAGCTGGTCGCGGACTCGTTGCCCGTGAGATCGACCGCGGTCACCCGGTAGTAATAGGTCGTCCCATTGCTGAGTCCACTATCCTGGTAGTTGCTGCTAGAGAGCAGTGAGGCGTCGATGCGGCTGAACGGTCCGCTCGCCGCCGTCGCCCGGTAGACGTGATAGCCATCGAGATCGCCCTCGGTGTTGTCGGCCCAGTCGAGATCAACGATGCCGTCACCCGCACTGGCCAAAAGTCCCGTGGGAGCCGCCGGAGGCGTGACATCCCCACCGCCGGAGCAGTTGCCGCCGAAGACGCAAGCGACCCACTCGGGATGATCCACGAAGGGATTGCGATTGCCCTGGTAGCTGTAGACCACGTCGTTCTTGTGCTCTTCCTTGGCGTCGACGGGATCCTCTTGGTTCCACTCCAAGAGCACCGTGAGCATGCCCATGTAGCCCACGCTCTCGTTGCTGCCGGTATTGGAAGCGTCGATCAGATTCTCGTCGTCGGTCAGAATCAGATCGGGTTCGGCCGTCCCGGTGTTGCCGTTGATACCGCCCTCGTAGCGCACGTCCATGTAGAACATCGCGCGCGCCACATCGCCGCGACGGTCCTGCCACACCTCCCAGGTCCCCTGAGTGTAAGAGCCACTCGTCCAGTCCGAGTTGCCGGGATACACGCCACTTCCACCCCCGACCCCATTGGTCAACAGCGTCGGCTCCTCAGTGCAACCCGCATCACAGAAGCGGAAAGGTTTGTTGCTGCGCGCCGCGTTGTAGCCACCGTCGCACAGGAAGAGATGATGACAGTCGGTGTAGGGGAAGTTTGTCGAATTGTCGTTGGGGAATCCGTAGGACTTGGGCCAGGTGTGTTCACGCTGGTAGTAGGTGTTGCCCCCGCCCTGTTTGGGATAACTCGCATTACGATACAGGTCGAGGATGTTGTTGGGGTTGTTGGGATCCTCGTCGGCCTGCTCGAGGATATCCCAGGTATCCGTGCTGGTCGAAGTGTAGGGGTAGCGCACGTGATCCTTGATGATGTTGTGCAGGGAGTTGCGCAAAGTGGTCGCGTTGGTCAGATCCACGGTGTCGTAGTAACCAGCCGGCACCGAATTCTGTAAGCCCGTGTTTTCGAGTGATTGAGAAGTTGGCTGCGGAGTGACGAGATCGGGATTGCGATCGTTTCCGCAGCCGGTCCATAGAATCAGCGAGGCCACCAGTAGACAGCACAAGCCGATGACGCGGGAAGTCCTCAAGACAACCTCCTCCAATGGCGAGATTTGGGGTTCGATTGGAGCCCATCGTGCAGCGAAATGAACCGGCGGATGCTGAACGCTCGGACGAGGGGGGATGCACCGATAGGGGGCGACGTCCGTCGGTCGTGAGAGCGCCAGAGTAGCACTCTGAGGGCTCGCGACAAGTGAAACTGCATGAAGAATTGGGGTGGAAAAAAACCATTCAATAAAGGCCGATGCGTCTGGACATCCGCAGGCCTCTGGTGTGTATTTCTACCAGATGGTGGCGGGACTATTCAGCTGGACCCTCTCGATGGCTCCGCTGAAATCGTGGGTGAACCCATCCCGCGCAGGCGACCGGCTGGGAGTACCTCGTGCATCGTCTTTTCCTAGGTGCCGCGCTCTGTCTCTGGCTACTCGCAGGACAGAGCACACCTGCAGCTTCAGAGACGAATTCTGGCCTCCTCAGCGCCCAGTGGGACAACGATGCTCTCACCACGGGCCACGACGACCGTCACTACACCAATGGGTTTCATCTGGCCTATCTGAGCGGAGAGAATCGAGTCCCCGCTCTTGCTCGAGGACTCGCCCGCCTTCTCCCCCTCCTCGATGATGCGGCCTCGCTGCGCGCCGGCCTCGCCCTGGGCCAAAGCATCTACACGCCGGAGAAGATCTTCGAGCCCGATCCTCCTCCTGATGACCGGCCCTACGCGGGCTGGCTCTACGCCTCGGCCGGACTGCTGGCCGATGACGGCAGGCACTTCGACGTGTTCGAACTCTCCTTGGGGCTCGTGGGACCGCATGCCCGAGGCAAGGAGGTGCAGCGCTGGATGCACCGTCAATTCGGCACACCTCCGCCGGAAGGTTGGGACCACCAGCTGGCTGACGAGTTCGCGATTTTGCTGACCGCGGAGCGGAAGTGGCGCACCAGAGCCGCAAGAGTCGTCCTGCCCCTGGCAGGAACTCTGCGAGCGGATCTCAGACCCTACGCCGGCCTAGCCCTGGGCAACGTCCTCGTACAAGGATCGGGCGGAGGAGTGCTGAGACTGGGTAATGATCTCGCATTCGACGACGGCCCGATCGGTATGCGCCCCGGCCACTGCTTCGCGGGGCTCTTCCATCCTTCCCCCAAACTCCACTGGTATCTTTTTGCGGGTACGGGAGTGGATGCGGTGCTGCACAACATCTTCCTCGACGGCAACACGCTGGTTCAGAGTCCCAGCGTGGACAAGCGCTTCCTGGTTGCGGACTTGCAGACGGGCCTGGCCGCCACGCTCGGCCCCTTCCACGGCAACTTCACCACCGTGTGGCGCAGCGCTGAATTCAAAGGGCAGAACGGAGTCGATACCTTCGGATCCCTTGCTCTCTCGGTGAGCTTCTGAGCGCGAACTGGAGTCAGCGGTACTCGCTCCAGGCCTTCATGGGCAATTTTTCCTGCAGCTCTGGATTGGTGATGGCAGCCACGAAGAGGACGGCGGCCTGAATGTTGGTGAAGAGGGGAATCTCGTAGTCGACCGCGTGCCGGCGGATGAGGTAGTCGTTGTTGAGTTCTTTAGCCTGGAAGCTCTTGGGAACGTTGATCACCAGGTCGATCTGCCCGGCCCGGATTGCCTCGATCACGCTGGGCTCTTTGGCCTCGAGCGGTGCGTGCAGCAGCTTCGCCTCTACGCCGTAGGCGGCCAAGAACTCCTGCGTTCCCGGTGTTGCGTAGAGCTCGAGTCCTGCCTGACGCAAAAGACGCGCGCTCTCCAGGAAGGCCACCTTTCCCTCGATCGTACCCGTCGAGAGCAACACGCCCTTGCGCGGAATGCGAAATCCCACCGCCAGCATGGCCCGCAGATAGGCCTCGTGCAGGCCGTCCCCCAGACACGCGACCTCTCCCGTGGAGGACATCTCCACCCCCAAGAGCGGATCAGCTCCCTTCAGACGCGAGAAGCTGAACTGCGGCGCCTTCACCCCGACGTAATCGAGTTCGAAAGCGGATTTCGCGGGCGACTCCACACGCTCTTCGAGCATGCAACGCACGGCATAGTCGATGAAGTTCTCGCGCAGGATCTTCGATACGAAAGGGAAGCTGCGCGATGCGCGCAGATTGCACTCGATCACCTTCAACTTGTTCTCTCGCGCCAAGAACTGAATGTTGAAGGGACCCGTGATCTTCAGCGCCTGAGCGATGCTCCGCGAGACCTTCTTGATGCGCCGTACCGTCTCGTGATAGAGGTGCTGCGAGGGGAAGACCATCGTTGCGTCCCCGGAGTGCACGCCCGCATTTTCCACGTGCTCACTGATGGCGTAGCAGACCACCTCGCCGTCCTTCGCCACCCCATCCAGTTCGATCTCCTTGGCGTTCATGATGAACTTGGAGATGACCACGGGAAATTCGCGTGAGACCTCCGCCGCCGCCTGCAGGTACACCTCGAGCTCGGCGTCGCCGTGGGCCACGCTCATCGCCGCGCCGCTCAATACGTAAGAAGGACGCACGAGCACGGGGTAGCCCGATTCCCGCGCGAAGTGCAGCGCCTCTTCCAGGGAAGTCGCCTCCTGCCAGCGCGGCTGATCGACGCCCATTTCGTCCAGCAAGGAGGAGAAGAGCTGGCGGTTTTCGGCCCGATCGATGTCCGCCGGGGAGGTGCCGAGCACAGGGATCCCCGCTTTGCCCAGGGGCATGGCCAGCTTGTTGGGGATCTGCCCGCCCATACTGACGATGGCGCCGCGGGGCTTCTCCTTCTCGCAGATGTCCAGAACCCGCTCCAGCGACAGCTCTTCGAAGTAGAGTCGGTCGCAGGTGTCGTAGTCGGTGGACACCGTCTCGGGATTGTAGTTGATCATCACCGCGGCATGCCCCAAGCGCTTGAGGGACTGGGCCGCGTTCACGCAACACCAGTCGAATTCCACCGAAGACCCGATGCGATAGGCGCCTCCACCGAGCACCAGATAGGGTGCCTCACCCGAAGCAGGGAGATCATCCTCCGTGCCGTTGTAGGTGAGATACATGTAGTTCGTTCGCGCCGGATACTCGGCTGCGAGGGTATCGATCTGCTTTACCACGGGACGGATTCCCAGCTCCTGACGACGGTGGCGCACTTCGAGGTTGCCGCCGTAACCGGTCCCCAGGGGTTCGGCGCGGCGCAGAAGGCGCGCGATCTGATTGTCGGAGAAGCCCTCTTGCTTGGCCCGCAGGAAAAGAGTTCTTGGCAACTCCTCGAGCTCATACTCCCCCATCTCGCGCGCGGTGCTTACGATCTGGCGGATGCGACTGATGAACCAGGGAGTGATGCGCGTGAGTTCGTGGATACGCTCCGGATCGATGCCGGCGTAGAGGGCCTCGGCGATGGCGAAGATGCGGTTTTCCGTGGGATGGAGGAGCGACTCTTCCAGGTTCTCGAAGCTGATGCGGTTGCTGACCAGGCCGTGCGCGCCCGTACCGAGCATGCGGCAGGCCTTCTGTAGCGCCTCCTCGAAGCTACGGCCGATCGCCATGACCTCGCCCACGCTCTTCATCTCGCTGCCCAGTTCGTGCGAGACACGTCGGAATTTCTTGAGATCCCACCTGGGCATCTTGATGACGACATAATCCAGCGCGGGCTCGAAACAACTCGAAGTGACGCGGGTGATGGAGTTGGGTACCTCGGTCAGCGATTTCCCCAGAGCCAGTTTGGCGGCGACGAAGGCCAGAGGATACCCGGTCGCCTTGGAAGCCAGCGCAGAGCTGCGCGAGAGGCGTGCATTCACCTCGATGATACGGTACTCGTCGCGCGTGGGATGCAGGGCGAACTGTACGTTGCACTCCCCCACCACTCCCAGATGTCGAATCAGCTCGATGGAGATACTGCGCAGGCGGTGATAGTCGTGGTCGCTGAGCGTCTGCGAGGGCGCAACCACGATGCTCTCACCAGTGTGGATGCCGAGCGCATCCAGATTCTCCATGTTGCAAACCGTGATGCAGTTGTCGAAGCCGTCACGCACGACTTCGTACTCGATCTCCTTCCATCCTTCCAGATACTCCTCGACTAGAAGCTGCGGCGCCGCAGTGAACGCCTGACGCGTCATTTCTTCCAGCGCTTCCTCATCGCGGACGACGCCGGAGCCCTTTCCACCGAGAGCGTAGGCGACACGCACCATGACCGGGTAGCCGATCTCCGCCGCCGCGGCCAGCGCATCCTCGACCGTGCTCACGGCGCGGCTGCGCGGGGTGTCCATTCCCAGAGCGCGCAAGGTCTGCGCGAAGCGATCGCGATCCTCGGTGACGCGAATCGTCTCCAGAGGCGTCCCCAGCACCTCGATTCCATGCCGCTCGAAAACGCCGCGATCTTCCAGTTCGATTCCGCAGTTGAGAGCGGTCTGTCCGCCAAAGGCGAGCAGGACCGCATCGGGTTTCTCCTTCTCGATCACTCTCTCCACGTAGTCCGCATCCACCGGGAGAAAGTAGACTTCGTCGGCGAGTCCCTCGGAGGTCTGGATGGTCGCGATGTTGGGATTGACCAGGACGGTCTTGATCCCCTCCTCGCGCAGGGCCTTGATGGCCTGCGAACCGGAGTAGTCGAACTCGCCGGCCTCACCGATCTTCAGGGCGCCGCTGCCCAGGATGAGGACTTTCTTGCGACTTGCGCTCATCTGAGTTCCTGCGCGAAGCGGTCGAAGAGAAAGGAAGTATCGAGCGGCCCAGGGTTTGCTTCGGGATGAAATTGGACCGCCCAAAATGGTCTCTCACGGTGACGTATGCCTTCGTTGCTTCCGTCGTTGGCGTTCACGAGCCACTCTTCCCAATCCTCGGGCAGGCTCTTTCCATCGACGGCAAAGCCGTGGTTCTGGCTGGTGACGTAGCAGCGGGGGCTGTCGGCTTCCTTGGCGGGTTGATTCTGTGAGCGGTGCCCGAACTTGAGCTTGTAGGTATTGCACCCGGCTGCAAGCGCGAGGAGCTGGTTGCCCAGGCAGACGCCGAAGATTGGCCGAGAACCCCGCAGTTCGTGCCGCAGATTCTCGATCGTCGCAGTGGCCATCTTGGGATCCCCGGGCCCGTTGGACACGAAGATGGCGTCACCGTCCTCATCCTTCAGTTCGTGGTCCCAGGGTACGCGCAGTACGCTCAGACCACGATCGAGGAGACTGCGGATGATGCTGAGCTTCACGCCGCAGTCCACCAGCACGACCCGTCGACTTCCACTCCCGTAGAGGATGGGTTCCTTCACACTCACTTCGGCCACCAGATTGCGCCGGTTGATGTCCTCGAAGGGAGAATTCTCGTCCACACTCGATTCATCGCCTTCCTCATCCACCAGGATCTTGCCCGCCATCGTTCCCGCTTCCCGAAGTCGCTGCGTCAGAGCGCGCGTGTCCACCCCGGACAGAGCCACCACGCCTTCTTCGGTCAACCACGAGGAGAGTGAACTGGCAGCATTCCGGTGGGAAAAATCGTGTGAGTGCCGCGCCACGATCAGACCGCTCACCTGGATCCGCTGCGATTCGAAACCCGGGCGCAGGGGATCGTCGGATCCGCGCGCGGGGACGCCGTAGTTACCGATGAGCGGGTAGGTGGTGACGAGAATCTGTCCGCGGTACGATGGGTCGGTCAAGGACTCGGGATAGCCCACCATCCCGGTCTGAAAGACCACCTCTCCCGCGCTGGCGCGCGTGGAACCGAAGACCTCACCGCGAAACTCGCTGCCGTCCTGAAGCACGAGCCTACCGGTGCCCGGGACAGACTTCTGTCGCGTTGGCTCACTCAATTTCGGGGGTCCTTCCGCCGGGGAGCGCGATTTTAGCCCGCCCCCTCCCTTCAGGTCCAGTGGGACGCGAGGAATGCCGATTTTCCCACGATCTGCGGCTTCATGGCGGCATTCCCACAGCTCCCGGGCGCAAATCTGTGTTTGTTATTGAAGAGAATCAGGTCTTGTTCTAGTCTGACTCCGTCCCGAACGCGCTCGTGCGTTCTCGTGTCCCCGTGAACCCAAGTACAGAAGGCGGTTCACGCGCCCGGTTCCAACATGATGTGCATTTGAAGGAGGCGTCATGAAGCGCATGGCCGTCCTGCTTTCCTTCGCCCTACTGTGGTCTCTGGCCGCGGGCTCGGCGAATTCTGCTGTGCCCCAGACCCCTGCTTTGGCCGCTCCCGCCATCGCTTCGATTCACATGGGCACAACCAGCGTCCACGTCACCCCCACCCTTCCCTTTGGGGAACCCACCACCCTGGAGATCGAGGTGCGCAACCTGACGACGGGCGAGATCATCAGTTCGGGTTGGGAAGTCGGTCTCTATGAACGCGGGTGCTGGCAATTCAATCTGCTCCCCGAACACACCTACTGCTTCCAGGCCCGCTCGCGCGACGCCACGGGTCTCATCAGTCCCTGGGGTCTGGCGAAGTGCGCCACTTCGGGAAGTCTTTACTACCTGCAGCAGGATTTGCCGATCAACGATCAGTACGTGACGCACGAAATCTCGCTTCCCGATCTGGATGGAGACGGGCGGCTGGATTTCTTCGGCGCGGTCTCCGATGACGGGGATGATCCCACGCTCTACGCGCGTCAACTGGACGGGAGCTTCTTGGACGTCACTCCGCCGGCCCTGCAAGAACTCAGCAGCGGCGCCATCTTCGGAGACTGGGACAACGATGGGGATGCGGATGTCTATCAGATGCATCGCATCTTCCTGCGCAACGAGGGAGCGCCCAGCTTCACCGACCTGAGTGCGTGAATTGGTCAACCCCATTGCTCCCCGGCGCGATTCTGGATCGGACGTCCTCCCCTATGGCCTGGGTCGATCTCGATGGCGACGGCAATCTCGAACTCTTCGTGACGAGCGCCAGCGAAACGCGCGCGCTGAAGAGGTCCGGTGCGACAGGATTTTCCCTGTTGAGTGGAGCGTGCCTCAACTCCTTCAACTCGATCCAGAGCATCGATTTCGGTGATCACGATCTGGATGGGGATGCCGACCTGTGCGTGGTCGACCTCAGTGGTGCCCACTTCTTCGAGAACGATGGAGAGGGAAATCTGAGGGAGCTCGTCCTCTCGTTCAGTATGGCCGGTGTCAATGCGGCCTCTTGGGGAGACCTCGACGACGATGGCTGGCTGGATCTGGCGATTTCGAGCGTGAGTCACGGCGTGGAAATCGCGATGAACGTGGGCTACGGGGGCTATGTGAAGGACAGCAGCCGCTTGGTGGGCGATCCCCTCCTGCCCGAACGAAACGGCTCCTCGGTCTCGACCGCCCAGGGATTTGCGTGGGGGGATGTGGACAACGACGGATGGCTGGATCTCTTGGTGCAACGCGGCTCGGAGACCGGAACCGTCATCTGCCGTAACGATGGGAGCGGGGTGCTTCACACTCCCAGCGACTGCTTCCCTGAATTGCTCTGTGGTCTCCTGTTGGATACCGACATCATCAGCGGTGACTGGGACAAGGATGGGATTCTGGACGTCTACCGCCCAGGGACCGCGATTGCCTACGGCGACTCCGGCATCAATGCCGCAGAGAACCACTGGATCACCCTGCACCTGGAGGGAACTTCTCCCAGCAACCGGATGGCAGTGGGCACGCGCGTGACCATCGAGATCAACGGTGTGCGCCACTATCGCCAACTGTGGGCAACGGCGCAGCGGGGTTCACAGCAGAGTCCCATCGTACACTTTGGTCTTGGTGAAGCAACGATCGTGGATTCGTTGCTCATCGATTGGCCCAGCGGTCGGCATGATCGTCACGCTGAAGTGCCGGTGGACCACCCGGTCCATACGACCGAGGGAAGTGGCGCCACCGGGGTGCAAACTCCAGTGGCCCTCGCTTCGAACCTGATTCTCTTCCCCGCCCGGCCCAATCCTTTCAATTCCCGCACCAGCATCGCCTTCGAACTCGCACGAAGCGCTAGCTTGGAAGCGACAGTCTACGACCTTCAGGGACGCGTGGTGCGCCGCCTGGAGAACGGAACTCGACCCGAAGGCAATCATACTCTGAGCTGGGACGGCCGCGATGCACGGGGATTGCGCGTCGCCGGGGGAATCTATCTGCTTAAGCTGAGGTCCGGTACCTTCGAAGCCACTCAACGGCTGGTTCTGTTGCGCTGAGGAGCGAGCCCAAGCGACACCCCAAACTCCAAGCGCAACGAGAGAGGCGGCCCCGTGGCCGCCTCTCTCATTAGTCTTGGATTTCGGCCGCCCAGTTGAGAACCACGGTGATGGGCGGTACCACACCGCTATCCGCGGCGAGCAAGAGGAAACTCTGACCGTCGTTCGCGACGCGATAGCGATTGCGCGTAACGTAGTTGCCGGCCACGTTGGCGCGGAAGAGCGCATGTGGGGTGCCCGCACGAAAGCCCGACGAGGTGTCGATGTCCACCGCCATCAATCGGCGATCCAGGGCGAGGTAATACAGCTCCTTCCCATCGCCCCGCCATTCGGGCTCGCTCCCTTCCTCCAGGGAGACCTGCCACTTTCCCCCTCGTGCGGAAGCGGATCGCACATAGATCTGTAGCTGATCGTCCACGCGCGCGACGTACGCAATCCAATTCCCGTCGGGGGAGAATCGTGCTTGCCCCTCCAGGTCTTTCGTGGCGACCACCGGTTGCGCTCCCGAGTTGTCCTGCAGTGACCAGGACCAGACGTCCCAGGAGCTGCCCGGCATGCGGCGCTGCACCAGGAGTGTCTTGCCATCGCGTGACCAGTCGGTGACAAACTTGACGGTGCTGTCTTGCCACACCGGGATGGTCTGTCCCGATCCGTCGGCATTCTTCAAATAGAGATCATCCTGACCACTGCGATCCGAATCGAAAACGATCTGTTTGCCGTCGGCGGACCAGACGGGAGCGGTGTCCGATCCAAGGTCGTAGGTGAGGCGAGTGCTCACGTCGCGGCTGTCGTCGAGAATCCACAGATCCGGCTTTGCCGCCCCGCCATCCGTGCGCTCGAGTACGATGCGATGCCCCGAGGGGTCCACGTCCGGTTGGTTGTAGTATCCCGGAGGGCCTACGGTGCGCAGCTTCTTGCCCTTGCGATCCACCCAGACGGCGCGACGCATACCGGTGTCTCCACTGCGGTAGGCCAGGACTCCCGAGCGCGAGGCCGAGAAGCTCGCCAAACCAGTGGTTCCCACGCTGAGCTGCGTGGTGACGGGGAAGGGCTCCCCTTCCAGTTCGAGTTTCTCGAGGTTCAAACGTTGCGCACGAAGGGCCCCATCCTGCACCCACAGCACGTAGCCGGGATCGGAATACCCCATCAGTGAAGCGGCGGGACCCAGAAGTTTCGTCTCGGTCGAACCCAGCTCGCCCACGAAGAGACTGTCGGTCCGATTCTCATACTGCGCCTGGAAGAGGTAGTGTTTGCCATCGGGCAAAAAGTGCGGCCAGGCATGCTCCATTTGGCCCACCTTGCGATCGAGCGTCGAAGCGCCGCGCGGAACCCCACCCGAAGCGGGCACGCTGCGAATGGAATCGCCGGCAGACCCGTCGAAAAGAATCACCCCCTCCTGGCTCCAACTGCCGTCGGCACCGTTCACTCCGTCGCACACCACACGAACGGTGCCACCTTCCACGCCGACGCGCTTGAGTTGATCGCCCGCGAAAAACGCCAGTTCCTTGGAGTCAGGTGACCAGAAGGGGCGACGCGCGTCCTCGGTACCAGCCAGGGGATGTGCCGTCAGAGCATCGAGCGGCTGGATCCAGACCCTGATGGTTCCAAGAGAGTCGGTCGCGTTGAAGGCCACGATGCGTCCGTCGGGGGAAAGCTTGGGCACGTCCGCGCTCATGATCCCCGCTGGTGCGGGAATGCGAAAGCGAACGGTACGCGGCGCCTCGGGTTTCGGACGCGAAAAATCATGGGCCGCCACCGCCAGGAGCGCTACGGCCAGAATCCCTGTCGCAATCCAGGCCATCCGCTCGCGACTCTTGCGGCGATGCGTCACCGGGCGCGGCACTCCAGCGGCCGATCCACCTTCGGCGATCCAGCTCAGCTGCAATGCCACATCTTGCGCGGTTTGCCAGCGTTCTTCGGGGTCCTTCTCCATGCAGACCCGAACGACTCGGTCCAATGCGGGCGGTGTCATCTCCTGGATGCTAGAAATCGGAGCCGGTTGATCTTTCATGATGGAGGCGATCAAGGAAGCCTGGCTGCCACCACTGAAGGCCGCGCGTCCGGTGGCCATCTCGTAGAGCACCGCACCCAACGCGAAGATGTCGGTGCGGGCGTCGGCCTCCTTCCCCTCCACTTGCTCGGGCGCCATGTACTGATAGGTGCCCAGAATCGTCCCCTCCACCGTGAGGGGATCACCGGTGTGCCGCGAGCTGATGGGCACGGTCAGAGAAGAATCGCTGACCTGAGGCTCCACTCCCATTTTGGCCAGACCGAAATCGAGCAGCTTGACGCCCTCGCGGGTGAGCATGATGTTGCCCGGCTTCAGATCGCGGTGCACCACGCCCGCGCGATGCGCGGCGGACAGTGCCTGTGCGATCTCCGCTCCCAGGTTGATCACCTGTTCCGGCGGCAGCGGGCCTTCCTTGATCCGGTCGGCCAGACTCTCCCCTTCCAGGTACTCCATGACGAGGTAGTCCACCTCATCCTGGTGGCCCACGTCGTAGAGCGAGCAGATGTGAGGGTGAGAGAGCGAGGAAATCGCGCGCGCCTCGCGATCGAAACGCTCCTTGAGCATCGGGTTGGCCGAGAGGTGCCCCGAAAGAACTTTGATGGCGACGGTCCGATCGAGCCGAGTGTCGCGGGCGCGATAGACTTCGCCCATGCCACCGGCGCCGAGTGGCTCGACGATTTCATAGGGACCAAGACGTAAGCCGGGCTCGAGAGGCATGGACGATCTCCTTCAGACCTGAAGCGTGACGAATGGAGGAACCAGTGTAAGGGCAAGCTGGCGAAGGAGCCAAGCGCTAGCCTGCGCTGCCGCCAATGTCCGGCGGATCATCGCAGCGCGAATAGAAGTGGACCGCAATCTCTCCTAGGGCAATCCGACGCTGAGATTCAGGCCGTAGACGAGCGTCACCTCGTTGCCGAATTCCGTGAGGGCGATCAGGACGCCCGGTTGCGCAGCTTGGAATCGAAAATCCGCTCCGGCAGCAAACTGAACCGAGGTCTGGTCATGGTAGGCGAGGAAGGAGCCGTTGGTGAGCATGGAAACGGTATTCAACCCCACCCAAGCGCGAAGTCGCTCGTTCACGACCCCGGTCTGCACACCAGCGTGCACTAGCAGGTCCAGTGGGTCCCGGTCGTCCCCAGTGGGAACGAGCAGGGTGGGCCCGACACGAAGGCGCCAAAACTGGTTCTCATGCCCTCCCGAGAGTTCGCCCATGAGTCTCGCTGTCATCAAGTGCGGAATGAAGGAACCGTAGCGATCCACGTCGATCGCGGTTCCATAGCCAATCGCGACGTTCTTGTCCTCGTTGACCACGGGCAGACTGAGCCCGAGCTCCATCGCTTTGAGCACTCCCCCGAATTCACGCCGGATTCCCAGGTAGGGATTGCCCAGGGTGTTCTCGGCCGGCAGAGTCTCTGGCGGTGGGAAACCGTCGATCGGCGGATAACCGGCTTCTACGAGCGTGTAAGGATGTCCTTGCACGTGCGCGAAAGGAAGGTCGCCGACGAGCCAGCTTTTCTCGGTGAGAGGAAGCTTGGTGTCGAGAAAGATCGCAATGGAATCGAAATCGTAGGAATCGGCGCTGACCGCCCGCGTGAGCTTGGAGAGCTCCAGGGTGAAGCCGGCCTCACGCTCGGGATTGAGCCAGATTGACTGAGCATGGACGGCTGAGGCGAACGACACGAGGCCGAGACAGAGCGCGAGTGCGAAAGTCATCGAGCGCATGGGCACCTCCCCTATGATCAGGGGCGCACTTCATTGTAGGGTGCTCGCGATGCGAAGCGCAAGGGACTTCGGCCTGGCTCTAGCCGTAGCGACTCAGGGTCAATCTCTGTGGGCTTTCAGCGCTTATGGCCTCGCCGCGTGCGTCGAACCAGTGGAAAGCCTCCTCGTTCAAAGCCAAAGAAAGCGAGCTTCCCGCTTGGACGGAGTAACGGCTGGACAGCCGCGCGATCAGTCCGCCTCCACTCTCGGGCAGACAGCGTGGGGACTCTCCCCGATCGATGGACTGCGGATCGAGCGTGGCCACTTCGACATCCAGGTATGCGAGCTGTTCGTGTCCAAGCACTTCCACCGCGCCCACCCTCGCCTCGATCCGCGGCCAGTCGGGGCGCTCCTGCGTCCAGGCAAAACTCTCGGGACGGAGTCCGGCGTACACGGCCTGCTCGATGAATGCGCCCGGCCCACCGTTTGCGGTGAGGGACACTGTGTTCGATCCCAAACGCAAATGGATGCGCTGGGCTTCCTCGCGGAACTCGGCCCGAAAGAGATTCATGGCGGGGTTACCCAAGAAACCGGCCACAAATAAGTTGGCCGGTTCGTCGTAGAGAACCTGGGGCGCGTCGAGCTGCTGCAAGCGCCCGCCGCGCAACAGGGCCACCCGCTGGCCGATGGTCAACGCCTCGACCTGATCGTGCGTGACGTAGACCGTCGTCGTCGCGAGTTCCCTTTGTAGCTGCGTGATCACCGAGCGGATCTCCACGCGCAATTTCGCATCCAAGTTGGAAAGCGGTTCATCCATCAGAAACAGCGCCGGGTCGCGCACGATGGCCCGCCCCATGGCCACCCGTTGCGCCTGCCCTCCGCTGAGCTGGCGCGGCTTCTTTGCCAAAAGCGGGAGAATTCCCAGCCGGTGCGCCGTTTCCTCGACTTGCTTTCTGCGTTCCTCACGCGGCCGGTTCGCCATCTTCAGGGGAAATTCCAGGTTCTCGCGCACTGTCATGTGCGGATAGAGGGCGTAGTTCTGGAACACCATGGCGATGTTGCGTTCGCGCGGCTCCATTCCCACCACCGAGCGATCGTCGAACTTGATCTCTCCCGCACTGGGCTGTTCCAGACCGGCCAGGAGTTTGAGAAGAGTGGACTTTCCCGAGCCCGAAGGGCCCAATACGACCAGGAGTTCTCCGTCATGGATGTCCAGATCGAGCGCCTGCAGGGCGAGGGTTCCATCGGGAAATTTCTTCTCCAGATTTCTCAGGCTCACTTCGGCCATGATTACCCCTTGATCCCGCTGCTGGCCACTCCGCGCACGAACCAACTCTGAAACGCGATGAACACTACTAGCACCGGTAGAACCATCATCACCCCGAAAGCGAGAATGTCGCCCCACTGCAAGGGGGGAAGCGTTTGGAAAGTAGCAATGGCCAGCGGCAAAGGACGCACCTGGGGTCCGGTGGTCATCAAGAGTGGCCACAGGTACAGGCCCCAGAACGAGAGAAAACTGATGATGGCCACGCTGGCGAATGCTGGTTTGGAATTGGGAACGATGATCAACCAGAAGGTGCGCAACACTCCGGCGCCATCCACCCGGGCGGACTGTTCCAGCTCCCTGGGCAGACCCAGAAAAAAGGAATAGAAGAGATAGATCGAGAGGGGAAAGGCGACGAAGGGCAAGACCTGCACCGTGAAGGAATCTCGCATCCCGATGCTGGAGAACTGGTAGAAGAGCGGCACGGCGATCGCCTCGAAGGGCACCACGAGCAGGGCGAGTACCAGCGTCAAGACCACTCGCCGTCCCCGCCAGCGCAGACGGGCCAGGGCATATCCCGCCAGTGAATTCACGATGAGACCCAGACCGACGATGAGACCGTTGATCCAGGCCGAATTACGCAGGTAAACGAGGAAAGGCACGCGCGCGAAGACGTCCCGGTAGTTGTCCAGCGAGGCTGCACGAGGGATGAAAGCCCAGCGGCTGCCCGCCTCGGGCAGAACTCGCGCGTCGGGCTTCAGGCTCCCCACCAGCATGAAGAGAAGCGGTGCAATCCACACGAGGGCCGCAATCGACAGTGCGAGCCACAGCGTGAGACGGCGCAGGACTCCGCGAGCCGACCGCTGATGTCTTCCGCCCTGGCCAACCATCACGAGACTTCTCCTTCCTGTTTGAAAACCCTGCGCAAGAGAAGCGTGAGAGTCAAAACCAGGATGAAGAACACCACGGTCATTGCGGAACCCTGGGCCACCTCGGCGCGATCGAAGGCGCTGCGCACCGCCTCGAAGATGACGGTCGTCGAAGCGTTGGCGGGCCCGCCCTGGGTCATCACGCGCACCTGATCGAAGACGCGGAAGGAGAGAATGGAGGTAACGATCACCACGAAGGTCAGGGGATTGCGCAGCTGCGGCAGAGTGATGTTCCAGAAGCGCCGCCAGGAATTTGCCCCGTCGATTTGCGCCGCATCGTAGAGTTGCTGGGGGATGGACTGCAAGCCGGCCAAGAGAATGACCATCTGGAAGCCGGTGCCCTGCCAAATGGAGGTGAGCATGATCGCGGGCAGGGCGAAATGAGGATCGCGCAGAAAATCACGGGCGTGCCAAGCTCCGAAGCTGAGCCACTGAAGAACCGCGTTCATCGTGCCGTGCGCTCCGGGAGCGAAGATCAGAATCCAAACCACCGACACGAGAGAAAGTGGAAACACCACGGGCATGAAGAACAGAGTGCGAAACACGACCATGCCGCGCAGCTTTCGATTCACCAAGAGAGCGAGAGCCAGCGCAAGAGCGGTCTGAACCGGAACCACCACCAGAGCAAAGAGCGAGTTGTTCCAGAGCGCCCGCAAGAACGCAGGGTCGCTCAGGATGCGCTGGTACTGGCGGAGCCCCACGAACTCCAGCGGCAAGGGAGCGCCGAGGCGCAGATTGGTCAGCGAGATGAACACGGCCAGCACGAAAGGGAGCGCGACGAAAAGAAACAGCCCCAGAAGAGCCGGCGTCACCAGCAGCCAGGCGACACGCGCTTCGACACGGTTTCCCGACGGGAATGAAGGCTGGCGTTTCATCGTTCACCCTCTCCCCCGGCACGGCGCGCAGCTTGCGGATCCCGGTATCCGTGGTTGTCCGCGAGGTCGCGATCGATCACGCGGGCTGCACGGTGCAGCGCTTTTTTTACCGATCCGCCGGCCCGAATGTCCAAAAGCGCCTTTTGAAAGGCCGAGCTGATGATGGGATAGGCCGGAGTGCGCGGGCGCGGCACGGCGTATCCTCCACTCAACTGCGAGGCGAAGAGATGCAGGGGACCGTTCATGCCGTAGTCGGCGGAAGCGGCCACCGCGCTCTTGGTGCCCGGCACGGCATGATTGGAGTTCGTCATGGCCAAGATTTCCGGAGTGCGCAAGAGAAAGCGGAGGAATGCCATGGCTCGCTCGGGGTTCTTGCACTCGCGCGTGATGGTCCAGCACCAAGAGCCCTGGCCGGTGCGCGAACCATGGCCGAAATCGGGCAGTGGCACGAGGACCACGTCTCCACAATCACCCTTGGGGCAGTAACTGCTGAACTTCCAGTGTCCGCTCCAGGAGAGCGCGACTCTCCCTGCGGTGAACGCCGCATCGTCGAGATTGGGATCGACGTAGCCCTGCACGATCCAATCTTGAATGTGCTGCAGGGCCGCGATCGACTCGGGACCATCCAGGATACCCTCGGCCCGCATCGAATCACCCCGCGCGACCAGATCCCCGCCGGCGGATTTCAGAACCGGAGAAAAACCGTAGCTGTACCATTCGCCGATGTTGTTCAGACCGAGGTCGAGCACCATACCGTCCGCGTCGTGGGAGGCCAGCGAGGCCAGAATCTCCTGCGAATTCCCGCACGGACCAGGCCTCGGCGGCGCTACGAGGAATCCTCGCCCCCACCGCCTCGAGAGCCTTCCGGTGTGCATAGAGACCCAGACCCGAATCGAAAGTCCCGATCGCATAGAGGCTGTCCCGGTAAGTGCCCTGCTCGATGAGGGAGGGAAGCAAGTCATCGCGCAGCTTCTCGCCCAAGATCGGATCGAGGGCGCGGAGCTTTCCCTGCCAGGCGTAGTTCGCGACGTAGGGACCGTCGAGTTCGAGCACGGCGGGCAACTCGCCCGCAACCGCCGCGGCCTGCACCTGGCCGTTGTAAGAGCCCTCGGGCAAGAAGGTGAGCTGGGCTTGGAACTCTGGATGCTCCTCGTTGAATCGGCTGACTTGGCGCTGGAGAATTCTGCGCTCGTCCGCGCGGCCGGCGTGCGCCCAGACGCTCAGGACTTCGGCTTGCGCGCCAGATCGCGAGGCTCTCCTGCACCCTCCGGTGATCGAAAACAGAAAGAGCCCGCCCGCGATCCAAAACAGGATCGTGAGCGGGCTCATGAAAGGAAGGCGAGAAACTCGCGTCAAACTCTACCCCTACTCGTCTACGCTGCCGCCTCCGCCGGTATTCATCAGCTGGAAGAGCGTGATGGCGTCGCTGAGATTTCCCGCTGCGACTCCGTAGGGAACGATCGCACCACCCTGCGCGGTCTGAGCGCCCTGCCAGGCCTGGTCGATGAGCGACTCACCCCAGGAGATCAGCGCCAGTTGCAGCCCGGGTTGGCTTATCAGGCCGCGACCCGCGACTTCGTTGAGCTCGGTGGCCAGAAGCTCCTGATACAGGATGAAGACCTCGTCCTTGTAGTGATTCTTCAGAATGTTGAAGGCCTCTTGCACGCCATCGAAACCGTCCGCGAAATCGTAAGGATCCTGCAGGAAGAGCCCACGTACGTCCTCGACGAAGCCCACCACCGTCTCGGGATCGTAGCCCCCCGGCGGATGGCTGTTGTTCAGCGCGCCCTGCAGAACCTTCTTCCAGTACTTCACTGACTCGCCATCGCTCAGCAAGGCTCCGGACTCCAAGTTGTAAATGAGTTCCTGCGTTTGCGGATGGAAGCCGAAGTCGTTGCCCGTCGACTCGGGCGGTACTGTCGCGTCGAAGCTGAGCGCGGTGGTTGGGTCGAAAGACTCGGCGAGTTGACCGTTGAACGATCCCGGATAGGCGCTCGCATCGGTGGGAATCCGCACCGTGTAGCTGCCGGCCGCTTTGCGGAAGACGTAGGCCCCGCTGAAGTCGGTCGTGGTGGTCTGAACGCGACCCTCCGAATCGACCAGTTCCACGACCACGTTGCTGATCCCCGACTCGTCGAGATCCAACAGCGCGTTCTGGTTGGCGTCGGTGAATACTTTTCCGGAGATGTCGTAGCCGGCACAGGGACCGGGAATGGTACTGACGGTGCGCTCGTCGCCGCTGCGTATGGCCCCACTCACCTCGCCCAGGGGAACATCACCCGGGAAGGTGACCGTGTAGTGAAGCGGGATCAGATTGCTCGAATCGAAGTTCAGATGCCAGTCGATCCCGTAGAGTTGCGTGGTGGGGTCATAGTTGATGCTCACCGAATTGGTGGGCGTGTACGCCACCGGATCGTCCGTACACTCGGGAATCTGTACCGTGAAATGGGTCGGGTCGGATCCAATCCCAGTAGCAGTGAGCGTGTAACTAAATGTGGTCCCACTGGCATCGACGGTTCGTCCGTCGAATTGGACCCACACGTTGTTGATGAGAATCGCGGGAAAATCTGTACTCGTCGTCGTGACCGCATGATTCAAGGAATTCACCTGAACCGCAGTCGGAACTTCGGTCGGTGTCTGTTGTCCCGAACATGCGACGAGACTCAACAGAAAGAATGTCAGAAGTACGAAGGTGATGCGCGCGGACTTCATGGTGCCCCCAGATGATCGTGTCGTGCGTTGGATCGCCGGGCCGCTGGCCACGGAACGTACCGTGCAACATTCTACGGTATGTCTGGGGCTGGCAGTCGCGGGCGTGCGTAAGATCTAGGACTCAATGAGGTTAGCAGGTTCCGCGCTTCCGCGCAATATTCACTGCTTGTCCGCCCTGATCGCGGCCGCCCGCGAACGGAGGCTGTCCGCGGCCGCCCTCTTGCCCAGCTTGGTCAGGGTCGCCGCGTGTTCGTCGAGAACTTCCGCCAGATCGGGATGAGTCGGTCCCAGGGCGGCCGAGAGAATCTCGGTGGCTTTGGTGAAGATGCTGTCCGCGACCGCGAAGCGCCCGCGGTCGGCCGCGAGAACGCCGAGATCGCGCAAGCTCCAGGCGACATCGGGATGGTCGGCTCCCAGTGCGGAAGTACGGATCGCCAGTGCGCGGGTGTAGAGAGACTCCGCAGTCGCGTATTGCCCCTGATCCCGGTCGAGGTTGGCCAAGTTGTTGAGAGTCTGGGCCACGTCCGGGTGGCCGGCACCCAACACTTTCTCGCGGATGGCGAGGGCGCGCTCGTAATACTTTCTGGCCAACGGGTAGTTCTTCTGCTCGGAGTACGCCAAGGCGAGGTTGTTCAGGGCCAAAGCGAGTCGCGGATGTTCGGGCCCGAGGATCTTCTCGTAGATTTTGATCGCCCGCAAGTAGAGTGGAATCGCCTCGTCGTAGCGCTCCAAGTGATGATAGAGGAGTGCCAAATTGTTCAACCCTTTGGCGACATCCGAGTGATTTTCCCCGTAGGCATTTTCCCAGATCGAGAGCGCCTGTTTGTACAGCCGTTCCGCCTCGTCGAACCGGCCCCTGTTCCAGTTCAGGATGGCCAGACTATTGTCGCTGCTCGCGACCGCCGGGTCGTCCTTCCCCAGCTCCTTGATGCGAATCTCCCGGGCCCGCTCGTAGAGAGGTTGCGCGGCATCGTACTCGCCCTGGCGTCTGAGCGCTCCCGCCAATTCGTTCATGCTATCGGCGATCTTGAGTTCGCTCACCTTGCCACTCTTTTCCATCTTAGCGAGCGCCTGCTCCAGTATCTGCTGTGCTTCGGGATAACGTCCCTGATCGATGTATAGGTCTGCGAGATCCGATTGAAAGCCGGCGACCCAGGGATCGTCGGCGCCGGTGGCCTTGCGGCGCAGATCCACTGCCTCGCTCAGCTTTGGTTCCGCCTCATCGTAGAGGCCAAGGTTCATGTACACCTTGCCGATGGTGTTCATCAGGCGAGCGCCCGTCTCGGGCTGACCCGCCAGTTCCTTGGCGATGCGCTCGGAACCCTGATCGAGGATTTCGCGCGCGGTGATGGTGTTGCCGCGAGTGTGGTCGGGGTCGGAAACCTCGAAGAGGTTGACCAGAAAGTCGGTCACCTTGGTCGCGGTCTGGGCCTCCTGGTTGGCAGCGCGTTCAGCCCTTACCGCGCGAATCATTCCCGTCGTGGTCCCGACGATGCCCAGAAGGACGGCGAGCACGACGAAGCCGCCGGCCATCACTCCGGTGCGGTGCCGGCGAACGAACTTCACCGTCGTGTACACCTTGCTCGGTGGACGCGCACTGATCGGAATGTCCGTCAGATGGCGCTGGACGTCGACGGACAGTCCCATGACCGTTTCGTAACGACGGGTGCGGTCCTTCTCCAGGGCCCGCATGGTGATCCAGTCCAGGTCACCACGCAGGGTCTTGGCGAGGGCGCCGGGATCGAGTCGACGCGCGGCGGCAATGGCAGCAACGAGTTCGCCGGAGGCGAGTAGCTCCTTCGCCCGGGAGCTTGGCGGCGGCGGCTCTTCCTCGCGGATGATGCGCAACATCTCGCTGAGGCCGATGTTCTCCCAGCGTTCGGCGGGAAATCGGAAGCTGACCCACCAGGAGCTCGTAGAGAATCACTCCGAGCGCATAGACGTCGACACGGATGTCGATGCCCTGCCCGGACGCGTCGGCCTGTTCGGGGCTCATGTACTGGGGCGTCCCGATCAGTTGCCCCGCGAAGGTCGACATGGTGTTGTCGAAAACCGAGCTATCGGTGACTTTGGCCACCCCGAAGTCGATGATCTTGGGAATGGGATTCCCGTCGATCTCCGTGACCAGCACGTTGGATGGCTTGAGGTCACGGTGGATGATGACCTTCTGATGAGCGTGCTGAACTCCTTCGCAGACGTGAACGAAGAGTTCGAGCCGTTGTCGAATCGTGAGACGTTTGCGGTCGCAGTAGTCGATGAGCGGCTCGCCTTCGACATACTCCATGACGAAGTAAGGGCGGCCGCCCTCTGTGGTTCCCGCGTCGTAGACGGTGGCGATCGCCGGATGGTCCATGAGCGCCAGGGCCTGCCGTTCGGAATCGAAACGGGCCACGAACTCGTTCGTGTCCATACCGCGTTTGACGATCTTGAGAGCGACTTTGCGCTTGAGCGGCTCGACCTGTTCCGCCTCGTAGACCTGCCCCATTCCACCCTCGCCGACCAGGCGAATGAGGCGGTAATGGCCGATCTTTCGCAAGAGTTCGGAGCCCGCATCCACCTTGTGCGGTCTGATGGGCTCGTCGTCGCCTTGATTGAGATCGAGGGTCTTGTCGTCCATGGCCGGCGCGTGTCGGAGTGAGGGGCGAGAGCGGAGTCCTTCCGCTCACTGGAACATAGCACAGAGTGCCGAGTTCCCGCGCGTCGAAACTCAGTCGACGCCCTTGTCGGCTATCCAGCGCGCGAGAAAGTCCATCGCATCGTCCCGGAAGAGTCCGTGGCCGTTCTTTCCGAAGAAGAGGAGCGAGAAACTCTTCTCGGGGGCGAAGAGGGTGTTCTCCACGATGGCCGCGCTCTTGCGGGTGTCGACGTTCCGATCCTTTCCCCCGTAGAGAAAGAGCGCCGGGACTGCCACTCTCTGCCAGTAGGGCAAGGGATCGAAATCTCCCACAGCGCGCAGAAAGCTCCAGATGGGGTGATCCCGGGTCGCGGGGAACCCGCCGAGCACTTCGCTCTCCTTCAGGCTCGTATGCTTGGCGGCCTCTAATGCGTGGGAGTACTCCTGCCAGCCCTCACCCAACAGCGCGTAGCGAAGGCCGAGCTGGTTGAGTTCTTGCAGGGTCTTCAACTCTTCCTCGCTGCGTCCTTCGGCCAGCGCGCCCTGCCTGATCTCATCGCCGATCTGCTCGCGCAGAGGAACCACCGAGCCCGAAACGTCCACCACGAACTTCACCTTCGATGAGAGCGTGGCGGCCAAGGGAACGATGTCGCCTCCCTGACTGAATCCGATCAAGCCCACCCGCTCGGCATCGAGCTCGGGCTCCTCGAGCAGGCGGTCCAGTGCCGCGAGAGCGTCGTCGGCCAAGAGTTCGAAGCTGGCCTGTTGCCAGTCGCCCTGGGAATCTCCCGAGCCGCGCTTGTCCGGATAGAGTACGGCAACTCCACGCCCTACCAGGGCCTCCACATAGGCTTGGGTCCACGGGTTCGCCCGCGGACTGCCGCCCGATCCGTGGACGATGACCACGCCCGGAAAGGGGCCCTCTCCCTGCGGCAGGAGTAGAGAGGCGGCGAGCGTGTCACCGTGAGACACGATCCGAAGCTCCTCGCGGCTGCCCGCCGCCGGCGCCCGCGAGGATTCAGCGCGCGCGAAGAAGAGTGACGCAATGGAAAGCAAAAGCAGCGAAAGGAGAAGACGAGCTCTGAGAGGACGTCGCATGGGCAAGGATGGTCTCCGATGGGGAAGAGTGCGGGGCCGGCTTACTCAGAGAGAACGCGCCTTGCGCTGGAAAAGTTATTCCCAAAGGGCAAAACGGTTCTCTCAGAACGAGGTCGCGAGCTTCAGCCGCACGTCCCTTCCCGGATTGTCCGCGAACTCCTTGTAGCGGCTCAGGAAATCGCGATAGCGTTTGTCGAGCAGATTGTCCACGCGCAGGGAGAATTCCCATTCGCGGCCCATGATGACCCGCTTCAGTTCGGCTCCACAGGCGACCAACACGTATCCCGCGGTCGGGAATTCCTCGCTCGCCAGGCGCTGCTTCTCCGCGACGAGTTGGAACTCCACGCCCAGCTGGAAGCGCTCGGCCCAAGCCAGTTCGCGCCACGCCGCTTGCGCGGCCAAAATGCCGCGCGGTGGAGGTATCAAGGGCAAGGGATCGCCGCTTCCGCGGACTTCGCCGCGGACGAAATCGAAACTCCCCGAAAGCCGGAAGGGTCCGCCGACCGGCCCGGAGAGCCCCGCCTCCATGCCGGAGAGGATGGCGTCAGTCCGTCCGTATTCCCACAGGCGCAGCCCATCGATCAGGCTTGCAGTGGGAGAAAGAGCGACGAAATCGTCGATGCGATTGCGATACACCGTCAGTTCGGCTTTGACCCGCTCGTTTTCGTAGCGCACTCCGGCGTCGAGATCCAGAGCGTGCTCGGCTTTGAGATCGGCGCGACCACGCAAGTAGCGCGCCTCGGCGATTTGTGGACCTTCGGCATAGAGTTCGAAGAGCGTGGGAGCGCGCCATGCCAATCCCGCGTTCACCGAGAGGGCCAGATGCCTCAGCGGGCGAAAAACCAATCCCAGGTCCGATGACAAGGCGCTCCAGTCGCGCTCGTCGTCCGCCGCGAGCTGAAGACCGTCATTGGCGTCGGCCTTCATCTTGCGCGCGTCCCCCCTCACTCCACCCAACACGCTCCAGCGTCCCAGTCGCGCCTCCTCGAAGACGAAAGCTCCCAGCGAGGAAATCGCGGCGTCGGGTACGAGTGGGATGGGACCTCGAGTATCATTGCTCTGCAGAAGACCGCTCACTCCCGCCGTTCCCTTGATCCGCTTGCCGATGCGGTGGTGCGCCAAAAGATCCAGCGAGAAGGTGTTCAGCAGTAGATTGAAGGCCTCCTGCTCCTTGCCGCCGCTGACGGTCGTGGGCGCGGTGGCCATGCTGTCCGCGAGCGCCTCATCGGACAGCTCGATGAGCGAGTGCCGTTCCCACTGCGCCTTCGTCTCCAGATTCAAGGCCCCGAGCTGCCGCTTCCCGTCCAACTGGACGCGCCAATCGGAACTCTTGCGTTCCGGTCCCTCCTCCTCCCCTTCGTTCGCGCCGGGGGGCGGACCGCCTGCTTCCAACAACTTGAATTCGCCACCGTAGTGCGAAATCTGCAGGGAAAGCTCTTTGTCCTCTCCGCGAATCGCGGCCGCGGCGTCGCCGGTCACCGCACCGAATCCGGTGTTCTCCAGTTCGCCGTCCGGGGTGTGCAGGGCCTCCGCGAAGCGTCCTGTACCCGCAACCCTCCAGCCCAAACCGCCCCGAGCTCCCTCCAGCCGCAGACGACCGCCAGCTTCGCGGCTGTTGGAGGCGAAGTAGGCCCCCAAGCTTCCGCGCGTGAAGCGCTCTTCCCCTTCGGCGCGCGGCAGTTCCGGCGCAATCGCGTTCACCACACCGCTGATGGCATCCGAGCCGTAGAGAAGCGAAGCGGGACCCCGAACCACTTCCACGCGACTCACCAGCGCCGGATCGACGGACGGGCCGTCCTCGTCGCTCCATGAATAGTCTTCCACCCGGTGGCCATTGGAGAGCACCAGCACCCGCGAGCCCGTGAGTCCGCGCACCATGGGCTTGCCGATCTGCGCCCCGGTGGAGACGGTCCGCACTCCGGGCAGCTTCTGCAGCGCATGGGCTAAAGAGAGGCTCGACTCCTCCGCCAGGGAAGCTTGCCCCAAGAATGCGCTCGGCAGCGGAGAGTCCAGCACGGGCCGCGGCGTGCGCGCGGCGGTGACCTCGAAGGTGGGCAAAGTGAAGGGCGTTTCCTGCAGAGCCACTACCAAAGGACCCGACAGCGGCAGCGTCACTTCGCGGGTGAGCGAGGCGTAGCCGAGACGGTGAAAGAGGAGCGTCACTCCGCCTTCGGGCAATCCCGCCAGCTCGAAGCTGCCGTCTCTGGCCGTCGTGGCCTCGCGATAAAATCCGCTCGCGGTGACCCGCACCCCGGCCAGGCCCACCCCCTTGTCGTTGAGCACGCGCCCCTGGAGCCTGACGCGCGCAGGGGCGGCCCGGCCCGGGCTCGGCAGCCCTCCCAAAAGCAGAATCAGGGCGAAAAGGGCGCTTGAAGCATGGGCGCATGAAGATTCCAGAGCTCCTCGGAACTTGTGTGAACGCAGTACTATAGCACTCGGCCCGCCGCCGGGTCGCGCACGAGAATGGGCCTTTTGCGGATTTCCCCCCTTGCCATGGTCATACGTACGACTTAATCATATGACCAATGTTTCTTCTCCAAGGCGGAAGGAAGCTCATGAAGTCCTCCAAGAAGCCATCTTCCCAAGCTGCCGGGCGCGGCCTGGCCGCCATTCCGCCCGAATTCCAGGCTCCGGAGCCGGGAAGCCCGCGGGCGCGCATCCTCGACGCGGCCCGTGAGGCCTTTGCCGAGACGGGGATGGACGCAACCACCACCCGCTCCATCGCGGACCGCGCGCAAGTGAATCTGGCCATGGTCCACTACTACTTCGGTTCAAAAGTGCAGCTCTACCGTCGAGTCTTGGGAAGGGAAATGCTGCAAGTTTTCGGCACCCTCGCCAGCGTTCTCGCGGATGAAGAAGGCCGTCCCATCGATCGCCTTCTCAACCTGGTCCGGCGCATCAACAGCGCCTTCCGCGATGATCCAGTGCGCCTCGCCATCATCCGACAGGAGATCGGGCAAGGTGGGCCGCACGCGCTGGAGGTCGTGCGCGAACTTGGCGATGCCGGACCGAAGGGTTTTCGTCAGCTACTCTTCGATGCGATGAGCCGAGCGCAAGCGGCCGGGCAACTCGTCGAGGGCGAACCCCGCGCCATCGCGAACCTACTGCTCATGTGCGCTTACGGCCCTCTCTTTCTCGAACCCATCGTGCGTGTGCTCTTCGATGCTCCCACTCTCGACGACGAGCGCTGGGAAAAGCTCCTGAGCGGCCAAAGTGAATTGCTGCAACGCGCACTTCTTCCTCGTACTTCAAAGGAGTCCGAGTCATGAGCTCTGTTTCAAGCCACCTTCGAGCTCGCCGCTGCTCTGTGGTCTTCGCCGTGGCCTTGCCCTTGATCCTGGTGCTGTCGGTACTTTCCGCGCGGGACGGGCGGGCTGAAGAGATTTCGTCCGCCATCGATTTGGAGCACTGCATCCAAACCGCACTCTCCAATTCTTCGAGCCTGCGCGCCTTCGGCGAGAACCAACGCGCGGCGACGGCTGGAGTCGACGAAGCCAGGGCTCAACGCTGGCCGACCCTCTCGGTGGGTGCGGACTTCAATTACCAGAGCGAGGTCAACGAGTTCGATCTGCCGGCCCCCATCTCGCGCACCATTCGCTTTGGTGACAACGAGAGTTACGGTCTTCTCGCCGATCTGGAGCTTCCTCTGTATACCGGCGGCCGTCTCGCGGCCCAGGAGCACGCGCAACGGGATGCGGCGAATGCGACTGGCTTCGACTTGGCGGCGGATAGCCTACGGGTGATTCAGCAGGTACGGGCCAGTTTCTATCAAGCTCTCGGAGCACAGGCTGAAGTCGATGCCGCGAGCTTGGCCGTGCAGCGCCTGCGCCGCCACCTCGAAGAACTCGAGCAGCAAGTTCGCGCGGGCGCGGCCTCGACCGAGGCCCGGCTTCAGGTGGAAGCGAGACTGCGGGCTGCCGAGCAACGCCTGCTGAACGCAGAAGAGCAACGCTCCGTGCGTCGCCTACAACTGGGGCGCGCGCTCGGCTTCCCCGCGCGGGAAGTGGTTCCCGCGGGTCAGCTGGACCGGACCCTTCTTTCCAGCAATGAAATCCCCAGCGGTGCGAGCTCGGTGGACCTAAGGCCGGAGCTGCACGCACTGAGTTCGCGGCAATCGGCCAATCAAGAAGCGAGCCGTGCCGCCAAGGGGAGCCTTCTGCCCTCGCTCAATGCCACGGCGCAACTCCATTACGCGCGACCTGGAGTTCGCGTCATCGATAACAAGTGGATGGATTGGGCCACGGTGGGCCTTCGACTGCAGTGGACTCTGTTCGACAAGGGCGGCCGTTCGGCGCGCGCCGAGCAGTACGCGGCTACTGCACGGGCCCTCTCCCACCGCCACGAAGAACTTCAGCGCGAACTCACGAGCGCTCTGGAAATTTCTCGAGCCCAGGTGAGAGCCCAGTACCAGCAAGTCGACAAGGCACGGCAACGCGCCACGCTGGAAAGCCAGCGGCTCGAGTTGGTGCGGGGGCGCTACCAACAGGGCCTGGGCACGGAAACCGAATTCCTGGACGCCCAGGACGATCTTTCCGACGCGGAGATCGCGGTCGCCGCCCAGCGTTCGCGGCTCCGGCTCGCGGAAGTGAACCTTCTCTACGCGGTGGCCCGATGATGATCGCAGCCAAATTCGAGACCTCGTCTCCGGAAGGAAAAACCACCATGCAGACCCTCCCCTCCATTTCATCCTTCGCCTCGTCAAAGCTGCGTGTCGCGTCGGGAATCCTCGCCGGTCTCTTTCTCTGCACCGTGCTGAGCGCCTGCGGCAAGGGCGACGAACTCGCCAATCCGAGCGGAACTCTCGAAGCCACCGAGGTGGACCTCTCGCCCCTCCTCACGGCCAAGGTCCTCGAAGTGAGAGCGGACGAGGGCGACACGGTGGCCAGGGGCGACACTCTGCTCGTGCTCGACACCGATTTACTGCAGAAGAAGCGCGCGCAGACCGCGGCCCAGAGCGAGGTACTGCAGGCCCAGACCAGCGAAGCCCAGCAGGCCCTGCGGCAGAGCGAACGCAGGCTCGAGTTGGCCTCGACCACGCTGAAGCGCAGCAAAACTCTGCACGAACAGGGCTCGGTCACCCAACAGCAGGTGGACGATCTCAGCGCACAGCGTGATGTCGCGGCAAGCCAGGTCCAAGCGACCCGGGATCGCTTGAGCCAGCTCGCCGCCCAGCGCAAGGAGCTGGAGGCCTCGCTCGAGGTAGTGGATCGCCAAATCGCCGACGGGATCATCCTCGCACCCACCGACGGTACCATTCTCGTGCGCGCTGCGGAGCCCGGTGAGCTGGGGCGGACCGGCGCCCTGGCTTTGCGCATGGCCGACCTGAGTCAGCTGGAACTCCGCGTCTACCTGGAAGAGCCGGAATTGGACCGCGTGAAGTTGGGACAAACCCTGCCCGTGCTGGTGGACGCTCTCGCAGGCAAGGAGTTGCAGGGCAGAGTGAGCTGGATCGCTTCGCAGGCCGAATTCACCCCCAAGAATGCGCAGACGGCACAGGCGCGCGCACAGCTCGTGTACGCGGTGAAGCTCACCGTGGACAACCCGGACGGACGCCTGCACATCGGCATGCCCGCGGCAGTTCGTCTCAGCGCGGCAGCAGGAAATTGAGGCCCGTCATGAACGCGCTGCAAACGAAGAGTGACCAGACCGGCCCCGCGATTCAGATCGAAAAACTCCGCAAGAGCTACGGGGAGACACTGGCGGTCGACAATCTCAGCTTGCAGGTGGGTCGCGGTGAGATCGTCGGGCTCATCGGTCCCGACGGAGCCGGCAAGACCACTTCGATGCGTATCGTATGTGGCTTACTTCGGCCCGATGAGGGAAGCACGCGGGTTCTGAGCTTCGACAGCCAACGCGAGGCCCGCGAACTCAAGCACCACCTGGGTTACATGCCGCAACGCTTCAGCCTGTACCCGGACTTGAGCGTGGCCGAAAACCTGCGCTTCTTCGCGGACATGTTCGGAGTGACCGGCCAGGCCCGGCAGGATCGGGAGGCGCGCCTGATGGAGTTCAGCCAACTCGGTGAATTCCGTTCGCGGCGCGCCGGCCAACTCTCTGGGGGAATGAAACAGAAGCTCGCCCTGAGCTGCACGCTGATCCACACGCCTGAAGTTCTGGTGCTGGACGAGCCCACTACCGGGGTCGACCCGGTCAGCCGGCGCGAATTCTGGCGGATTCTGCGCGAGCTGGCCGGCGAGGGCCTCGCGCTCCTGGTCAGCACTCCCTACATGGACGAAGCCGATCTCTGCGATCGCGTCGTGCTGATGCACAAAGGCCGCGTGCTGGTGCAGGGCGCTCCCGAGAAAATTCCCGGCGTCTTTCCGCGCAAACTGATCGAGCTCACCGGCAAAGATCTCAAGGAAGCGCGCTCGACGCTCTTGGGATTCGACAAGCTCTCCGTGCATCGTTTTGGCGACCGCTTGCACGTGGTCTATGACGAGGACCAACAGCTTCAGGCCATTCGTGCGCGCCTGGCGCAGCTCGAAGTGACACTTTCACCCACGCACCCTTCCACCGAGGACGTCTTCGTCGAACTCACTCTCCATCAGCAGGAGGCGACGACATGACACACGACGAGTATGCAGTCTACGCGGAGGGCCTCACGCGGCGTTTCGGCGACTTCACCGCCGTCGATCACATCTCCTTGGCGGTGGAACCCGGCGAGATCTTCGGATTTCTTGGGCGCGAACGGCGCGGGCAAGACCACCGCCATCCGTATGTTCTGTGGACTTCTGGCACCCAGCGATGGCGAAGCCTGGGTCGGAGGGCTCTCGGTCAACCGCCACGGCGAGCGAATCAAGCGCAAGATCGGTTACATGAGCCAGCGCTTCAGCCTCTACGACGATCTGCGCGTGCACGAGAACTCTGGAATTCTACGGCGGGATCTACGGGATGGATGCCGGCAAAATCCGCGAGCGCTCCCGCGAACTGGTCACGCGCCTGGGGCTGAGCGAGATGCAGGAGAGAATGCAACGGCGTCGTTGCCCTTGGGGTACAAGCAGCGTCTGGCCCTGGGCTGCGCAGTGTTGCACGAACCGAAGATCGTCTTTCTCGATGAGCCCACCGGCGGGGTCGATCCGGTAGCGCGCCGCCAATTCTGGGACCTCATCTACGAGTTGGCCGACTCCGGCACCACCGTCTTCGTCACCACCCACTACATGGACGAAGCCGAGTACTGTGGCCGCGTCTCGATCATGGTTCACGGCAAAATCGAAGCGTTGGATAGTCCGCAAAAACTGAAGGAACGCACGGGTACTTCGAGCATGCAGGATGTCTTTCTGGAGCTGGTGGGATCATGAAGCGCGTTTTTGCAATGGCCCGCAAGGAGGTCTATCACATTCTGCGCGACCGCAGAAGTCTGGGCGTTGCCATTCTCATGCCTCTGGCGATGGTGCTCATTTTCGGCTTTGCCATCGACATGGAACTCAAGCACCTCCCCGTGGCCTTTCTGGACCAAGATCACAGTCCCGCGAGCCGCGCGCTCATCCGCAACATGACATCCAGCGGATTCATCGTGGACGCGGGGCGGCTGAGAACGCGCGATGAAATCGGGGCGGGATTTCGTACAAGCCGCTTCCGCGCGGCCGTGGTCATCCCGCGCCACTTCGCTCGAGGTCTCGAAAAAGACGAGAATTCTCCCGTGCAAATTTTGATCGACGGCGCGGACGGCACCACCGCGGCCACCGTAGACAACTATCTGAACACGGTTCTGCTGCAATTCAACAGGGAACTGGCGAACTCAGGCGCTGCCGCCACGCTCGCTGCCTCGGCGATCCCCGTCGATCCACGTCTGCGGATCGATTTCAACCCCGAGCTAAAGAGCGCCTACTTCGTGGTTCCGGGCCTGGTGGCGGTCGTCCTCATGATGATCTGCGCCCTGCTCACCAGCATCGCCCTCGCCCGTGAAAAGGAGACGGGCACCCTGGAGCAGGTGTTGACCACTCCGGTGACACCCCTGCAAGTCATTGTGGGCAAGCTCCTCCCCTATGTGGGATTGGGCGCGATCGACGCCTCCCTGGTACTGGCGGTGGGTCGGCTGGTCTTTGGAGTCCCCATGCACGGCTCTTGGTGGGTACTGGCTGCCTACAGTCTCGTTTACATCATGATCGCGCTCTCTCTGGGCCTGTTGATCTCAGCCCTCGCCGGCTCGCAGCGCAATGCGATGATGTTCGCACTGGTCGCGACCTATCTACCCAGTCTCATCCTCTCGGGCTTCATCTTCGAACTGCGTGGCATGCCGCTCCCCTTGCGGATGATTGGAGAGATCATTCCCGCAACGCATTACATCCGCATCGTGCACGGAATTCTCCTGAAGGGTGAATTCTGGTTCGGGCGCGATTTGGCGATCATGCTCGTCCTCTTGCTGGTTTTCACCGGCGCGGCCACACGTCGCTTCCGTGCCACCTTGGAGTAATGCAATGCGCGCGCTTCGAACTCTCATCCGTAAGGAATTCCGGCAGATCTTCCGTGATCCCGGTATGCTGCGCATCATCTTCGCAGTTCCGTTGGTTCAACTGCTCGTGTTTTCCTACGCTGCCAATACCGATCTGCACAACGTGCCGGTCTCCGCGCTCGACCAGGATCAGAGCGCTGTGTCGCGCCGCCTGGTGAATTCCTTTTTCCATTGCGACGTTTTCGTGCCCGGTCCCATCGCGCACGATCCCACCGAGCTTCAGAATTATCTCACCAGCGAACGCGCGCGGGTGACGCTCTGGATTCCCAAGGGATTCGCGAGAGATCTGGCCGAGGGCAAAACTCCCGGCGTCCAAATTCGAGTGGACGGACAAAACAGCAGCGTGGCGGGGCGCGCCAGCGGCTACGCGCAGATCATCGTGGCGCGCGAGACGCAGCGGATGCTGCGCGAGAGGGGCTTCGAGCCTGAAAGCGCCTCAGGAGGTGTGGCCCGGGTCGCCGGAATCACACGCTTCTTCTACAATCCGCAGCTCGAGAGCCGCTTCTTCATGGTGCCGGGAATCCTCGTCCTCTTGATCACGGTCATCTCCTCCCTACTGACGGGGATGGCGGTGGTGCGGGAGAAAGAAATCGGGACCCTCGAACAACTCCTGGTGAGTCCCCTGCGTCCCTTCGAGTTGGTGGCGGGCAAGACCATCCCCTTCGTGGTGGTTGCCTTCTTCGAATTCTGCTTCGCGGGCGTGGTGGCCGTGCTTTGGTTCCATTTGCCCCTGGAGGGTTCGATCCCACTGCTCGCCCTGTCCGGCATGGCCTACCTGCTGGTGACCCTCGGCGTGGGGCTCTTGGCCTCGACCCTCTCGCAGACCCAGCAGCAGGCCATGCTCACGGTCTGGTTCTTTTTGGTCTTCGGGATCCTCATGAGCGGCTTCTTCTACCCCGTGGAGAACATGCCGCGCTGGGCGCAGTGGATCTCGGCTGCCGACCCGGTGCGCTACATCATGGAGATCGTGCGGGGGATATTCCTCAAAGGGTCCGGATTCCTCGATCTATGGCGGGACCTGGCCATTCTCACCGGCATGGGTTTGTTTGTCTTTGGTTCGGCGGCGCAACGTTTCCAGAAACGCCTGAGCTGAAGGGCTCGCAGACGGGATGGACGGTCACGACTTGGGCTTTGCTTCGTAAGTTCGCCAGACGGAGATAGAAGAGTCGTGCACCCAGTCGCTTTCCCCAGGAGGATGCCGTGAGAACCCGAGTCAAGAAATTCCAGGCCCTTTGGACCTTGATGGCCGGCGTCGCCGTGGCAGCGATGCTGGCGAGCGCGCCGGCCTACGCGAAGAAACCCGAGAAAACGGCGAAGCGACCCATGGTAAAAGAAAATCCCGACAGTTCCTGGAAGCACTACCAGAAGCCCGACGATGCCACGCTGCGCAAGGAGCTGAAGCCCCTGCAGTACCAGGTGACCCAGAAGGCGGCCACCGAAAGGGCCTTCCAGAACGAGTACTGGGACAATCACGAGCCCGGACTCTACGTGGATGTCGTCTCCGGAGAGCCCCTCTTCACGTCCATGGACAAGTACGATTCCGGCTGCGGCTGGCCCAGCTTCACCCGCCCCGTGGATCCCGATGCGGTGACCGAGGATGTCGACAAGAGTCTGGGAATGACGCGCGGATCGAAATTCGTTCCAAGAGCGCCGACTCCCATCTCGGCCACGTCTTTCCCGACGGACCCCGTCCCGATGGTCTGCGTTACTGCATCAACTCGGCCGCGCTGCGTTTCATTCCCGTCTCTCAGTTGAAGAGCGAAGGCTACGGCAACTACCTGGTCCTCTTTCAATCCGCCGAGAAGAAAGACAACAACATGGACAAGCCAAAAACCGAGATCGCCACTCTGGCCGGCGGTTGTTTCTGGGGCATGGAGGACATCCTCCGCAAGATCCCGGGAGTGCTGGACACGGTCGTGGGGTACACCGGTGGAACCACCAAGAATCCCAGCTACGAGGAAGTGCACAGCGGCAACACCGGTCACGCGGAAGCGATCCAGATCACCTTCGATCCCTCGAAGATCAGTTTCGAGGAGCTGCTGGGATACTTCTTCCGCATGCACGATCCCACCACCAAGAACCGGCAGGGCAACGACATCGGCACCTCGTACCGTTCGGCGATCTTCTATCACGGCGAAGAGCAGCGCGAGATCGCCGAGAAGGTGAAAGCCGAGGTGGACGCATCGGGCAAATGGAAGAATCCCGTGGTCACCGAGATCGTTCCCGCCTCGGCCTTCTATCGCGCCGAGGAATATCATCAGGACTATCTGGTGAAGCATCCCGGTGGCTACACCTGCCACTACCTGCGTCCCTGAGCGGCCACGCGAATGGCCTGCGCGGTGTCCAGGGGCCCCTCGAGCAGACGCTGCTGGAGATCGTTCCCCTCCACCAACTCCATTACCAGAAAGCAGCGCCCGCCGGCTCGAGTAAACGCGAAGAGAGTCGCGATGTTGGGATGGTTGAGACTGGCGAGGGTGCGCGCTTCCTGCCCCAATCGGCTGAGCAGTTTGGCATCGGCGCCGAGATCCTCGCGCAGCAATTTGAGGGCGACTTCGCGCCCGAGCTGACGGTCCCGGGCGCGGTAGACCTCCCCCATCCCCCCGCTTCCCAGGGATGCGATGATCTCGTAATCGCCCAAATTCTTGCCCAGCACTACCAGCTCTCCTTGCGCAAACGGCCCGGTTGCCCATCGCAGTTTAGCAGGCGTCGCCTTTCGCGTCTTGCTTTGTGCGGAGATCCGACTCGACGCCGCCGTTCCCGCCGCTTAGCTTGTTGTTATCTACCCATTCAATCACCAATCCCCCGTCCAGCCATCGACCAGACAAGGAGCGCCCCGATGTGCCAGCTTCGCGCCACCGTCCGCCATCGACTCTTCCTGCTCCTCATCGCTCTGCTCTGGGGCAGCGGGAATTCTCGGGCCCAGACCCCAAACCAGCCCCTGGCGGTCGGAGACACCCTACCCTTCCTGAACGTGCAGGAATGGCTCCAGGGCGACCCCATCGAGAACTGGCAAGAGGGCCACTACTACCTGATCGATCTCTGGGCGACATGGTGTACGCCGTGTCTGGCGAGCATGCCCTTGCTCCAGTCTCTCCAAGACCGGTATCGAGGGGACGGGCTCGTGGTGATCGGCATCACCTCCGAGGACAAGTGGGGTAACGAGCTCCCTGCGGTGAAGAACTTCGTTGATGGCCGCAAGAACAAGATCAAGTACCGGTTGGCGTGGCTTTCCCCCAGCCTCTCCAGCGACAAGAAGCTGCAGGGGATTTTCGTCCACGACTGGATGCAACGCCTGGGCACGATGAGTCTGCCAAAGGCCTTCCTCCTGGATGGGCAAGGTCGCCTGCTGTGGGTCGGAAATCCACACAGCGTGGAGCCGAGGATTCAAGCCCTCCTGTCGGGCAATTTCGACATGGCGCGGGCGCGCCTCGAGTTTCAACAAAGCCGCGCCGCCAAGGATCTGCGAAGCCAATTCGACGCGGCCGTCGCGGGGCAGCAGTGGGACGAAGCAAGCTCACTGGCGCGCCGGCTTCTGAGCGACTACGCCGAAGTAGCTGATCCCAAGCTCTTTACGGGGCTCGCTCTCCAGCTCACCAAGGCGGAGGGCGAGGTTCCCTCCCCCCTCTTCGATCTCGCAGTGCGGGCAGCGCAGCTGGCAGTCAGCGCCACACGATTCGAAGCTCCAGGACATCTCGATGGTCTGGCAAGCGTTCTCGCTGCCCGCGGGGATCTGGTCGGCGCCGCACTCGCCGAGATGCGTGCCATCACGGTGTCCGAAGGCAAGATGAAGATCGAGCAGCAGGAAAAACTGCAACAGTACCTACAGGCTCTGGCTCCAGCAGCAGAAGAGGAGAAGCATGAGTAAGGCCGCATTCCAAGATCTCTATCCCGAAGACGTCCAGCAGTGCTACGGCTGTGGGGCTCTGAACGAGCACGGGCACCAAATCAAGAGCTACTGGGACGGTGACGAGACCGTCTGCACATTCCAACCCAAACCCTACCACACCGCGATCGTGGGATACGTCTATGGCGGACTCATCGCCTCCCTCATCGACTGCCACGGTACCGGATCCGCCGCGGCCGCCATGCATCGCCACCGCGGTGGGAAGGAGGGCGAGGAGATCCCCCGTTTCGTGACGGCCGCTCTGCACGTGAATTACCTGAAGCCCACCCCCATGGGTCCGGAGCTGGTGATCCGCGGCACCATCGAAGAGATCAAGGGACGAAAGGTGGTGGTGAGCGCCGAGTTGTCCGCGGATGGTGTCGTGTGCGCCACCGGGAAAGTGGTGTGCGTCGAGATGCCCGAGGGCATGCTGAAATCCTAGGCGCCCGGTTCGCGCAGTCGGAGGCAGGGAATGCCCGAACGCGCCCGGATCACTCCAGCGGCGCTGCCGTGAGGTGAATGTCGTCGATCCAGACTTCACCGGGCCCGGTGACCACCAGATTGAGCCGCACCTGATCGGGATTCTCACCCTTCTTCAGGACGAACGAAGTCTGCTGGGAATTCCACCCCTGGCTGCCTGTGAGCTGGCTGTGGAGGCCGCGCGAGAAGTACTCGCCCATGCCGGGAAACCCGCACCACATCTCCAGGTAAACCTGTCCCTGCACATCCTTGGTGCGCAGCATGGCTTGGTAACGAAGGGCTGCGTTCTCCACGTTCACATCCCCGGTCTCGAAGAGACGAATCGTGGTGGAATCGTTCGTCGTGATGTGCAGGGAACCGTGGCCGTCGCTGGATACCACGGGGTCGAAGGCGACCCCGGTGCGGCTGATCACCCCGTCCATCCCGTCCAGCGGATAGTGCATCAGCTCCTGGGAGGGCGCCGTTTTCTTGGTGCATCCCGCCACCGCCAGCAGGAGCAGAGCGCAGCACAGCCCGAGATTCGCGAGTTTCCGCATGCTTCCTCCCCGTGGGGGTCAAATACCTCACCTTTTTCAGCGCCCCGTCAGTGTCCCTCCCGGGGTCGGACTCTGTCCACTTCACCTTGACAGGGCCTCGCAAATCACAAGTTTTCGACCCAGTTATCGATCTTTCGTTCGGATTCCCCCGTTTCCGCCGGAGTGGTCACATGAACCGAGGATTTGCACGAATCCTCCTCCTGGGAATTGTCGTGCTCGGGGCCCTCGGGCTGCCGCGGATCTCAAGCGCCCAGACGGACAACGAGACCTGCTTCATGTGCCACGACGACCCCGAGTTCTCGACCGAACGGCACGGTGCGAGCTTCTCGCTCTACGTGAATCCGAAGGTCTTCAGCGCCTCGGTGCACGGCGATCTTTCCTGCACGGATTGCCACGAGGATGCCAGCGAGGATCATCCCGAGCGCCTGGCCAAGGTCCGTTGCGGAAACTGCCACGACGACGAACAGCTCGACTTCGATTCGAGCATTCACGGGCAGGCTCTCACCGGAGGCCTACCTTACGCGCCCGACTGCCCCGACTGTCATGGCATCCACGACATCCGGCGGCCCAACGATCCCAAGTCCAAGGTGTACAAGACCAACATCCCGCTCACCTGCGGCCGCTGCCACAGAGAGGGCGCGCCCGTGGCGAGCACCTACAAGATTGGTCAGAAGAACATCCTGGAGAACTACAGCCAGAGCATCCACGGCGAGGGGCTCTTCAAGAAGGGGCTCATCGTCGCCGCGACTTGCAACGACTGCCACGGCAGCCACAAGATCCTCCCGCACACCGATCCGCGGGCCAGCATCTCGCCGCGCCACATCGCTCAGACCTGCATGAAGTGTCATGCGCAAATCGAGCAGGTGCACGCCAAGGTCATCCGCGGCGAGCTCTGGGAGGAGAAGCCGGGCGCCATTCCCTCCTGCACCGACTGCCACCGTCCCCATCGCACGCGCAAAGAGACGGTGGCCATGACGGTCTCCGATCGAGAGTGCTTGCACTGCCATTCGGATTCCAAGCTTCACGCCGTCTCGGCGGAAGGTGACACGCTCTCCATGTACGTGGATGAGAGCGTGTTGAAGGACTCGGCCCACACCACGATCCCCTGTGTGAAGTGCCACTCCGACATCGATCCGCGTCTCGATCGGCCCTGTGAGCCTTCGGGTAGAGTGGATTGCTCGGCGTGTCACTCGAAGATCTCCGAGGAGTATTTCGAGAGCGGCCACGGCAAGGATTGGATGAAGGGAGTCACGGAGGCGCCGTACTGCACCGACTGCCACGGAACTCACAACGCGTACCGTCACAGCGATGAGCGCTCGTTGACCTTCCGCTCCAACGTCCCGAGCCTCTGTGGGAAGTGCCACACCAAGGGTGGCGCGGCCAATGCTGCCGCCGACCTCAAGGAGAAAAGCGCCTACAACGACTATTCCCAGAGCGTTCACGGACGCGCGCTGACCGAAAAGGGGCTTCTACCCAGCGCGATCTGCATCGACTGCCACGGATCTCACTTGATTCTCCCCTCGTCGGACAATCGCTCGAAAGTGTACCCGCGGAACCTGCCCGCGACCTGCGCGAATTGCCATCGAGGCATCTACAAGGACTTCATCAAGAGCATCCACTACTCCAACGACCCCAAGGACGAGAAGAAAGTCCCGACCTGCGCTCGCTGTCACTCCTCCCATCGGATCGAGCCGACCGAGCAGGATGAGTTCATGAAGCAGGTGACGGGTCAGTGCGGCTCCTGCCACACGGAACTGGCCAAGTCCTATCTGGAGACGATGCACGGGAAAGCCTATCAGTTGGGCTTCTTGCAGTCGGCGAAGTGCTCCGACTGTCACGGCGCGCATCTGACTTCTGTCCGTCAACGATCCCGAGTCCTCGGTGGCGTTCCGCAACATCGTCACCACCTGTCAGAAGTGTCACGAAGACGCCAACCGTCGCTTCACCGGTTATCTGACGCACGCCACCCACCACGATCCCGTGCGCTATCCGGTGCTGTACTACACCTACTGGGCCATGACTCTGCTGCTGGTAGGGGTATTCACCTTCTTCGGCATCCACACCCTGATGTGGCTCCCTCGCTCGTTCAAGAACCTCAGGGAGCGCAAACGCAGGGCGGCGGAAGAGGGCAGGACTCGCCACTACGTACGCCGCTTCACCAAGCCGCAGCAGTACACGCACATCTTCGTGATTCTCAGTTTCTTGACCCTCGCGCTCACCGGGATGATGCTGAAGTTCTCCGGCATGCCCTGGGCGGCCAAACTCGCTGCAATGCTCGGTGGGGTGCGCAATGCGGGATTGATCCACCGCGGCGCGGCGATCGTCACCTTCGGCTACTTCATCTTCCACTTGATCTCGCTCGCGCTCTTCAAGAAAAAGCGCAAGGTCTCGCTGAAGGATCTCATCTTCGGACCGAACTCGCTCATGTTCAACATGCGCGACTTCCGGGAGTTCATCGCCTCGATCAAGTGGTTCTGGGGTAAGGGCCCGCGGCCTGAATACGGACGCTGGACCTACTGGGAGAAGTTCGACTACCTGGCGGTATTCTGGGGGATCGCAGTGATCGGTCTCTCCGGTCTGATGCTCTGGTTGCCCGAAGTATTCACCAAGTTCCTGCCCGGCTGGCTCATCAACGTCGCCACGATCATCCACAGCGACGAAGCGCTCCTGGCAGTGGGCTTCATCTTCACCATCCACTTCTTCAACACCCATCTGCGGCCCGAGGCCTTCCCCATGGACACGGTGATCTTCACTGGCGTCGTACCCTACGAGGAGTACAAGAAGGATCGTCCACGGGCGGTGTCGGATCTGAAGGACTTGGGTGGCTTGAAGCGCTACGTGGAGACCACCAGCATCTCGCGCCGGCGCATGCTGGTGGTGAAAATCATCGGCTTCACCGCGCTCACACTGGGCACGATTCTCATCGGTCTCATTCTCTACTCGGTGCTCTTCGGGTATCGCTGAGTCGAAGGCCGGTCTCCATCGCAACGAGGGGCTCCCAAAGTGGGAGCCCCTTTGCATGAGTCTCTCTTTTCAGATTGCCTACTTCAGAAGCACTGCCCTGAGAACTTCTGAACCCTGAGAAGTCAGCAGTCTGAGGTAGTATACGCCACTGGAAACCGTGTGCCCCGCGTCATCTCGTCCTGACCAGCGAATGCTGTGCTCACCAACTCCCAGATTCGACAGGTCAAAGCTTCTTACGTGGTGCCCCGCTGCGTCAAAGATGCTCAGATCGGATCGATGCGCATCGAGACGGAATTTGATGACCGTCTGCGGGTTGAAGGGATTGGGATAGATGCCCAGTAGCTGTGCCTTCCGAGAGCTACTTGGAGTGGAGGTCGCGGCCGACGAAACGAACACGCTCTGCTCACCGCTGCTCAGACCCGCACTCTGTCCTTCGAGATCGCAAGCCCAAACCTGCTGAAGCGTGAGAAGCCCTCCCCCATTCAGGGATTCGAACTGCAGATCGATGGTAGCGTCATTCTCGGAGCTTGCCGCGTAGGCTGCATGGATCAGGCCTTCCTGCTCATCATTGACGATCACGAGCCCATTTTGAGAGCTAGCGGCGACAAAGTGGATCTTGCTCGGATCGTAGGTCAACTCGGCATCGAGGCCGGCAATCCCCGAGAGATTCAGCGTCGCACCCTCCGAACTCGGATTCAATTCGACACTGGCCGCAAGTACGCTCGATTTCGCGGACTCCATCTTGGCTGAACCAACGGCAGCCTGGAGGATCAACACGACATCGGCGACATTGACTTCTCCGTCATTGTTCATGTCGGCGGCACAAAACTGGGTTATCGTCGGCTGAATCAGTTCGACTGCGATCTTCAATGCCAAGATTGCGTCGGCCGAGTCGATCTCGCCGTCCGGATAGACATCACCCTTCTCACAACCTTCCGTAAGCGTACCCGCCTCGGTTCTGTGAGAAACGGGCGCGGGCTCGGTCGTGAAAACTTTTGTCTGCGTCAGATCCAGCGAGGTATAGCCTCCATCCGAGGCAAACTCGAAGACTACCCGTAAAGCACCCACTTTCTCTGGACCCACGTCGAAACCATCGAGACCAGCCATGGAGACGTGAAGCTCACCATGGGAGACATGGGTGTCGTCGCTGGCAATCTGCCAATTTGCCGTTTCGTCCGTGGATTCAATCCTGACGAAGGTGGCGATGATGGGGTTCCACAGCAGTACGAAGTCCAGACCTCCAATCGAGGATACGACGGGCGCATTTGCATCGGCCAAACGCAGGCTCACCGTGGTCGCGACTTCTTCCCCATACATTCCTCCCGCAGTATCTGCTGACATGATCAGTTCAGGCCTTGGCGCTTCGCACCCGGTGCCAACCGCACCAATTTGCTCAGCGCAAGAGTTGTTGGAGGGGGCTGCCGGCGAATCCGTACTAACGGCAAAATTCCCCTGAGAGGGGTCGCAAAACAGGGGATCCGCCGTGATTTCGCCCAATCCCAGGGCCGGATAATGATCGCCCTTCGCATTCTGGTAGTAGAGATTGCAGCTTGCGTCCACCCCACCATATTCCACCAAGCCGTAGCCTTGCTGCTCACCGTAGAAGATGTTTCGAGCCACCGGGATTCTCTTGGTCGGCGCATCGACCCTCACGCTCGCGATCCCGACCGAATTTTCGTAGAAGGTATTTTCCAGAACCTCGCCGTCCGCCTCGTAGTAGTTGACGCAGGTGCCGCTCGGACCGCTGTTTTCGATGAAGGTGCACCCCGTGACACCGAGGTACGCCGCATTCGTCGCGAGCGTGCCATAGGCCTCGGTGCCCACGTTCTTTTCAAACAGGCAATCCTCGAAGATGAGGCTCCCCCCTGAATCGAGGTACCTGCTCCTCCTATGTAGGAGGTATTCTCACTGAATCGGGAATTGACGATCTGCAAACTCGATCCTGATTGTCGGACGTGAACCGCACCTCCCTGATAGCCCGCCATGTTGTGCTCGAAGGAACAACCTTCAACCTCGAGCTGCGCGCCTTCGGTGACCGTAATCGCCGAACCGATGTCATTGTGGTAGCAATGGAGAAAAGAAAAGCCACGCATGAGGCTTGTCTGCACGCCTCTGACGAAGAATCCGCGCCGAAGGTTCTCACCGTCGATGATCGTATCCTCGGGTCCTGATGTCGCGACGATTTCCAGACTGTGGGTCACCTGAACCCCGGCTTCCGCCACTCCGGTCTCGCTGTAGGTGCCCGGGCCCACTTCAATCCGATCACCCTCGCTCGAGGACACAATCGCCTCGTGCAGAGTCGAGTAGTCACCAGAACCATCTTTCGCGACGCGGATGGTATCAGCACATGCACCACGGGCAGAGCAAGTGAGGAGGAGCGCCAGCGATGACAAGAAAGCGAGGACGAGTGTGGGAAATACCGATGAATGAGTGTGTTTCATTGGTCCAACCGCCATTGGAATGAGAAGAGAGGACTCGCAGTTATCCGAAGCTTAGCGTCCTGAATCCGAGCCCGTCAATCTAACGGCCGCCGAGGCGCTCGCTACGCCGCATCCACTCATCGCCAAACAAACGCTTGATCGCAAGCGGCGGGCGCTGATTCCCCCATCCATCTCGAGAACCAATTCGACTTCATTCCACCCGTTTCCGCAGGCCCTGCCGAGCATGCCTGTGCTAGACTGACTTCGCTCATCGCGACCACGCCACCAAGCGATGAGATTTCGACAAATTCAGGAGGATCGAGATGAAGACTGTCCTGGCGCTCGTCTTGTCCTTGGCTCTGGTGATCTCCTCCCTCTTTCTCGGTGCTGGCTGTGGTGGTGACGATGATGTCACGGGTGGAGGGGATGGCATGCACGGCGTCTACTTCACGAGCAACAACGCACCCTACGCACTGAGCTATTTCGCATCGGTGCTCGATCTCACGATTTCCGTCAATCGCGCCAAGGGCGTTCTTTTGGCCGCGGTTGACGCTGCGAGCAATCAGAAGCGAATCTCAGCGCTCGGCCAAGTTGATTTAGGTGACCTTGGCCTCTGCGACACGGGCCAATCGCACGGCGTGTGGAATGACAGCGACGGCGACGGCGTTTTATCCGTGGGTGATAGCATTGAGCTCACCGCCACGGATTGTGATGACATCTCTCGAGGAACCCTGACCCTCGTCGTGCTTTCAATCACTGGGCCCAGTGTTCTTCTGGATGTCACCGTCGATCTCACGATCAATGAGATCGAAAACCAGCAAACGCACACGACCCACATCACGGGCCACTATGCCTGCGCCATTACCGCCGAAGGAGATCCTGTTTCACAAATCGTGGTTCAGGACATGGTCGCTGAGCAGACCGATAGCGCCTCGCAATTGAGCGTGACGCTGGACGGAGTTCAGCTCTTCACGATCGGTTGCTTCGAGCTCTATTATATCGTCGACCCCGGCTATAGCTCGTTCCGTTTGAGCGAGCCGCTTGTGGTGTTCCAGGTACCGGGACAGGGTGTGATGAGCCTGGGTGCCTATGGCCTGCCCATGCTCGTCTTCGATGGAAACGGGGTGCCGATCTCCGGGCAGGTCGAGTTTTGGGCCGAATCTTTCGCGACACCCTGCTCCGCCCTTGGGATTCCGTCGGGAGGCGTGGACGCGAACGACTCTCACTTCAGCGTGACGGCAAACGGGAACGGTAGCTTCACGATCACCGGGCAGACCGACAGCGGCGCGCCGTTCAGCTTCGACGTGCAGTGGGATGACATTCACTGAACGCGAGCCCAATCCACCCGCATGACGCGAAGGGAGAATCGGCTCTTCTTTTGCCCATCGAAGTGAAGACTAGGCCGCGCCGGGCTTGTACTGCTAAGATCCCGCCCCATGAGCTTCGACCCCGGCACCAAACTCGGCCCCTACGAAATCATCTCCCCCCTCGGCGCGGGGGGCATGGGTGAGGTCTACCGCGCGCGCGACACCCGTCTGGGACGCGAGGTCGCGGTCAAGGTGCTCCCGGAGCACCTTTCCTCGACGGCCGAGATTCGCGCTCGCTTCGAGCGCGAGGCCAAGACGGTATCGGGGCTCAACCATCCGCACATCTGCACCCTCTTCGATGTCGGACGGGAAGGCGACACCGATTATCTGGTGATGGAACTCATCGAGGGCGAGACGCTGGCCCAACGCCTTGCTCGCGGCGCTCTCCCCGTGCCCGACGTGCTTCGCCTCGGATCGCAGATCGCGGATGCGTTGGATCGCGCGCATCGAGCCGGGGTCGTACATCGCGATCTGAAACCGGGCAACATCATGCTCACGCGCAGCGGCGCGAAGCTCATGGACTTCGGGCTGGCCCGCTCCAGCGGACTGAGGGGCCCTTCCGAGGATGGGGCCTCGCCCACCGAGCTCGCTCACTCCCCCACCATCGCGGCCCCCTTGACCGCCGAGGGCACCCTCGTCGGCACCTTTCAATACATGTCTCCCGAGCAACTCGAAGGACACGAGGCCGACACGCGCAGCGACATCTGGTCCTTGGGTTGCGTGCTCTACGAAATGGCGACGGGAAAGAACGCATTTCAGGGCAGAAGTCAGGCTTCTTTGATCGCCTCTGTCTTGGAGCATGAGCCGCCAGCCATCGCCAGTCTCGTTCCACTCGCCCCCGCGACCCTCGACCGTGTCGTCCATCGCTGTCTCGCCAAGGATCCTGAAGATCGCTGGCAGAGTTCACGCGACCTCGCCGCGGAATTGGCTTGGATTGGCGAAGCAGACTCGCGGGCAACGGCAGACACGCCATCTGTAAAGCCCAAGCGGACTCGACCATGGTTGCCGTGGGCGCTCGTGGTTCTTTTGACAGCTCTTTCGGGCCTGCTCCTCCTCAGTTCTCTCCACAAGAAAGAGAACGTGCGCGGCCCTCACGAATTCCATCAGCTTGCGTATCGGACCGGCGCTATCTTTCGCGCCCTGTTTGCTCCCGATGGCGCGAGCGTGGTCTACAGCGCCGCACCCGAGGGCAACGTTGCCGAACTCTACACCATTCGCCCCGAATACCCCGAGCCCCGACCCCTCGGACTGAAGGGAGCGCAACTGCTCTCGGTCTCGTCGCAAGGAGAGCTGGCCATCCTCACCGATGCGAAGTTCATCGGTCATCGGCTCTTTTCCGGAACTTTGGCGCGCGTGTCTTTGGGAGGTGGCGCACCCCGCGAGCTGTCGCAGAACGTACGCGAGGCGGATTGGTCTCCCGACGGCACGCAGTTGGCGGTCATTCGCGACGAGGGAAGCCAGGATCAGCTCGAGTACCCCATGGGGCAGGTGCTGTGCAGAGCCGCAGGCTACATGAGCGATCTGAGCGTCTCGCCCAAGGGGGATCTCATCGCCTATTTCCAGCACCCGGCCCGCTATGATGATCGTGGATCGGTCAATCTCGTCGATCTAGAGGGCAAGGTGACGGTTCTCTCCGAAGGATATTGGGGGGAAGAGGGCTTGAGCTGGACGGCGGATGGCTCGGAGATTCTCTTCTCGGCCAGCTACGGCGGCTACGATCTCACCGTCTACGCCATAACTCCTGAGGGAAAAAGGCGGGTCGCGTTGCAGAGCGCAGGAGGTCTCACGATCCAGGACGTGGCCAAGGACGGCCGTTGGCTTGTCACGCGCGACGACCAACGCACCGAACTCATGGTACACAAGCCCCAGTGGAAGCGAGATCGGAATCTCTCCTGGCTCGACTTGTCAGGTCTCGGAGGACTCACTCCGGACGGGAACACGCTCGTGTTCAGTGAGATGAGTGGCGCCATGGGCACCAATTACGCAACATGCTTCAGGAAGACCGACGGGTCTCCGGTCGTTCGTCTGGGCGAGGGCATGGTCGCCGACATCACTCGCGATGGTACGCGAGTTCTGTCGATCATTCCCTCCACCCCCACGAAATTGGTGATCTACCCTCTCGGAGTGGGTGAGATCCAGAAGCTCGCACCGGGAAAGCTCGAGAACTGTTTCAACGCGCGTTGGCTCCCCGATGAGAAAGGGGTGGTACTTGGAGGCAATCTGCCGAGCCAAGCACCTCAGTTTTTCGTCGTGGATCTGAACGGGGATACCCTCAGGCCCGTGACTCCTCCGGGTACCCTGGGGGGATTCCTGTCCACTGACGGTAAGAACTTGCTGGTGAGCGTCTTGGGAAAGGCGTATGCCATCTACCGCCTCTCCGGCGGTGAACCGAAGCCGGTTACGGGTCTCACCGAGGACGATGCGCCGATTCGTTGGTCAGCGGATGATCGCTCGATTCTGGTCAAACACGGCGCTGGCGTTCCCTGCCGCGTCGAGCGCGTTGACCTCGAAACGGGAGAGCGACACTCACTTCGGCGAAATCGGTCCTCCGGATCGGGTTGGCGTACTGTACGATCAACGTGAGCTACATTTCCGATGACGAACAGTCCTATGTCTACCGTAATGGTCGCCTCCTCTCGAGTCTGTTCATCGTAGAAAACGCACAGTAGACTGAGGGCAGATGCCAGCCCCGTTGCGGCACCCCGCAGCAGTTGGGGCATGCTGAAAGGCAATTTCTAGCATCCAAGGAGCTTGTCATGTCGAGTGATATGCTGCGCGATCAACTCCTCACCATGCTGCAGGCCTCCAACGCCCACCCCATGCTGAAGGAGATCGTGCAGGACTTTCCCCCGGAGCACTACGGAACCCTACCCGAGGGATTCAATCACTCCGCCTGGCAGTTGCTCGAGCATCTGCGATTGGCTCAGGAGGACATCCTGAAGTTCTCCACCGATCCGAACTACGAATCCCCTCCCTGGCCGGAAGGGTACTGGCCGAAGGAAAGGGCGCCCAAGGGAGAGGCGCAGTGGTCAGCCAGTGTCGACGATTTCCAGAGGGACCTGGAGAAAATGGTGAAGCTCGTCGCGGATGAGTCGAAGGATCTCCAGGAACCCTTCGCGCACGGAGATGGTCAAACGCTGCTGCGTGAGGCCATTCTGCTGATCAAACACAATTCGTATCACTTCGGACAGTTGATGATCTTGCTGAGGTTCTTCGAGAACAGAGGCTAGCAAGAAGCCCTCTCGCGCTGAGAGGGCTCCTCGATCGCCACGAGGACGAGGGGACTCCCCGGACCCCTTCTTCGCATCTACGCCCGAGTCGACGCTCCCCGAAGCCCGGGTCCACAGCGGTACGGTCTTGGCGCCGGCCGGCACGGCCTGGCGCACATAGCTGTGTCCGGTGAGCAGCCCCAGAAAGAACCAGGCCAGAGAGGCGACACCGCTCAAAAAGATGGTGTCGCCGATCATGCGCATCCAGCGCAGGGTCTGCAGAAGGGGCAGCTGCAGGAAGTCGGCGCTGCGGGCGTACCACAGACCGTGCTCCACACTGGCGCCAGGTTTGAGCGAGTCCGATGGGCAGGAGGCTCAACAGCACCATCAGCGCCAATCCGACCATTCATGGCCCAGAAGGAGTAGGCCAGAGGCTTCTCGTTCCAAAGCCTCTCTCTGCCGCCCATGATCCGCGCGATGAGCAGGACCAGGCCCAAGGAAAGCAGCCCATAGACCCCGAAGAGGGCGGTGTGCGCGTGGACGGGAGTGGTATTGAGACCCTGCATGTAGTCAGAGCCAGGGGCGGGTTGATGAGGAAACCGAAGAGACCGGCGCCCACGAAATTCCAGAACGACACGCCCACGAAGAAGCGCAGGGGCCAACGGTACCTGCGCATCCAGCCGGCCGCGCGTTGCATGCGCGAGGTCTGAAATGCTTCCAACCCGATGAGCACCAGCGGGACGACCTCGAGCGCGCTGAAGCTCGCGCCGATGGCCATGATGGAAGTCGGCGTGCCGCTGAAGTAGAGATGATGGAAGGTCCCCGGGATTCCCCCGATCAAAAAGAGGGTGCTGGAGGCCACCACGGCTTTCCCGGCGTGCCCGGCTCTCACCAGTCCCAGCTTGGCGAAGACGAAGGCCAGGGCGGCCGTCGCGAAGACCTCGAAGAAGCCCTCCACCCAGAGGTGGACGACCCACCAGCGCCAGTATTCCATCACCGACAGATGGGTACGCGCACCGAAGAGGAAGCCCGCGCCGTACATCAGGCCGATGGCGACGCTGGCGCCGGTGAACATCAGGATGAGGGTGCGGCTCTCCTGCCGGCGCTGCAGAGCCGGCCACAGACCGCGCAACATGAGGGCGAGCCAAAGAAGCAGACCCACGAAGAGGGCAACTTGCCAGGCGCGGCCGAGATCGACGTACTCGTAGCCCTGGTGTCCGAACCAGAAGCCAGCGTTCAGGCTCAACTTCTGGTGAATCGAAAGCGCCTCACCGGCCAGCGACCCCGCCACCACCAAGAGTAACGCGCCGAAGAGTACGTTGACGCCGAGTCGTTGGAAGCGCGGCTCCTTGCCTCCGATCACCGGCGCGAGAAAGAGGCCGGCGGAGAGGAACGCGGTGGCGATCCAGAACACGCCGGTCTGAATGTGCCAGGTGCGCGCCAGGGAATAGGGAATCCAGCGCGACAAAGGCAAGCCGAAGAAGCTCTGGCCTTCCACGGTGTAGTGGGCGGTGAGCGCTCCCAAGAGCACCTGAACGCCGAACAATGCGATCGACCACTCCCAGGTACTTCGCCACCGCGCGCATGGAGGGGGTGAGCTTGAGTTCGTCCAGAGGATCCCGCAGTCGGGCGCTTCGGCGCATCGTCCTCGCTGCCGTGGAAGGCGCGGTACCAGATGAGGCCGCCGATTCCCGCCAGCAGCAGAAGCACGCTGATGATGGTCCACAGCACGTTGGCTCCGGTCGGACGATTGTCCAGAAGGTCCTCGTGCGGCCAGTTGTTGGTGTAGCTGACGTTGCTACCCGGTCGATCGGTCGCGCAGGCCCAGCTGGTCCAGAAGAAGAAATCGGTCAGCGTATCGAGCCGATGGGCGTCGCTGAGAGCGACCTCCTGCATCGCATAGTTTTCGCGCAGTTGGTGCAGGGCGGGATCCCCGCCGAAGAGCGCGCGGTAGTGAGCTGCCGACCTTGGCGATGGCGGCGACACGCTCCTTGCTCAGCACCAGGGTCCCCGTGGACGCGTCGAGAGTATTGCCCCGCATTTCCCGGGTCAGTCGATCGCGGTAGATCGCCTGCTCGGCGTTGCTCAGGGCTGTATAGGGACGTCCCCGTTCCGCCTGCGCCCAGGTATCGCTCAGTGCGAGGCATTCCCGGTGCAACCAATCGGCCGACCAGTCGGGCGCCTGGTACGCGCCGTGGCCCCAGACCGAACCCATCTGCTGGCCGCCCAGGCTCTGCCAGACCTGCTGACCGTCGAGGATGTCGGCGCGCGTCATGAGCACCGTGCCGCTCTCCGATACGACTTTCTCAGGAAGCGGCGGCGCCTTGCGATACACTTCCCGACCGAAGAATCCGAGGATCGTGAATGCAACGACCAGCGTCGCTCCCAGTCCCCACCAAGTTTTCCCGTGACCGCGCATACCATGACCTCCCATTACTCGCACAGTGCCCGAGGGAAGAGAACGTTGTTCTCGAGATGGATGTGTTCCATGAGTTCGGCCTCGAGCTCATGGAGTCGTAGATAGAGGGCCCGCCAGCTGGTGCATGCCTCGGCCGGGGGCGAGAAATCGCCGGTGAGCTCGCGCGTGCGCTGCAAGTTCAACGCATGTTCGCGGTGCTCATCCTCCATGACCTGCACCGGTCCGGCGGTCTGGTTGCCCATCCCGGAGCTGATGAGCGGAAACAGGATCTGCTCTTCTTTCTCCATGTGATCGAGCATGGCGGCATGGCACTCGCGCAAGTGCGCCGCGAGGCCGGTCGGGCAACTCGCCTTGGCGGCGTGCTTCGTCTCGACCTTCTCCGCCAGCGCAACGAACTCGGGGAGTTCCCGGCGCAGACTTTCGTGGTAGTGTTCGACGATGAAGCGGGTGAGATCGCGCAGTGGCAACTCCGCGCACGAGTGCTCCTTTAGCGGGCTCCTCGACTGGGCCGCGATCTCCTGCAGGATTTCATCGGGGTCGAGTCCGCGCTCCTGGCAGGCGTCCTCCAGGGAACGCTGCCCGCCGCAGCAGTAGTCCAGGCCCCGAGCGTGAAGGACGCGGGAGGCCCCCGGGTGTTCGGTGGCCAACTGCGCCAAGTTCGTCTTGATAGTCTCCATAAGAATTCCTCCTTGCCGGGATCGCTCTGCAGCTCGGATGCCAGTCAAAAAACTCCTTTGATTCCAAGGAGTTAGAAAGTACGTTATTGAATTGATAACGACAGTACTGTAGTGAAAGGAACAACACGTTGTCCGATCAACAACACCCGGAAGGGCTGGAGATCTTCCTCGAGACTGCACGCGATCTCACCGCATCGCTGGCCGCGGAGGATCGCTACGAGCGCTTGCTCGGCGCGGTGCGCAAGTTGATCCCCTGCGACGCGGCCTGTCTTTTGCGGCTTCAAGGGGAGGAACTCATCCCCGTCGCGGCGCACGGTCTCACCGACGAGGCGCTGGTGCGGAGCTACCCCCGCAAAGAGCATCCCCGTCTGGACATCATTTTGGCGTCGCGAGGGCGCGGTGCGCTTCCCGGTGGACTCGCCCCTCCCCGACCCCTTCGACGGTTATCTCTCCTCTGACCCCCATGCGCTCGAGCACATCCACGCCTGCCTGGGATGTGCGCTGATGGAGGGCGGACAGGTGGTGGGAGCGCTCACCGCGGACGCGCTGTCGCCCCAAGCTTTCGATTCTCTCCAGCCGCAGTGGCTGGAGGCGCTGGCCGCGATCGCGGGCGCGGCGCTGCACACCGCATCTCTCATCGAGTCCATCGAGAGAATGGCCGAGCACAAGGGGGCAGTGGCGCGCGAGCTGCAGCGCAGCAGTGGCGGACTGCAGATTCCTGGGAAATTCGCGGGCGATCGAACGCCTGCGGCGCGACATCAGTCTGGTGGCAGCGAGTGAGTTATCCGTTTTGATCCTGGGCGAGACCGGTGTGGGGAAAGAATTGGTGGCGCGCCAAGTTCATGGCGAATCCGCGCGTCACGACGAGGCTCTCATTCACGTCAACTGCGCGGCCCTGCCGGAGTCGATCGCCGAAAGCGAACTCTTTGGACACGTGGCCGGCGCCTTCACCGGCGCTACTCGCGACCGCGCGGGCAAATTCGAGATCGCCAACGGCGCCAGCCTCTTCCTGGATGAAATCGGCGAGCTTCCCCTCACGCTACAGCCGAAGCTCTTGCGTGTTCTGCAGGAAGGAGAGATCCAGCGTGTCGGAGATGACCGCGGACATCGGGTCGACGTGCGCGTGATCGCCGCCACCAATCGAGATCTCGAGGAGGAAGTGGCTGCCGGCCGCTTCCGGGCCGATCTCTTCCACCGGCTCGCCGTGTATCCGCTGAATGTCCCCCCGCTGACGGGAACGGCGCGAGGACATCCCCCTGCTCGCGGCGCACTTTTTGGACCAGACGCGTCGCAAGCTGGGCCTGGGGCCGGTACGTCTCTCTCCGGAGGCCCGCGAACGGCTCATGGCGGCGGAGTGGCCGGGGAACGCACGCGAGCTGGAAAACGTGGTGAGCCGCGCCGCGCTGCGCGGCGCCCGCGGTCATTCCAGCCGTGAACCCCTCATTCTCCAGAGCGAACATTTCGACATTCGCGCCGCCGCGCCTGCAGAGGAGAACGAGGTGGATGAAGACGAAACATCCTCCGGGAAGGACGAACGCAGTCTCCGCGACCGAACACGCAATTATCAGCGGCGCGTCATTGAAGCCACGGTGCGAGCGAACGACGGCAATTGGGCGGCCGCCGCGCGCCAGCTGGGGATGCACCGCAGCAATCTCCACCACCTGGCGCGCAAGCTCGGGCTACGCTAGAGCCACTCAGCGCACAAGACTGATCTTGGCGCTCTTGACCTGCTGATCACTGACCAACTTCAAGAGGTACACTCCGCTGGGCAGCGCGCTGTGATAGGGCACGCTGTGCTCTCCGGCAGAGAACTGCTTCGCGCGAAAGAGTGTGTCCACGAGCCTTCCGCGCTGGTCGTACACGAAGAGGCTGAGCGGAGCCGCCTGTGGCAGGAAGAAGCGGACGGAGGTGGCCGGGTTGAAGGGATTGGGACTCACCCTCAGCCAAATGGAACGCGAGGGCACGCTCGAGGCGCCGGTCACGGCGTTCGCCACCGTCGATGCGGGGCTCTCATTACCGGCGAAGTCGACCGTGGTGACCAGGTAGTAGGGATCGGAGTTGGAAGAAACGGAATAAGTGTTCACGGAAGTCGCGCCCAGGAGCACCTGGGAACCGTCCAGAACGCCCGACGGCGAACCATAGACTCTGTAGTAATCGAAATCCGTCTCGTCCGCGGCATCCCAATCGAGCTGAGCGAGATTCAGGACGAGATTGTTCGGCGGACTTGGCGCCAGATTATCCAGTGAATAGCCCGAATCGGGCACTGAATCGTAAAAGAGTGCCGGCGAGGCGGTGGCGGCGCGTACGAAAAACACGGACCAGTGCATTCCCTGAGCGATGGTGGAATCCGCCAGGGTGGGAACGATCATGTTGTAAGTCGTTTCACCGTGCGCGGGAATTGCCCCCACGTACTCCCAGCCCGCCAGCTTTGACGAACTGCTGCCCGAACTGGCTGAGGGCAAGGGATCGATGCGGCGATAGGCCTCATAGCTCAGCACCGGCTGCGGAGCCGAGGGAGAGTCGGCGCTCGACGCCTGGAAATTCAGGCGCACCTGCCCCCCCTGATCGTTGCCCACGTCCGCGATGCTGCCCAACGCCGGAGCGGGTGACAGGACATCCGCGACCACGGCGCGAATGATCCAGTCTCCCGTGACACCCAAGAGCGAAGACTGCACCCAGCCGAAGCCGCTGGCGTCGATGTAGTTCAGGTTGGAGGTGATGTTGCCGTCGGAATCACGCGCGATGGATGGATAGCCGTCGTATTGAAATTCGATCCCCACGCGGAAAGGAGCGGACACGAAGATGCTCTGCCCGCTCAAGTCGATCTGCTGCAGGTTGTTGTCCGAACCGGTGAGTTGAAAGTCGCCGCTGTACAGCTCGGTGCCGGGATCGTTGCTCAACGCAGAATCGTCCCACACGTGCAGGGTGATCGTCTCCTGGGTCGAGGCTCCACCGAAAAGTAAAATGACGCTCTTGAGCTGCACGGGGTTCGATCCCGGCAAAAAGAAACGCGATGCGCCAATTTCGCCGCTGACGAAGCCTCCCTGGAAACCGACGCTCGCTCCCGAAGTATAGCCGTCATTTTGCAGGGTGGTGTCCGCGAAGGAGAGGCTTGAACTAAGAAGGAGGAGAAGAGCAAGGAAGAGGAACGAAAGCGCGCGGCGCGCGGGGCTGGCATCCATGGCTTCATCCTTGTCGTGGGGAACGGGCGGGACTGGCGCCTTCATTCTATCGGAGCCAGTACCTGACGGCAATTGTGCTCCCTGTGCATTGCAAGAATGGGTACCAAAGCAACGCAGGGGCGCCTCCTTGCAATGGCACAAAGTGGCGTGCCGGGGATCTGCGGAGCCTCACGAGCATAAGATCTGAATTCCCTGAATTCAATCGCGCGCTCCTTCGCACCGAAGCACGCGCCCCCACCATCCCATGGACGTCCGGTCACAGCGCACCGGCTCAGCCGTAAGTTCCCTACCGATCCCACCGGAGACAAAAGAACGCGAGCGTGACTTCGTCCCGTTCGCACCTCACTCACATCAGAGGAGATTCGTTCATGAGAACGCGTAGAAGTTCATTCTTCCTCACAGCTCTCGTCATGGCACTGGCCATGACCCTCACCTTCGGATCCGTCGCCTTTGCCAAGGGCGGTCCCCCGGCCGGGGTCATTTACGCCCACGACCAGCAATACAAAACCATCGGCACCCCTACGAATCTTCCCGACCAAGGGAAATTCGACACCATCTACGTTTTGGGTGGTGATCTGGCCAACGTCGCCGACGCGGCGCCGGGGGACATGGACTTCAATGGTGGCCGCTGGAAGGTTCGCCCCATCAACTGGCTGACGATCTCACCCAAGCAGTTCACCAACGCCGAGGAAATCCAGGACGCGGTCGACGCCGGTCAGATCTCGATTGGTGAGGTGATCAAGCGCTTCGAGTGCCCGATGATCAAGATTCGCTGACACGACTCGATCAAAGTTGCACGGCAGGAAATCAGGGCGTGCCGCTCACGCGTAAGCACGCGCGAGCGACGCGCCCGGTTTGACCTCCACGAACTCGCTGTGGAGAATTTGTAATCCCAGAATGTGATTCAAGATGATGTCGAGGCGGCGAGAGCGCGCAGCGTCGCGCTGACCGCGCCATTCTTTCAAGAACGCGTCCACCGCGTCCGGATCGAGAAGCTCAGCCTGGGTAACGGACTCCCGGTTCAGGAGTAAACGCAGGAGAGGCTCCACCGCGCGCCGGTTCCCCTGGTTGGTACGGCTGGGCGGCGCCATGAAGGCGAACTTCTCGCCGCTCGTAGAGAGTCTTCGGAAGCACGCCCTTCATCGCCTCGCGCAAGACCCATTTCTCCACCCCGTTCCTGATTCTCAGCTCCGGCGGAATCGTCGTCGCCAGCTCGGCGAGATGGTGATCGAAGAAGGCGGGGCGACTCTCCATCGAGTTGGCCATGTCGACGCGGTCTCCGCCCCAGTTCAGGATCTGACCCTCGAGCATGGTCTTGATCCAGGTGTACTGCGCTTTGTCCAGCGGATGGCGCCCGCGCAGCATTTTCGGATCGATTTGCTCGGCGATCGCCGCGACCGGATCGTAATCCGCGAGCTCTTCACGCATCTCGGCCGTGAGCAGCGGCTGCACTTCCTTCAGCGTGAGCATCCAGGGCTGGATCCAGGACGGAGTGAAGCCGCACAGCTCCTCGAAGGCGGGATGCTGGCGATTGCTCCTCGGCCAGGATGGCGCCCTGGAAGAGAGCGTCCGAGTTTGCACGGGTCTTTCTTGCTCTTGCTCGCGCTTCGGGATCCTGCTGGAAATAGTCGCGCTTGAAGAAGGGATAGCCGGCGAACAGCTCGTCCGAACCCTCGCCCGTGACCACGACCTTGAAGCCACATTCACGCACGCGGCGGCTCATGTGCCACTTGGCCACGCCGAGGGTGTTGTAGAAGGTCCGCTCCGCATGCCACACCGCGCGCACGTAGTTCTCGCCGTAGAGGTCCTCGCCCTTCAGACGGAGCACGTCCTGGTCGGCGCCCGTCCTTTCGGCCATCTCGGCCGCGATCTCGGATTCGTCGTAGTCGGCGTGATCGAAGCTGATCGTGAATGCCTTGACCGGGCGACTGCTGCATCGCCGTGGCCAGGCCGAGGATCGAGCAACTGTCGATCCCGCCCGAGAGATAGCAGCCGACCGGAACGTCGGCCTCCAGACGAGCCGAACCGCGTCGATGAGACCCTCTCGCACATCCTCGATGAAGAGCTTCGGGTCCGGCTTGCGCTTGTACGCCCTCGACTCGGGGAACTCCATGTCCCAGTACTTGATCTCCTTCAGCTCCAGGCGGCCGTCGCGCTTGCGAATCGACAGCATGTGACCGGGCTTCAGCGCCTTCGACTTCCTCGAAAGCAGTCGTGCCCGGCACCATGACCTGCATCATCTGGTGGAGCGCGGCCTGGCGGGACAGGGCGCGCGGCACGTCTGGATGCGCCAGCATCGCCTTGACCTCAGAGCCGCAGAAGATGCGATCCTCGCTGAGATGGTAGAACAGCGGTCGGATGCCGAAGCGGTCGCGCACCAGGAGCAGCCGCTCCTCCGCTTGATCGTAGAGCGCGAAGGCGAACTCGCCGCGCAGGTGGTGAACGAAGTCGAGCCCGTGCAGCTCGCAAAAGATGCAGCGCGATCTCGCTGTCCGACTTGGTCTGGAAGCGATGCCCCTGCGTGGCGAGTTGAGCGCGGATGCGTCTTGTAATCGTAGAACTCGCCGTTGACCGTGAGCACGTTTTTGCGTGACGGAGTCGATCAGGGGCTGGTCCCCCGTCTTGAGGTCGATGATCGACAAGCGCGTGTGGCCCATGGCCAGGCCACGGTCTTCATCGATGTGCCGGCCCCGGCCATCCGGGCCCGCGGTGCTTCAGGAGTTCCATGGCGTCTTCGAGCCCGGCGCGATCGGCCTCCTGCACCCGATCGAGTTTCCACGTATCCGGCGATCCCGCACACGGTGATCCCTTCCCTTCTTCTCAGCTGACCAAGTAGAGCACGCTCTTGGGCAGCGCGCGAATTCGATCCGAGAATTGTGATGAGCAGGGCCTGGCGCATGAAAACCGCCCCGGCGGCCTGTGCGAAATATAGGTTGTGCTGACTGGCGTCGAGGGACTCGGAGAGCTCCTGCCGCGCGCGAGCGGATGGAGCACCACCGCGCCTTTCTTCAGGGTGCTCTTGCGGCTCAGGCTGAAGCGCGAGTCCGATCTGCCGATAGCTGTCCCCCAGGAAGGCGATGGAGTTCATGTAGATGACGTCCAGCTCCGGCAAGATCTTGGATACGTCATCGGTGCACTTCAGCTCGACCGAGGAATCCTCCGTGAGTTCTCTCAAGCGCGGACCCAGGGGATCCCGCATTTCGGAGACCACGGTGATGCGGTCGATGGCATCGTGAAACAACAGAGACATTCGCAAGAAACTCTTGACCGCGCGCATGCTTCCCGGTGTACCGATGATTCCCAGGTGGATTTTCTTCTCTGGCTTGAGCTCGCGCAGACTGAACTCGGGTCGCCACTTCAAGAGCGCATACCAATCGAGCAGGGCCTGCGTGGGATGTTGCCCCGAACCGTTGCCCGCATTGATCAAGGGAAGGGTAAGATTCTTGGAGATCCGCTCGACGGCATCGGTTTCCGGGTGTCGCATGATGACCAGGTCGCCATAGCTGTTGAACATCTCGCCGATGTCCTCCAGCGATTCGCCCTTGGCCACTCCGGTGACTTTCCCGTCGGGCACGCTCAGCACTTTTCCGTCGAGTCGCAGGACGGCGCTCTCGAAGGAGAGACGTGTGCGCGTACTTGCCTCGAAGAACGCGGTGATGCAAATCTTCCCGTCCAGAGGGTGGTGGCTGGCGATCTCGGTGCGTTCCAGAAGAGCGCTGAATTTGCACAGTTCGATGACGGAATCGCGACTGAGCTGTTCGACGCCGAGGATCGACTTCCCGCTCAGGGAATGCAGACGCTCGAAGTCTATGGTCTGTCCGTGCGCCTCGAGAAGCTTGCCCGGATCGAGCACTCCTCCCTTGGAATTGAGCCCAGGCTTGGCTTGGGCGAGGTCGTTGGCGGACTTTTGAGGAATTGAATCCGGCGCCATTACCATAGTTCTTTCCTTCCGGCATCGATCAAAAAGAGAACGATGAGAGTGAGAATGCCCACGCTGGTCAGAACGATTCCGATCCAGTACAGAACACTGAAGAACGCGAGTGAAAACACTCAGCTCACCTCCATCGCTTTTTCGGGTCGAGCGTCGAGTTTGCGCCAGTCAAAGCGACTGGACGAGAATTTGGTGATCGTCACCAAGAGAGTGAAGGAGACCGCGGTGCCGATGAGCGATGCGGTATACCAGCCCAGAGTGAAGTAGGCCACCAGTCCGACGATCGTGCCTCCGAGCATCGCGGACACCGCGGCCTTACCGGTTGCGTCACGTCGATACAGGCCGTAGAGAATGGGCCAGATCGTGCTGGCCACCATTGGTCCGGCGAAGAAGAGCACGCTGGCCAGAGTGCCCATCTTGGGCAAGCACAGCAGCCAGGTGATCCCGCCCACCGCGACCACGACCCAGGTGGAGACACTCCGGAGCCTCCGCTCATCCGCGTCGGGCATGAAAATGGGTTGGACCAGATCTTTGGTCACCAGATCCGAAGTCGCAGCCAGCAGACTGTCGATGCTCGAAGCAAGGGAGCAGAACACGACCACGAACACCAATACCGCTCCGGCGTAGCCCAAGATGGTCGCCGCGACCACGGGTCCCACCATGTCCGGACGTGGAATTGCGATATCGAGGGCCGGGGCGGCAAGGCCCAAAAAGCCCGCCACGATGGGAACGGGAAGCCAGAGCAGTCCGGCCAAGATATAGGCCTTCTTCCCCACGCCCTTGCGCATGGCAAAGGCGCGGCTCCACCAGACATTACTGTGAAAGACCTCGCCGAGACCGAAGAGCAGATTGTTGAACACCGCCATGATGGCCGCGGGAAACAGAACGCGCAAAAGCTCGGGGCGATGAGCCTCGAGATTGTCGTACACGCCGTGCAGAGGAACGCGTTGGATCACGGTAATCGCGACTGCTACCGTGCCCACCAGGATGATGAGGCTCTGAATGAAGTCCGTCCCAATGACGGCGTAAAGTCCTCCGAAGAGCGTGTACAGTACACACACTCCCAAGATGACGCTCATACCCTGTGCATAGGGAATTCCAGCCAGAGATTCCAGCAGGATTCCCCCCGCCATCCCCATGCTGACCATCCAGGTGATGGCATAGAAGAGGGAGATGATGAGAAAGACGATCCATGCCGTCTTTCCGTAGCGGAGACGAACGAACTCGGTGCTGGTGAAGCCATTCGGCATGAGTTCGCGAATGCGCCGCGCCATGGGCGCAAAGAGAAAGAGGCCGATGGATGCGGTGCAGTAAGCCAGGATTCCCCACAGCCCCAGCTGCAGCGCGAATTGCGGCGCCAGCATGGTGGTGTTGGAAGTGATCCAGGTGGCGACGGCGGTGGCGGTCCCCAGGGCGAGCCCCACGTTGCGGTTGGCGAGCATGAAGCCTTCCAGCGACTTGGCCCGGCGTCCCCAATAGATGCCCAAGACGACCCATAAGAGGGCCAAACCGGCCAACAGCAGCCAGCCGTGGGTAGTGCTCAGAATGATCATCAGACGGCTCCGTTCTCGACTTCCAGAGCGTCGTTGGCGTGGCGAATCAGGAAGATGACGATCGATAGAAACATGATGCCGCCCGCGACGAAGAGGGCGAAGGCGAGCCCCAAAGGATGATGCTCGACTTCCAAAGTCATGGGCTGCGACCACTGCTCCCACTCATCCGAGGAGTCGGAGCGGTGACGCACTCGCAATTCATAATCTCCATTGGAGAGCCCGGAGAGGAAGGTGCTCTGCTCCGGCGTTTCGTAGGTCATTCGTAAACTATCGGGACCCAAGACGACCAGTTGGAACTGTGCATCGAGGGACTCGTCAGGATGATCCCAGCGGATCATCGCGTAGCCCTCAGCGGAGCTCATCTCGGACTCTTCGAACTGCGGTGCCTGCGCAGCCATGGCAGAGAAGGCCGAGCAGAGAAAAAACAGAATCGACAGGGGCAATATGCCACGGCGAAAATCGATGGAGAATCACTCCCGAAATTGAGCGTGCGCGGAGAAAGCTTGGCTAAGGATTGACCCTTTTGCGAGCGACGTAGGCGAGATATTCGAGGGGACGCCCATCGGTAGCGAGCCGATGCGTGTAGGGCCGGCGCCGTTCGACCTCGAGTTCGCCGGTATCGATGAGTTTCGTGATGAGTCGCCGGAAGCCCGAAGCGTCGCCATTCTGGACGAAATCGGATTTGATCGTGAATGCGACCCATCCATCTGGCTCCACGAAATCGAGGGCGTTGGCGAAAGCATCGGCGGGAATGTCATGAAAGCCCAAGGCGGCCACGCAACACAGGCAATTGGGCTGAGCCTGCTTCAGCGTCGTCACGGTGGACGGCTGAGGTGCGGTCATGTCGTCGATGAGATAGGAATCGTACAGGCCGGGCCGATCGCGGTCGGCCGCTTCCTTCGCCTCGGGACAGATGTCGATCGCCAAAAACTCACGAGCGCCGTGGTCCTTCAGTTCCTCGGCCACGCACCCGTTCCCGGCGCCGAGATCGAGCACCTTCAGTTGTTCCATGGAGCGTCCGTCCGCCTCCAGGCGTTCTTCGAGCAGTGAGGAGATCGTCTGCGGCGAACTGCACTCGAGCGCTTCGTAGACGACCTGCTCGTAGAGACCCGGGACCTCGAAGAGGCGAGCGTAGTCCTGAATCCGGATCTCCTCCCATTGGCCATCGAGTTTGGCGACCACGTACTCGCCGTCCTGGGGAGCACGCAAGGTCTTGGGGATTGCGACAGGCGGGCCGACTGGGTGCACCTCCGCCGCTAAGCTCGCAGCTGTTTCCATCACTTACTTCTTTCCGAATTGAAGCCCCGGTCGAGTGGCATCGCGTTGCCTGGAGCCTCCCCACTGTGTGCAGCGGCATCGAGACTGCGCCCGTCCGCTACCAGGTGGGGAGCCGCCTCCAGGCTCTCCGCCCCCATGATGGTGGCGATCCGCTGAAGATTGCTGAGCATCAGATACCGTTCCCACTCCTCGAGACGCCCCAGCTCGGCGCGGAAACGATCTTGCAGGAGTGAGGGCGCCTTCTCGAGCGTGTCGCGTCCGGCATCGGTGATGTTGACGCTCTTCGAGCGGCGATCCGAGGCATCGAGTGAACGCCGCACGAGGCCGCGCGATTCAAGCCGACCCAAAATTCCCACCAGGGTGGGCAGGCTGAGGTGGACGGCACGGGCCAGGGTGGTGGCCGAAACCGGCCCCAGACGCCTGGCTTCCTGCAGAACCGCCAACTGGGGGCCGGTCAGTCCACAGACCTCCACCAGCCGGCGCGAGTGCAGATCCACCGCGCGCATGATCTGACGCAGAGCCGCGACGATCCGATCCTCCAGATTCAGGTCCAGCATCTGACGGCTCTCTCGAAGGGAGGGGCCCGCTCACTCGCACCCCTGACCAAGGGCCACACGAGGGCGCGAAGGGCTTAAGTACTTTGAAGAGTAAGGAATAAAGGATCCCAGAGGATCTGTCAACTCCATCATCGACAATGAGTTCTAGAACTAGTTAGGAAAATACGACCAAAATTTCGCGAAAACTACTATCGATACTAAGTATCCACCCTCAAGGGTCGCGGCGCGCGTTTTCGCGCTTGAGGAGGGAGTATCTGTCCGGGGAGGGGCGTTGCGGTCCTGGATGGATCTAAAATTCGCTCTTTGGCGTGCGGTCCGCGCGGAAGAGCCCCCAGTGCTTCTCCACTTCCTTGGGATCGTCGCCGCCCTTCCAGTTCTCGTCGAAGGCCTCGAAAATGAAGCTCGGGATGCTCTTGGCCTTGGCCCAGTCGCGCTCGGCCTCATAGAACTGCTTCTGTTCGGCTACGCCGGTCTTACCCTTGATCAGCTGGCCCTGCTCGCCTTCTCGGGAATGGTCGGTGGCCCAACCCGTCTCCCCGAGCACGATCACGCTCTCGGGATGCATCGCCTGGACCGCCTCCACTTGGCGCTCCAGCCACGGAAGGGCATCCTCGAGTTGAATGCCATTCCACAGAGGATGCGCGTGCATCGTGAGGAAATCGATCTCCGCCGCCACCGTCCGGCTCTCCTCCTGGTTCCAGTACTTGAAATCGTCGGCGGTGCTCACCGGAACTGCGACCGCCTCCCTCACCCGGCGAATCGAATCGATGAGAACCTCCTCCGGCAGCCGGTGGTCCGACCACGAAACGCGCGTTTCGTTCCCCACGCACACCGCGATGACGATCCCGGGAAAGGCATTGGCCAGACGAATTGACTCGTCGATCTCCCGCTGGTTCGCCGTGGAGTCCTTCGGGCTGATCCACACCCCCAGCATGACCTGCATGGGCAGGTGCTGCTCTCGGATGATCGAAAGAAGCGGCTCGACATAGCCCGAGGATCCGTAGGTGCGTAGCAGATTCCAGTGAGGCAGCATCAGCTGCAAATCCTCGCGAAGCTGCGCGGAGCTGGGAGAAGCGCCGTCGGGGTTCTGCCCATCGCGATACGGGCTATAGCAGATCGCGTTGCCGATCCACTTGGAGTCGAGCTTCATCTGAAGCGGGCGCATGGATGACGGCCCCTCTCCTTGGGGAACTGGATCACCGTTGGCTCCGTGGGCGGAAGCCTCGACGGGAATGGCAGCAAGGAGAACCAAAATCAGGATAAGCACTGCGCCGCGTACCTGCATGATCTTATCCCTTCAGAGCCTCGACCACCGGCGCGCGTCCCCGGCGCCGCTCCAACTCCTGACGCACCTGCAGGGCCTTTTCCTCGGAGATGGGGAAGCGTGACACGGCCCAGATTGCCAGGGCCGAAGTCAGCATGGGGATTCCCGCGTCGCACAGCCTCAGGAGAATGATGGATCGCGCGGCCTGATTTCCCCCCAGATCGACGTTGAAACCGGTGGCGTTCAGGAGGTAGCCACCGCCCGCCAGCGCCGCGGCCATGCCCAGCTTCACCATCCACCAGAAGATGGAGCCGAACATCCCTTCGCGTCGTTCGTGGGTCTTGAGCTCATCGGTGTCGACCACGTCGGCGATCATGGAGGGAACCAGCGTGAACAGCCCGCCCAGGCCGAAGGCCATCAGGGGCGCGGGGAGGACCACCAGAAGAGGCATCTGGGGGTTGTAGCAGACCCATTTCAGACCGTACCCGATGATCGAGACTCCGATGGCGACGAAGAAGGTGCGCCGCTTCCCGATCCGCGTGCCGAGCCAGGTGACGAATGCCACCACGGCGAAAGTGCACACCGCGCCCACCGTACCGGCCAGGCCGGCGTACTTGGCTCCCGCGGTTTGGTCACCACCGCAGACGTAGTAGATGATCACGTAATACTGAAAGGAGGCGATGAGCATGAAACCGTTGAAGACGAGAAAGGTAGCCATACACAACTTGAGGAAGGGCCCGTTGGAAAGCGTGACCTTCGAACCTTTCAAAAATTCCGTGATGTTGTGCAGGAGACCGCTGGCTCCGGGCACCGACTTGAGATCCATTTCCTCCGCCGCCACCTGCTTCATGCGTTCCCGCAGAAAGATCGCCGGCAGAATTCCCAAGCCGATGGCAACCACGGCGACGATGATGGCCAGTCCGGCCGCTCCGGAGACCTGATCCGGGAAGAACTTGCCGGAGTTCATGATCCACAGAAACCAGGGCGAGACGACGTACGCGAGCTGACCGATGAAATTCTGGGTTCCCATGAGGCGCGTGCGCTCGTTGTAGTCCGGCGTGAGCTCGTAGCCCAGAGCGACCCAGGGGGTGGCGAAGACCGTGTAGCCGGCGTAGAAGAGAATCGAACCGACGAGGAAGAAAACGAAGTAGAAGGTCTCGCTCTGTCCCCGCGGCAACTGCCAGAGGAGGGCGAAGATCACCCCCGCCGCGATGGCGCCGCTGAAGATGTAGGGGCGCCGCCGTCCCCAGCGGGTGTGGGTGTTGTCCGAAATGTATCCCATGAGGGGATCGGTAAAGGCGTCGGTGAGACGGGGCAGAGCCCCCAGCAGGCCGACCAGGCCGGGATTCATCCCCAAGCCCAGATTCAACACGATCATCATGCCGCCGCTGGCCGCGGCCAGCAGGTTGTTGACGAAGGCACCTGAGCCGTAGGCCAGTCGCTGCAGGAAGGGGACCCGGTCCTCCGGAGCTGTCTTGGCGTGCACGGCTGGGTTCATGGCGCCATCTCGTTGGGGAACTTGGGCTTGCCGAGGCTAGGCTTGGGAAGCCGCTTCTTTGTTCGACATACGAACAAAGTATCCCTCACCCGCGGGCCGGTCAACAGAATTTTGGGCCAGTTTGCGTGATTTTGCTGCTCCGGGTCAATCTTCGACTTGATTCGGTAACCGAACATAGTATAGACTTGGGGTATGGGAATCAGCCACTACTGCCGCTGCGGCGAGACTGCGCCGATTCCAAGTGCCTTTCGGTAGCAAGAAAACAGGATCTCATTAACGAGAGGAAACCGAGATGATCAATCGAGCTACTGCTGTTTTTGCGGCCGTGTTGCTGATCTGCCTGATGCCGGTGCTGGCAAGCGCTCAGCTGACAGGCTACAGCCAAGATTTCGAGAGCCTGGGTCAGACCGATCCCGGCGCGCTGGCGTCAGCCGGCTTCGTGGTTTACGGCACCGTCTTCGCTCCTGACGGCGCGACCTGGCTCGGCGGATACGGAACCTATCCCGCTCCCAACAGCGGTCCCCCCTACGCCTTCTGCACCATCGCAGCCGGCGAGGGTGGCGCTGCCCAGGGTAACCAACAACTGGTCGCCTTCAGCGACTACAACAACAGTGCCGCGCACAGCGCGGGAAACATCGTGGAATCCAACGTGTTCCAGGAGCAGACAATCGGTGTCGGCGACGTCGGCCAAACCTGGTACTTCACTTTCCAGGCCAAGCACGGTGACCTGGTGGCACCCTCGACGGCACTGGCCTTCATCAAGACCCTGGATCCGGGCAACGGCTATGCGACCACGAATTACATCACGGTCGACATGACCAACATTCCCAGCACCTGGGGCGATTACGCTCTTTCGATCATGATCGACCCGGCTCTGGCCGGTCAGATTCTGCAGTTCGGTTTCTCGAACCGCGCCACGAACTACACCGCCTCAGGGACCTTCTATGACAACCTGAGCTTCTACATGGACGGCGCAATCCCGGCGCAGACTTCTAGCTGGGGCAAGGTCAAGTCGCTGTATCAGTAGTTCTGAAATCTGGAATCGAGTTTCCAGCGAAGAAGAGGGGTCCGGAATCTCCGGACCCCTCTTCATTTCGGTTCTGTCTCCGAAATTGTTCCTGGCTGTGACGTAGTTCCTGCTGGGATTGCAGATGCAGAAAACGACGCGGCTTGTGGCCCCTCTCCCCTCAAAACGCGTACTTCAGCCGATGCGCCTGGTTGTGCGGGTACTCGCGCGTGGACACCGCCCGCCGATAGTAGAGCTGCCAGCGTGCAGGGAGTTTGATCCGCCCCGGAAACAGCCGTCTGCGAAAGATCTCCCCAAACGAGAGAGGGCGATCGATCAGCCCCTTCAGCATCGCCGGAGTCTCTGGCGGTCCGTTCACCCGTCGCCTCTGGATGTAGTTCTTCCATACTTGCAAGAGCGTGAGTTTCTCCGCGCTGGCCTGGCGGCGCTTGGAGGCCGCGATCGTCTCGCGTTTGTGGTTGCTCTGTGCATGACGAATCCACAGATCCAGCAAATTGATTTCGTAAAGTGGATTGTGCTGGCTGCGCCGCTTCTTCGAGTTCGTCACGCGGTGAGTGACGCTCGGCGCTAGCTTGCGGATTGCCTGCACGTAAGCACGATGCTCGTCGCTGTGCACGATGGCTCGGTTCAGTCCCTCGAGGGATACCGCCAGCAGCTCCTGGACGTCCTTGCGGGTGGCCTGGGGATCCGGCCGGCCGATGCGATTCCTCGATCTCTCTGCCGCTTCCTACGCTGATAAGCGGTCATTCTCCCACTGCGGCGCAGCTCGCTTTCGGTGTGATAGAGCACGAAGCTCGTGTCCTTTTCGACCGCCACGTGATGCTCGATGGGATGGTACTGGCTGTACTCGAAGCTACGCAGTCCGTCGATCACCACTGGACCGCGTGCCTTCACTCCCTGCAACCGATGTGTCTGCCACAGCATGGCATGACGGGCGAGTCGGGCGATGTGTTCGGAGATGGTCTGCGGACTGGCCTTCAGGGTGCGGGCGATCTGGCGAGTGGCCATGCAGCCCAGGCTCAGCAGAAAGATCTTATTGGTGAGTTCGGGACGCTTCTGCCAGTAGCTCAAAGAGAAGGTCTGGCTGGAAAAGTTGACACCACATGTCCGGCACTGGAAACGTTGGACACGTCTTTGGTCCGAGGGGCGCGTATAGAAACCCTTACGGACATAGCGCCAGCGGGGCGCGGTGTCGGGCAAGTCCTTGTGGTACTTGCAGCTGGAATTGGGACAGTGGGGAGGCCCCCAACCCGGCCTGCGTGTCGGGTCCGTGGCCATACCACCCCGTCACGCAGCATCCGGGCCAGGAACAATTTCGGAGACAGAACCTTTAGCTACTTCACCAGCGCCACCCTCTGGCTCTCCTGAAAGCCCTCACCGCTCAAACGCAGGAAGTACACCCCCGAAGCCACCGCCCTACCCTGATCGTCCTTCCCGTTCCACACGGCCCAGTGCGCACCCGCCGCGAGGGAGCGATTTTCCAGAGTCCGCACGTGGCGGCCGCTGCGGTCGAAGACCTGCAGCTGTACCAGCCCCGCCTTTGCCAGCTCGAAGCGCAGGGTGGTTTGGGGATTGAAAGGATTGGGAACCGCGGGATAGAGACGAGCTGCCGCGTGCGAGGGAATCGAACGGGGGCTCCCCTCCTCCACCGCGGTGGCGCCACCTTCGGGAATGAAAGTGAAATCCTGGAAGATCACTTCCTGGTTCGAGGCCGGCGTGCCGTCGATTCTCCACAGGTTCAAATGCATACGAGGCTGCTCCGGGCGCGGAATGTGCGGCCCCGAATAGGTCCACGAGGCGATCATGTTCGCCGGCGATTCATCCTGGGGTCCGCCGCGCCATACGCGGTACTCCACGCGGTCGGGCAACCAGCGCATCGCATGACTGGTCACCTCATTTGCCGTGAAGCTGGCGTCGAAGCGCGTGATGTTGCCGGGATAGTCGAAAGGCTGCGCGACGAACTGGGCGATGTCGGCTGCGGGGTTCTGCCAGCGGCTGTATTCGATGTCGATTTCGTTGAAAGGATTCCACCACAGATAGCCCTCATCCCAGCAGGGACCGTACTGCCACAGGAAAATCCCCAGCACGGCCTGTGGATCGATCAGATCCAAACGCCCCACCGTGGTCAGGATGTAGTCCCCGTAGCCCAAGGCCTGTTCGTTCACGACCTCGGTGCTGTACCAGGAACCGCTGCGGTTCTTGAGCGTGAGATGGAGTTGATCGCTCGCATCCATCCAGACGCAGTCGGACGAGTCGCAAAAGAGATTGGCGCCGGGACCGTAGAATCCCGGGCCCTTGACCCGCCAGGTATATCCGCCGAACTCCACCGTTCTTCCGCCGGGAAAATCGTTCCACTGCACGTCGTCGATCGTCGGATAGGAGGTCGAGTAGAAGGTGACCTGGTCGTAGTAGACATCCGGGCTGGGATCACTGGGACTCTGCAGGACCCCCAACAACAGACGGGTGGACACCGTGCCCGAAGGCGCCGGACCGCTCGTCACATCGAAATCCAGGTAGGTATCGGTCGGAGAGCCGGCATCGGCCACGGTGAAGGAATCATAATCGATCAAATTGCCCCCCGAATCGCGCCACTCGACGTTCACCAGGGCGACGCAGCTTCCCACGAGGGGCTTGCTGGAAGGCACCAGGACGTGCCCGGTGACCCGCCACTGCTCGCCGACGGCGCAATCCTGGCTCTGCCAGTAAGCGGACACGTCCCACCCTCCGTAGTTGGGACCCGAGACCCGCGCGGCCTTGGAGCCGTGCGATGCCACGTTTACCGAACCCACCACGCCGAACTGGTTCCAGCCGCCGAAGGTATGGCCCCCCGATCCGGACAACTCGAAGCTGGGGTTGGCGAGAATGCACTGCGCTCGCGCTTGGCCGAAAGAGATCGCGCTCAGACAAACGAGAACTGCCAGCGCGTAGTTGAGCTTATTCAGGTGCATCGTCATCTCCGCTTGTTCGAGCTGAAGGTGCCTTTTGCGAGTTCCACCGTGATCTTCGTGATGCGCCCGCTGCGCGAGAAGAGTTCGCTGCTCAGGTCGGACGAGAGGGTATCCCCTGGCACGCATTTCGAACTTCCATCCGCGAACTCGAGCTGCATGCGGGGCTCTTCAGTCGCGAGCCGAAAGACGACCGGTACCTGACACAAGGTGAACACCAGGCTGCCCTTCGACAAGGCGAGGGTCTGTTCATCTCCGGCCAGGTCGAAATAGCGGAAGGCCTCGGGCTCATCGAGGAGTTCCGCCTGGCTCAGAAGCCGCGGCGCAAAACGCAGGCAGCCCTCCTGGACCTCCACGCCCAGCTCGCCGCGCCGGGTGAGGATCTCCTCCTTGACCTGTCCGGTCATCCCCGGCTGCTTCGCTCCGCCACTGGCCGGAGTATGCGAGTAGGGATCGGTGGGGAAGGCCCCGTATTCATCGACGGACTTCTCGTAGCCGATCCCAGCACGCACCCTGAAATACATGCTGGCCAGGTCCTCGCGCACCGACGCGGGAGCACCGAGTTCCTCCGCCCGCAGGAAGTTCTCCTGCACCGCCAGCAACAGCTTGGCCACCATGTGCCAGTAGATGCAGCCCAGTCCCTCGTAACCGAACATGACTCCGGAGCGCCCGGTATACGATTTGTGGGCAAAGACTTCTTCGAAGAGATCGAGAACCCGCTGGCCGTCCCGGCGCACGCCGGCCGCCCATTCCTCGTGTTCCGCAAGAGCTTTCAGCGCCGCATCCAGGTCGACCGCACTCTTGAACTCACCGTGGAAGCGGAACATCCCTTCCACGTCGCGGGCCAGGATCGAACGATTGCCGCGCGCGAGAAGTTCGACGAGGAGCGGTATGTCCCGTACCCGCTCACGCGGAACCACGTTCTTGGCCATGAAGCCGGCGAGTTCCCGCTCGGGGTAGAGCTGGAAGCTGCGCTCCTTCGCGCGATAGAGAGGGCTGGTGAAGAGCCGCTGCAGAATCTCCAGCGCTTCCACGGGGGCCAGATGTCCCGAACTGAGAGCAGCCACCTGGCCTTCCAGCATGACCTGCAAGTGGATCACTTCGGCCGTTCCCTGGACCTCGTCGATCTCCAGCAGATTGTAGGTGTGGTAGAGCCCATCCTCGCGGCGGTTGGCGTCGATCGCCCGATCGATCAGCCCGAGAGCGAGCCGACAGAGTGCGGCGGCTCTGGACGCCTCCAGGGGGCGCTTCTTGGAGAATCCGTTCGCATAGACCTCTGCGCGGTACCGCGAAAAGATGCTCCCCAGAGCGTCCATCATGCGCTTGCGATCGCCCGCGCTCAATTCATCGCCCGAGAGTCGCTCCTGCTCTTCGCGGAGAGTGACTTCGACGCCGTCCAGCCAATCGATGATCTCGCCGGCGACGGGGAATTCGGCCTGCTTCATTCGTTCGAATCGCTCTCCGATGAACGCCAGGTAGCGCCTGAGGTGACACAGGGTAACCACCGAGACGCCCCCTCCCCCCAGCACGTTGTTCGCGTCGTTCCATTCGGGACGCTGAGTGTTCATCCAGATGCCAGCATCGAGGATGAAATTCGACAGCTTGGAAAGGGCCGGCACCAACAGCTTTTCGAAGAGATTCGCATGGTAGGTGGAGCCATCGGCCGCCGGCAAAAGTTTCCCGTCGGTTCCCAGGCGCTTGACTCTCTGCTCGATGCGCTCCTCGAGGGCATGATCGAAGTCGATGGTCTGACGCGGGTTCTTCAGAATTTGCTCGTAGGGACGGATTCGGTAGGGAACTTCGGCGTAACTGAAGATCTCCTGACCCAGCAGTTTGCCCAGCGCTTCCGGTTGATGGCGATCCAGACTCTCCAGAAGCTTCAAGAGGTAGATGATCTGATGATCGCCCCAATAGCCGATGTTGCTCCAGGGGTCATCCGCTTCCGCGATTTCCCAGTCCACTCCGTCGCGCGTGATGCGGTAGGGATTGAAACCGTCCACCGTGGAGGCATTGACGAACTTGGCCACCATGCTGGGAAGAAATCCCGGAAAGGACGCGCCCAGTGCTTCCCAATTCTGGAAGATATCGCGCCAGTTGCCCTGGTAATTCAGGATCTCCTCGCCCGCTTCGTTCTTGGTTCGAATGGAGAAGCTGTTCCAGGGGCGGCTGGGATCACCGTGACGGCGTCCGAAGTAGAGAGGCAGATACTCGTAGCTCAGGCGTTCGAAGTTGCGATCGTGCGAGGCGCGCGCCACGGCTTGGATTTCCTCGATCTCGGAAAAATTCGACAGCGACTCGAGAGTCGACGCGCGCCGTTTCGCAACCTCACGATTGCGCACCCGCAGGAAATTCTGGAAGTCCCTGATGGGGACTGAATAGTTGTTGAGGAACACTCCTCCACGCATGTTGTTGAACAGAACGTTCGCGAAATGATGAACCCAGCTCTCGGGGTGCGCGGACAGCTGCAGGCCGTCCGCGCTTCCGACGTTGCGCCGCAAGTCTTCCTCCGCCTCACGGAGCCTTTCTTCAACGAGCTCGCTGAGTCCGTCTTCCTCCAAGAGCTTGCGCCGCAGAGCGGCGATCCGGACTTGGTCCGATCCGGTGTCGCCCACGATGTGCCAGCGAGCTCTTTCCCCTGGCTTCAATTCCAGAGGAGCACTCACCAGGTAGTTGCCACGTGCGCCGCTCAAAACTCTGTCCTCGCCCAAGACCCTGTGCGCCTCGAAGTCCTTCACCACATCCAGCGAAAGATGAACCTTGAACCTCTGCAGACCGCAGCACCAGACGGTGTTCGCCTTGAGCATCTCCAGAGCCTCTGCCCTGTCGGTGATGCACGAAGTCAGCGAAAAGATCGCCAGTCCTGTTTCCCGATCGACCTCTGTTCTCTTGTAGGCGTCGACCAGGTTGCTCGCCTGCTGATAGAGAGCAAGCGGAGCACCGTAGGGAAGGACGTTTCTCAGCCCATCCAGCACCGTCATTTGCGCCGGGCGCTCGGAGCGGTTTTCCAGAGTGACCGATCGCACCCAGCCGAATTCATCACAGGCCGACCAGCGATAGCGGAATGCAAGGCCGAGCTCGTGATGAATCTCCTCGAAGACCAATCGATTACCGAGAGTGTTCTTGTAGAGATTCCTCTCGATCGCGGCATTCTGCGTTACGTCGCCCACGAAAGGGTCCCAGCGCAGGTACCTTCCCTTGTCTCCCTCGAGCAAGATCGAGCTCAGAGGACCCGTGTGGTGATGGGCGTCGTGCAGCTGGTCCACCGTGCGGTAGGGGAACAGACTCCCATCGGCATCGATGCGACCGGCGGTGAGCCCGCCGCCGGAGGCAATGAACATCCACAGATCCGTGTTGCTCGGCACGCTCATCAGGAAGGGATCCAGACGCTCGTAGGCCGCGATCCGGTAGTACATTTCCCCGTCCAGTCGAACGAATTCGCCATGGGGAGAATCCTGCAGGATCTCCCCCGGGCTGACTGCCGGAGTGGGATTCGACTTGGTCTTCATCGACATCTCTCGCCGCAAAGAGTTCTACTTCAACAGAATCATGCTTCCCGAAAGCTCCCCGCCCTGCGTCCGCAGCACGTAGCTGTAGCGTCCGGAGGCGACGGATGCGCCGTTCTCGCTACGGCCGTTCCAACGCACCGAGTGATCCCCCGCGCCGAGAGTACCCTTGAGCAGAGTGGCCACACGACGGCCCGCCATGTCGAAAACCGAAAGTTCGACGCTCTGCGCCTGATTCAGGCTGAACTCGATGCTCGTGCTGGGATTGAAGGGATTCGGGTAGTTCTGACGCAAGATCGCATCGACCGAGGCGCGCACCGGAGTGGTCCCCGTCGCGTCGTCCAAATGGAAGGTGATGTTGTCGTAGAAGACCCCTGAACTCTGGTACAGAGTCGCGGTATTCGAGTAACCGAATTGCAACAACTGTCCCACCAGGCCCGCATCGATCGTGATGGACAGCGAGTAGTGATTCCAGGTGCTGGGAATCGCCGTCATGTCCGAGCTGATGAAGTTGGTAGTCGCGTAACCGCTGCCCGGATCGATGGTCTTGATGAAGGCCAGGGCGGTGGAGAGACCTTCCAGGTTGCCGAGCTTCGCGTCGAATTCGAAGACCCAGGTCTCGCCGACGTTCTCGATGCCGATCGGCTGTTCCTGGAAGACGTTGGACTCGATGTAGTAGCCCAGAGCGTGATCCGTGTTCTCGTAGTCGCTGAACACGACCAGCTGCTGCGCGCCCTGCTCCAATCCACCTTCGCCGATGACGATCTGACAGAATGCAGCGCCGGTGTTGGGCGCCGGGAAGGCACCGTAACCGTACTTAAATGTGGTGCCATCGGTGTCATAGACGTTTCCGTAGACCAGCCAGCCGTCGTTGGTCAGAGCGTTGAGATCGCTCTGTACCAGGCTCTCGAAATTCTGTGTGTACGAAGCCAAAGGCTGCGCGGTGGCCGCGAGTGGGTAGAGAAGCGCCGTGACGGCCAGGACGGCGATGACCAGATTTCGCATTGTAGTGACCTCTCTTTCGGAGAAACTCAGAGGAAGAGCGGGCTTGACAGCGCCCTGGCTATCATACACTATGTTCGGAGTCCGAACAAAGATTCTTTTTGAGAGAATTCGCCGGACCACCCCGGGGGAGGACTCCAGTCCCCGAGGCGGCACCCGGGGAGAGTCGGAGCAGCATGGCCAATTTGGAGTTCCCGAAGGACTTCGTGTGGGGGGTCGCTACCTCCGCCCAGCAGATCGAGGGCGGTCGGCACGAAGACGGCCGCGGCGACTCCATTTGGGACCGCTTCGCGGCCCGGCCGGGGGCCATCGAAGACGCTTCCACCCCTGATCTGGCCTGTGACCACTACCACCGCTGGCGGGAAGACCTGGCGCTGATGAAGTGGCTCGGCCTCGGGGCGTACCGTTTCTCCATTTCCTGGCCGCGAGTCTTTCCGCGCGGTTACGGGCAGCTCAATGGCTCCGGCCTCGACTTCTACGACGCTCTGGTGGACGCGTTGCTGCAAGCCGGCATCGAGCCCTTCCCCACCCTCTATCACTGGGACCTGCCGCAGGCGCTCCAGGAACGCGGTGGCTGGAGCAACCGCGACACGGCCAAGGCTTTCGTCGAATACAGCCAGGCGGTGGTCCGCCGGCTGGGGGATCGCGTCCAGCGCTGGGTAACCCACAACGAACCGTGGTGCGTGACGACTCTGGGACACGAGGAAGGGCATCACGCGCCCGGACACACCGATCCTCCCGAGGCGCTCCGTGTGGCCCACCATCTCCTGCTCTCCCACGGCTGGGCCTGTAAGGTCATGCGTGGTGAGTCGCCGCACGCGAAACTGGGCATCGTCATCATCCACTGCCCGGCGCATCCGGCCAGTTCCAGCGCCAAGGACCGCGACGCGGCGCGCTGGTTCGACGGCTTTTTCCACCGTTGGTATCTCGACCCCCTGTTCCTGGGCTCCTATCCCCCCGATGCGGTGGAGGACAGGATTCGCGTGGGTCACCTGAAGGGTCCCAAGCTACCCTTCGTACAGGATGGCGACATGCTGGCCATCGCCGCCCCGTTGGATTTTCTGGGACTGAACTACTACAGCCGAGTCGTGATGAAGGGCGGAGCGGATGGACGTCCCGAGGACTGCAAAGTGGCCCCACCCCATGAGCTGACCGACATGGGCTGGGAGGTCTACCCTCAGGGGCTCCACGAGAGCTTGCTTCGTATCCACCGGGATTACGGACCGCGCGAGATCTACATCACCGAGAACGGAGCGGCCTACGACTACCCCGCCGATTCCCTGGATCGCATTGCCGACACGAAGCGAATCGAGTACCTGCGCTCGCACCTCTCAGAAGCTCACCGCGCCATCGAGGACGGCGTGCCGCTGAAGGGGTATTTCCTGTGGTCGCTCTTGGACAATTTCGAGTGGGGCTTCGGCTACAAGAAGAAGTTCGGCATCTTCAAGGTCGACTTCGACTCCCAACAGCGACTGCCCAAAGACAGTGCCTACTACTACAAAGAGGCCATTGCGGCGAATGCCGTCGTCGAGATCCCGGCGACGATCGCCAGTGCTTCCACTTCCACCCAGACTCGAGGGGAATCCCGTGAAACCGATCCCAAGTAGCAACTCCCTACGACTCCGTCTGCTCTGTGCGACGGGGAGCTTGATCCTGTTGCTGCCCCTATTGCTGACGGCTCACAACGCGCAAGCGGCCGGCACCGAGCCACCTTCCATCTCGGTCGTGAACGACGCGGAGGGCAGCCGGCTCGAGGTGGACGGCCAGGATTTCATGGTTTTCGGGATGAACTGGGGCTACTTGCCCATCGGCCAGAACTATAGCTACGACTTCTGGGGTCAGCCGGACGATTTCATCGTGGCGGTTCTGGCAAGGGAGATGCCCCTGCTCAAATCCATGGGAGTCAATACCATCCGGCAGGCTCCCGGGATGCAGCCGCGCTGGATCGAGTACATGTGGAGAAACTACGGGATCTACACCATCCTCAACGATACGGTGGGCCGCTATGGAGTGACGATCGATGGTGTGTGGTATCCCACGACCGACTACAGCGATCCCAAGGTACGCGCATTCCTCAAGGATCAGATTGCCCAGATGGTCGAGCGCTACAAGGGAACCCCCGGCCTTCTCATGTGGCTCTTGGGCAACGAAAACAACTACGGCCTCTCCTGGTCTTCGTTCGAGATCGAAGCTCTGCCCAAAGGGGAACAGAACGCGGCCCGCGCGCAATTCCTCTACTCCCTCTTCGGCGAAATCATCCAGGACATCAAGAAGCGCGACCCCAATCACCCGGTGGCCATCGCCAACGGCGACGTGCAGTACATCGACATCGTCGCCAAGGAATGCAAGGGCCTGGACGTCTTCGGATCGAACGTCTACCGCGGAGTTTCCGCGCGCGATTTCTTCCAGGTGGTTCACGACAAGCTCGGCATCCCCGCCCTCTTCACCGAGTTTGGAGCGGATGCCTTCAACGCCATCACCATGAAAGAGGACCAGGCCTCCCAAGCCTACTACTTGCTCGGACAGTGGGAAGAGATCTACGAACAGTCGGCAGGGAAGGGCCGAGCCAACAACGCGATCGGCGGGCTGATCTTCCAGTGGAGCGACGGTTGGTGGAAGTTCGGGCAGGACAGCCGGCTGGACATCCACGACACCAACGCCTCCTGGCCCAACGCCGGCTACCCGACGGACTATCGCGAGGGCGACAACAACATGAACGAGGAGTGGTGGGGCATTACCGCCAAAGGATTCCCCGATCCTCAGGGTTTTTACGAGGTCTATCCGCGCGCGGCGTACTACGCCCTGCGCGATGCCTTCACCCTCGATCCCTACGCCTCCAGCACTGACCTCGAGACCATCCGCAAGCACTTCGCCAGGATCGAACCCATGGCCGAGGTACTGAAGGCGCGCGGAGACGCCGCGAGTTACGAAGCGGATCTTCTCAAGAAGGTGCGCGTCTCGGGCCTGAGGATGGAGTTTGAAACCTACAGCACGGGCGGAAAGAACATCTCCACGCCCAAGAGTGAGAATCCACAGGACTCCTATCCCTCGTTCCTGGGTTTCGACCACGGGGAGTCGTTCTTCGCGCAGATCGAGGCCAAGCCCAACGAGGGCGTCATCGGAAGACTCTCGCTCAACGTCCTGGGCAACGTTCCCCAGAATCCCATCAACGAGATCTTTTACGAAAACCGCGGACGGCCTCAGACCTTCCTGGACGAGAACGGCAATCCGGTCGAGGTGCAGTCACTGGAACGCGTGAAGGTCTACCAGGCCGATCTCAGCTGGGATGACCGCTGGTTCAAGCTCGACAGCTTCTACCGCACGGGGCATCTGCACTGGCAGTACGAGGGCGATTTCTTCGGACTGTATCGCGACGCCTTCTATGGAGAAAATCTCGACATCTACAACGGCGAAGCACCCATCGGCTTCGAGATCGCGGGCAAGAAGTTCTTCAACGGTTTCAAGTTGGCCATGGGACCGCAGCTGTGGTGGGGAGCCAACCCGGCCGTCTTCCTCAAGTACGACCGCAGTCTGGCCGGAATCGAATGGACTGGCATCTACCAGGAAGATTTCAGCCAGCGCACGCAGGCCACGAGCTCCATCGCGATTCCCATCCGGTCCACACGCAAGGCCTCTCTGCAGATGCAGACCGGCCTGGGACCCTTCGGTTTCGAGGGCGGCCTCCTCTGGTCGGGACAACCGCGCGTGGGTGAGAGCTTTCAACTCGTGGACGAGAGCATCGTCGATGCCGGCGGTCCCGTCGCCCCCGAGGACGTTCGCCAGGACAAGATCAAGTCCGAGGATACCTGGGGCTTCAAGGGCAAGCTGAGCTGGGAACATGGACGCTGGCACTGGTACGGCGAGGGAGCCTACATGGGCCTGGTGGCCGAAGCCGGTCCGACCGCCATTCCCACCTTCACCGGCTGGGATCTCAGGGACAGCGGGATGGGCAACCAGGTCAACGCGCTCTCGGGAGTGGCGATCACGCTGGGCAACTGGCAGATCGGGCCGAATTTCCTGTGGCAGAAACCCATCGTGGGTCCGATGCCGAACTCCAGCAATTTGGCCGGCACTGCCGGGCGTCCGCGCAACGTGCTGGACGATCCCTTCGCGGTCCGCGCGAACCGGGAGACCACCGCCGGCGAGCTGATGATCACCTACGACCCCACCCCTGCCACCTGGATGTGGAGCTGGGACAACGACGTGCGCGAGGACGCCAATTTCGCGGCGAGTCTGGGCTTCAGCCTCAAGCGTCACCACACCACGGCCGACGCCGGCCTCTTCATTTCAGCCGACAACACCATCCTCGCCTTCCCCGGGGCCACGCCCGCGCGCGACTTGTGGGAGCTGCACGGCAGGATGATCCATCGCTTGAGCCCGCGGGTGCGCATGATCAGCCACTTCTACTACGGGACGGCCGAGCCCAACGGAGACAATCCGCGTCTGGTGCACCGCGCCGGCGTGGACAGCCGGATCGTGTGGCCCTCGGTGGCGCTGTCGGGCTTCGTGAAGGTCCACGACTACGGGCCCTACGACTACCACCACGACCACAACCTGACCTATCCCTTGCAGTTGATGGCGGACGTCTCGTTCACCCTGGGTACACCGCGCTGGTTCGATCTTCCGCAGACCCGCATCGGAGTGCAGGGCACCTTCCGCACGCTGAACCGCTACTCGAATCGCTATCAGCCGCAGGGCGCGACCGCGCCGACGGAAGGGACTTTGTATCCGGAGGGTCTGCCTCTGGGACGGGAATGGGAGATCAGGACTTATGTGCAGCTGGCGATTTAGGAGCGGGGACGCGCGGGAATAACCTGGAGTCGGCCAGCGCCGCTTTCAGCACCAGAGTGGCGGCCCCGATGGCGGTGGAACGAAAACCCAGTTCGCTGGCGCGAATCTGAGCCGCCGTCACCGAACTCACCAGGGTTCTCTTCTCGACCGTGTCTCTGAGGGGATGGATGAGCAGGTCGCCCAGCCTGGCCAAGTCTCCGCCCACGATCACCAGCGAGGGATTCATGAGGTTCAACAGACTGGCCACGGCCCGACCCAGGTAGTTGGCCGCCTCCTGCGCCACCTGCAGAGCCAGCGGATCGCCGGCCAGCGCCGCATCCTCGATCTCACGAACCGTGTGCTCTCCTGCCGCGAGCGTGCTCTGTGGGTACTTACCGCGCAACTCGGCCGCGCGCTCCAGGAGAGCCTGTCCCCCGATCAGAGTGACCAGGCACCCGCGCAGTCCGCAGATGCAGGGTTTTCCCTTGGGGTCGATCGCGATGTGGCCGATCTCCCCCGCCACGCCCGTCGCACCGCGATAGATCTCGCCACCAATCACGTGCCCCGAACCGATTCCGGTCGCGACCTTGATGTAGGCAATGTCATCCACGCCGCGTCCCACTCCCCACCAGTGTTCGGCGAGCGCGCCCAGGTTGGCGTCGTTGTCCACCATCAGCGGAACGTCGTACTGCTTGGCGAGCCCCTCGAGTCCCAGTTCGCCCTCCCACTCGGGGAGCACGACGGTGGAGAGGCGGTGGTTTCCGAAGGGATCGACGGGACAGGGCACGGCCACCCCGATTCCCACCAGAGGGCGCGCCCCCACCGCGGAGGCCAATAGGCAGTCCTTGCACAGCTCGGCGATGAGCTTGCGCGTTCCCACGGGATCTTTGCGCACGGGGTGCTCGCGGGATTTCCAACTCAGCACCTTCCCCCGCAGGTCCATGAGGGTAACGACGACATGGGCTGCGCCCATCTCCACTCCCAGGATGACGCAGGCGTCGTCACGGAATTCCAGTACGATGGGCGGACGGCCGCCCCGCGAGGGTCCCTCGCCGATCTCCGCGATGAGTCCCATGGGCAGGATCTCGTTGACGATTTCCGAGACTGTGGAGCGGGAGAGTTTGGCGTGCCGCGCGATCTCCGCGCGCGAGATGCGGCGTTCCTGCCAGATGAGTCGCAAGACGGCATCGGCCAAGGGACGTGGGCCGTCAGCATCGGCGCGCCGCAAACCCCTGCGATTCAGGTTGTGGTTTTGCATCCCACCCAACTTCTCAAGAGACGCTTGCCCAGAGCGGGTGATCTTATTTGTGCCAGTACAGATTGTCCACTAGCACGAGCTGCGCGTCCGTCGAGGCCAACACGAGCTGGCCGATACTCGACCAATCCCAGTCGGTGGGCAGCTGGAAATCCGTCAGCGGAATCTCCAGGGAAGACCACGTACCCGAATTGAAGGCGGGTGTCGAGCTTGCGTTGAAGATCTTCTCCGGCGTCTCCACCGAATGCGTGAGCTGGGAGGGGAACGAGACCAGCTTGAGTCTGAAGTTGGTCCCCGCCGGCGCATAGACGTCTACATGCAGGTGGGTCATGCTGCTGGCGTCGATCTTCTCGGTCAAAAATTCAATGCCCACATAGTTCAACGAGGAATACAGCTTCATGTGGCGATTGGCCACCGAGTAATCCTCGACCTGCGTCGTGACTCCTCCCCAGTTGGCCCTCCAGGTATCGATGGGAACGTTGGGATAGCTGTCGCTCCACATCGAGATCACGTCCGAAGCCGGGAGTGTGGGCGCAGGGGGCGCGACACGGGGAGGCTGAAAGCCGACGACTCTCACGCTACCCAGAACGTCCTTGCCCTGCAGTGGTTGCGGTAATGGTCGTACTCCCCACTCCGATTA
>CAWDWO010000036.1:0-64158 GCA_963806035.1 Candidatus Krumholzibacteriota bacterium | reverse complement strand
AGCGATGCGCGGTGTCGCGCGAGTGAACAACGCGTTCGTCACCGAGTGCTTCCTCGACGAGTTGGCGCACGCGGCGAAGCGCGATCCTCTGCAGTACCGACTCGATCTTCTGAAGGATCGTCCACCCTTCGAGGGAGACGGGGAGAACGTCGAACCAGAACGGCTGATCGCCGTTCTGAAGTTGGCAGCACAAATGGCTGACTGGGGGCGCCGCATGCCCGTAGGACACGGTCTGGGCATCGCAGCCAACGCGTATGGATCCTGTCAGAGCTATTGCGCCCAGGTCGCCCACGTCGAAGTCCTCCCGGGAGGCAAGTTGCGCGTGCACGAGGTCTGGTGTGCCCTGGACTGTGGAATCGTGGTGCACCCCGATCTGGTCAGGGCGCAGTGCGAGGGAGGAGTGGTCTATGCTCTGAGCTCGGTCCTGAAGCATCGCCTGAGTTTCTCGAATGGAAGGGCGCAGGAAGTGGACTTCCGTGATTACCCCCTGCTCACGATCGCGGAAGCTCCAAGAGTGAAGGTGGACTTCGTGAGAAGCGAGCGCCCCCCGGGTGGAATCGGAGAACCTCCGCTTCCACCCCTGGCGCCCGCGGTGGCCAACGCCGTCTTCGCGGCCAGTCAGAAGCGCGTGCGCTCACTGCCCATCAAGTCACTCGCATGAAAAAGAGCGCGAGCAGCGCTCCGGCGAGCAGCGATCCGTCGACGAAGGTGGCGACGTAGGTCTCGTCGTCACGCCGCGGGAGAAGAGAGAAGAACAGAAGCAGAGGGATGAGGCCCAGTAGGCGGGGAGATCCCTTCAAGAGTAGCGCGGAGGCGGCGCCGGCCGCCGAGAGTACGAGAGCGGCGTTCCAGGCCGTCCTCGGTCCGAGCCACTGAGCCTCGGCCTCGCGGTCGGCGGCATCGCAGGCCAAAACGTTGGCAAAGACGGCCAGACCCACTGGCGCAAAATCCCGCGCCACTCTCACGAGCGGCAGACCCTCCCAGAGTGTCGGGATTCCCCCCACCACGCTCAACCAGGCCAGGGCGATGTAGAGTGGCTTGACCATGGGCAGCCGCTTCGCGCGGTAGTGCACCAACGAGAGCAAAAAGACGAAGAGCAGCAGGAAGGCAATCCTCCAGCCCGCCAACACACCGAGGGCGGCAGTCCCCAAAAAAGCGATGAGGCCGGCCAGAAGCAGAAGTTGGCGATGACTGCGCACGAAGCGGCCGCGCCGCGGCTTCGTCAGGGCATCGGCCCGAAGGCCTTTCAAGTGGTCGAAGTTGTAGACGGTGAAGCTCCCCATGGCGATGAGGAGGTAAAGGACGGCGGGGAGCGCCACCTCAAGAGCGTTGGCGACCGCGGCGGTGAGTGCGACCGCGATGGCGGAGATCCACAGACCGCTGTAGAGGAGCAATTTCATGCGTGAGTGCTCACGCGAGAGTCCTGGCTATTTGGGGTCGACGTAGGACTTTTCTTCCACGATCTCCGAACCCGTCGCTTCGTTGATCTCCCTCTTGATCCGCGAGCGCTCGTCGTTCTTGCGATACACGGCGCGCGCGAGGGAGATGAAGGGATCCTCGAACTCGCGGCGTGCCTCGCAGGCGCGGATCTCGTCCTCGATCTCCCACAGGGACTCGTTGACCTCGCGCAGGGCGGAGAGCCAGCGGGAGAGCTGCGATTCCTCGATCGGAAGACCCTCGGCCACGTCCTGCAGGAGCCGCAGCTCCTTGCGCACGTTGGCCAGCTTGGCCTCCATCGGAGATCCTCGTCTCCTTGATGCTCAGGATCGAGATCTTGTCCAGCAGCTCGCCGGCCGAGACGGGGATGCGCAGCTCCAAAAGGGTCCTCCAGAGGAAGTAGTGAGACGATTTCCGGAGCACAGTATAGGCCCAGCGAGGCTCAGGCCCCAAGCTTCCTTGGGCCGGGCTCATTTTGCTGATAATTGGCCTCGCAGCTCCTTGACACTGCCCCAAGCATTTTCTAGCCTTGTGAGCCAATTTCGACCGGAGGTCCCCTTCCTCCCGATCCAATTGGTGGCTTCACGTCCGGGCCCGCTGAAGAGCGGCCCGAGGGATTTCTTGCCCTTCACTTTTTGCTCCGGAGTGAAAATTATTGAAGACCATTGGACGTCACCTGATTGCCGAGTACTACGGCTGCACTGGTAGCGCACTCAATGATGTCGATCAGCTGCGTGCCTACATGATCCACGCGGCCAAGACGGTGGGTGCTACGGTGTTGGGAGAGACTTTCCATTCCTTCTCTCCTCAGGGTGCGAGTGGTACGGTCGTCATTGCCGAATCACACCTCTCCATCCATACCTGGCCGGAACGAGGCTACGTCGCGGTAGACATCTACACCTGCGGCGGGCTCGATCCCAGGCCGGGCTTCGAGTTCCTTGCACATGTCCTCGAGGCAAAGAGCTATCGTGTGCAGGAAATCTTGCGCGGACTTCCGGAAGATCTCGACCGCCACGGAATGCTTTTACCCGAAGACGTCAGTGTCATCACGAAGCTGCCGGAGATGCAGCCCATCGCCGCTTCCGGTGTCGCGCAAGGAGTCTGAGCCCCGTTGAGCGCTGATTCTCGCCACGACGAGCCTATCGAAATGAGCGGCGAGATGCGCGGGGGTCTTTCCGAGGGCTGGCATACCGAGGAAGGATTCGGGGCGGTTCGGCTGGGTTTGCGCGTCTCCGCTCTGCTGCATGAAGAACAGTCCGAATACCAGAAGATCGCGGTCTGCGAGAGCGAATTCTTCGGCCGGATCCTCTTTCTGGACGATCTCATCATGCTCACCGAGCGCGACGAGTTCGTGTACCACGAGATGATCACGCACGTCCCTTTGTGCGGGATCAAAGATCCCAAGAAGGTGCTGGTGATCGGCGGCGGCGACTGTGGTTGTCTGCGCGAAATCCTCAAACATCCCAGCATCGAGCGCGCCGTTCTGTGCGAAATCGACGAGCGAGTCACCCGGGTGTGCAAAGAGTATTTTCCCTGGGTGAAGGAGGTGGCGGCCGATCCGCGCGTCGAGTTGGCGTTCGCTGACGGCGTCACACACGTAAAGGAGCATCCGGGCGAGTACGATCTGGTGATCGTGGACAGCACCGATCCCATCGGGCCGGCGGTGAATCTCTTCCGCCACGAGTTCTACGCGAGCGTGGCAACTTGCCTCAAGCCCGGCGGGGTGATGGTGGCGCAAACGGAGTCTCCGTTCTACGCCCCGGAGGTCGTCGGCCGGATCAAAGAGGAATTGAGCGCGGCCTTCCGCTTCGTGGACTTCTACCTGGGCTTCATTCCCACCTATCCGAGCGGTTGCTGGAGTTGGGCCCACGCCAGCAACCACGGTCCGCACGACGCCTACTTCGACGAGGCGCGCGCGCGCGAGCTGGCGCGCGGCTGCCGCTACTACAATCCGGCGGTTCACCGGGCTGCCTTTGCCCTGCCCAACTTCGCGCGGACGGCCATCCGCGGCGGCGATCCCGAGAAGTAGAAGAGATTCCCGGCGCCTCGGGTGGAATTCTCAGTGGGCTCCGGGTCCCAGAACCAGTGGAGCCAGCCACCAGCACATCAGGGTCACCACGATCAATCCCAAGAAGTCCAGAATGAGTCCCAGCCGGGCCATCTGGCGGATACTGATCCATCCGCTGCCGAAGACGATGGCATTGGGCGGGGTGGCCACCGGCAACATGAAGGCGAGCGAAGAGGCCAGGGCGGCCGGCACCATCAAGAGCAGGGGAGGCGCGCCGATGCTGCGTGCGACTTCGGCCAGGATGGGCATGAGTAGAATCGCGGTCGCGGTATTGCTGGTGACTTCGGTCAGGGCCATGGCGAGAATCGAGATCAAGGCGATGATCAACGGCAGGGGCAGACCCTTCAGGCCGTGAAGTCCTCCTCCGATCCAGCTCGCGAGGCCGCTGTCGGCGAAGCCCCGAGCCAGAGCGAATCCCCCGCCGAAGAGGATGAGGATGCCCCACGGACTGCGCGTCCGGATGCTCTCCCAGTCGAGCAGCGCGACCCGGCGGCCGTCTTGCGCGCGGTAGGCCCGCAGGGCGGTGAGGAGAATCCCCACCCCGATGGCCACCGTGGTGTCCTGGAGGTAGTCGGAGTGAGGGAAAAGTTGAGACCAGCCGGGCAGAGTGATGGCGCCCAGCGGCAGGGGTTTGCGCGTGATCCACAGGATCGCGGCCAGGAGGAAGCAGGAAAGCACGAGTCTCTCGCCCAATACCATCGGACCGAGTTTCTGCTGTTCCCTTCGCAGGACTTCACGGCCCGCCTCCTGGGAGTCCTTGCTCGAAAGGCGTTGTTGCGGTCCGAAGCGCATGAGGACGAAGTAGGCCGCGGCGAGCATGGCGACAGAGACGGGGACGCCCAAAAGCATCCAGGTGCCGAAGGAGATCTCCGGGAGTTCGGGAAAGAGAGTCTTCACCTGACCCACGAGCACGATGTTGGGAGGAGTTCCCACCAACGTGGCCAGTCCCCCCACGCCCGCTCCGTAGGCCAGGGCGAGCATGAGTGCGCCGCCGAGCTTTTCCTCCAGGGGAGCATCCTCTTCATCCGCGCCACTCGCGCGTTCGTGCTCGGCCAGGGTCCGAACCACTGCCATCGCAATGGGCAGGAGCATGACGGTGGTGGCGGTGTTGGAGATCCAGGCCGAGAGAAAAGCCGCGGCCAAAAGGAATCCCAGCACCAGTCGATCTGGCCTGGTGCCGACCCGCTGTACCAGGCCCAGGGCGATGCGCCGGTGCAGGTTCCACCGCTCCATCGCGATCGCGATCATGAACCCGCCCAAGAAAAGGAAGACCAGATGGTCACCGTAGTTCTGGGCAGTGGACCGGCTGGAAAGGATCCCCAAGGCGGGGAAGAGAACCAGCGGCAAGAGCGCGGTCACTGCGAGCGGGATTGCCTCGCTGATCCACCAGTATGCCATGAGGATCGCTACGGCTAGAGTGTGCCAGCCGCTCGGTTTGAGTCCCGAGGGTGGGGGTAGGATCAGCAGGACGGTGAAGAGAATGACACCGCTGATGAGGAAGAAGAGGTGGCGGTCCAGTCCCTTGCTTCTCCCGGAGGCGGGAGGGCCTGAACTTCCAGCGGGATCCGAGTCGTGCGCACTCATCTCCATTCGAGGCTAGATCGGGGACGCCAAGGGGTCAAGCAGTGCCGCCGGCCCAAGGGTGACGGGGAGGACCGATGACAGTTTGGGGGAAGGCATGGGAAAGCTCCGGGCCGAGCCGCGGGCGTCTCGAATTCACGGGGCATTTCAACCCGGGGTATCACGGGAAATCATCCCACCATACGCCAGAGTTTGAGGAATCCTGTGCAATCGATCTCTGGTCCAAATCGTGCAAGACTGCTAGTGTTTTTCACGCCACGAGGGAGTAGAGATGATCGCGGTGGAGGCACCGATGGCGGTCGAAGAGGATCGAGTGGAACGTGGCAAACCACGCTCCGCACGCGTGGGTCTTCTCACGCCTTCGGGCTGGGGCAACCTGGGGGATGCCGCCATCCAGGATGCGGTCATCCAGGCGATCCGCCGCTATCGCCCCGGCGCCGAAATTTGCGTCTTTTCCCTCAATCCCGCCGACACCCGAATCCGGCACGACATCCAGGCCGATCTGCTCTCCGGCTTCTCCGTGGTCCCCGGCTATTCGGTGGCCGTGGGCTGGAACGAACAGTCCGAAGCCGGGTCTGGCTCCGAGAGTTCGACCCCGAAGAGCTCGGATACGCCCGCTCCCGGCCCCTCGCTGGCTCGAGCCGCTCTGGCCAAGTTGGGACCTCAGGCCGAGGAGTTGCTCCGCCGCATCTACTATGACCAGGCCTACTTGAGGCGCATGCGGCGCAAGCTGAGGGACTTCGATCTCGTGATGGTTTCCGGCGGTGGTCAGGTGGACGCCGAATGGGGTGGAGCCTGGGGTCATCCGTGGACCCTGGCTAAGTGGTCTCTCCTCTGCCGCTCGGTGGGCGTGCGCTTCGTGGTGCTCAGCGTGGGGGTGTGCGCCCTGGAGGATTCGGTGAGCCGGCTCTTCGCGCGCATTGCGCTTCGTCAGGCCGACTTCGTCTGTTTTCGTGACGCAAACTCCCTGCGGCGCGCGCTTCAGCTCCATCTGGTGGAGCATGCGAGGGTCGAACCCGATCTGGCGTTTGCCTACGACGGACTCGATCCCCAGCACTGGATCGAGGGTGAGAAGGATGTGGTGGCGGTGGGTCCGATGGCCTGGTGCGATCCCAGTGTCTGGCCGCGCCGCGACGCAGCAGCCCATCTGCGCTACCTGGAGGGTCTGAGCGAGTTCGTGGTGGCAATCTTGCAAGAGGGAAAGCACGTCTTGCTGGTGTCGAGCGACAACCCCGACATCAGGACCGTGGAGTGGGTCGCCAAGAAGATCAGAGCCGAACATCCGGAATTGAGTTCGGAGCTGGAGACTCCGCGCACGGAAACGGTTGAAGAATTTCTGCAAGTGGTGTCTCGTGCCGAGACCATGCTGGCAAGCCGCCTCCATGGTTTCCTGTTGGCCGCGGGACTGGGAAAGCCGGTGCTTCCTCTGTCCTACGATCCCAAGGTCGATTCGCTCGCCCGGGAGCTGGGTCTTTCGGCCTACGCAGAGAACATCGCAGAGTTCGAAGCCGGGAAGCTCTTGGAGAATTTTCACCGGCTGCAACGCGAACACGAGCACTGCCGTGAGTTTTTACGCACCACGGTGAGCGCCTACCGCGCCCGTTTGGAGCGTCTGTTCGCGCAGTCGTTGCGGTAAATCCCCCCGCTGGCGATGGGGCCGGCGGGGCAAATTAGACAAGGGGAGTCTCAATCCGACCAGGTCCCGACTCCCGGTCCAGAAAGATGAATTCGATGCTCGAGCACCTGCGAGAACTTTTTCGGTATCGCGAGCTCCTGCGCAGCCTCACCTGGCGCGAGATCAGGGTCAAATACAAGCAGTCCATCATGGGAGTGCTGTGGGCCGTATTCATGCCCATGATCGTGGTGTCGGCCGGGATTCTGGTGAAATACGCCGCGGCCAAGCTCTCGGGTACTCCCTTCGACACCGCGGCCATCGCCTCCATCTCGATTCGCGCCGTGCCCTGGGCCTTCTTCGTCTCGTCTCTGCGTTTCGCCACGGGAAGCCTCATCTCCAACACGAACCTCGTGACGCGGATCTATTTTCCCAAGGAGATCTTTCCCTTGGCCGCGGTGCTCTCCCAGCTCCTCGACTTCGCGGTAGCATCCGGAGTGCTCCTAGTTCTCTTGACCGTGGTGCGAGTGGGGGTGTCGGTACACCTGCTGTGGGTGCCCGTGCTCATGCTCCTGATGGTCATTCTCGTCGCGGGACTGGGAATCTTTCTCTCGGCTTCGGCCCTCTTCTTTCGAGACGTGAAGTATCTCGTCGAGGTCGTTCTGACCTTCGCCATTTTCTTCACGCCCGTGTTCTACGACGTGAGTCTCTTCGGCAAGTGGTCGAGAGTTCTCTTGCTCAATCCAGTGGCGCCGCTTCTGGAAGGAATCGACGCGGTGATCGTGAAGCACCAGGAGCCACAATTGGCCTGGGTGCTTTACAGCACGGTGTTCGCTCTGGTCGTCCTCAGCGCCGGATATTCCTTCTTCAAGCGCTCCGAGCCGGCATTCGCCGAGAACATCTAGGAGAATGCGATGAGCGAGATTGCCCTGAAGTTGGACCACGTCAGCAAGAAGTTTCGCCGCGGGGAGATCCACGATTCCCTGCGAGACCTCATCCCCGCGTTGACCGGCAAATTTCTCAAGGGTGGAACGGGCCTCAAGAAGGAGGAATTCTGGGCGCTCGACGACGTTTGCATGGAAGTGAAGAAGGGTGAGGCCTTCGGGATCATCGGGCCCAACGGGGCCGGTAAATCGACGATTCTCAAGCTGCTGAGTGGAATCCTGGTGCCCACCAAGGGATCGCTGATCGTCAACGGAACCCTTTCCGCTCTGATCGAGGTGGGAGCGGGATTTCATCCCGACCTCACCGGCCGCGAGAACATCTATCTGAATGGCTCCATTCTGGGGATGAAGAAGCGAGAGATCGAAGCCAAGTTCGACGAGATCGTGGAGTTTTCCGGTTTGGCGGAGTTTCTCGACACGCCGGTGAAAAGGTATTCCTCGGGAATGTACGCCCGCCTCGGGTTCTCCGTGGCCGCTCACGTCGATCCGGACGTGTTGGTGGTCGACGAAGTCCTGAGTGTGGGCGACTTGGTGTTCCAACGAAAGTGCCTGCAGAGAATGAGCGAGGTCCTGAGCAGCGGCGTGACCGTACTCTTCGTGTCTCACAGCCTGCGCGCAGTGGCGGAGTTGTGTTCGCGGAGCATGCTGCTGGTTGGGGGCAAGGTCGCGGCGCTGGGGCCCTCCGATCAAGTCATCTCCGAGTATCTCGCTCAAGCCAGCGGGGACCGGCGAACGAGCGAGGGGCCGGTGGAAGTCCGCTCGGTGCGCCTGTCCACACCCAGTGGCGACGGAGTTCACTTCAAAACGGGCGAGACGGTGGACGTGGAAGTCGAGCTGCATGCGCGCGAGTCCTGCGCCAAGGTCGCCGTGGTGCTCGACCTGCTCGACGAGAGTCAATACAACCTCTTCAATACTTCCACCGAAAGAATGGGCAACCCGCCTGTCGATCTCGAGCCGGGCGAGGTCTACCGCTGTACTTTCCGTTTGGACCTGCACCTGGCGCAGGGAACCTACTACTTCGGCGCCCACGCCTATCGTTACGACGTGGAGCACAACTACGACAGCCTGGTTCCCGCGCTCACTTTCTACGTGAGCTCGGGCATCGAGGTGCGGGGAGCGGTGAACTGCCATCCCCGCCTTGTGGACCAGAAGCGAGAAATAGGGAGCAGATGAGAATGCGTATCCTGATCACCGGTCACCGCGGCTACGTCGGCTCCGTGCTGGTTCCGCACCTGCAGAGCCTGGGGCACGAACTGTACGGCATGGACATCGACCTCTACCGCAGGTGCAGCTACGGAAAGAACCCTCTGGAGATCCCCTCGGTGGAGAAAGACGTACGGGATGCCGAGGTCGCGGATTTCACACAGGTCGAGGCGGTCATTCATCTGGCCGCGCTTTCCAACGATCCTTTGGGCAACCTCAACCCACAGCTGACCTGGGCCATCAACCATGAGGGTGCGGTGCGAGTGGCAAGGGCGGCGCGCGAAGCCGGCGTCAGGCGCTTCGTTTTCGCGTCCACCTGTAGCAACTATGGCGCGGGAGACGACCGGCCCGCCAAGGAAGATGCGCCGCTGCGTCCGCTGACTCCCTATTCGCAATCGAAAGTCAAAGCCGAGCAGGAGATCGCCGGGCTGGCCACCGATACCTTCACGCCGACCTTCCTCCGCTTCGCCACGGCCTATGGGGTGTCGCCGCGGCTCCGTTTCGACATCGTGTTGAACAACCTATCGGCCTGGGCTTTCACCACCGGGAAAGTGCACCTCAAGAGCGATGGATCGCCCTGGCGCCCTTTGATTCACGTGGAGGACATGGCCCGTGCCTTCGCGGCGGTTCTGGCCGCGCCCTGCGAGACGGTTCGAGCCGAAGCTTTCAACGTGGCCCCTCCGGGTGAGAACTACCGGATTCGCCAGCTGGCGGAGATCGTCAAGGAAGCCCAGCCGGGCTGCGAACTGGAATTGGCCGAAGGAGCCTCCGCGGACGCCCGCAACTACCAGGTGGACGTGAGCAAGATTCAGGAGCGGCTTCCCGCTTTTACGCCCAAGTGGAATGCGCACAAGGGTGCGCGCGAATTGCTGGATGCCTACTCGAGTCACGGGCTGAAACTCGAGGAATTCGAAGGTCCCACCTACAACCGCATCGATCACGTGCGCATGCTGTTGAAGGAAGGTTATCTGGACGAGGAATTACGATGGACGAAGAAAGCAATCCCGGCCGATTGAGGAGCTGAAAGTGAACGAGAAAAAGGCGGCATCCATCTGTCGTTCCTGTGGAGAACCCCTCGGCGAGATCTTCGTCGATCTGGGGATGTCCCCTCCCTGCGAGAGCTTTCTCTCGGTGGACCAGATCCACGCGATGGAACCCTTTTATCCTCTCGTGGTCTACGTGTGCACGAAGTGCTTTCTGGTCCAACTCGAAGAAGTCGTGGCTCCGGACGAGATCTTTCGCGACTACGCCTATTTTTCGGCCTATTCCACTTCCTGGGTGGAGCATGCGCGCCGTTACACCGAGGCGATGACGCAACGCCTGGGATTGAACCGGAACAGCCTCGTGGTGGAGGTGGCCAGCAACGACGGCTATCTGCTCCAGCACTTCGTCAAACAGGGGATCCCTTGCCTCGGTGTCGATCCGGCCGAGAACGTGGCGGTGGAGGCGAGGGAGAGAGGAGTGGAGACGCTCACCGAATTCTTTGGCAGCAGGTTCGCGGCCGAACTGGCGGCAAGTCGCGGCAAGGCGGATTTGATCGTCGGCAACAACGTGCTCGCGCAGGTACACGAACTCAACGACTTCGTGGAAGGCATGCGGATCTTGCTCGCCGATACCGGTACGATCACTCTGGAGTTCCCGCATCTCTTGCGCCTGATGGAGCAGAATCAGTACGACACGATCTATCACGAGCACTATTCGTACTTCTCGCTCTTGGCTCTGGAGAGAATCTTCAAGGCCCACGGCTTGCGCACTCTTCACATCGAGGAGTTGGGCACTCACGGGGGCTCTCTTCGGGTTCACGCCTGCCACGAGAAGGACGCGCGTCCCGAGGAAGACAGCGTTCAAGCGCTCCGCTCGCAGGAATCCAAAGCCGGCCTGGATGGCTTGGGAGCCTATCGGGAATTTCAGGAGAGAGTGCACGCGCAGAAGCGGGACCTGCTGGAGTTCCTCATCAAGGCGCGTCGCGAGGGAAAAAAAGTCGCGGGCTACGGCGCTCCGGGCAAGGGCAACACCCTGCTCAACTACTGCGGAATTCGCACCGATCTCGTCGAATTTACCGTGGATCGCAACCCGCACAAACACGGGAAGTATCTGCCGGGCACGCACATCCCCATCCTCGCCCCGGAGGCCATCGCCGAGAGAAAGCCCGACTACCTTTTCATCCTGCCCTGGAATCTCAAGGACGAGATCATCGAGCAGAATGCGTTCATTCGAGAGTGGGGCGGAGCGTTCGTCGTTCCCATCCCCAAAGTCGAGGTTCTTCCATGACCATCCATCCCACTCCAGTCGAGGGCGCATACTGGATCGAGTTGCAGAAGCACGTGGACGAGCGGGGCTTTTTCGCGCGCTCCTTCTGCCGGAAGGAGTTCGAAGAGCACGGCCTGGATCCTCAGATCGAACAGTGCAACATCTCCGGGAATCTGAAGCGCGGCACCTTTCGCGGACTCCACGCCCAGCTCGCGCCTCACCAGGAGACCAAGCTCGTTCGCTGTGAAAAGGGATCGCTGTACGACCTTTGTCTCGATCTGAGGCCGGATTCTCCCAGCTACCTGAAGCACTTCGGGATCGAACTCAGCGAGGAAAACCGTCGTCTACTCTACATCCCCAAGGGTTGCTATCACGGCTTCATCACCCTCACGGACGACACCGTGGTGTTCTATCAACTTTCGCATGCCTACGCGCCGGATCATGCGCGCGGAGTCCGATGGAACGATCCGGCCTTTGGAATCGAATTGCCCATCGAGATCGAGCTGATCAACGAACGAGACGCGAACTATCCCGATTACCATCCGGTGAAGAAGGGCTGAGAATGAACCAGGCGCGAGCAATGCAGTGGTCGCTCGTTCGACGGCAAGACGAGGGTCGTGCAATGCACGCGCTCGCGACCGAACTGTATCCTCTGGCCCGGTCCATCACCGGGGAGGGACTGCGCGCCACTCTGAACCGTTTGGGAGAGGGGCTTCCCTTTCATCTGCACGAGGTGAAGAGCGGCACCCCGATCCTCGACTGGACCGTGCCCAAGGAGTGGAACTGCAAAGAGGCCTGGATCAAGGGACCCGATGGCGAGAAGGTCGTCGATTACGCGCGCTGCAACTTGCATCTGATGAGCTACTCGATCCCGATGCACGAGCGCATGCCGCTGAACAAGCTCCAAGAGCACTTGTATTCGCTGCCCGAGCAGCCGGATTGGATCCCATGGAAAACCTCGTACTACCAGGAGAACTGGGGGTTCTGCTTGACCCACCGGCAGCGCGAACGCCTGCCCGAGGGAGAATACGAGGTCTTCATCGATACGAGCCTAAAGGACGGGAGCCTGAGCTACGGCGAGGTCGTGTTGCCGGGAAGGCGAGAAGAAGAAATCCTCATCTCCGCGCACGCCTGTCATCCCTCCCTGGCCAACGACAACCTCTCCGGATTGGTGGTGGCGCGCAGTCTGGCCTGGCACTTGGCGGAACGTCCGCGCCGCTTCACCTATCGTTTCCTTTTCGCTCCGGGGACGGTGGGAGCCATCGCTTTTCTCGCGCGCAACAAGGAGCTTCTGAGTCTCATTCGAGGCGGCCTCATCGTGGCGGGGGTCGGTGATCGCGGCGCTTTCACCTACAAGCGCAGCCGCGCCGGCGTGGCCGAGATGGATCGAATCGTGGGGCGCGTGCTGCGAGAATCCGGCGAGGACCACCGGATCTTCGACTTCAGTCCGGACGGATATGACGAGCGCCAATACAACTCCCCGGGCTTCGCTTTGCCGGTGGGGCGCCTCTCGCGCACGCCCTGGGGAAGCTACCCCGAATACCATACCTCGGGCGACGATCTCGCCTTCATCAGCGAAGACAGTCTCAGTGAGGCTCTCGAACTCCTGCTGAGAATCTGCGGGGAGCTGGAAGAGAACAGCTATTACAAAAACTTGCTTCCCGAGGGTGAACCCCAGTTGGGCCGGAGGGGACTGTACACGCTCCTCGGAGGCCACCGGGGCAAGAGCGAACGGGAGTCAGCCATGCTCTGGCTTTTGAACTACTCCGACGGGCTACACTCGCTGAGGGACATCGAAGAGCTTTCGGGGCACGAGCGCAGTCTGCTGGTCGAAATGGCGCAAGTGCTAGAGGAACACGCCTTGCTGCGCAGGGAGGATTGACATGAGCGGTGATCGATTCCGCCGTTCCAAGGAACTCAGCCGGAAGGCGCATCAACTCATCCCCGGAGGGTGTCATACCTACTCCAAGGGTGACGATCAGTATCCCGAGCAAGCGCCGGGGATGATCGAACGGGGAAGTGGCTGTCACGTTTGGGACGTCGATGGAAATGAGTACATCGAGTACGGAATGGGTCTGCGGGCGGTAACCCTGGGCCACGCCTACCCGGAAGTGGTGGAGGCGGTGCACAAGCAGCTCGGAGCGGGCTCGAACTTCACCCGCCCCTCGCATCTGGAGGTCGAGTTCGCGGAGTCGCTACTCGGTTTTCTGCCCCGGGCGGAGATGGTGAAATTCTGCAAGGACGGTTCCACGACGACGGCGGCGGCGGTTCGCCTGGCGCGGGCGCACACCGGCCGCGAGAAGGTCGCCTTCTGCCAGGATCATCCCTTCTTCTCCTACGAAGATTGGTTCATGGGAACCACCGAGCTGAACTCTGGGATCCCGGGGGCGATCTCCCGGCTCAGTCTTCCCTTTTCGTACAACGACATCCAGAGCGTGGAAAAGCTGTTCGCAGAGAATCCCGGGCAAATCGCGGCTCTCATCATGGAGGCCGAGAGGGAAACTCCCCCGGCAGACGATTTTCTCACCCGCGTGCAGCAGCTCTGCCGCAAGAACGGGACGCTCTTCGTTCTGGACGAGATGATCACGGGGTTTCGCTGGGAGGTGCCAGGAGCCCAGAAGAGCTATGGTCTCGACCCGGATCTCTCGTGTTTCGGCAAGGCGATGTCGAATGGATATGCGCTCTCGGCATTGGTGGGAAAGCGTGAGATCATGGAACTGGGTGGGTACGAGCACGATCGCGACCGGGTGTTTCTACTCTCCACCACGCACGGAGCGGAGACCCACGCCCTCGCGGCCGGCCTGGCGGTGTTGGGAGTCTACCGCCGCGAAGACGTGGTCGGCACTCTTCATCGTCAGGGGAAGAGACTGCGCGAAGGGGTGGAGGAAATCGTGAAGGAAATGGGCCTCGGCGACCATTTCGGTGTTGGCGGACGTGACTGCAACCTGGTGTACATCACGAAGGACGAGAGCGGAAACCGCTCGCAGGAGTTTCGCACTCTCTTCATGCAGGAGATCATCAAGCGGGGAATTTTGGGTCCCTCCTTCGTCGTTTCCTACTCCCACCGGGACAGCGACATCGATCGCACGGTCGAAGCTGTCAAGGGTGCCCTGGAGGTTTACGCCAAGGCCCTGAGCGATGGAGTGGATCGATACCTGCAAGGACGATCGGTGAAACCGGTGGATCGGCGACGAGGCTGAGACCGTCGGTGCACGCACGCGAAACGGTCTCGAGCAAAGCAGAGGAATGAGATCATGAAGGTTGTCTTGTTTTGCGGCGGATTGGGGTTGCGTCTTCGGGATTATTCTGAAGATCTGCCCAAGCCGATGGTGCGAGTGGGGAAGCATCCGATTCTGTGGCAGGTCATGCGCTACTACGCCCATTACGGACACAAGGAGTTCATTCTGTGCCTGGGTTACAAGGGCGAGGTCATCAAGGACTACTTCCTGCACTACGAGGAGTGTATGTCCAACGACTTCATTCTTTCCGATGGCGGCCGGCGGATCGAGCTCTTCAATCAGGACGTCGAGGATTGGACCATCACTTTCGTGGATACGGGGATCGAAGCCAAGATCGGAGAGCGTCTGAAAGCGGTCCAACCGCACTTGGAGGGGGAGGAAGTCTTTCTCGCCAACTACACCGATGGCCTGACCGATCTCGACCTCAACCAATATCTCGATTTTGCCAAAGAGCAGGACAGGGTTGCGACCTTCCTCTCGGTCCGTCCCACCGCGACTTTTCACGTGGTGGAGTCCGATCCCGACGGAAGCGTCACCCGGATCTCACCGGTGGACGAGGCGACTCGGATCAACTGTGGCTACTTCGTCCTGAAGCAGCAGATCTTCGAGGAGATGCGGGAGGGCGACGATCTGGTGACGGCCCCCTTCCAGCGTCTCATCGAGAAACGGCAGTTGGCCACTTACAACTATGACGGATTCTGGGAGTGCATGGACACCTTCAAGGATCGCCAGATGCTCGAGGCCATGGTTCGCTCGGGCGACAAGCCCTGGCAGGTTTGGGCCCAGAAGCGCGCTCCCATGGGACCGCGTTGAATCGAGGAAGGTCATGAAGCATCTGGATTTGCCCAAGGGGCCCCTGAAGGTCTTGTGTCTCGGCGCTCATCCCGACGACATCGAGATCGGCTGTGGCGGAACTCTGCTTCAGATGCTTGCGGAGCGCCATGAGGTACAGCTCCTGTGGGTGGTGTTTGCCGCGGGCGGTGCGCGTCGAGCCGAGGCGCTGGCGGGAGCAGAGTCCTTCGGAAAGGATGCGAGTTCGCTGCGGACCATTTTCCACGATTTCGAAGACGGTTTTCTTCCCTACGCCGGTGAGTCGGTGAAACGATGCTTCGAAGAGCTGAAGGGCGAAGCAGAGCCCGATCTCATCTTCACTCATACTCGCGATGAGCTGCACCAGGATCACCGTCTGGTGAACGAGCTCTGCTGGAACACCTTCCGCAACCATCTCGTCCTCGAGTTCGAGATCCCCAAGTACGACGGCGATCTGGGAAGGCCCAACCTCTACGTGCCGCTGCAGCGCGCCACCATGGACGCCAAGGTCGAGCACCTGATGCGCTGCTTTCCTTCGCAGAGCAAGAAGGACTGGTTCGACGAGGAGCTCTTTCGCGGTCTGGCCAGAGTTCGCGGAATGGAGTGCCACGCCCGGGATGGCTACGCGGAGAGCTTTCACCTGCGCAAGGGCGGACTCTCACTCGCGTAGTTGCCGAAAGACTCGCCCGAGGTTTCGCGCGCGGCGGCTTTGCGGAGCGGCCACCTCTACTGTTCCATTTCAGGGAGTGGCAAAGAGCGTCCAGCGGTGTCGCTACCGCCTATGGTTCTCATTGGGAAGTGCGAAGACAGCCCAGATCGGATAGTGGTCGCTGGCTTTCGCGGTGCTCTGAATTCCCGCCGATGCAAAGCTGAGACCGCGGTAGAAAATGTGGTCGAGCACCGGCATCGAATCGAGAAGCGCCGCGTGGCGCGTGCGAATGCTGGGCCCTTCGGGCAAGCGCGCCATGCGAAAGCCGCTGCGGCGGAACATGTCCCTGAGCCTCGCCGTGTCGTTGCCGCTGACGGTATTGAAGTCTCCCGCCACCAAGGCCAAAGAAGCGGCCGGCGGGAACTCGCGCAAGATTTCGTCGAATTGCTGCAGGCGTTGCTCGCGCGGGGTGATGATGGTGGTGGTGTGGACGTTGGCGACCCTCAAGTGCAGCCGTCCCAGGTCGATGGTGGCCAGGACCGCTACCCGCTGGGTTCCCGCTAGTAGTCCCTCGTGACTCAGCAGCACCAGGCGAGGGTTGAAAATACGCCAGCGCGAGAGGATGGCATTTCCGAAGAGGCGATGGTGCTTGGGATGCCGTGAGGCGGGGAAGTAGACGAAGTCGTATCCCAGCTCGCGGGCCAGGGTGCGGGTGCCGGTCGGATCCATTTCCTGCAGAAAAATGAGATCGGCCGCGCGCAGGCGCCGGTTCGAGCAGAGATCCTTGGCGGCGAGAGGGATGTGGTCGCCGTACTGGATGTTGTAGGAAACCACGATGAGAGAGTCGGGAGTCGCAGTGTCCCGCGTCTTCATGCGCGCCGCCGTCGCGTAGTGCCCTTCCACCAGGTCCTTCGTGGAGGGGACGAAGCCGGGCGAGGGGGCGCAGCCCACCGACGAGAACCCGAGAGTTACGAGCCCGAGGATCGCGAGCCGCAGAAAGGCCCGCCGGGAGCCCGGCTGTTCGAGGAAGGCCTGTGGGGAGCCTGGCAGCCCGAGGAAGGCCCGCCGGGAGCCCGCAGGCCGGCCGAGCCGGCCGAGGATTGCGTGCTGGCGGCTTCTCATTGCAAACACTCTTGCCAAGTTGAGGGAGAAGCGCAGATCTCAGCTTCAGGGGAGAGCGTAGAAGAGCTTCGCCGGGCTTCGCAAGAAAATCACGCTTCGGCACGGCCCGAGGAGGGTTGGGTGGACAGCGCCGGAGGAGAATCTGGCGTTCCGGGACTCGGCCCGGGGCATCCACGGCTTCGGTGTTTCCAGTTTTGTAGCCGGCTACACAAGTTCGGAGATTGATCTGTGTACCCGGGTAGACGCCTGTCGGCCTGGACCCCTGGTCCCGGGTACACTGCCTTGGGCCCGAACTTGTGGTCCCGGGTAGACTCGAAAAATCTTCTCTAACAGATTTTATTATAACAACTTAGATTTTATAGCCGGCTAGAAATCGTGACACTGGTCCGACTCTCGTCCCTTCGGCTCCCGCAACCAGACTGCACGTGCCAGACCGCACAGAAGAAGTCCGAGGATGTCTGACTCAGGACTTTCTCACTCAGGACCTTCTCACTCGGAACTTTCTCGCGCGGGCCGCCCCCTTCAGGCCGTCCGCTCTCGGGACGTCCCTCTCAGGACGCCGCCTCAGGACATCTCGTTGCGCGAGCGGTGCTCCTCGATGAGATGTTTGACCACATCGGGATCGGCGAGGGTGGAGATGTCTCCCAGTCCGTCGTATTCGGCCGATGCGATCTTGCGCAGAAGACGCCGCATGATCTTGCCGCTGCGCGTCTTGGGCAGGCCGCGTGCGATGTGGATGACGTCGGGCGCGGCGAAACCGCCGATTGCGTGGCGGACCTGCTCGCGCAGCGCGCCGCCGATGTCGTCGGCCTTGACGCCGCTTTCTCCGGGGCCCAGGACCACGTAGGCGTAGATGCCGGTTCCCTTGATTTCGTGTGGAATTCCCACCACCGCGGCTTCGGCGACCATGTCGTGCGCGATGAGCGCACTCTCGATCTCCGCCGTCCCCAATCGGTGACCCGATACGTTGAGAACGTCATCGATGCGGCCGGTGATCCAGTAGTGCCCGTCGTCGTCACGCGTGCAACCGTCCCCCGTGAAATAGTAGCCGGGGTACTGAGTGAAATACGTCTGCTTGAAGCGCTGGTGATCGCCCCACACGGTGCGCGCCTGCCCGGGCCAGGGAGTCGCCAAGCAGAGAGCTCCCTTCACCCCCTTGCCCTCCAGGACGGTGGCCTTTTCGGGATCCAGAAGGATGGGCTTGATCCCGAAGAAGGGGAGCATGGCAGCTCCGGGTTTGGTGGGGGTGACCCCGGGGAGAGGAGTGATGAGGATGCCCCCGGTCTCGGTCTGCCACCAGGTGTCCACGACCGCGCAACGTTTCTGTCCCACCACGTCGTGATACCACTTCCAGATTTCGGGATTGATGGGCTCCCCGACCGAACCCAGGATCCGCAGGCTGCGCAGATCGTACTTCTTGACCCACTCGTCTCCGGCCCGCGCGATGGCGCGCAGGGCGGTGGGCGCGGTGTAGAAGATGTTGATCTTGAGATCCTGCACCAGCCGCCAGTAGCGTCCCGGATCAGGATAGGTGGGGGTCGATTCGAAGAGCACGGTAGTCGCCGCGTTGGCCAGAGGGCCGTACAGAATGTAAGTGTGTCCCGTGATCCAGCCGATGTCGGCGGCGCAGCAATAGACGTCCTCGGGGTGATAGTCGAAAACGTACTTGTGGGTCATGGCGGCATAGACCATGTATCCGCCCGTGGTGTGCAGTACTCCCTTGGGCTGACCCGTGCTGCCGGAAGTGTAGAGAATGAAGAGAGGATCCTCCGCCCCCATCCACTCCACGGTACAGGTCGCGCGCTGCTTGTGAGCTTCCTCGTCGAGCCAGAGATCGCGCCCCAAGGTCATGGGGGTCTGTGCTTCGGTACGCCGTGCAACAAGGACGGTTCTCACGAAGTCCATTCCCTCGATGGCCCGGTCGCAAATCTTCTTCAGGGGGATGTGCTTGCCGCCCCTCAAGCCCTCATTGGCGGTGATGACGATCTTCGCCCTGGCATCGACGATCCGGTCGCGCAGGGCTTCGGCGCTGAATCCGCCGAACACCACCGAATGAACCGCGCCGATGCGCGCGCAGGCCAGCATCGAAAAGGCGAGCTCGGGGATCATCGGCATGTACATGCAAACGCGATCACCCTTCTTCACGCCGTGCGCTTTCAACACGTTCGCGATGCGGCACACCTCGTGTTTGAGTTCGCGATAGGTGATGTGACGATAAGTGCCGGCCTCGTCGCTGGCCCAGATCATGGCGGTCTGATCGCCCTTTTTCTCCAGATGCCGATCGACGCAGTTGTAGCACGCGTTCAGCCGCCCACCGGAAAACCATGCGAAGTCCACCTCGTCGTAGTCGGCATCGAATACGGTATTCCAGGGATGGAACCAATCCAGCAACTTGGCCTGCTCCGACCAGAACCATTGGGGGTTGTCGAGGGAGAGTCGATAGAGACGCTCGTACTCATCCATGCTCTGAATGTGGGCTGAATTTCGAATGTGTTCTTTGACGGGGTAGACCTCGGACACCTCGACCTCCTGAACTCGCATGGATCTCTGGGGAACTTGGCCGCTGACCGCGACCGATTCATCTTAACTCAAGTCCCACGAGCGCTGTAGGAAAGATCCATGTTCCTTGACGTAACGGCAAGGCATGACCGAGACTTGGGGTCATGGCAGATTCATCCGCTCGATTCGATCTCCTCGCCGCAGCTGCGCGCAAACGCACGGGCGCTCGCAAGAAGCGCCGGCGCGAGCCCTGGTGGGTGAACTACAGCGATCGCGAACTCTTGGATCTCCGTCTCTGCGATCTGGGCCTCAGAATTCAGGACACTCCCATTCAGGAACGTCTGGAGCGGCTCTACGAGGAGCTCGCCGACAAGGGAATTCGCCTGCGGCCTCACGTCTGGTTTTCGCACGAGTGGTTTAGTCCCGACGGTATTCCAGGCTTCGGCGTCCCCTTCTATCTCGCCCACGATCGTCTCAAGCGCCTCGAACAGAAGATGATGTTGGAGGTCGAAGGCGGCACGGCCAGCGAATGCATGAAACTGATGCGTCACGAAACGGGTCACTGTGTCTGCACCGCGTACCGGCTTCACTACTCGCGGCGCTGGCGTAGGACTTTCGGGCCCATGGGTACGCCCTATCCCAAGAGCTATCTGCCTCGCGCCCATTCGAAGCGATACGTTCTGCACCTGGATTGGTGGTACGCCCAGGCTCACCCCGCTGAGGATTTCGCAGAGACCTTCGCCGTTTGGTTGAAGCCGAATTCACGTTGGCGGAAATCTTACCGGGGTTGGCCCGCTCTCCTCAAACTTCGCTACGTGCACGACACCATGGCGAAGATCCAGGGCAAACCCGCGCTGGTGCGCTCCAAACGGCACATCGAACCGTTGAAATCGCTGCGCTATACGCTGAGGGAGTACTATGAGGCAAAGAAGGAGACTTACGGCAGTCAGAGTCCCGACGTCTACACGCGCGATCTGAGAAGGCTGTTTTCCGAAGAACCGCGTCACGCGCGACGCATGTCCGCCGCGGTTTTCCTGCGACGCCACCGGCGCCGAATTCGCGAGCAGGTGTCGCGCTGGACGGGAGAGTATCAGTACACCGTCGATCTCGTCCTGCGTGACATGATCGAGCGATGCAAGAGCCAGAAGTTGCGTCTTCGTGAATCGGAGAAGAGAACTCTGAGTGACGCGACCACGCTGGTCACCGTACAAACCATGAACTTTCTCCACCGGGTTCCGCATAGAATACTGGTATGAAACGCCTCAGAATCATCGTCCTCTGCCACGAGGATCTCGTCCCGCCGGACGTTTTGCCCGCGGACGATCCCGACGCCATGGAACCATGGCGCACTGAATACGACGTGGTCTCCACCCTGCGAAAGTTGGGACACGAAGTGACCGTGGTCGGAGTGCGCGACGACCTGGGCGTGATCCGGCAAGCCATCGACCAACATGAGCCGCACATCGCGTTCAATCTGACCGAAGAATTTCACGGCGAGGCCGTTTACGACCAACACGTAGTGAGCTACCTGGAGCTGCGGAGAATGCCCTATACCGGCTGCAATCCGCGAGGCCTCATGTTGGCCCACGACAAGGGCTTGTGCCGCAAGATTCTCGCCTACCATCGAGTGCCGGGTCCGCGCTTCGAAGTCTTTCCCATGAACCGGAAGATCCGCCCACCACGCAGGATGCGTTACCCGCTCTTCGTGAAGTCCCAGGTGGAGGACGCATCCTTTGGTATCTCCCAGGCCTCCGTGGTGGAGGACGAAGCGAAGCTCAAGGAACGCGTACGCTTCATCCACGAGAGTGTGGGAACGGATGCGATCGTCGAGGAATACGTTGATGGTCGCGAGCTTTACCTGGGTGTGCTGGGTAATCAGCGCCTGCAGACTTTCCCTCCGTGGGAGATGGTGTTCAAGAAAGTGCCGGAGGGCACTCACCGGATCGCGACTTCCAAAGCGAAATGGGACGTGGTTTACCAAAAGAAAATGGGGATCGCCATCAAGGCGGCTCGCAACATCTCTCCCGAACTCGTGGAGAAAATATCGCGTTTGGGCAAGAGGGTTTATCGTATCCTCGGGCTCTCCGGTTATGCCCGGCTCGATTTACGATTGGACGATGAGGGCGGGATCCACCTCATCGAGGTCAACCCCAATCCCGACCTCGCCTACGATGACCTCCTGGCGGAATCCGCCCTGCAGGCCGGAATCAAGTACGACACTCTGCTGACCCGGATCCTGAATCTGGGCCTGCAGCACCGGGCGCAGTGGAACAAGCGCTAACTCGTTTCCCGCTTCCTCATGCCAAAAGTGGTCGAGAATCTCAGGAGGAGATCTTCCTGCGCTGCGCGATTTCCTCCAGCGCGCGCCGGATCCGACGGCTCAGAATGGCGACGAGCAAGAGGATGCTCACCAAGCCCACGACGAGAAATGCCGTCTCGGATTTCGCGAGAGCGTCCGAGCCGGGAGAGGCCTGTCCCAGGCGATAGAGCGCATGCCCGATCGCGGCGTGCAGAAGCGCTTTGGGCACGAGAATCAGCCAGGTGACCATGTAGCGCGTGAAGCTCACGCGCGCCGCCCCAGCATGTAGTTGACCACCGCGAAGTTGGTGGGGGAGAGACGCAACAGGGCGAGAATTTTCCAGTCCTTCAGTCCGGCCAGTGCATAAATGCGCCGCCATCGTGGCCGGGCCTGGATGAAACGCTCCACACGCTGAGCGAAGAGCCAACGCGAGCCTACATACATCTCCAGTGCGGCCAGCCCGCTGGCGATGATCAAAATCTCAAATCCCCTTTCCACCCCGAACATGGCGCCGCAGCTGAGATCGAGAATGGACAGAGGAAAGAAGAACGGTGCCAGCACCAGATAGAGGCCCAGGAACGCGAGAGGGCCCCACGGTCCCAGACTCTCGATGAAGAGCCGCAGGCGCGGGAAATTGTGGCCGAGAAGGAAGCCGAGCCCGCCCAAGACGATCAGCGCGAGCAAAAGGCCCAACCAGCCGGGCGACTTGTAGAAAGGTGAACTCGACGAGTTCGCAGGAGGATCTTGCTTTTGATCCGGCTCGTCCGACATGCGCTCGTTCTCTGCTTGGGTCGACATGATCCGCTTCAAAACGCTTCAGCACTCGAGGGTCCTAGGAGATTGTACTGATTTCTGCAAGGGCGGCCATGGTCTATACTCAGCGGGCCGAGGAAGCTATCTGCAGATCTGGAGAGAAGTTCGTTGCTCGCATCCGACTCCACGAGAGCCAAGAATACTTTCGCCCTGTGGCCCCTGCTCGCGGTCGCGGCGATCTCTCTGGCGGTCTACCTGAAGACCCTTTGCCCCACGATTTTCGTGGGTGATTCGGGGGAGCTGGCGGCCGCGGCGGCAACGCTGGGGATCGCTCACCCTCCTGGCTACCCTCTGTGGGTGCTCTTGGGACACTGGCTCGCGCTCCTCAGCCCGAACGAGCCTGCCCTCGGCCTGAACTTGCTCTCGGCCCTCTGCGGTGCGGCCGCCGCCGCCATGCTCACCGGCCTCTTGCTCCGTATGCGTGTCGCTGCGCTGGCCTCGATCGCGGCCGGCCTGGCCTATGCGCTCGCGATCGGTCCCTGGAGTCAGTCGGTCATTACCGAGGTCTACGCTCTGAACCTGGCCCTGAGCGCCTCGATCCTGTGGGCCGCCGCGGCCGGGCACGAGGGCAGAGCGTGGGGCTATCCCGTGGCGGCGCTGCTTTTGGGTCTGGGATTGGGCAACCACCCCCTGGTTCTCTTGAACGGATTGCCTCTGCTCTTGTGGTGGGCCCATACGCGACGCGCGGATTCCATGCGGGCGCCCCTGTTGGTGCCGCTGCTTCTCTTCGTGCTGGGCGCGAGCGTCTATCTCTACATTCCTTTGCGTCAGGCCCAGAACCCCCTCATCGAATGGGGAGGGATGCACGGCTGGCACGACGTTCTCCGCCACGTCTTTCGCGAGCAGTACGGAGAACCCTTCGCCCGCGAGAGTGTGGCTTCCCTGAAAACACGCCTATTCGTATTCGCAAAGCTCTTTCTTCAGGACGTGCCGCCTCTCGCTTGCGCGCTGGCGGTGGCCGGCCTTCTCGCCTTGCGGCGCGCCGACCGCAGAATTCTGGTGCTGGGCATCCTGGGACTCTGGCTGATCAGCGGGCCCGTGCTGGCAGGGAGTCTCGATTTCCAGGACAGTTTCCGGGACCGTACCGTGGTGAAGGTGTATTTCCTCAGCGCGGACTTCGCGGCCTACCTTCTGGCCGGAATCGGCCTGGGCGAGATCCTGAAGTTTCTGCGCCTGAGGTTTGCTTCCCACTGGCGGCCCCTTTGGGGTCTGGTCGCGGTCTTGGCGACCTTCGCGCTGCTGCTGGAGGGATGGTCCAACTACCCCGTGTGTGACCGCAGCCGGTCGACCCTCGCCCGCGATTACGCGGATACGGTGCTGAGGGCCTTGCCCAAGGGGGCGCGGCTCTTCGCCAATGCCGGCGACGCGGAGGTTTTTTCGCTCATCTATGAGCACGAGGTGAAGGGGGTGCGGCCCGACGTGATTCTCCACGATTCATTCCTCAACCTGCTGGTGAGGAACTATGGGGAGGACTTCGTGGCGATGGACCGCTCCGAGCGCAAGGCAAAGCGAGTCGAGCGAGAAATTCAGTTCGCTCTCGACGAGCCCGAAAGGACCATCTTCTACACCAAGCGTGCGCCGACCGAGGGTTTCGCGGGATGCACCATGGTGCCCAATCACATGATCTTCCAGTTGCTTCGCCCGTCGGAGAAGCCGGCGCAGATTTCCGCCACCATCGACTCTTTTCCTCCAGTCGATCCCGATGACTGCCTGGAGAGTGTCCTGGCCGCCTCCATCCAGTATCGCACCGGGCTGTGGGAACAGGCCTACGGCGACCGCGAGCAGGCGCGTGGATACTACGAGAGCGCGCGTTCCTACGGAATCGACTCGGCGGGTATTCAGGTGGTGGTCGGAGAGGCATTCGCCAGGCTGGGAGAATGAAACGAAGGCATGGGAGTGTCTGCATCGCGCACTGGTTTTGGACCCCACCAATTCGGCGGCTCTCTATGCGATCGCGAATTTGCAATTGGCGAACGGAAACCAAGCTGGTGCGCTGAGAACTCTGAGAGAATTGGATCGCTTGAAGGTGCAAGCACCGAAGTCTACATGCAATACGGAACGCTCTTGGCCCTGAAGGGAGAGTTTCCGGCCGCGATCCGGGCTGCCGAGCGCGCGCTCGCGCTGGACTCCTCGCTCGATGCCGCCAAAAGACTGCTCGAACTGGCTCGCGAGGGGGAGAGTCTGGGTGGAGACGAGGGGGTGGCCGCGATCCGGGACGAAGTGGAGAAACTGCGCGTGGACTGGACGATTCATGCGGCGCGGATGCAGTTGGAAAAGGGCGAGTACCAACGCGCGCGCGATCTCTTCGAGCGAGCTCTTCGCGCTGCCCCCAAGGATAGCCGCGTCCTCTACGGGCTGGGTTACACCCTGCTGGAAAATCAGCGTTTCGAGGAGGCAGCGCGCGCCTTCAAGGGGATGCTTGAACTCGATCCCCACTCGGTGAACGGGACCAACGCTCTGGCCTACACCGAAGCGGTGATGGGGGTGAATCTGCAAGAGGCGAAGCGGAGCGTTCTTTCGGTCCTCCCCGATTCGAAGGACCTGCATCCCTATCTCCTGGATACCCTGGGCTGGATTTGCTATCGCGAGGGCGATGCGGGTGAGGCCCTGGGATATCTCAAGGAGGCGGAAGCTGGCTTGCCGCAGGCGGACCGCTCGATGCGCGCGGAGAACCGCTTCCACATCGCGGCCACCCTCTCGCGTCTGGGCCGAATCGAAGAGGCCCGTCATTACCTGGATTTGGCTCTGAAGGAGGCGTCCGGCGAATTCTGGGTGCCTGAGCTGAAGGCGCTCCAGAAGCATCTGGAGGATTGAGCTTCAGCTCTGACGCGAGCGGAAGTAGCGCCAGGAATCCCCGAGGGTCTGCTTGGGATTGAGAGCGAGATCGAGAAATTCCAGACACAATGCTTTCGAAGAGTTCGAAACTCTCGATCTTGAGACCTTCGCTCGCGAGGCCGTTCTTCTGGAAGCGCCAGTAGTCGCGCCCGCGGCCCATGAACAAGGAACGGGCGAGACGGCGGTAGTGACGGGTGCGGCGGAATCTCCATTCCTCCAGAAACTCCTGCTGCGAAAGGAAGCGCTCTCCGTAACGGTGCAGCACGATGAGGCTGTCCAACTGGCTGTTGTCGTAGTTGAGGATCTGCCCGTAGATGGAATCGGGATCCACGCGCAAGTAGCTCAGGATTTGATGGACGAAGCCGAAGTCCCACTGCGCGAGGATTTCGTAGCAGGCCTCGGTATCTTCGTGCATTCGCCCTTCGTGATAGAAGGGTGTCGTGGCACGCACGATCTCGCCGCGCATCATGACGGTCGAGGGCGACCCGAAGAGGAACATCTGGCTGAGCAGATGACGCGCCGCGATATCCTTGCCCGTGATGACGGTCTGGCTGTAGGGAAGCCCCATGCCGCACAGCGTCATGCCCTGCAGATAGTAGGACGAGATCAGACCCACTCGCGGGTTCGACTCTCCGAGTGAGACCATTGCGCTGAGACATGCGGGATAGATCCAGTCGTCGGCCTGGACGATCTTGCAGTACACGCTCGAGGGATTCAGATATTCCAATGCCTTGTTGTAATTGGCGACCTGCCCCCGGAACTTCTCGCTGCGCACATAGCGGATTCTCGGGTCACGGTCGGCATACTCGCGAGCGATACGCTCGGAGCCATCCGTGCTCTGGTTGTCGTGCAGGATGTATTCGAGATGGGGATAATCCTGCGCGAGCACGCTTTCGATGCACTCGCGCAGGTGATCCACTGTGTTGTAGAACGGGGTGACGACCGACACCAGAGGCATCTCGGAGGGAGATGTCGAGAAGTCCGGACCCATCGATTTCCTCCGGCCGTGCCGACCCGGTTTTTAGTGCATCCGCTTGACGATGGACGCGCCAAATCCCGAACACGAGACTTCGGTGACGTCCTTGCGGCCTTCCCGGATCATGAGACGGGCCAGATCATAGGTGACTTCCCCCGCCAAGATCGAGGCAGAAATTCCATTCAGAATGAGCTGCGCCGCCTCGTTCCATCCCATGTACTCGAGCATCATGACCGCGGACAGGATGATCGAACCGGGATTGACCTTGTCCATTCCGGTGTACTTGGGGGCCGTACCGTGGGTTGCCTCGAAAAGGGCGACCTCGTCGGACATGTTGGCTCCGGGTCCGAGACCCAATCCACCCACCAGGGCGATGGCCGCATCGGAGAGAAAATCTCCTTCGAGATTGGGTAGAGCCAGTACGTTGTACTCTTCGGGGCGCGTCTGGATCTGCTGGAAGATCGAGTCGGCGATGCGGTCCTTCACCAAAATCTTGTCCATGGGCATCTTGCCGTCCAGCTCGTCCCAGAGCTGCTTTTCGGTGATGGTCTTGTCGCCGAACTCTTCCTTGGCGAGTTCGTAGCCCCACTTGGCGAACGAACCCTCAGTGAACTTCATGATGTTGCCCTTGTGCACGAGGGTGAGCGAGGGCAGGTCGTGAGCCACCGCCCACTGCAGGGCCTTGCGCACCAGACGCTGGGTTCCGAAAGTCGAGATGGGTTTCACTCCGATGCCACTGTCGGAGCGGATCTCGCGACCCGTCATTTCCTTCACGAGCTTGATGATGGCCAGCGCGACCTCTCCGCCCTTCTCGAAATCGTAGCCGGCGTAGACGTCCTCGGTGTTCTCGCGGAAGAGAATGAAATCGACTTTGTTGGCGTACTTGTTGGGCGCGGGGACTCCCTCGAAGTAACGGATGGGACGCACGCATGCGTAGAGATCGAGGTGCTGGCGGAAGCGCACGTTGATGGAACGGAAGCGTTCGCAGACCCCGTCGTTCTTCCCGCACTTGTCGCAGCTGCCGGCGTGATACTGCTGATGCGCGCAGTGCAGACACACGTGGGTTTCTTCACCGATCGGGGTGGTGAAGGGCCCCTTGATCGCGACTTTCAAGTGACGGATGACATCCACGGTCTCTTGGGGAAATTCGCTGCCGTAGGTTTGAAGCCCCTCCAGGCCGGCGTAGAGCGGGCACCAGACGATGGCACGATCTCCGTTGTAGGCGCGCTGTACCGCGGCCTTGACGACCTCCTGCATCACCGGGGTGATGTCGAGTCCGATACCGTCGCCTCGCAGGACCCCGATGATGGGTCTGGAACCCACGATGGGCTTGCCATCGCGCACTTCAATGAGATCGCCCTCGGGGAGTGTCACTTTGGAGAATTTCACTTCCAGCTCCTTCGAATTCACGTCAATTTTGGCTTGTTTGCCGCAAGAAGATAGGAAATGCCCTCGCGCCAGCCCAGGATGGAATTTAGCGGGAGCCGGGCGCCCGAGAGTAGCGCCACAGAATACCCCCGGTCCAAATTGCCACGAAAACCAGGTATCCCGCCAGAATCCAGTTGAAATCGCCCGGGAGACGTTCGCTCTCCTCGATCGCCGCTCGCACCTGCAGGTGGAAGACCAAGAGGAAGAAGATGAGGGTGACCGTGCAGAAGCTCAGCAGCGTTTCTCCCAACTTGAAACGGGTGGCGTACGCCCGCTTCCCACTGAGCCAGTAATCGCGCCGGGGCAAGTTGATGAGACGGCTGGGGATGGATTGCAAGGCCACGGCGAGTCCGGTGAAGAAAAGGAAGAGACCCAGGATCACTGCCCAGAAGATCCGCGCGAAGTCTTCGGGAGAGGACCATGCATCGGCGCTGCCCTGTCCGTCGAAATGGGTGGGGATTTTGTCGGGCATGCTGGGGGCATAGTGGAACCAGTAGACCACCGCGAGAATCACGATCATGAGGGTGAAGAAGAAACTGGAACTCTTGAGGACTCGCATCGTCATTTGGGTTCCGCGCTCGCGGGCGTTCCGATGGGCGCGCGTCTCATCAAGAGCAGAGTGATGTCGTCCGAGGCGTGCTGGTGCTCCAGAAACTCGTGGATGTCTTCGAGCAGGAGAGTTTGGATGCGTTCCAGCGGCTCATGCCGCGCTGCCACGAGAACTCGCTCCGCGCCTTCACTGCCGTAGAAGCTGTCGCCGTCGGTCGTCGCTTCAGTGACTCCATCGGTATAAATGACGAGCAAGTCGCCCTCGGCCAGCGTGGTCTCGCCCTGACCGTATTCGGCGTCGAAATCGAAGCCGGAGGGGAGGCCGGTGGAGCGAAGACGATCCACCTTGCCATTCTCCCGGATCGCCAGCGCGTCTTCGTGCCCCGCGCTCGCATACAGAAGCTTTCCCGTCTTGGGCTCGTATTCGGCCACGAAGAGCGTGACGAAGCGCTCGACGGGCAGGGTCTCGCGCAGATGCTCGTGCATTTCCTCCAAAACATGCACCGGTTCACCCCCCAATCGGGCCAGGATCCTCAGCAGCATGGTGGCTGCGCCCATGGAGAGCGCGGCCGCCATTCCCTTTCCCGATACGTCACCGACCGCCAGGAGGAGGCGTCCCGAGGGGCGGCACACGCAGAGGTAGAGATCGCCTCCGACGCCCTGACACATCTCGAGGTGACCGTGGATGTCGAGGCCCTCGACCGCGGGGAGTTTGCGCGGCAAGAGGCTCTCCTGCACGCGCGCCGCGCGACCTCGTTCGCGCCGTTCGTCGTCGCGTTGACGCTTCACTCCCACCGCGCGCGCAATCGCGGTGAGAACCTGTAGATCTTCCTCCTCGTAACGGCGGCGGGTGATGAGGTTGTCCGCATAGAGGATCCCGCGCACGCGATCGCCGTCGAGCAGGGGAGCGATGAGGGCGGAGCGGACTCTGAGTTCCTGCACGCTCTGGTACGCGGCGGCCGGCCCGGCGTTCATGGCGTCCTCGATCAAGAGGGAGGACTTGGTGCGGCAGACCTCCTCGATGAAATGCCGGCTGAGGCGATACTTATCGGCGTGATCGGGTGAGGAAAACCAGGCGCCGCGCCGCTGAAAAGGTGTTCCCAGGCCATCGTCCTCCAGGATGAGAACCCGGTCTGCGTGCACGACCTTGCCCACGAATTGACAGGCGTTCTTCTCGAAGCTCTCGTCGTCCGGCGCGGCGGCGATCAGATCGAAGAGACTGGAGAGCATCTGCAGAATGCGGTCGCGGGCCATGCCGGTGGTCTGGCGATCCGGCGAGAAGGAGAAGCGCGAGCGCAGCTCATCATGTTCGGAAAGGGGCGCGCCGAAGGAGGTCACGGCCTCGTCGCGCCAGAGCTCGGCCTCGCCGAAAGTGAGGCGGCTCTGCTTGGGAATCTCGAGTTCTTCTTCGGTCTCGATTTGACGACCGTCCAGCAGGGTTCCGCTCGTGGTGCTCAGGTTGCGAATGTGGAGCGTCTCTCCCTCCACCCGCAGAATCGCATGCTGCCGGCTCACGCTCATGACCGGGATGCGAATCTGCGAATTTTCCGAGCGCCCCAGGGTGTAGGACCCGTCGTTCAGATCGAGCGTATGGCTCGTTCCCCCGTAGTTCAGATGCAGTTCCAAAGAATGGCTCCCGAATGCGAATTCATGAAAAGCAGCGCAACTGACAGTTTAGACGCGGAATCGGGCCGCGTCGAGCAGGGCATCAAGCGGGGATTCACGCGGGGCATCACGGGGATTCACGCGGGGCTCGACCGGGGATTCGCCCGGGGGCATCAAGCATGTGCGGCATCGGGGGGAAGCTCCCTCGGCCTCTGCTCGCGCTGGGCCAGGAGGCCGGCGACGATCAGAAAGAGACCCAAGACCGTCGAAGCATGGATGATCTCGCCGAGGACCAGACCGATGAACACCAGGCTCAAGAAGGGAGAGAGGAAGATGAGATTGGCCACTTTCGAAGCATTGTCAGTGCGCTTCATCGCGGCAAGCCACAGAACGAAGGTCAGGCCCATTTCGAAGATTCCCACGTAGCTCGCGCCCAGAATCCAGCTCCAGTCCGCGCCGGTCCCCTGGGGCAGAAATCCACCCCGCAGGGTGGCCGCCAGGGCGACCCAGGGGAAGGCGAAGAGGAAGCCCAAGAACAGTCCAACCACTGGCTGCAGATCTGCGCGGGTGTTGAAGATCCAGTAGAAGGCCCAGATGAGCGTGCTGACCAGAGCCAGCCCAATGCCCAGGCCGTCATAACTCAGGCCGTGCAGCTTGCCTCCGGTGGAGATGACGAGAACGCCCGCATAGCACACCAGGCCCGCCAAAAGATCGCGCCAGCGAAAGCGCTGGTGCAGCAGTGGAATCGAGAGCCAGGAGAGCGTGAGGGCCCAGGTGTAGTTGAGGGGTTGGGCCACTTGCGCGGGCAGACGGTCGTAAGCGCTGAAGAGGACGGTGTAGTAGAGGAAGGGATTGAGGAAGCCCAGCATCGCCGCGTGCAGATACTGGGCGCGTCTTGCACGGAAGAGCAAGCCGAAGCGTCGCTGCGCCAGCAGCACCATTCCCAGCACCACCAGGGAAACCCCGTTCGCCCAGAACAGAAGCTGCGCCGGTTCCATCTGTTTGAGGGAGAGTTTGAAGGCGGTCGCCACCGTGGACCACAAGAGGACCGCGGCGAGAGCGAAAAGACGGGCCTGGCGTTCGTGCTTCACGGCGAGGCGCAGCGTAGCACACCCGGCCCCGCGCGCCCCAGCGGAGCCCTTGGGCCTTTCCGAAAAAATTTGCGGTGGATGATCGAGCCGGGAACTTTCAGCGCTCCTGCGGACGTTCTCCTTGGGAACTCATGAGCGAGCAACGGCCGGGACCCTCGTATTCCGGCCACTGGATAGACCTTTGGAGTTCCTGCCCGGCATTGAACTCTGGCGGAGTATGGGTGGAGCCCAATGAACCCATGCCTTTGGCAGTTTTCGTGTCGGGCGGCAGCGAGCTCACTGGGGGCGCCAGCCCCCGGTGGGCTCAAAGATTCGCGGCGAGACAGGAAGGAGAGCCGGCGCTAGAATGGAGCGGCACGCACGCGCATCCAATGGCGGTGAGCTTCTCCATGAGTCCTCCACTTCCCGACGAGCTCGCACGCCGCTTCGAGAGCCAGGTTCTGCCCCACCTCGATCTTCTGTGGAGGATGGGACTCTCCCTGACCCGGGACCCCACCACCGCACAGGATCTGCTGCAGGACGCCCTGCTGCGGGCCATGCGAGGGTTCGGGGGGCTGAAGGACGACTCACAGCTCCGTTCTTGGCTGGCCCGCGTGGTCCACACCACCTGGCTGGATCAATTGCGCAGGGAGGCGCGCCGCCCGTCCGGGCACTGGGAGGAGAGCTTCGACGAAACGCTGCCTGACGGAGCGATCGGCGATCCCGCGTCCTTCGAGCCCGAGATTCTCCGTCAGGCTTTCGATGACGATTGGGAGGAGGCCCTGAACGCACTCCCGCCGCAATGGAAAGCGGTGTTGCTGCTGGTGGATGCCGAGGGCTTTTCCTACGAGGAAGCCGCGGCGAGCTTCGAGCTGCCGGTGGGCACCATCCGATCACGACTGCACCGGGCACGCCGGCGCCTGGTCACACTTCTTCAAGCCCAGGATCGCGCCAAAAGGGGCGAGAGTGGCTAGGAGGCCACAGGAAACGTGAGCTTCGATTCCGAGCACGCGCGGATCTCAAAGGAGATCCAGCTGCACCCCGAGCCCACCTCGTGGGACGAGGGAACCCGTGCGCACCTCGCGCACTGCGCGCGCTGCCGTGCCGCGGTGGAGTCGTTTCAGACCGTGCGCGAGCGCCTGCAGGGGCTTCCGAGTGCGCGGGAGCGGGCGCCCCAAGAGCTGAGGCTCTGGTTGCAGGAGGAACTCGGGAAAAGTGCGCGGGAATCACGAGGCGAGGCCTCGCGCGGCGGATCGAAGGGGGACGCTCGGCCCTCCGCCGTAGGGCCTCCCTGGCGCTGGAAGTGGCTCGTTCCCGGCGCGGCTCTGGCCGCCGGGATTCTCCTGGGCTTCGTGCTGGCCCGAGCTCCGCTGCATCTCCCCGCGCGTGGGAACGAGGTCCCCGTCACGGTGCGGGATTATCTGCGGGACGTCACCCACGACGGCTACCTGATCGCGCAGTTGCAGCGCCCGCTGGAACTGCAGAGCCACGATGCCCGCGAAGCGTCCCGCTGGCTCGAGGGTGGTTTGCCTTTCACACCCAGACTGGGCGGCGCGCCGCCGGGTTGGCAGCTCGAGGGAGCCCGCATCTGGCATACCGTGAGCCGGCTGTCCGCTCTGGCCGAGTACCGTGATGGACAGGGGGCGGTGGTCCTGCTCTTTGCGGTTCCCGCGGCGCAGGTGGACTTCGCCAAGGCCAAGGTGCATCCAACGCCGCAGGGGCCGGTCTACGAGGGAAGGGGCTGGGGCTATCAGGGACTGGCCTGGCGTAGCGGGGATCTGGCCTGGAGCGCGGTCTCGACTCTCCCGATCCCCACCCTTTTGGACTGGCTCGCCGCCTACCGCTCCGGCTCCTGATCCGGCTCTTCTCCCCGGCCATCCCTCTTTCCGCGCAAAGCCATGATTGGATGGGCAATGTCCTGATTGGATGGTATAGTTTCCCATCCAAAGGGGCTTGACTTGGGCTTCGTCGCCCCTATCTTCTGCAAAGGACCCCTCCAATTGGGAGCCCGGATGCCGCGCGCACCTCTCCCGCCCTTTCTTTCGGGAAGGCCTCATGAACCTGCGCATCGAAGTCGAGCATGACAGCGCAGTCCCCATCTACCTGCAGATCGTGCAGCAGCTGCGCGAGAGAATTGCCAATGGAGAGGTGAGCGAGGGCACCCTCTTGCCGCCGGAGCGCACCCTGGCCCAACAGCTGGGAGTGAATCGCAGCACGGTGGTGAGCGCGTACCGCGAACTCAAGCGCAGCGGGCTCGCGCGGGCCCATGTGGGGCGTGGAACCTCGGTGCTCGCCTTCGGGCGCGAGGACGGCGCGGCGGACACGAACGCCACGCTTCCCTGGCGCCAGCTTTTCGCCGAGTCCGTGCGGCAGGACAGCGATTCGCTCGTGCGCGATCTTCTGGAAATGGCCGGGCGCGAGGACGTGATCCCGCTCTCGGTGGGGCTGCCCGCCCCGGAACTGCTACCCCTGGAGCTGATCGAGCGGGTCATGCGGGAGCTCTCGGGCAAACTGGGTTCGGCCTCCCTGCTGCAATGTCCGACCGAGGGGCTGCGACCGTTTCGCGAGTCTCTGGCCGAAAGGATGCGGGCGCGCGGCGTGGAATGCGGCGCCGAGGAGGTTCTCGTTCTTTCGGGTTCGCAGCAGGGTTTGGATCTGGCGGCGCGCGTCTTTTTGGATCCAGGGGACCTCGTGGTGGTGGACGAACCCACCTACTTCGGAGCTCTGCAGGCCTTCCGCGGCGCGCGCGCGCGGATCATCCCCGTACCCAGTGACGAACAGGGGATGGTGACCGACGTCTTGGCCACCGTCCTGGAGCGGCACCGGCCCAAGCTCATCTACACCCTGCCCACTTTCAAGAACCCGGCGGGAACCGTGATGAGTCTACCGCGGCGCCAGCATCTTCTGGACTTGGCGTGGCGGTATTCCATTCCCGTGCTGGAGGACGATCCCTACTCCGAACTCCGCTACGACGGCGAAAATTTGCCCAGCTTGAAGGCTTTGGATCGCCATGGGAGCGTGATCTATCTCTCGACCTTCTCCAAGATCCTCTTTCCCGGACTGCGATTGGGTTGGCTGGTGGCCGATCGGACCGTGGTGCGGCAATTCACCCTCTTGAAACAGGCGATCGACCTGCACAGCGACACTCCCGGACAGTGGGTGGTCGACGCGCTGATTCGCGAGGGAAAACTGGACGATCACGTCCAGATGGTGCGGGGTCACTATGCGCGTCGCCGCGATCTCATGCACGAGACGCTGCAGAATTGTGCTCCCGCCGGGGTGCATTGGGCCCGTCCGGAGGGCGGGTTCTATCTGTGGTGCCGGCTTCCGATGGAAGTCGAGCGCTCGCGACTGGTGAGCACGGCAGCCGAGGCCGGAGTTTCGTTCCTGCCCGGGTGGTCGTGCTACGTGGAGGATCCGGGCACACCCTTCATCAGACTCAATTTTTCGTTTTCCCGTGAGGACCAGATCGTGCCGGGGGTGACCCGGCTCATGGATGCGGTAGCTCGCAGTTCTGCCGGAGCGCGATTGAATTTCGCCGAAGGCGTGGGAACCCATCCCATCGTTTAACCGGTTCTCGGGCGTCTCCCCTAGCTCAGGTGGTCAAGCATGAACATCAAACTCGCGAAGCGGATGGAGAAGATCAAGGCTTCGGAAATCCGCGAGCTGCTGAAACTCACCCAGCATCCCGAGATGATCTCTTTTGCGGGAGGGCTACCCGCTCCGGAGACTTTTCCCGTCGAGGACTTCCAAAAGGCCGCGGACACCGTTCTCACCGAACAGGGTCAACGGGCCCTCCAGTATTCCCCCACCGACGGGGACAAGGACCTGCGTGCGATGATCGCCAAGCGCATGAACTCTCTCCGTGGCACCAATGTCACGCCGGAGGAGATTCTCATCACCAGCGGATCGCAACAGGGGCTGGACATGTCGGCCAAGATCCTCCTGGACGAGGGTGACGTGGTCCTCTGCGAATCCCCGACCTATCTGGGCGCCATCCAGGCCTTCGTACCCTATGCACCGCGCTTCATCGAAATCAGCACCGACGAGCAGGGCATGGACATGGAGGAGCTCGAGAAGGTCCTGAGCAGCGAGGATCGCGTGAGGATGATCTACGTCATTCCCGACTTCCAGAACCCCTCGGGGCGTACCTGGTCGCTGCAGCGGCGCCAAAAACTGATCGAGCTCGCGAATCGATTCAAGGTGCCGGTACTCGAGGACAGTCCCTACGGCGAACTGCGCTTCGAGGGTGAGGACATTCCCTCGATCAAGTCCCTGGACAAAGAGGGAATGGTCATCCACCTGGGCACCTTCTCGAAGATCTTCTGTCCGGGTCTGCGGGTTGCCTGGCTGGCGGCCACTCCGGAACTCAGAAGGAAGTACGAATTGGTCAAGCAGGGGGTGGATCTGCACACCTCCACGATCGCGCAATTGGACATCCTCCAGTACATGAAGGACCACGACCTGGACGAGAACATTCGCGGCATTCGCGAACTCTACCGGGAACGCCACGACGTGATGCTGAAGGCCATGGACGAGTTGATGCCCGAAGGGGTGAAGTACACCCGGCCCCAGGGAGGGATGTTCCTGTGGGTCGAATTGCCCGAGGGGGCCGAGGCCCGCGTGGTGCTGGAGCGCTGTCTGAAGGAAAAGGTGGCGTTTGTGCCGGGTTCGTCCTTCTACCCCAATGGAGGGCATGAGAACACGATGCGGGTCAATTACTCTGTTTCTTCGCCGGAGAGAATCCGGATCGGAGTGGAGCGAATGGCGCGCATCATCCGGGCATATCTGGCCGAAATGGTCACGATCGATTGAGTGGACCCGTAAGGACGATGGGAACGGCGGGTCCGCGCCTGGTTTTCTCGCAGGCTGCGAACTATCGTTTGTTCAACCCCATGAGAATCTCACAGAAAGGACTCTCAGGATGTTCCTCAGAAATGCACGCGTTGCGTTGCTGCTGGTCGCACTGACGCTGTTGAGCAGCTTCAGCGCGCAGGCGAAAGAAGCCTCCAGTTTCGACGAAGCGCTCACTATGGCCAAAACGCAGGGAAAACTGGTACTCGTCGATTTCTACGCCGACTGGTGTGGTCCCTGTAAACACTTCAAAGCGGATGCCTCCACCGTTCCCGAATTGAAGAAGGGTTTGGACTCGGTCGTATTCTTCAGCATCGATGCGGAGAAGGGCGACGGCGTCAAGCTGGCCGAACGCTACGGGGTGCGCTCCTATCCCAACTTCCTCTTGGCGAATGCCGAGGGAAATCCGGTGTACCGCTGGGTGGGTTACGGCGATGCCGACGGCTTCTTGCAGAACATGAACAAGGGGCTTTCCGATCCGACCACTCTGGTGGACAAGGAGATGCGATTCGAGAACTCGCCCAAGGTCGAGGATGCGGTGGCGGTCGCCGATGCCGCGCTCGCGGCGAGCGACATGCGCAAGGCGGCCACCTGGTACGAGAAGGCCGCGAAGCTGCAGGGCGGTGGCTACGAGGGCGAGATCTACATGGCCAAGTACTATGGCCTCAGGGCCGGGCTCTTCACCAAGGACGAAGTGGTCGATGCCGCCGATGCGGTCATGGCGGGGGGCAAATTCGACGACAAGATGATGGTCTACCAGACCCAGCAGGGGCTGGCTAGCGCGACCGGAGATCCGGCGCTCCGCCACCGTTACGTCGAGGATGCGTGGAAGCTCGTGAAAGACGACAACTCGCCCGAGGCCCAGAGCATGCGGGATTACATCGCCATCGATTACGCGCTCTACGTGGAGAAAGACCTCACGAAGGCGGCGAATCTGAAATACGACTCCATGCCCGAGGGATGGCTCAAGGACCCCGATCGGCTCAACCAGTACGCCTGGTGGTGCTTCGAGAACAAGGTCGACCTCGAACGCGCCGAGCAGCTCGCGCGCAAGGGCTCCGAGTTGGCCCAGGAGGGCCCGCAGCGCGCCGCGATCTTGGACACGGCCGCCGAACTTTGCAATGCGTTGGGAAATTGCGACGACGCGGTGAGCCTCGCCGAGCAGGCCAAACAGAACGACCCTCAGAACGACTACTACACCAAGCAGCTCCAGCGCTTCCGGGAGCTAGCCGAGAAGAACGCCGGCTGAACGGGCCGGACCGAGTCGGTTCTCGTCAGCGCCCGCCGCCCTCGTCGGTGGGCGCTTCTTCTTCCATGTCGCCCGCGCCCGTCTGCTTGGGCGCTTTCTCCTTGGGCGGCTTGCCTTCCACCGAACTGAAAGCCTATCCCGGCCTGGAAGCTGTTGACGATGTCGTGCCGCAGATAGCTGGTGGTGGCGAGGAAATTGAAGGTGTAGTCCAGGTTGATGAAGATCTTGTCCGTGAGGTAGGCATCAACGCCAACCGGTAAGGACAGGCTGAAGTTGCTCTCGTTGTCCTCGAAGGGTGAGCCGTCGGTCGTGATGGTGAAGGTCGTGAACTTGAAGCCCATGGCCACGCCCGCATAACCCTTGAGCCGGGGGTGCAGCTCGAGAAAGTAGCGGCCCTTGAGCTGCAGCAGAATGTCGTTGTACTGCCCGTGTACGTCCTGCTCCTCGGGTCCCTTGTAATCCTCTTCGACTTTGAAGTAGTGAAAGCGAAACCCGGCGGTCCAATTCGCATTGGAGCTGAGCTTCTCATAGCTGAAGACGCCTCCGCTGCCGTAGCTGGTCTGCGCAGCCGGATCCGTCACCATGCTCACGAAGCTTCCGTCCATGGTGAGAATCGTCGCGCCTTGGCGCAGCTCGGCGGCGAGCACTACCTTCGCGCTCAACACGAGAATTCCTAGGGTCACAGCTGCAAGTACGCGTCGCATCATCCGTCCTTTGCTCCATCTTCCGCCCTGCGTCGCAGGACCGGGGAGAGTAGTGGAAGCTTCCGGGGGAGTCTCCCAAACAGCGCCCAGAAGTAGACCATTCCTGCCCCGCCACGGTCAATCCCCGGGACGAGGGGGGAGGGTGGACCGCAGGGCCCAACCTCCCGCTTGGACTCGATCAGTCTATTGCTCCGCCAGCAGAGCCGCCGTCGCCTTGGGGTTGATGAGTTTCAGCTTGGGCTGATCCGGCAGTTGATCGGCGCCCTTCTCGATCAGCGCGATGATTTCCGGTGGAGTGAGATCCGGCTTCATGGCCACCAGTTTCGCCGCGAGATTCATCACGTTCGGAGAGGCCATCGAGGTTCCCGACAGGGCCATCCTCTCTCCGCCGGGCACGTAACTTTCCACCTCGAAACCGTTGGAATACACCACCACGTTATCACCCATGCTGGTGAAATTCGTGCGCTTGCCCTCCTGATCGACGGCTCCCACGACCAGCACGTTGGGCATCTCGTAGGAAGAGGGGATGGTGCGGTGGAAGCTGACGTCCGAGTCGTCATTCCCTGCGGCCACCACGAAGAGGATGTTCGGACAGCTCTCGATGGCGTTCTTGAGGCCCTCGTCGAGGATATCGAAGTTCTCCTCGGCCATCGCCTTGCGCTCCTCAGCCGTCTTTCCGATGCCATTCGCCTCGAGACTCGACTCGACCTCGCGGAAGGTCCAGCCCCAGCTCATGTTGACCACCCTGACCTTGGCGGCCTTGAAGTACTTGGCCGAAGCCGCATAAGAGGCCGCATGCCGCTGGGCGATCTCCTTGGTGATCGCGGCGGGGAGGGAGTGATAATCGAAGGTGATGCGCGAAATGAGAATCTTCGCGTAAGGATTGCCTCTGGTGGCGATGCCCGCGACGTGAGTGCCGTGCGCGTACAGGCCGACGAATCCCAGCGAGGTCATGAAATCCTTCACCTGATTGGCCGGCATGGTGGAAAGATGCTGGCGCACCTCGCTGGCCGCGTCGCTCTGGATGGCGGCCTGGAGATCCATGATCCCCTTCATGTAGTGCATGGCGTCCGCGACCTTGCCTTGCTGATCTCCCTCGGGGTGGAGAAGGTCGGGACTGTAATTGCCCTGGAGGTCGTAGGCGATACCGTGCAGATCGTCCACGAAACCGTTGCCGTCGTCGTCCTTGCCGTCGAGTTTCTCGTTCGGGTTCGTCCAGAGGGATTTCGGGTAGACACTCGTGTCGACACCCGAGTCCCAGATGCCCACCACGACCGGTGTGTAGCTCTTACCCGGTGCGAGGGTCAGTTCCCGCGCGGGCCAAATGTCCTTTTTGGCCTCCTTGTGGGCGTCGACGATCGCGGAGAGGGCGGCAAGCCTCTCATCCTTCAGCGGAAGGATGTCCTTCAGAGCGAAGTACAGACCGATCACCCGGTCGGCCATCTCGCCGCTCAGCTCGTGTGAATTTGCGACGACGGGATCCATCTGGGACTGCACCATGCCCTTGATCACGTTTTCCGAGAGGATCTCCGCCATGCCCCGCTGTTGTTGAACGTCGTCTTGCACCACGTCCCAGGGGAGGGCCTGCAGCTCTTGCGTGAGCTGCGCTTGAAAGGCGTTCTTGTAGGCCGGCGAGCCTTCCTCGCCCGCTTTGCGCGCGGCCACGAGAGCCCGCGCGGTCATCCCGGTGAGAAGCTTCGCGGAGGCCTTGTTCTCCAGATTCTTGATCTTGTCGATGTACGAGAGCGCCTGCTCGTCGTGCTGGGCCAGAAGATCCAGGGTCATCAGGATTCCGTAGTAACCTTTCAGCATCGCCGGATCCTGCACGTCGTACTTGTCCAGAATGGACTCGATGTCCTTACGAACTGCGTCACCGAGGGCGGTCATGGCCTCATCGGAAGCGAGCATCTCGCTGACGGACCCATCCACCGGATAGGAACGGACGGGGAGATCGGTCAGGCTCTTCACGGGGATTTTCTCGGCCACGGCGGATTGGGCCGAGAAGCTCGTCAAGGCCAGGATCAGACAGAGAATGATCAAACTGCTGCGTCTCACGAGATCCTCCTTGTGAAACTCGATTGCTGAGGGAGGTGCCAAGCAAAGTGGCACTCCATGCTAGTCCTCCCCGCCATTCTCCACAAGCCTGGCGCGGTTTCGCCTTGACCTCAGCGCGAGTGCGACCAACGTGGGAGCAGCGTGATTCACCCTCAATCCCCATCGGTTCATGTCAGGGCAATCCCTTCCCCAACGCCAGCGCAGCCCCCACGGCCAGAAGACGCGCCAAAAACTGCTGGACGCCGCACTTGCCCTGATGGAGCGGCACAACTTCGATGACATCAGGATCGTCGATTTGACGCGCAGGGCGGGTACCTCCACCGGCTCTTTCCACTACTATTTCAAGGACAAGGACGAGCTCTTCGACGCTCTCATCGAAAGAGAGGCCGAGCATCGAATCTCGATGGTGGTCAGGCGCATCCAGGAGCGCGATTGGGGCGGCGTCTCCCTGTCGGAGCGGGCCCGGATCTTCTTCTCGGCCGTGCTGAAAATGCACCGCAAGGAGCTGGGCTTCGCCCGCGCGCGGGCTCTGCGCACCTTCAGCGGGCACGGTGGCTGGTACAAGGGGGCCGAGGGAGACGACTTCGAGAAGCCGATGCAACTTCTGGACAAGTGGCTGAGCGAGAGCCCCGAACTCGCCGAGCGCCCCGATCGCCTGCGGGCGGTGCAGATCGGACTCTCGTTCACCCTGGCTGCCCTGAGCGAGCTAGTGGTCTTTCCCGAAACGCGGCGCGCCGATCTGAAGTCCATGAGCGACGAGGAACTTCTGGAATCGCTGGTTCTCGCGCTGGTCTCCTTTCTGCAGACAGCCTCCCCGCGCTCGCTTTCTCTCTAGACAGTGCCCTAAGACGGAGCATGCGCTACACTTCCGGTGGAAGCCGAAGGAGTGTGGAGCGCTTCCGGGCTCCTTGGACCAGTTGACGGGTTTGTCATGCCGCGACGCGAGGACGGTGCCGCGATGTCTCAGAGTTCACAGATTTTCCGCGTGCTGAAGGCCGACGATGGACTTCGTCTCGATCTGTTTCTTACCCGCCACCTGGGAATCTCGCGCCGCGCCGCGCAGCGTCTGCTCGAGGAGCAGAACGTGCGCGTGGAAGGAAAGCGCGCCTCCAAGGGTCTGGCGCTGAAGGATGGATGGAGCGTGGAAGTGGCGGCCTTCCAGCCCCCCGGCTCGGAGGAAATTCTGCCCTACGTGGGCGAGGAACTGGAAATCCTGGCCGAGGGAAGCGGTTGGATCGCAGTGGACAAGCCGGCAGGCATGCCGGTGCATCCCCTAAAGGAGGACGAGAACGCGACCGCCCTGAACTTCGTGGCTTCACGCTTTCCCAAGATCTACGGCGTGGGTGAGGGAGGGCTGCGCAGTGGAGTCGTGCATCGATTGGATGTGGATACTTCGGGCGTGCTCCTCTTTGCCACCGAAGAACGCAACTGGAAGCACTTGCGCGCCGCGTTCAGCGCGCATCGCACGGAGAAAGTGTACCAGGCCGTGGTCGAAGGGCGCTTCGAACGGCCGACCAAGGCGCGACTGGATTTGCGGGTGGCAAGGCACCGCCCGGCCCGCGTGGAGGTGGTGCCTGAAGGAACGAAGTTGAGCGGCAGCCGGCGCTGCTTGACCTACCTGAAACCACTGGAAATCTTCAACTCGGCCACGCTCGTCGAAGCGCGGCCGGTCAGCGGCTTCCTGCACCAGATTCGCGTTTCCCTGGCTCACCTCGGCCACCCCCTTCTGGGGGATGACACCTACGGAGGCTCCCGTGGGCGTTTCTCACGGCACCTTCTCCACGCGAGTCTACTTCACCTGGACGAAATCCTGGTCGAGAGCGGACTTCCCGCCGACTTTCAAGCCGCGCTGGAGGAGCTGCGTCAGGAGAAGCCGCGAGGCTGAAATGCAGCAGCGGGGGAAAGCATTGCGTCAGGAGGGGCGCCGTGCCAGTCTCTTTGCAGCGTTCCCCCGGAGTGTGATCTCATGTCCAAGAGCGAAGCCCTTGCGGTCGCGGTGGTCGGTACGGGACGAATGGGCCGTCACCACGCCAGGATCTACCATGAGCTGAGCGATGCCCGCCTGGTGGCGGTCGTGGACAGCGACCGGGAACGCGCGCATGCGGTGGCGAAGGATTTCGAGTGCGCTGCCTACCAGAGTCTCGAGGAGCTGCTCGATTCCGGGGATCCGATCGAGGCGGTGAGCGTCGTCACGCCCACGGTTCACCATGGTGAGGCCGCGGCGCAACTCCTTCCGCGCAAGATCGCCTGTCTCATCGAGAAACCCCTGGCCGCATCCTCGAGCGAAGCCGCCACCATCGCGCGCCTGGCGGCCGACAATGCGGTGGTCTGTCAGGTCGGGCACACCGAGCGTTTCAATCCCGCCGTTCGCGCCGTATCCGAGTTGAATCTTCGCCCGCGCTTCATCGAGATCGATCGGGTGGCGCCCATGAGCTTCCGTTCGGTGGATGTGGGCGTCGTTTTCGATTTGATGATCCACGATCTGGACATCGTGCTGATGATGTGTCCCTCGCCCCTCAGGGAAGTCCGCGCGGTAGGGGTGGGGGTCATCACCGAGCGGGAGGACGTCGCCAACGCACGGTTGATTTTCGAAGATGGCTGTGTGGCCAATTTGACGGTCTCGCGGCTCGCGCTCAAGACTGAGCGCAAACTACGCGTCTTCAGCGAATCCGTCTATCTCACCATGGACTTCGCGAAGCGTACCGGTCTCTTGATGTCCATGGTGGAGAACCGGGAAGCGCTGCAATCGGTGCGTGAGAAGCTTCGGCACGGAGAGGATCTCTCCAGTCTCGACTACATGTCTCTGGTGAAGATGCAGCCTCTGGCGATGGAAGAAGAGGAACCGCTCAAAGCCGAGCTTCGACATTTCCTGAACTGTGTGCGAAAGAACGAGAAACCCCAGGTCGACGCAGAGGCGGGACGGGCAGCGGTGGACGTCGCCGAGCAGGTCGTGCGCGCGCTGCGCTCGCATCACTGGGAAGGTTTCGAGGGCTCCACACTGCTCTGATCTCCTCTACTCTTTCGGTCATGGATCCGGGACAAATGCGGCCCGCTTCGCGTGATTCCGTCCGTATTCACCGATTGGCATCCTTCCCCGTGTGGCACCGGGATTGCTTGTTCTTGCTCGTGGTTTTCCCTGGCCAGAGGGATGTGAGCAAGAGCCTTGGCAGTCCTGACGAAAGAATCCCAGCGGGCGACTCGGCCCGACTTGCCCGAGCGGGCGGCTGCGCGCGGTGAATCCGTCGCGGATTGGCGCGAGGCGCTCGTGGACGAGTACTCTTCCCTCGTGGGGCGAGTGGTGCGCAAGATCGCCTGGTGTCTCCCGGCCAAAATAGAAATTGCCGACCTGATGAGCGCGGCCTGGCTGGGCCTGCTGGATGCCGCCGCGAAATACGATCCCGCCAAGAACTCTCACTTCGAATCCTATGCGCGCATCCGGATCCAGGGCGCGATTCGGGACGAGCTACGCAAGATGGACTGGGTGCCGCGTTCGGTTCGCAAGACTCTCTCGGAAATCACGCGCGCCGCTCGTCGCCTCGAGCAAGAACGGGGCAGACCCGTGCGCGAGGAGGAAGTGGCCGAGGAACTGCGAATGAGGCTCGACGAGTACTGGCGCGTCACCGAGATCGCCGCACTCATCGAGCTCATGCAGAGCGATGAGATCGAGGGCCAAGAAGCGCAGACCGTCCGGCACTTGGTCGATCTGCGCCCCATCGACGGTCAAGCTGAGCTGGAACGAAAGAGCTTGTGGGAGGCAATTGAACAGGCCCTTCCCTCGCTCTCGCCCAAAGAAGAGACCGTTCTGCGCTTGCACTATTTCGAGGGAAAGAAGCTGAGAGAAATTGGCCAGGTGCTCCATTTGAGCGAGAGCCGTATCTCGCAGTTGCATGCACAGGCACTTCGAAGGCTGAAATCCCGTCTCGGCGTCCCGCTTTAGTCCTGAAGCAGGAGCTTTCCTCGAGATTGAAGCAGCAGCCTCGCCTCAGCGGGGCCGCTTCAATCCCAACTTCTGCATGCGTGAATAGAGAGTGCTGGGGTTGAGCTGCAGGCGCTCGGCCGCGTTCCCCTTACCCTTCACGCGCCAATTGCACGCGTGAAGAACTCCTGCGATGTGCTTGCGCTCCATGTCTTCAAGGCTCTCCACCGAAGAGCTTCCGCTTGCGGAGCCCAAGCGCGAAATCAGGGCGTAGGGCAGGGAGAGGGTGTTTCCCGAGGAAAACACCGCGGCGCATTCGATGAGATTCTCGAGTTCGCGCACGTTTCCCGGCCATTCATAGGCGATGAAGGACTCCATGATCTCCCGTGGCACCTTGAAGACCTCCCGCGAGAGTTTGCGTGAAGTCTTCTTCAGGAAATGGTGCACCAATACCGGGATGTCCTCCGGACGATTGCGCAGAGGAGGGATCTCGATGGGGAAGACGCTGAGTCGGTAGAACAGATCGGGCCGGAACTCCCCGGAGCGCATGGCCTCATCCAGTGGCCGATTGGTGGCCGCGATGACCCGCACGTCGACCCGCTGCATTTCAGTGGAGCCGATTCTGACGAACTCGCCCTCCTGAAGAACGCGCAGCAATTTCGCCTGCAGTTCGATGGGAAGGTCGCCGATCTCGTCGAGAAAGATGGTTCCACCGTCGGCGAGTTCGAAGAGTCCCAGCTTGCGCTTGATCGCGCCGGTAAAGGCGCCCTTTTCGTGTCCGAACAATTCGCTTTCGATCAGAGTCGGAGGGAGAGCGCCGCAATCGACTTTCACCATGATCCGGTCCGCTCGTAGGCTGGCGCGATGCACCGCGCGCGCCACCAACTCCTTGCCCGTCCCGGTCTCGCCCAGGATGAGAACGGTGGAATTGGTGGGTGCGACCCGCGAGACGTGATGATGGATGGCGCTAAGGGCTTGACTCTCTCCCACGAGTTCCTGCGAAGCGCGGGCATGAGACTCCTGCTCGCGTTCGTAGAGAGACTTGACCTGATGCCGGCTGCGCATCACCGCCAATTCCTCCAGGGCTTCCAGATCGGCATCGAAAACGAGTTCGGCCGCATAAGAGGCGACGGTACGGTAGCGCCCCTCACTTTCCTTCAGCGATTCGATCGCCTGCTGCTGCCGAAGCGCGCCCGTGATCATCTGGCTCAGCTTGCTCAGGACATCGACTTCGAGCTCGCGCCAGTCATGGTCGGCCCGTGAACTGCCGAACCCCAGGGAGCCGATCAGTTCGCCTTCCACGGACATGGGAATTGCCACGAAGGAAACCAGACCCAGCGCCTCGACGAGCCGCCGGTCGATCGTGGCCTCCTTGGGCATGCTGCGCGTATCGTTCACCACGACGGGCTTCAGGCGGTTGTGGAGCTGCATTCCCCAGGGAAACCACTTGGACTTGAGGTCGCGCTGCAAATTCTGGCGTACCGCTGCGCTCGCTCCTCGATACAGGTAGCGCAACACCAGCGTCTGCTTGTCAGGGGGATAGAGGCAGACGAACCCCGCGTCACAGTCCAGGGCCAGCGCGAACTTCTTCAGGACGAACTCGATGCCGTGCGGCGTTTCCTCGGCGGACATTCCCACGAACTCCAGGGCGGTCTCGACCAGGAGTTGCTGAAGGTCTTGCTCCTTTGTCGCGCGGGTCACATCCGCCCCAGGGGTGGGAGCATTCAGGTCAGCCGCTCGAGTATTCACGCCATCCTCCCGTGGTTCTTAGGATCAGCCGGGCGCCCGATCGAGCCTGGGTCGCGGGGCGGGGAATTCCGCCCCAGGAAACAGCGGGCGAGCGCTGCAGTAAAGACGAAATATCGACCCGGTATCGTGCGAAATATCGTCCTTTGCTCGCCTGCGCCCTTTTCCTCACTCCAACTGTCTTCATAATACATTGTCAAATATTAAGTTACAAATGTATTTGGGTCCTGTATTCCGTGGCATCCGCTGTGCAATGTGAACGGACAACCGCCGATTCTTGAGGGGGGAGCACGGAGCACTGGGTGTTCTCGAGTGCTGGAAGCCTTGGAGTTCCACCTGACAACCGTGCTTTCCCCCTCGAAGTTCTTCCACCGGCGGGATGGGAGGATAGGGCGCGGGCCATCGCTGCGTGGTGCAAACTACGGGCCTGTCATCACCCTTCAGGTCTCCTCCGCTCGGGGCATCCTTTGGTTGCCCCGAGCTTTTTTGTTGGGCCCCTGGACCGAACGCCCGCTTGCCTGGCGCGGCTTCGTTGGACAAGATGTGCGTTGGAGAAGTCAGACCGCCGCGGTCCGATGGAGAATCCCCCACCTTTGAGAAGAGTTGTATGCCGGAGATTTCTTCGAATCAAATGCTGACTGCCGTCGAGGCACTGGACGAAACCGTGGTCATTACGGACGCGACGGGGATCATCGAGTACGTCAATCCCGCCTTCGAGACGATCACGGGCTACACGCGCGCGGAGGTCTTGGGCCAGAGCACGCGGATCCTCAAGAGCGGACAGCATTCCGCTGCCTTCTATCAGGCGCTCTGGTCCACCATTTCCAGTGGAAAAGTTTGGCGCGGACGGATGATCAACCGCAAAAAGGACGGCACGCTCTACGAGGAGAAGGCCACGATTTCACCGGTGTCGGACGAAGCGGGGCGCATTGCCAACTATGTGGCGGTGAAGTTCGATCTGAGCCGGGAGATCAAGTTGCAGAACGAACTCCATCATGCCCAAAAAATGGAAGCGCTGGGGCAGATGGCCGGAGGAATCACCCACGACTTCAACAACATCCTGCAGATCATCCTCGGACATGTTCACTTCGTCGAGGATGAGCTGGATCCCGCTTCCCAAGCATTCGCGGACCTGGAGAAGATTCGCATGGCGGCCGAATCCGCCGCGGAATTGACGAGTCGTCTCATGGCCTTTGGCCGCAGTCAAATCAACAGCTTCGAGCAGCTCCAGCTCAACGGCGTGGTCGAAGAGTCGCTGGGTCTGTTGCGACGCGTGCTGCGCGAGAACATGCGTGTCGACTTCGTTCCCGGTGAAGCAATGGCAGAGGTGATCGCAGACCCCAATCAGCTGCAACAGCTCATTCTGAATTTGGCCCTGAACGCTCAGGACGCGATGCCCAAGGGTGGGCGCATTGAAGTCAGTACCGGGACTATTATCGCGCAGAGTGAAGAGGAGACCACCACGAATCGGCCCGTGCGACGCGCATTCCTGCGAATCAGGGACGAGGGCATCGGGATGGATCGCGTGACCCAGGAGCACATTTTCGACCCATTTTTCACGACGAAGAGAATCGGTGGAGGTACGGGCTTGGGATTGGCAACGGTTTATGGCATTGTTCAGCAGCACGGTGGCACGATTCAAGTTCGAAGCGCATTGGGAGAAGGGACGGAATTCGAAATCCAGATTCCGCTCCGGGAGGAGGAACTCCATGGCACGCATTCTCGTGGTCGATGATGACCAGCAGGTGCGTGAGGTATTCAAGCGCACGCTTCAGTCTCATGGCCACCAGGTCGTGGAAGCAGGGGACGGCCGTGCCGCAGTGGCCGCTTACCGCGAAAGTCCCGCGGACCTGGTGGTGCTCGACATCATCATGCCCGAAAAGGACGGACTGGAGACGATCCTGGATTTGAGAAGAGACTTTCCGGACGCGAAGATCATCGCGATCTCCGGTGGGGGCCGCGCCAGTGCGCAGGGTTATCTGCGCCCCGCGAAGATCTTGGGCGCCGACCTCGCGTTTTCCAAACCACTCGCGCCGCAAGAGCTCCTCGAGGCGATCGATAAGCTCTTGAAGCAGCGCGATCACTGACGCAGACCGGACACCCGCCGCTCGCTGCGCTCAGCTCTATAGTCTTCCGCAGTTCGACCACTCGCGCACTCAGCTCACGGCGGACTCGGGTTCGGATTCGGCCTCGGCTTTGCCGCGCAGACTCTCGATGGTCTGCCGCATCCACTGCGCCTGCTCGTAGTGGCGAATCGAATATTCCGCGATCTCCGCGAAGATCTTCAAGGCCGCGAGGTCCTCGGCATCGTACTGCATGCCCGAGCTGTGATTGGCGACGCTGAGAATTCCCGCCACCTCGTCGCGCACGATCAGGGGCGCGATCATCGAGGTGGAAATGCTGTCCTGATTCCTCTCGTGGCCCGGAAATTCCTCGGCTGAGACTTCGTCGGACAGGAGGATTGCCTCCTTCTTGCGCGCCACGATTCCGGAGATCCCGCAGCCGAGCTTCTTGCGCGAGCCGATGACCTCATCGAGATTCGGATGCCCGATGGCGGACTGCACCACCAGTTCCTGGGTGCGCGCGTCCAGCAGCATCAAGGAAACGCGCTCGCTCTCGAAGACGTGCTTGCACATTCCCGTGATGCGGTCGAAGACCATCTGGGGGTCGTTGGTGTCCGCCAAGACCTGGCTCACGCTATAGAACGCCACGAGACGGCTGCGGTGACGACGGCTCGCCTCGGCATTCTTCAGGCGAACCTGCTCGAGAGAGGAACGCAGCGCGAGGATCCGCTTCTGCTGGTAGGTGAGGTATCCGGCGAGGAGCGCGACCATGAGGAAGAGGCCCACCAGTAGGACCACCTCGGTCCCACCCCACGGCCACTGCCGGTGGATGATGCCGCGTAGACTTCGCATCGTCATGGCCAGGGCACCGGTGGTGAATACCGAGACTCCGACCATGAGGAACCAGAGCCTCCAGAATTGGCGATCGAAGTAATTGTCTTCGAACTGCTTCGGATCGTGTTCGTTTGGAGTATTCAATTGCCTGTCCATTCTAGTTGAAGGATGGGGGTCTTCTCCCCCGGTGGCGTAACCAGCTCGAAACGAGCGCGGTCACCGTCTCTCATCCGTTCCTCGTTGCAGCGGCGCACGAAGTCGTTGAGCTGGCTTTGCACACTGAGGCTCGTGACCCTTCCCCGCAGAAGCTCCGCCCGCAGACCAAGAGCGAGTTCTTCCCAGTCTTCCTGCACCGCTTCGATCCGTTGCGCGGAAGGCAGAGGAAGGACGCGGGCTCTGGCGAGAGTGGTTCCGCGGGTGAGTGCGTCACTCGCCCAGGAGGCTCCCGAAGATTCCTCGAGAAAACAAAGCAAGCACAGTGCCCCTAGAAGCCAGGCCAGGGCACTTCGGAGCTCAAAAGCACTGGGAAGGGGAATTCGCGATGCCTCGAGGGCACGCCGGGGGCTGCCAATCGTCTGGAGCTCATGGGACAATACCAGCATCGCGAACCCACTCCCCAGTTTGGAGGGTGCTCGGTGCTGGAAGCCAATTGTCCTTCATGAGGAGAGATCGACCGTTTAATCAAGAACTTGAGAATTATTTGGACTGTCCTGCAAAAATCTCTGGAACTCCTTTATTTCCTTTGCTTTCTGCCGCGGGTCACCGGGCTCGCAAGCGCGCGCGGGGCCCTCGTCGGCCCCGGAGCACGAGGTGTCCTCGCGGGCTCTTGACAGAGAGGGAAGCGCGGGTTAGATATAGGAATAATTCCTAAGTCGGAAGTATTCCTATGAATGACCACCAACCCCATCAGCCTGATCGCGCCACGCGCCTGCGCGCCGCGGGTCTCAAACCCACCGCCTCCCGCGTGGCGATTCTGGAAGTTCTCGAGGAGGACCGGCGCCATCCCACGGCGGAGATGGTACTGGATGCACTCGCAGGCAGGATGCCCTCGCTCTCCCTTTCCACGGTCTACGCCAATCTGGAGGCTTTCCTCCAGGCCGGCATGATCCGGCGCATTCGCGGAGCCCGCGAGAAGCTGAGGGTTGACGGCACCGTGCAGGACCACGATCACGCCATCTGCAGAGTTTGCGGTGAAGTCTTCGACGTACCTCAGACCCTCATGCCGCGGCCGGTGGGCTCGCCGTTTGAGAGCGAGGAATTCGATTTCGTGGATCTGCACATCGAGTACGAAGTGATATGCTCCTCGTGTCGTGAACGCGGGGATGGGATCGTTTCCCGAAAGTAGAGAGTGTTGTTCACGGGTGCTGCTGCACTCACAACTAGGTTCGGATGCGAGCGCATCCATAATCATGAAGGAGAGTGTTTCATGGCACAGCTCAAGGGGAGCAAGACCCATGAAAATCTAAAAGCCGCGTTCGCGGGCGAGTCCCAGGCCAATCGGCGTTACCTTTGGATGGCCAAGGTTGCCGACGTCGAGGGCTATCCCGAGGTCGCGGGGAACTTCCGTGACACCGCGGAGGGTGAAACGGGCCATGCGCACGGCCACCTCGATTATCTCAAGCCCGCCGGCGATCCGGCCACCGATGCTCCCATCGGCGACACGATGGACAATCTGAAGTCGGCAATCGCGGGTGAGACTCACGAGTACACCGAGATGTATCCGAGCATGGCGAAGACCGCCCACGAAGAGGGCTTCGACGAGATCGCGGATTGGTTCGAGACCCTGGCCAAGGCGGAGAAGTCCCACGCGGGACGCTTCGAGAAGATGCTCAAGAGCATCAGCTGAGGTTCAAGTCGATCGTTGCGAAGCGGAGCCGGAATCATGCGTTTCGGCTCCGCTCGTCTGAGAAAAGGGGCGAATCGATGGGCGATGCAACCAGTCCAATCTCCTATCAACCCACCGAGGGACTCTGTTACGACCCCTCCGATCCGCGCTACTGGGACGAGGATAGTCTGAAGGGCGAGGTCACGCGCACCTTCGAGATCTGTCATGGCTGCCGGCTTTGCTTCAAGTACTGTGACGCTTTCCCGCGCCTGTTCGAACTCATCGACAAGAACTACGACGGCGACGTACGGGGTCTGAGCGCGAGCGACACCGAAGCAGTCATGGACGACTGCTTTCAGTGCAAGCTGTGCGAAGTCCAGTGCCCCTACACGGTGCGCGATGGCCACGAATATCAGCTCGATTTTCCCAAGCTGGTACACCGCTACAAAGCGCAGCGGGCGCGGCGCAGGGGCCTCTCGCTCAGCGACAAAGTGCTGTCGCAGCCGGATCGTGCCGGCAGCATGGCCCGAGCGAGCTTCGGCCTGGCCAACATCATGAACCGGGTGGGGCTCCATCGCTGGTTCATGGAGAAAGTTTTGGGCGTGGACCGCCGCAAGCTCCTGCCCGACTTCGCCGCGCGCACCTTCGAGGCCTGGGCGAAGTCGAAGGGTCTCAGTTCGAAGGGAGCGGGGGGCGAGGCGGTGCTCTTCCAAACCTGCTACGTGCAAAACAACGAGCCGGAGATCGGGCAGGATACTGTCGCGGTTTTCCAGCGCAACCAGGTCGATTTGCGCTGCGTGGAAGGTCTGCAATGCTGCGGCATGCCGGCCTGGGAGCGAGGCGACCTGGAATCGGTGCGAAAGCAAGCGCATGTGAATCTGGACCTCCTCATGCCCTTCGTGGAGAAGGGCGCGAAGGTCATCGCGATCAATCCCACCTGTTCCATGATGATGCGGCGCGAATATCCGGAGCTGCTCGAGGGAGAGGACCGCGAGCGGGCCAAGAAGCTGTCCGAAGCAGTCATGGATCCCAGCGAATATCTGTGGAGTCTGCGCGACGAGGAGCGATTCAACAGCGACTTCAAATCCAGCCCGGGCGAGAGCGTGTCCTACCACGCGCCCTGCCACCTGCGCGCGCAGGGGGTGGGTTTCAAGGGACGCGACCTCTTGCGCAAGATTCCCGGCGTCAAGCCCACGACCACCTTGGAGTGTTGCGGACACGACGGAACTTTTGCGATGACCACCCATGGATTCGAGCCGTCGAAGCGGATCGGTCAACGCGCCTTCGACGGAGTGCAACAGGGATCGGCGGAGGTCTGGAGCACCGACTGTCCCTTGGCTGCGATCCAATTCGCGCAGCACGCGGGTCGCAAGCCCATGCATCCCATGACGATCTTGGCGCGCGCCTACGAAGAGGACGGTTTTCCGCAGCCGATCGAAGGCAAAAAGGACGAAGAATGATGGTGGGTCCTGCGATCCATCATGGAGCAAGAGAAGAGGTGTGGACGAGATGAGAAAAGTGAAGCGAGAGGAACTTCTCGATTATCAGAGTTACAGCGATGTGCGTGATGAAATGCGGGAGAAGATTCTCCCGGTCAAAAAGCCGCGCAGAATCGCCTTGGGAGAGAACCTCGTCTTCCTCTTCGAGAATGCCGACACCATTCGCTATCAGATCCAGGAGATGATGCGCGCCGAGCAGATCGTCAAGGAGTCGGCCATTCTCGAGGAGATGGAGACCTATAACGCCCTGCTCGGAGACGAGGGACAACTGGCCTGCGCGCTGCTCGTGACGATCGACGATCCCAAAGAGCGCCGAAAGAAGCTGGAGCAATGGCTCAAGCTTCCCGGCCACATCTATCTGAAGCTCGAGGATGGAAGCAAGGTCTACGCTGAATTCGACCCCGGTCAGGTGGGCGAGGATCGGCTGAGTGCGGTGCAGTATCTGAAGTTTGACCTGAAGGGGCAGCTCCCGGCGGCCATTGGATCGGATTACGATGCTCTGAAGGTGGAGGCCGCACTCAGTTCCGAACAGCGGGCCGCGCTAAAGGAAGACCTCGAGGACCTGTCCAGTCCGGTCGGCTGAGCAGCGGCGTTTCGCCTCCGGCTCTCCGCTCCCTTTGAGTCGTCCGCTTCCCTCGGGACCAATTTTGACCTAATCTCTTCGACCGAGAGTATGGCGCTCGAGTATGCGCGCGCTTTCATTGTCTTTCTAACCAGCGAGGCAAACGACTCGCACGTCCGATTTACTCTTTGGAAAAGGGACACTCGATGATCGGTCAGCGGGTATCGCATTACCTCATCACCGCCAAGCTGGGCAGTGGCGGGATGGGCGTCGTCTACGAGGCCGAGGACGAGCAGCTCGGCCGTCACGTGGCGCTCAAGTTCCTGCCGACCGACTGGCCAAGGACGATCGACGCTGGAGCGCTTCCAGCGCGAGGCGCGCGCCGCCTCGGCGCTGAACCATCCCGGCATCTGCACCGTCTCACTCGATCGAGCAGCACGAGGGCGAGCACTTCATCGTCATGGAGCTGCTCGAGGGCGAGACCTCTCGCTGAGCGCATCCGCAGAGAGCGCATTCCGATCGAGACGGCTCGCTGGAGATCGGGATCCAGATCGCCGACGCCCTCGAGTCGGCGCACTCCAAGGGCATCGTGCACCGCGACCTCAAGCCGGCCAACATCTTCATCAACGACGCGCGGCCAGGTGAAGATCCTCGACTTCGGGCTGGCCAAGATCGAGCCATCTGCGCAATGCGGCAGGACGAGCCTCAGCGGCGGCGACCGCGATGCGCTCCGACGGGAGCTCACCATCGCCGGCGTCGACCATCGGGCACGGTCGTCCTACATGTCGCCCGAGCAGGCGCGCGGGCAGCTCACCGACGCGCGGACCGATCTCTTCTCGCTCGGCGCCGTGCTCTACCAGATGGCCACCGGGAAGCTGCCCTTCCAGGGCGACACCTCGGCGGTCGTCTTCGACTCGATCCTGAACCGCGAGCCCGCGCCGCTCGGCGCAGGTCAATCCCGGCCTGCCGCGCCGAGCTCGGCCGCATCCTCGGGAAGGCCCTGGAGAAGGACCGCAACCTGCGCTACCAGACCGCGACCGATCTCAAGACCGACCTGCTGCGGCTGAAGCGCGAGCTCGACTCGGGAGCGCGCAGGCAGCCGAGCTGAGCGACTCCAGCGCGCGGACGCGGCCGAAGCAGGCGGACAAGTCGATCGCCGTGCTCTACTTCGAGAACCTCAGCGGCGTGAAAGAAGACGAGTACTTCCGCGACGGCATCACCGAGGACATCATCACCGAGCTCTCCAAGATCAAGGGCCTCAAGATCTTCTCCCGATCCACGGTGCTCGCCTTCCGCGACAAGCCGGTGACCCCCGCCCAGATCGGCCAGCAGCTCGGCGCCGCCTACGTCCTCGACGGGAAGCCTCCGCCGCGCCGGCGACCGGCTGCGGATCAACACCCAGCTCGTCGACACCCAGACCGACTTCCCGCTCTGGTCGGAGCGCTACGACCGCGAGATGAAGGACGTCTTCGAGGTCCAGGACGAGATCGCGCGCAAGATCGCCGAGGCGCTGCGGATCACGCTGTCGCCCCAGGAGCAGGAGGCGCTGGCCGCCAAGCCGACCGACAACCTGCAGGCCTACGACCTCTACCTGCGCGGCCGGAGCTATGCCCGCCGGCTCACGCGCCAGGATCTCGAGTTCGCGCTGCAGATGTTCGAGAACGCGGTCACGCAGGACCCGAACTTCGCGCTCGCCTACGCCGCGATCGCCAACGTCTGCGCCCAGTACCACTACCACTTCGATCGCGGCCCAGCCTGGATCGAGCGGGCCATCGCGGCCACCGAGCAGGCCAGCGCCCAGGGGAAGGACCTGCCCGAGGTCCTGGTCGGCGCAGGCCTGGATCCTCTACGCCGAGGGCAAGTACGACGAGGCGGTCGACGCGCGTGCGCGAGGCCATCGTGACGCAAGCCCGACTGCGAGGGCGCCTACTACCTGCTGGGCCGGGCTCTGTTCGCGGCCGGACGCTACCAGGAGGTGGTCGACCTCGCCGAGACGGCGATCGCGCACTGCGGGCGAGGACTACAACGTCTACGTGCCGATCCACAACGCCCTCGGCGCTCTGGGCAAGAAGGAGGCGCTCAGAATCACGTCCAGCAGAGAATCCAGGTCCTTCGAGGCGCATCTGAAGAAGGTGCCGGAGGATGCCCGCGCCCGCACTCCTGCTCGCGGGCGACTACGCGCACGTGGGGCGGGCGGAGGACGCGTGCGCGAGGCGAGCCTCGCCATGGCGCTGCGCCCCAACGACGCGATGGTGCTCTACAACGTCGCCTGCGTCTTCGCGATCCTGGGGAGCAAGCCCAGGGCCTTGCATCGAGCTGGCGGCGCCACGCCTCGGCCGGGTCGGCGAGGAAGCGCTGGTAGCCGTCCAGCGGCGGCTCCCCGTAGCGGGTCCACAGCCCGCCCTTGCCGCGGAAGGGCGGGATGCCGCTCTCCACCGACAACCCCGCGCCGGTCAGCGCCACCACCCGGCGGGCTCCGGCCAGGCGCTCCGCCGCCCGACGCACGTCTGCGTCGAGGGCGTCGTCCAGGGCGAAGGTGGAGGAGTCGTCGCGCATGCAGTCCTCTAGTGGAGCGTCCGGTCGTCGTGGTCGTTGCGCCGGCTCCAGCCCTCCTCTTCGGGCGCACGGCCCTGAGCTGCCGGCGCATCTTGCAGCGGCGCCAGCGGTGCGGTCTGGCTCCGAAGGCAGCAGGTGCCCCTCGCCGCTGGCGGCGCAGGTAGAGCCAGCCGACGAGCACGCCGCCCAGGTGCCCGACGTGGCTGATGTTGCCGCCGCCCGGGAAGATGAGCGTCATGAGGAACAGCGACCGGGATCAGCCAGATCGCGCGAAAGGCGACCGGCGGGAAGATCAGCATGATGGTGCGATCGGGCCAGGTGAGCGAGTAGGCGAGCATCACCCGTAGATCGCGCCCGATGCGCCCACCGTCGGGATCCGTCGAGCCGGACGGGACGCCGACGACGCACGAGCAGGTAGGGGATCGTCGCGATGATGAAGCCCGCCCCCACGCCGCACAGCAGGTAGAAGCGCAGGAAGCGCTTGGGCCCCCCAGGCCATGGCGAGCGGCGAGCCGAACATCCACAGCACGAACATGTTCATGGCGATGTGGCCGAGGCTCCCCGTGGAGCCACATGTAGGTGAAGGGCTGCCACAGGTAGCCGCTGCTGCCAGACGCTCGCGGGGATCACCGCCGAAGCAGCGTGTCATCAACGCGCTCACCAGTGCGTCGGGTTCTGAGCGACGAAGACCGCCGCGTTGGCGATCAGGAGCTGCTTGACGATCGGCGGGGTGAAGGGCGGGCCGAAGCCCAGTCCGGCCGCCCTGATAGCCCGCGTCCGTACACCGCTGGCCTCCAAGCCTTCCAGAAAAGCCTTCGAAAAAACCTTCGAAGAAACGCTCGGCTCGGCGGGAGGGGCGCGCGGTTCCCGCTTGCGGCCAGTCACGTTACGAACTCGAGGGTTTCGGGTCAACGCAATCCTACCGTGACGCGAACTTCGCGCCCGTTTGCAGGCCTTTCGATGATGGCTGGATGACGCGTCGCGTCAGGAATCGGGGCGGGGGGGGCGTCAGGCGCCGCCGCGGCGATGGGCCGCGTGCAGCAGGGCCAGTGCGCTCTTGGCGTCGCACAGCTCGCCGCTCCAGACCATCGCCAGGGCGCGCGAGAAGGGCATCTCCACCACCTCCAGCACCTCGTCCTCGTTCAGGCGCTGGGGCACGCGCTCCAGGTCGTAGGCGGCGAACAGGTGGATGCGCTCGTCGCTGAAGCCGGGCGTGGTCCAGATGACGCTCAGGCGCTCGAGGCGCCCGGCGCGCAGACCCGCCTCCTCCTCCAGCTCCCGGGCCGCGCACACCTCGGGCGCCTCCCCGTCGAGCTTGCCGGCCGGCACCTCCCAGATCCGACCGCCGGCGGCGTGACGGAACTGGTGGATCAGCACCACGCGATCGTCCGAGACGAAGGGCACCACCGCCGCGGCGCCGGGATGGCGGACGATCTCGATCTCGACGCGGGCGCCCCCGGGCAGCTCCACGGGATCCACGTCCAGCTTCACCACCCGGCCGTCGTACACGCGTCGCCCCGCCACGCGCGCAGGGTATCCTCGGCCGCCGTGGCGCGCAGTCCTCTCGAGCAGGCCGTGGTGATCGCCGGCGATCCGGTGCTGTCGGGCGTGCTGCTGGGCGCCCACGGCGGCGAGCCGCGCGGGGGAGCGGTCATCGCGCCGCCGCACCCCCTCTACGGCGGGAGCATGGAGAACCCCGTGGTGAGCGAGCTGGCCTACGCCTGCTGCCGGGCCGGTCTCGCGTCCCTGCGCTTCGACTGGCGCGGGGTCGGCGCCAGCGCGGGCGCCGCCAGCGCTGAGGCCGCGGACGCCGACGCCGACTACGCGGCAGCGCTGGCGGAGATCGCCGCGAACGTGGACGCGCCGCTCACGGCCTGCGGCTACTCGTTCGGCGCAGCCGCCGCCGTGCGCGCGGCGGGCGCTGCGTCGGTCGGGCGGCGCGTGCGCCGCCTCGTGCTCGTGGCGCCGCCGCCGCTGCTGACGGAGGCCGCGGCGCTGGCGGGCTTCGGGGGGGCCGCCCTCGTGATCGTCGGCGAGCGCGACTCCCTCGCGCCGCCGGACGCCGTCGAGCGCATGCTCCCGGAGGGCGCGGAGCTGGTCGTGATCCCCGGCGCCGACCACTTCTTCGCTGTCGGACTCGCGGCCCTGGGGCGGGCCGTGCTCGAATCCCTCTCCCGGGAATCCAGGCGCTAGGAGGGCGGGGGGCGGGCGCGAACCGAGCCGGGCGCCGTCAGCGCGCGAAGCGCACGCGGAAGCAGGCGCCCCCGCCCTGGGCCTCGACCACGTCGAGACGCCCGCCGGCGCGCTCCACCAGGCCCCGCGAGATGGCGAGTCCGAGTCCTCCGGGACGGCCCGGCTTCGTCGAGAAGAACGGCTGGAAGATGCGTTCCCGGTCGCCGGGCGCCACGCCGGGGCCGCCATCCTCGACGCGGACCTCGAGCACCCCGTCGACGGCCGACGCGGCCAGGCGCACCCGGCCGGCGCCGCTGCGGCCGCTCGCCGCCGGCGCGGCGTCGAGAGCGTTCAGCGCGAGGTTGAGCACCACCTGGCGCAGGGCGTCCTCGTGCATCGGGACGCGCAGCTCGTCGCCGGCGTCCACCTCGAGGGCGACGCTCCGCTCCATGGCGCGGTGCTCGAGCAGGTCGGCCACCGTGCGCAGCGCCGGGCCCACGGCGGCTCCGTCGCCCGATGCGTGACCCGCCGCCGGAGTCGGACGCGCCTGGGCCAGCAGCGCGTCGAGCAGCGCCTCGATGCGGCGAACCTCGTCGGCCACCACCCCCAGGAAGCGCACCCGGAAGTCCGCGTCCTCCAGGCGGTCGGGCAGCAGATGGAGGAAGGTCTTCACCGAGACCAGCGGGTTTCGCACCTCGTGGGCGATCTCCGCGACCAGGTCGCCCAGGGCTGCGAGCCGGCCGAGGCGCTGGAGGTCGTCGTCCAGGCGGGTCAGGCGCGCCGCCGCGGCCGCCGCCGAGACGGATCTGTCGAGACGCTCGGCAGCCGCGTCGAGGGCCGCCAGGGTGCGCGGACGCACGGCGCCGGGCGGGTCGGCATCGCCGGCCAGCACCAGCAGGGCGTGGGCCTCGTCGGCCACTCGCCCCAGGGCGACCGCCGCTCCGAAGCCCTGGGCGGCGGCCTCGAGCTCGACGCGCGACGCGGCCGCCCGCGCCAGGTCCACCGCGTGCGACTGGCCGGTCGTCACGTCGAGGAGGGCGGCGTCGGGGGCAGTCTCCAGCGATCCCGCCGCCGCGGCCACACGCACGCCGCCGCCCGGCGCGCGCACCAGGGCGGCCACCACGCGGGCGCCGCTGGCGTCGCGCAGGCGCTCCACCGCGCGCGCCAGGATCAGGTCCAGCTCGTCCGAGCCTGCTGAGGCGGCCGAGCCGCCGGCGGAGGACCGGGGACCGCGCGGCTGCGTCGTGAACTCACCCACCTGCGGCGTTGCTACCCTGCCCGACCGCACTCTGTCAACACACACCTGGAAGCGCGACATGCGAAACACACTCGAGCTGGCGGGCGTCCTCTTCGATCTCGACGGCGTGCTCGTGGATTCGCGCACCGCGATCGCGCGCTCCATGAACCACGCGCTCGACGCGTGCGGGCTCGAGCGCTGGCCCGAGGAGCGCCTGCACCCGTTCATCGGACCTCCCCTGCACGACGCGTTCCGGGAGGTGATCGACGTCCAGGCCGGGGATCCGAGCCTGGTGGACGCGTGCGTGGCCCGCTACCGGGAGCGCTACCGCGATACCTGCACCCGCGAGACCCTGGCCATGGAGGGCGTGGTGGAGGTGCTCCACGCGCTGCGGCCCCGCCTGCGCTGCGGGGTAGCGACGTCCAAGCCCGGCGTCTTCGCGGTTCCGATCCTCGAGACCCTGGGCCTGCGCCATCTCTTCGGCCCGGTGGTGGGCCCGTCGCTGGAGGCGCGCTCGGAGCCGAAGCGCGAGACGGTGGCGCGGGCCCTGGTGGCGCTCGGGGCGGGCCACGACGTGGCCATGGTCGGCGACCGCAGCCACGACGTGGTGGCGGGCCGCGCCCACGGCCTCGTGACCGTCGGCGTGCTCTGGGGCATCGGCGGCCGCGAGGAGCTGGAGTCGGCCGGCGCCGACCACGTGGTGGAGACGCCCGCCGAGCTCGCGCGACTGCTCGGCTGCCCGACCTAGAAGGCGTCGAGGCGCAGCAGCCGGTCGCTCTCCCGCGCGGTGGTGGAGCGCTCCGCCGTCTCGGTCGGATCGGTGCCCTCGAGAAGGACTGGAAGTAGCTGTCCTTGGTCGCGGCGCCGGCGAGCAGGCCCGTCTCGCGGTCGATGCGGGCGAACACGATGCCTTCCGGGACGGGGAAGTCGCTCTTGGGGCGATCGGCCAGCGCGGCGCGCATGTAGTCGATCCAGATCGGCAGTGCCGCGCGCCGCCCGTCTCGCCCTTGCCGAGCACCCGGCGCTCGTCGTAGCCGACCCAGACGCCGGTCGCCACCTCGGGCGAGAATCCGAGGAACCACGCGTCGCCCTGCTCGTTGGTGGTGCCCGTCTTCCCGCCCAGGGCCCGGTCCAGCGCGCGCGCCTGCCGACCGGTGCCCTCGGTCTCACCACGCCGCGCAGCATGTCCGTGGCGAGGTAGGCCTCGCGCTCCGAGGGACTGATCCGGCGGGAGCGGTTGCTCCTCCGGCTCGCCGTCACCCCCTCGGGGTGGCTCGCCTCGACCACGGCCGCGGGCGGCGGGGCGGCGTCGGACGTGGGCGCGGCACCGTCGGTCTCGGGCGTCTGGGCCTCCGCGGCGGAGGCGGGGATGTCTCCGAGGGCACGTGCTCCAGCAGCACGTTGCCCTCGCGGTCGAGCACCCGGCGGATGAAGCGCGGCACGACGACGCGGCCGCCGCTCGGGAACACCGCATAGGCGCGCGTCAGCTCGAGCAGCGAGACGCCGCTCGAGCCGAGCGCCAGGGAGAGGTTCCGCTCCAGGGGCGACTCGATCCCCAGCGCGCGCGCGAACGCGATCACGTGGTCCACGCCGAGCCCGTCGAGCAGGTGGATCGTCGCGTTGTTGACCGAGCGCGCGAGCGCCTCGCGCAGCGTGATCGGCCCGAGGAAGCGCCCGTAGTTCCCGGGCCGCCAGACGAACCCCGTCTCGGGGTCCTCGTACACCAGGGGTCGGTCCTCCACGATGCTGGCGGGCGTCTTGCCCTCCAGCAGGGCCGCGGCGTAGATGAGCGGCTTGAACGCCGAGCCCGGCTGACGCGTCGCCTGGGTGACGCGGTTGAACTCGCTGCGGGCGAAGTCGTAGCCGCCCACCAGCGCGAGCACGTCGCCCGTCTCGATCTCGAACGAGAGCAGCGCCCCCTCCACGGCGGGGTCCTGGTGCAGCAGGACCCGCGGGAGCGCGGCGGGTGTCTGGTCCGGGTCCGCCTCCGGACGCAGGAAGCGCGTCACGTCGCCCACCTGGAAGACGCGCTCGATGGAGCGCACCGAAGTGGGGTAGCTGGCCGGGTTCGGGGTGCGCGCCCAGCGCACGTCGCGCAGGGGGACCTCCCCCTCCAGACCGGGCGCGAAGGCCACCCGCGCCAGCTCCTTCGCTTGTCCACCTGCGTGACGACCCCGAGCAGCGCTCGGCCGGCGGGGATCGCGGGCGGGACCCCCTCCGCGGGCGAGAGCTCGTTCTCCTCGGCCAGGGACGCCAGGGTCTCGGCGATCGCCTCGGCGTGCGATGCGGCGCACCGGGCCGCGGTAGCCCTGGCGGTGGTCGAGCCGCTCGAGCCCCTCGCGCACCGCCGCGACCGCCGCTCGCTGGAGGTCGATGTCGAGCGTCGTCTCGATCGCGCAGCCCGCCTTCGAGCACCGCGCTCGCCGCCCGAGCTCGCTCGAACAGGTAGCGCCGCACCTCCTCCGAGAAGTAGGCGGCCGTCCGCGAAGTCGTCGCGCTTCCGAGCTGGCCCGAGGAGCTCGGCGGCGTCGGCCAGCGCCTCGTCGTAGGCGGCTGCGTCGATGCAGCCCTCGTCGAGCATGCGGCCGCAGCACGTAGCGCCGGCGGCGCTCGGCGCGCCTCCGGGTTGCGGTAGGGCGAGTAGCCGACGGGCGCCTTGGGCAGGCCGGCCAGCAGCGCCGCCTCGCCGACGGTGAGCTCCGCGACCGCCTTGCCGAAGTAGGTGCGCGCCGCCTCGCCGATGCCGTAGGCGCCGTGCCCGAAGTAGATCTGGTTCAGGTAGAGGTAGAGGATCTCCTGCTTGGTGAAGCGCTGCTCGATGCGCCGGGCCAGGATCATCTCCCGGATCTTGCGCGTGAACGTGCGCTCGGGCGAGAGCAGCAGGCCCTTCACCATCTGCTGGGTGATCGTGCTGGCGCCCTCGACCATCCTCGCCCGGCCATGCAGGTTCGCCCAGGCGGCCCGCAGGATGCGACGTGTAGTCGATGCCCGGTGCTCGAAGAAGTGAGCTGTCCTCGGCGGCGACGAAGGCCCGACCACGTGCTGCGGCACCTCGTCGAGGGGAACCAGGCGGCGCCGCTCGTGAAGAACTCGCCGATCAGGCGCGCCCTGGCGGTCGAGCACCGTGCTGGCCAGCGGGGGCCGGTAGTCCGCCGACGCTGTGGAGGTCCGGCAGGTCGCGGACGAAGGCCAGGTAGAAGGCGCGACCCCGCCCAGCCACCGCGCCGACCGCAGCAGGCCCGACCACCAGCGAGTCGCAGCAGCCGGGACCCGGAGCGCGGACGCCGCGCCGGGCCACTCGGGTAAACCATCGTATCTCCGGGGGACTGCGCGACCGTAGCCGAGCCGGTCCGCCCTGCGCTACCGCTTCGGCGCGCCCCCGGAGCGCTGAAGTGCCGACCTCTCCGCTGACGCTCGTCTTCGTGATGGACCCCATCGAGTCCGATCGACATCCGCGCGGACACCACTTTCGTGCTGATGCTCGAGGCCCAGGAGCGGGGCCACCGGGTGCTCTACGCCGAGCCCGCCGACCTGGGCGTGGACCGCAGGGGCGCGTCATGGCCCGCGCGCGCCCGGTGCAGCGCTGCGCCGGGAGGAGCGGCCGCCACGTCGACCTGGGCGAGCCCCGCGAGCGTCGCCCTCGACGAGGAGGTGGACCTGGTCTTCCAGCGCAAGGATCCCCCGGTGGACGCCGCGCTACGTGGCGGCCACCCAGATCCTGTGCCCTGTGCCGCCGGGCGCTGGTGCTGAACCGGCCCCAGGGCATCCTGGCCGCCAACGAGAAGCTCTACGCCCTGCAGCTTCCCCGAGCTGATGCCCGACGACCCGGGTCACCCGCCGATCGCCGGAGCTGCGGGACTTCATGGAGCCTCGGCGGGGAGATGATCGTGAAGCCCCTGGACGGCCGCGGCGGCGAGGGGATCTTCCACGTCCACGAGGACGACCGGAACCTGGTCTCGATCCTCGAGCAGAGCGACCGCGCTTCGGCACCCGACCCGATCATGGCCCAGCGCTACCTGCCCGACGTCGCGCCGGGGCGACAAGCGCATCCTGCTCCTCGACGGCGAGCCGCTCGGCGCCGTGCTGCCGGGTCCCGTCGAGCACGAGGCGCCGGGCCAACCTCCACGTCGGCGGCGGCGTCGGCGAAGGCGGACTCGACGAGCGCCGACCGGCGGATCGTCGAGCGCGTGGCCCCGTCGCTGCGGCGGGACGGCCTGTTCTTCGTCGGGATCGACGTGATCGGGGGCTGCCTGACGGAGATCAACGTGACCAGCCCGACGGGGGTCCAGGAGATCAACCGCCTCGCGGGCGAGACCCGCTCGCTCGAGGGCTGATCGAGCTGTCGAGCGCCTGCTGCGGGGCCGAGGGAGCCGCGTCGGGCCCACCGTCGGAGCTCCCCGGAGCACCCCGAGCCCCGTCGGAGCCTCCGTCGGCCACCGTCGGAGGCCTCCGCTCGAACTTCCGTCGGGCCACCGACGGAGCTCCGTCGGGCCACCGACGGAGCCTCCGTCGGGTGCGGTGGGCGGCCGACGCCGGCAACGTTTGACAGGCCCGATACCAGAGTGATCCTCCTGTCTCCGCGCCTGATCCTCCCTCCCCTCGACGGGATCCCAAACCCAAAGCGAAGGAGATGGCCGCATGGCCACAGTCGTCGCAAAGACCGGGTATCAAGCGGGAGAAGGGTTGGCTCTACTACCTCGACAAGAAGGGCGACGTGAGCCGGGCCCGCATGGCGCGGGGGGCGGCGCAAGGCCAGAAGGGCAAGCCGCAGAAGGTCGCGAAGTGCGGCTCGAAGCGCGAGGAGGGTTCCTCTACTTCATCGACAAGAAGGGCAACGTCGCCAAGGTGAAGATGCAAGCGCCGGCGAAGCGCAAGTCGACGCGGCGCAAGCCGGCCGCCGCAAGAACGGCCGCGCGGCGCAAGCCCGCGCGCGCAAGACGACGGCGCGCAAGAAGACGCGCGCGCCGCAAGCCGGCGCGCAAGAAGACGGCGCGGCGCAAGACCGCGCGCAAGACCACGGCGCGCCGCGGGACTGCCCGCCGCCGCCGCAAGAAGGCGTCGCAAGGCGTCGGTCGCCGAGCCGACCCTGCCGTCGAGTGGCCGGGCCGGTGGGGCCGTGCGCGCTCCGCCGGCCCGGCTCCGTCGTCCGACGTCCGCTCGGCCTCGCTGTGGCGCCCGCGAGCGATCTCCTAGCCGACTCGCGAGCCAGGACGGGGATCCCGCCGGAGCGCCGCCGCGTGCCGCGTCACCAGGTCCTGATCGTCGACGACGAGCCGGCCATCCTCGAGTCGCTCGAGCTGACCCTCGGCGCCGACTACCGCGTCCTCACCGCGCCCACGCGGCGAGGAGGGGCTCGAGATCCTCGAGCGCGAGCACGTGGCGCTGATCATCACCGACCAGGTGCTGCCGGCGATGAGCGGCGTCGAGTTCCTGGAGCGCGCGATCGAGATCGAGCCCGCGGGCCATCCGCATGATGCTGACCGGCTACGCCGACATCGGCTCGCTGGTGCGCGCCATCAACGCCGGGCGCATCTACCGCTACATCTCGAAGCCGTGGGAGCCCGACGAGGTGCGCCTCAACGTCAAGCGCGCCCTCGAGGCCTACGACCTCACCACGAGAACGTGCATCTGCGCCGCGCGCCCTGGCCGACGCCAACGAGCGGCTGCGCGCCGAGAACGTCTACCTGCGGCGCGAGGTCGAACGCCGCTACGCCTTCGACCGGATCATCGGCTCGAGCCCGGCGATGAACCGCGTCTTCGAGGTGATGGAGAAGGTGGCGGAGACCGACGCCACCGTGCTGATCACGCGGCGAGACCGGCACCGGCAAGGATCTGGTGGCCCGCGCGCATCCACTACTCGGGCCGCGGCAAGAGCGCTTCCTGGCCCAGAACTGCGG
>CAWDWO010000035.1:0-107701 GCA_963806035.1 Candidatus Krumholzibacteriota bacterium | reverse complement strand
CCGGCGAGAGGGGGGCCGAGTGGGAGCGAAGCACGAGCATTGCATCGGCTCCCAAAAACGCGGCCGAGCGCGCGATTCCCCCCAAATTCTGCGGATCCTCGATCTGGTCGAGCGCCACCAGCAAGGAGCGCGTGCCCGGGCCGGCCTCCACCTCCTCCAAGGAGAGAAGCGGCAGCGGTCCGCACTGCAGCACCACGCCCTGGTGGTGGCGGCTCTTGGCCAGACTACTGAGCTCGTGCGCGGATTTCTCCTCGTAAGGCACCTTGGCGGCGCGCGCGAGCTGCAGGATCTCCTTGATGCGAGCCGAGGAGATCCCGGACTTCAAGTAGAGCCGGGTGAGCTGGCGCCGCCTCTGTCTGAGGGCTTCGGCCACCGGTAGAATTCCGTAGAGCATCTGCGCGAATTCTCCTTCGATCGACTGAGAGTCGAGAGGATGACATCTGCCTCGACCCGAGGCTACAATTCTCTTCCGGCTACCCGAATTCCCTGTCAGCAGGAGTCTTACGATGAGCTACCGACTATTGGGCAGAACTGGTCTCTTGGTGCATCCCCTCTGTCTGGGCACCATGAACTTCGGCAACGAGCGCTGGGGTTGTGATGAGAAGACCAGTCTGGACATCTTGGCCGCCTACGTCGATCGCGGCGGGAATTTCATCGACACTGCCAACCGCTACGCCGCGGGTCGCAGCGAGGAGATCATCGGCAAGTTCCTCAAGGGGCGAAGAGAGAAAATCGTTCTGGCCACCAAGTGCTTCTTTCCCGAGGGTGACGGCCCCAATCAGATCGGTCTCAGCCGCAAGAACATCTTCGAACAGGTGGAATACTCGCTGCGGCGCTTGGACACCGACTACATCGACCTCTATCAGGTCCACATCTGGGATCCCTTGACCCCGATCGAGGAGACGCTCTCCGCGCTGAGTGATCTCGTGCATCAGGGAAAAGTGCGCTATCTGGGATGCTGCAACTTCACCGGTTGGCAGCTCGTGATGGCGATGGAGCGCGCGCGCCAGGAGGGACTGGAGAGCTTCGTCGTTACCCAGCCGCAGTACAACCTCCTCTGCCGCGACATCGAAGTGGGACTATTGCCGGCTTGCGAGGAATACGAGCTGGGGATCTTGGCTTGGAGCCCTCTGGCATTTGGGCTGCTGGCGGGGAAGTACTCCTACGAAGGGGGCCCCGAGGGTTCGAGGATGAGCGCTCCCACCAAGGACGACGTCATGTACTCCTGGCGCGAGCGCATGTGGACGAAGCAGAATTTCGAGATCATCGAATTGCTCAAGCAAAAGGCCGCCGAACTGGACACGAGTCCGGTGGCGATTGCCCTGGATTGGGTGCTCAGCCAGGAACTCGTTACCAGCGCGATCATCGGACCGCGCACCATCGAGCAGCTCGAGGGCAACTGGGAGGCCGTCAGCTCTCAAGTGCCGGTGGAACTGCTCGAGGATCTGGACGACCGCAGCGCGCCCTACGAGAACTACCTCGACTTCATGCAGGGCGGAGTGATGATGCGCAGGATCGAACAGATGGAATGAGGGCTCGGACCTCAGCGCATCGCCATTTCTCGAGTGATGTACGAGGGAAGTCGCGGTGTCTGGGTGGAATAGACGTAGCTCTGCAGCCAGTCGTGAAAGTCGAAGCCGGTCAGTTCTAAAAGAGTGGTCTCCAGGGTCTGGCGCGTGAGAACGAACTTCGGGTCCTTCGAGGCCTTCTGCGCCAAGCGGAACATGAGATCGTCGAGGCTGTACTTCTGTTGCGAGAGCTCGTCGATCTCGGCGTCGAGCGCGGAAGCCACGAAGAGGCCGCAGCTGTACATGAATCGGGTGGTCTCTTGGTCGACGAGCACTTCCTTACCGGCGTCGGCAAGACTCGTTTTTCCCCGCAACGGGCTGGATTCGAATTCCGTGTGATAGCGTTCGTTGAGCACCCTTGCGTACTCGGCGAAGCTCATGATCTTGGCCTCGAGCCGGGTCTGATAGGCGTAGAACTCGGTCACTCCTTCGATGAACCAGTTCATGTCGTAGCGGTGCTGGCCGATCAATTCCCCGCACCAGTTGTGATAGAACTCGTGAGCGCAGAGCTGCGCGGGCTCTTTCTGCAGACGATTGCGGTCGGTATTGGAATCGATGAGCAGGATCATGCTCCCGTCGTAGTGAAGCCCGAAGTAGCGCAGGGTCTCGGGATCCCCGGAGAGGGGATGGGGATTCACCAAGAACACGTATTCCTTGCGCAGCGCTCCACCGAAAATGTCCATCTGCACCGCCGCGAGTTGGCTCACGGTGTCCAGGAGGTCCTGATCGAGGAAGCGGTACTTGCCGCGGATCGCCAGGCGCAGGCGGCAGTCGCGCACCGTGCGTTCGAGAATGCGGTATTCGCCCAGGCCCACGGCGGAATGGTAGAGGGACCTCACGTCGGGATACACCGCGGTGTTCGCGCCGGTTTGGAAGGGATTGATCAGAGACCACGAATCGGGTAGCTCATAGCTGACCCGGATGTTCTTCGGGGCGCCGAAGACGGGAAACACGAAGAGATCGCTTCCCACCAGACGGGCGCCGTGCTCGTCGATGTGGCTCAGGGTCTGCTGCGCGAATTCCCCCCCGGCGAGCCCCGCTTTCAGCCAGATCTCGTAGCGGAGTTCCACCCCGCCGCCTTTGGCTCTGATCTTCCAGTGATTCTCACCGCGCTCGACCGAGGCCGAAGTCCCGGCGGCGTTTCGCGCCTCGCGCAAGCGAATGCGCGCGGGAAGATGGGAGTCCTGCGCATCCGTGCTCGCGGTCGTCAGATAGAGGTTGCGCGCTTTCATGTGCGAAGCCTTCACGCGCACTTCGAGCACGCTGTTTTTCGCGTCGACGACCTTGATGTGGTAGCTGAGATCGAACTCTTCGCCGTTGGGATCGGGGCGGAAAGTGACTCCCAGCACGATGCCTCCGACCACCGCGCTGAGGACCGCCACCACCAGCGCCCGCCACAGCGAAGGACCGGCATGCTGGCGCCGAGGCTTGCCGAGGATCGACAGGCTGCTGGGAGTCTGGTTGTTCCCGTAAATGGCGTTTCCGTCCCCGGCGTGCCCCCCTGAGCATTCGAATCAAAACAGCACGGGACGTGCCAGGGAAGGATCAGAAGCGGACCCGCAAAAAGGGCAAGCCGAAGTCCGAAGCATCCGGCGGAGGGAGCCAGGCCACCGATGGGGAGCCCGGTTCCGACTCGCCGGAGCGCGGCTCGTAGGCCTTGACCAGGATCGAACTCACGGTATAGCCCAGCGTCCAGCCGAAGATCACGTCACTCAGGTAGTGTTTCTTGCCCTGCACGCGCGAGAGGCCGATGTAGCCGGCCGCCGCGTAGGCGGGCGCGCCCACCCACCAGCCGAAGCGCATCTGGAGGACCCTGGCTGAGGCCATGGCGGCGCTGGCGTGCCCCGAAGGGAAGCTGTGGCGGTTGCTCTCGTCGGGTCGAACCCTGCCGACCCCCTTCTTCAAGAGAGTGGTGAATCCGGCCGTGATGAGGTTGGATTCCAGGTAGAGTATCCCGGTATCCCGGATCTTCCGGTTGCCGATCAACTGTCCCGAAGCGGTGAGTCCCAGGCTCATCAGGGCGACATACTTCCGGTGTCCCATCTCGCGCCCGATCCGGTGCGCGTCGGGGCCCAGCGGCTTCTGCTCGTAGAAGCGATCCGAGATCTCGTCGTCCCCGGGGAGCGCGCACAGACTGGCGCCGAGGCCGATGCCCAGGCCGAGCAGAGTCTGCTTGCTCCCCGCCTCCTGCCAAGCTCGCTCGAAATGTCCGCGGCGTGAAGGGAAAGGGCGGATGCGGAGCCACCTGGGCGCTCGCGCTCGCGGGCCGCGCTGAATCCTGGGCGAACGCCGGTCCGCACCAGGCGGAGAGCGCGAGGGCGAAGAGGAGAAAGAGATGCAGAAAGAACGCGAGAGTTTTCGACATCGACGGGCTCCGTGAGTTGAAGCTCCGACCGCACCGATCCCTCTCGGTTTTCTCGATCGAAGAGCTGGCGCCAAGATGACCCAGAGCCCGAAACTTGGCAAGAGCACGCCGCCAGACCGCTTGAATTGTCCGCCGCTCTACCGTACCCTGCATAGGTCGTGGATGAAGCCGCACCGCTGGGCTCTGTCCCTATCCAACCTTTTTCTTGCTGGCTCAGTACTGGAGGCCCCGGTGAAGATCAAACAGCGTGAGAGTGGAGATGTCGTCGTTCTCGAGCTCTCGGGAAAGATCATGGGCGGCGACGATTTCAATCTCTTCCACGACACCATCAAGAAGCTGGTCGGCGAAGGAAAGATCGACATCCTCTTGAACATGTCCCGAGTGAAGTGGATCAACAGCACCGGTCTGGGGCTGATGGTCTCCGCGTACACCAGTCTGGTGAAGAACGGTGGGCGGATGAAGATCTGCGAGATGAGCGATCGCATCGACAACATCCTCCATGTCACCCAATTGGGATTGGTCTTCGAAAACTTCGACAAAGAAGCCGAGGCGGTCGCCTCCTTCGACGACTGAGGCGAATCCGGCACATTGCCTCCGTGGCTTCGTCCGGCGGGCCGGCGCGGCCCTCTCGAGAAGGCATTCTGAGAAACAACTGGAAAGCGTGGGAAATCGTGACCGCGCGCTCGGGGGCGGGCGGCCCGAACCTTGCCACACGGAGGGTGGAAACTCCGGGCCAGAGTGTGCCCGGAACCGTCAGCCCGGGATCCGAGGAGTCGTCATGCCGGACCGTTCTCAAGCTCCAGTTCGTCAATCGACGGTGCTGTCCAACGATCAGGCCACAGCCAGCGTCATCGACACGCTCAAGTCCAACGAGCACCTCGCGGAAGAGAATCCGCGCGAGGCTCTGGACGAGATGCTCGCGTTTCTCGCGGCGCGCGGGCCGCACGCGCTGGTCCTGAGCCGCATCGCCGTTCTCAAGCAGAAGCTCGGCGAGGAAGACGCGCTGAGTACCGCCAAGGAGGCGGCGCAGCTGGCGCTGTCGGTGGGCAATCTCTCGGCCATCAGCGAAACCCTGGCCCCCTTCGGCGAGCAGTGGGATGCTTTCGAGCTGGAACCGGAGCAGTGGACCAAGCTCGCAGCAGTGCAACGCTCGACGCACCATTTCGAACTTGCGCAGAGGATCTACGCCTATCTGCTCGGCGAGGACCCCAACTATCTGCGGGCCGTGAAAGGCATGCTCCAGCTGGCCGACGATCATCTCCGTCGCCCGGAGACCACCGAAAAGGCCCTGCGGATCTACGACCAGCTGCAGGAGCTGGCGCCGGAGCACCCCTTCGAGGACTACGTCGAGATGGGCCGCGAGCTGGCCGCGCGGCAGCTGGAACCGAGCAGTTAATCGCCCTGGATCTGGCGGATCCAGAGCTTCACGTCGCGCAGAAAGCGCCCCAGGACGGTGAGGCTGGCCCAGAGGAAGCCCGGGAATCCGTCGCGCCATCCACCCCGGAAGAAATAGACCCGGCAGAAGGTCGAGGGCGGGCTGGAGATGAGATGCCAGCGAGAGAAAGCGCGCGTGCCCTCGCGAATCTCCAGAGTCGTGTAGAGATCCATTTTGCGCAGATAGCTGTCGATGCCGCCGAAGGTATAGTGATCGAGCGGTTCCTCGAGGAGTCCGAGGGGCGTTCCTGAGGGCAGGCTCACGCCCTCATGGACCAGATGTCCGTTATATCGGGCCCCCTCGCGTCGAAAGAGACGTAACTGGGTGTCGCGCTCCAGACCCATCGATCTCATCTGGTGCCCCAGGACGAAATTGCGCCGGCGCAGACGAAATCCTCCCATTCCCACCAGTTGCTGGTTGGCCTCCAGCTGCCGGATCTTCCGGGCCAGCTCCACCGAGACTCTCTCGTCCGCGTCGAGGGCCAGCACCCATTCCCCGCGGGCCTCGTCCAGCGCCCTCTGTTTGGCCTGACTGAAATTCTCGAAGGGCGCCTGCACCAGTCGCAGTTTCTCCTCGCCGCGGGCGATCGAGAGGGTGGAGTCGGTGCTTCCGGTGTCCACCAGCACGATCTCATCGGCCAGCTCGCGCACGCTGGCCAGTGCTCCCGGGAGCCTGTCCTCCTCGTCGCGGGTAATGATGATGACGCTCAAGGACATGAAAAACGCGCCGCCGCGGGGATTCTTCGGCTTGCCCCTTGGGGCTCGCCATACTTGTTTGAAGGCTCGCGGGAGCGAGTATCCGCGCCCGCCGCGGCCGACGTCAACGCCCGGGGTAGAATCCCCGGCCTCCTTCAGTCAGGAAAGTGCGGATCATGTCCCAGCTCACCCAGCAGCAGGTCGAAAATGCATTGAAAACGGTGAAATATCCGGGGTTTCGACGCGATATCGTCTCTTTCGGTCTGGTCAAGGAGATCCGGGTCGAAGGGGGCACGGTCCACGTGTTGCTGGAGCACGGCATCGACGACCTTCAGACCCTGCGCTCGATCCAGCGGGACGCCCAGGCGGCTCTGGACGGGATCGAGGGTGTGCAGGCGGCCCACCTGGAGCTGCGCGGCAAGGCCAGCGGGGCGAAGGCCGCGCCCGCGGGTCCCGCACCCTCGGGACACGGTGAAGCTCCCGCCGGCTCGGGCGACCCCTGGGCGGGGCAGGCGGCGCTGCCCGGGGTGAAGTCCATCCTGGCCGTGGCGAGCGCGAAGGGCGGCGTGGGCAAATCGACGGTGGCCACCAATCTGGCCCTGGCCCTGGCGCGCCGCGGACAGAAGGTGGGTTTGCTCGACGCGGACATCTACGGGCCGAGCCTGCCCACCATGCTGGGGATCAGCGAACAGCCGCAGATTACCGACGAGCGCAAGATCCTGCCGATCCAAAAGGAGGGCATCGCCTGCATGTCCATTGGTTTTCTCGTTCCGCGCGACAAGGCCATGATCTGGCGCGGCCCCATGGTCATGGGAGCGCTGACCCAGTTCCTGAACGAGGTGGTCTGGGGCGAGTTGGACGTACTGGTGGTGGATCTGCCGCCGGGCACCGGCGATGCCCAGCTCACCCTGGTGCAGAGGGTGCCGCTGAATGGAGTGATCATGGTGACCACCCCGCAAGATGTCGCCCTCATCGACGTGGTGCGCGGCATTCAGATGTTCGAACAGACCAAGGTCCCCATCGTCGGCGTGGTGGAAAACATGAGCGGATTCGTCTGTCCGCATTGCGGTCACGAGGAAGATGTGTTTGGAAAGGGTGGGGGAAAACGGACCAGTGATCGTTTCGGTGTCCCCTATCTGGGGAGCGTACCCATCGAAGCCCGCGTCCGTGAGTGTGGTGATGCGGGTCTTCCGGTGGTCGCGTCTTCCTCCGAGAGTCCCGCCACCAAGGCCTTCATGGCCCTCGCCAGTCAGGTGGAGCTCTTTCTGCGTGAAGGAGCCGCCTCTCGCAGCTGAGCATTCAGGATCCATGTCCGAGAGGAGAGAGCCATGGTGATGAAACTCCTCAATTATTGTTCTCCCGAACTCTGCTTCGCCTCGCTGAAGGCGGCGGACCGCAAAGAGTGCCTCGAGGTACTCGTGGACCGTTTGGCCGAGCTCGGGCGCATCAACGACGCTCCCGCTCTTCTCGACTCGGTTCTGGCGCGCGAGAAGATGGAGTCCACCGGGATCGGCGGCGGGATGGCTCTGCCCCATGTGCGCAGCGAGCAGATCGCGGGCAGCGTGGTGATGATCGCCCATCTGGCCGAGCCCATCGATTTCAAGGCGGCCGACGGTGAGCCCGTCGATCTCATCTTCCTTCTGGTGGGTTCGCGTGAGCTGCCCGGGCAGCAGCTGCGGGTCCTGGCGCGAATCTCCAAGCTTCTACGCATCGATTCCTTCCTCGCGGCGCTCCGCTCCGCGGAGACCCCCGCCGCCATCATGGCCGCCCTGCGCGAGGTCGAGGCCAAACACTTCTAGAAGTTTTCACCTCGACTCTCTGACCTTCTTGATTCCAGCGCATCCGTGGGCCGCATGAGAGCGCGAGAAATCTGGGGACTAACGAATCTTCTTCTTCCCCAAGCCCGGCTAGTTTGCTAGCGTGGATGCTCTTTCCCGCGAGTAGTAGCGGTCCACGCAGCCAGGGAGGATTCCTCATATCCTGCCCGTCGTGACTCTCGACCGCTCCCCGCTCGATGATCCGATCGGCGGCCCTTGGTGGCCGTCAGCCAAGGAGCTGGACCTTGCGACGCAAACTGGGAATGGCCGCGACGCTGGCCGCCACGACCCTTTGGGTTCTTCTCGCGCTGGGCGCAACGACCGCGGTGGCACAGCCCACTCTGGTCAGCGTTCAGAATACCGACTTGTCCACCGTGGTCGTCACCTTCTCCGAGAACATCGACGCTACGACCGGCGAGACGACTTCCAACTACCTTCTCTTCGAGAAGGACAACACAGGGAACCGACCTGGCATTTCCAGCGCGTCGGTCTCGGGAGTCGAGGTGACCCTCGCTCTCTCCACTCCGCTCACTTCAGGCGTGGTCTACACCCTGCGCGTGCAGAACGTGGAGAACACTTCGAACCAGCCCATCGCTGGCGCGCCCTCCTTGGACTTCACCGCGGCAGGGGGCAGCGGCGTCACTTCGATCGCGGACATTCAAGGCGACGAAGCTGCGTATGACGGCCAAGTGGTCACGGTGGAAGGTGTGGTGTACATCCCGACGAACTACCGGGGGACCACGATCTCCGGCTACATCCAGGACAGCTCGGGACGCGGGATCAACCTCTTCGGCAGCGGGATGGACGTGGCCGCGCTGCAGAGCGCGGGCAACCTCGTGAGCGTCACCGGAACCGTTTCCACCTACTTCAGCACGGTGGAGATCACGAATCCAACTGACGTGACGCTCATCTCCGGCGGCAATCCCTTGCCCTCACCGGCTCAACTCTCCACCGGGGCGGCGGCCAATTCCCAGTGGGAAGGAACCTTCATCGAAGTCACCGGAACCATCAGCGCTCAGGCCGTGTCGGGGCCGGGAATCAACTACACGATCAACGATGGTTCGGGCCCGATCGACGTGCGGGTCGTGGACACGCTCGGCGCCGCGACTTTCACCAACGGCACCACCATCACCGCGCGCGGAGCAGGGGGAGCTTTCTCCACCACCTTCCAGGTTCTCGTGGGCTCAGCTTCCGACGTCTCCGCTGCGGGTGCGACCGAACTCGCGGTGAGTGACGCCTCGGCCAGCGACGCGACCACGGTGGTCGTCAACTTCAACAAGGCGATCGACGCGGCCAGCGCCAGCGACCCGGGTTCGTTCACGGTGTATCCCACCGCACAGCCGGGAAGTCCTGTCAGCGTGAGCGGCGTGAGCCCCGCAAGCGCGAGTGTCACCCTCACTCTGGCTTCGTCGCTCAGCGACGGGGTGTCCTACACCGTCGAGGTAGCCGACGTCGAGGACACCCAGGGCGGCGTCATCGGGAGCAGCAATTCGGCGAGCTTCACCTTCACTGCATCGAGCGCGACATCCATCGCGACCATCCAGGCCAATCCCGGCAGTTATGACGGCCAGGTGGTGACGGTGGAGGGTGTGGTGTACATCCCCAGCGACTATCGCGGGGCCACCGTCTCCGGCTACATCCAGGATTCCTCGGGTCGCGGAATCAATCTCTTCGGCTCGGGCTTCGACGTTCCGGCCGCCCAGACCGTGGGCAATCGGATCCGGGTGACCGGGACCGTCTCCCTCTACTTCACCACGGTGGAGATCGCCAATCCGACCGAAGTTACTGTGCTCTCCGGCGGCAATCCGCGGCCTTCCGCGGTGCAGCTGTCCACCGGGGCGGCGGCGAATTCGCAGTGGGAGGGGACCTTCATCGAGGTCACGGGCCCCATCACCGCGCAGGCGGTGGGTGGACCGGGCGTCAATTACACGGTGAACGACGGTTCGGGTCCCATCATCGTCCGGGTCGTGGACACTCTGGGCGCGCCCAGCTACAGCAACGGCACCACCATCACCGCGCGCGGCGCGGGGGGGCAGTTCAGCACCGACTACCAGGTGCTGGTGGGTCTGACCAGTGATGTCTCCACCGGGGGCGGAGTCGATACCGACCCACCCACGGTAACCGGAGCCAGTGCGACTTCCGCCAACTCCGTCGGCGTGAATTTCAACGAGTCTCTGGACACCGCGACGGCGCAGACCGCGAGCAACTACCAGCTATACGAGACCTCTGCCCCGGCCAACACCATCATGGTGAGCGGCGCGACGCTGGTGGGAAGCCAGGTCACGCTCAGCCTGGGCTCCGACATGACGGACGGAACTTCCTACACGGTTTCGGTCACGGGCGTAGAGGACCTGGCGGGGAACGTGATCGCGGGCAGCAACACGGCGAGCTTCACCTACACCGCGTCCAACGCCACTCCCATCGCGACCATCCAGGCCAATCCCGGTAGTTATGACGGCCAGGTGGTGACGGTGGAGGGTGTGGTGTACATCCCCAGCGACTATCGCGGGGCCACCGTCTCCGGCTACATCCAGGATTCCTCGGGTCGCGGAATCAACCTCTTCGGCTCGGGCTTCGACGTTCCGGCCGCCCAGACCGTGGGCAACCGGATCCGGGTGACCGGGACCGTCTCCCTGTACTTCAGTACCGTGGAGATTTCCAATCCGACCGAGGTGACGGTACTCTCGGGCGGCAATCCGCGGCCTTCCGCGGTGCAGCTGTCCACCGGTGCTGCCTCCAGCAGCGACTGGGAAGGTACCTTCATCCAGGTCACCGGAACCATCAGCTCGCAGGCGGTGGGGGGACCGGGCGTCAATTACACGGTGAACGACGGCTCGGGTACGATCGTCGTCAGAGTCGTGGACACTCTGGGCGCGCCGAGCTACAGCAACGGGACTACGATCACCGCGCGGGGGGCGGGTGGATACTTCGACCCGGACTACCAGGTACTGGTGGGCCTGGTCAGTGATATCTCCACCGGCGGCGGGGTGGACACCGACCCGCCCACCGTGACGACGGCGAGCGCCAGCTCCGCGACTTCGGTCGCCGTGAGCTTCAACGAGGCTCTGGACACCGCGACGGCGCAGACCGCGAGCAACTACCAGGTCTTCGAGACCGCAACTCCCGCGAATACCATCGCGGTGAGCGGTGCAATCCTCAATGGCAGCCGCGTGAACCTGACTCTGGCCTCTGGGCTGACCGAGGGCACCTCTTACACCGTCACGGTCACGGGCGTGAAGGACGTGGCGGGGAACGTGATCGCGGGCAGCAATACGGCGGTCTTTAGCTACACCGCCTCCAGTGCGATTCCCATCGCCACCATTCAGGCCGATCCCAACAGCTACGACGGCCAGGTGGTGACGGTGCAGGGCGTGGTGTACATCCCCAGCGACTACCGCGGTGGGACGACTTCCGGCTACATCCAGGATTCCTCGGGTCGCGGAATCAACATCTTCGGCAACGGATTCAATGTCGCGGCCACGCAGACCGTCGGCAACCAGGTCGAAGTGACGGGCACGGTCTCTCTGTACTTCACCACGGTCGAGATCACGAATCCGACCTCCGTGAAGGTCCTCTCGAGCGGCAATCCGCGGCCGGCGGCTGCGCAACTCTCCACCGGCGCGGCGGCCAATGGACAGTGGGAAGGGACCTTCATCGAGATCTCCGGACCCATCACCGCACAGGCGGTCGCGGGCCCCGGCGTGAACTACACGGTGAACGATGGCTCGGGCCCGATCGACGTGCGCGTGGTGGATACGCTGAGCGCGCCCAGCTTCAGTACCGGAACCACCATCACCGCGCGCGGCGCGGGCGGCTTGTTCGGCAGCGCCTATCAGGTCAACGTTGGGCTGGCCAGCGACATCTTCGAGGGTCAGGCCGGCGATACCTCGCCGCCACGAATCAACCGGGCCAGCCTGGAAACCGCTTCCACGGTGATCATCGATTTCAGCGAGGCGCTGGAACCGAACTCCGCCTCCACGGCCTCCAATTATCAGGTCTATCGCACCAACTCCCCCTCCGAGACCGCCGGCGTGAGTTCGGCTGGATTGGTTCAGGGTTCGCAGAGCCGGGTCCGGCTCACTCTCGATCGCAATCTGGGCTTGGAGGAGAACTGGTCGGTGCGCGTGAGCGGGGTGGCCGATCTGAACGGGAATGCCATTCCGGCTCCCGGGCTCACCGCCAATCTCGAACCCCTCTTGGTAGACGCCATCAAGCTGGAGGGTCCGCCCTTCACCTTCTTGCCTCGCGATGGCGAGCGCTATCCGATGACGGTCAATCTCACTTCGGATCTCATTGCGAAAGACGGCGAAGTGATCCTGAGAATCTTCAACATGAACGGGACTCTCGTGAAGACGATATTCGACAGTCGAGTGACGACCCTCGACACCGTATTCAACGACAACCGGGCGACCTTCGAGTGGGACGGCACGGACGAATTCGGCGAGTTCGTACCGGCCGGCGCGTACGTGGCACACCTGCAGACGCGCTCCACCGGTAGCAACGGATCCAAAGAGAAGCAGATGCCCGTGGTCGTGGCGTCGCGCTTGGATCGATAGGAGGCACGGCTCAATGCAAGCGAAACGAACTCCGATTCTCCTGCTGCTGCCTCTCATCCTGCTGGTCGCGACCAGCGCCCGGGCGGCGTTCGACGACCTCGCGGTGAGTCCGCGGGCGCGCGCCATGGGCTCAGCCGTGGTCGCGGTCGACGGCGATGCCTGGAGCTTCTACAACAACCCGGCGCTTCTGCCCTGGATGGAAGAGCCCGAGGCGGCCGCGGCGACCGCCGAACCCAACAACGGTGGATACAACCGTCTGAGCACCCTGGGTGGAGCAATGCCGCTCCCGGGAAACTGGGGTGGTCTGGCGATCGGTCTGCGGCACCTGGGCGTCGACAACAATGGCACGAGTCTTTTGAGCGAATACACGGTCTCCGTCTCCAACGGATTTCAGCTCTTCAAGGACGAAGCATCGGGCGCGGCGGTGGGTTGGACGCTGAACTTCTACAATCTCGACTTCGGTCGGAGCATCGGGCTCGCCGGTGACGGATCCAACGGGATCGACCCGGGCAACGCCTGGGCCACCGGACTGGATCTCGCCGGAATCGTGGAGGTGTGGGATCGTACGAAGATCGGTTTCATCGCCAAGAACATCAACAATCCCACAATCGGCGACGACAACGAGGAGCTCATCCAACAGGTGGCCATCGGCGTGAGCTACGAGCCTTACGAGCAGGTAACCACCGCCTTCGACATCCGCAGCCGCATGGGTGAGGAGTTCAGGGTGCACGGTGGCGCCGAGTTCGGCATCCTCGACGTACTCGATCTCCGCGCGGGACTCGAGACCGATCCCAACAAGCTCTGCGCCGGATTCGGAGTCCACTTCCACGGTGCCACCCTCGACTACGCTTTCTCCACCGGGGGCGGCGTTCTCGAGTCGACGCATCAATTCGGTCTGAGCTATCGCTTCTCGGGAGGGGGGGAATAGCGTGAACGCTCCGCGCGAGAGCATGCGGCGCGGACTCCTCCTGGCAGCGGCGTTATTTCTGCTGCCCGTGGCGAGTTCTCATGCCCAGTACGAGCAGGGGGACTCCCGACGGGAGGCCATCGAGGCCCGCGAACTCGAGACGGATAGCACCGTGGTTCGAGGGAAGCTCGACCTCAATCGTGCGACCCGGGAGCAGCTGAAGAAGCTGCCGATCCCCGCCGAGGTGGCCGATGCCATTTACGAGTACCGCACCTACCGCAGTTACTTCGATTCGATCTACGACCTCCGTCACGTCGAGGGCGTCACTCCGGAGATGATTCAGAAGCTCTTGCCCTTGGTGGCGACGATGCCGCCCAAGACCCAAGAAGACTGGGTGCGACGCTACGACGAGTCGTTTCGGCAATTGCAGAGATTTCTGAGTCGCGAGGGAGCCAGCGAGGAGTTGGCCGACGAATACCGCGACCAATTGCTCGAGCCCCAGGACATCAACGAACTCTCGCTCTACGATCTGCAGAGCTACCAGAACGTTTCGCCGGTAGACGCGACTGCGATCATCAAGGCGCGTGAGCGTTCGGGCAAGATCCAGAGCGATCGCCAGCTGCGCAGCGCGGATGGGCTGAGCTACTGGGCGTACCGGAATCTGCGCGACTACGTGGTCTACGCGCCGCCGGAACAGGACATGAAGCTGCACGGCAGCATGCAGATTCAAACTTTCAATACGCCCTACCTGCTGGATGAGAAGGATATCCTGACCGAAACCTTCCACCCCGCGGTGACCAGCACCGAGCCGCCGAACTTCACGGAGGAAACTCCCTACGGGATCGCGCACCTGGACAGCCCCAATCCCGCGGTACTGACCAAGCTAAGGCTGCGCATGGGGCTGCAGTGGAAGGCCGGCGTGAGCACCTTCCGCGACGTCGGGGAAAACAACTTGGCAGAGACCGCCAAATACTTCCTCGAATGGCGCAACCAGAACAACGAGAGGTACCAGCTCGACAAGGTCGTGCTGGGCAACTTCCGTGTGGCCTTCGGTCAGGGACTGGTCATGGACAACACTGACTATTTCCTGAGCCGCAAGACGGGCACCGGCTTCAACAAGCGTCCCCAGGGACTTCTGGGCGACATGAGCCGTTCCTACGAATTCGCTTTGCGTGGCGCGGCGGTCGAGGCCTCTCTGGGGAATTTCCAGGCTCTGGGCTTCATCAGCAAGGGCAAGAAGGACGGGATCCTGAACTTCGACTCCAACGGCAACGCGGTGAGCATCAACAAGTACATCGTGGGCAGTCCGCGCTTCGAGAACGACCAGTACGAGCTCATGGGGAGCAACATCCGCCGCGGCGCCTTCGACGAGGATCTCTACGGCGGCCTGTTGCGCTACGAGATCTGGCCCGGAACCTACGTGGGTCTTTCCGGTTACGAAGCACACCACAATCTGCCCTTCGATCCCAACGTGAACACGATCGTGGCTCGCACCGATCTGTTGGACGGCCGGGATTCCGAGCTCTTCAACGCTTACGATTCCAGGCCGCTGGGCAAGTTCCGGCGCGTGCTGGGAGCCGAGTTCCAGACCGTGGTGGACAACGTGGCCTTCCAGGGTGAGTACGCGAAACTCGACTCGAACCCCGACGGTGGATTGCTCTCCAGCGCTCCGGACGCCATGGTGTTCACCGGCTACACGCAGTGGGAGAACTTCAACATTTTTGCCCTGTATCGTGATTACGATGTGGGCTTCGACAACCCCTACGCGCGGCCCTTCGGTGAGGACAGCCGTTACGAGCAGACTCTGCTCACCGATCCCTTCCGCCTGAATTCACCGCTCTATAGCTGGCTCGAAAACAGTACGCCGCAGACCAAGGCCGAACGCGGAATCTTCCTGCAGACGCGCTATCGCATCAGCCGGCAGATCACGATCAGTGGTCTGGAATTCGACCAGTGGGTGCGCAAGGCCGACGGCCAGAGTCAGCGTCGTTACACCCTGCGGGTGGAATACGCGCCAATATGGCCGTTGCGCTTCCGGGTGCGGCAACGCTACAGCGACCGCGCTAGCGAGGAGCTTTTCGACAACCGGCGCTTCAAGAGTTGGGACAGCCGCTTCGAGGTGCGGGGACGGCTTACAGCTTACGACGAACTGCGCTTGCTCTACAGCAACACCAACACGCAGTTCGCACCGCGTCCGCGCTTGGGCGGTCCGGCCGAACCGGACGGCAGCAACTTTTCGCCGCTGTCACAGTCCGCCAGTCCCAGCCAGGCCATTCAGGGCATGCTGATTCACAACGTCAACGATCGTCTCCAGTTCACTCTGAGTTCGGAGATCTATGACGGCTTTCTCTGGAACTTCGAGGACAACGAGTTCATCGCAGTCGATGGCCAAGGCATCCGTAGTTGGTTCCTCGTACAGAGTCGTTTATCTGACAACATGCTGGTGCGCTTCAAGATGACCCACGACCGGCAACGCACGCGGGACAACTTGGAGATTCGTCAGTACGCCAATTCCGTCCCCAGCGAGTTCCGCGCGGGCGACAAACGAGAAATCACGGCCTTCCGCCTCCAGCTCGACTATAACTTCTAGGGAGTATCCCATGCGTGGCACGATTCGCAGAAGCTCACTGTTCATCATGATGGTTCTGCTGCTGCAAGTAGCGGCGGTTCCCGGAGCGGTGGCAACCACCACTCTGGACGCAGCCTTCGGGACGCCCTTCGGCGCGGAAACCCCGCGCGCGGCGGCCATGGGCTCAGTGGGTGCGGCCCTCTATCAGGGCAGCGCCAATCTCATCGCGAACCCCGCGATGCTATCGCGAATGGATGGCCGTATCCGGGTGGAATTCAACGGCGGGATCTCTCAGGTCAACGAGGACCGCTTCCAACCGCTCTTCGATTCCTTCAATTCCTACGTGACCGACACCACGGTGGCCAGCAATCGCAACAGCTATGGTCTCCTGCAGGGCGGCGCGATCTATCAGCTCTTGCCCGAGCACAGCATGACGGTAGGCATCGGGGTTTTCGATCGTTACAGCTTCGACTACGACTACTTCGAGGAGATTCGTGATCCTTCGCCTTACGATCCCGTCACGCGCGATGCGGTGATCCAGCTGCGCGACTATCAGATCGAGGGAAGACTGCGCTCGATCTCCTTCGGCTACGGAATGGAGATCATGCCTCGGCTCAGCATGGGAATCAGCCTCCACCGTTACACCGGTACTCTGAAGCACCGGGCCAGCACGCGGACCACCTCGCTCTATCAGAGCAACTTCACCGGTGACCCCGGATCGGCTGCCTTCGATCACGAGTTGCGCGGTTGGGGATGGACGGCTGGAGTGTCCGGTACGGTAAACGAGCGCCTGGAGGTGGGAGCGAGCTTCGAGGGTCCGTTCACCGTCGAGGGCGCGATCAGCTCCATGGATTCGACGATCGGGACCTGGATGCCCTACGACCAGAGCATGGTGGTCATGCCGGTGCAGAGCGGCGACGTCAAGGTCAAGTATCCGGGAACCCTGCGGGCCGGCGTCACCTATCGTCCGCGCAACCTCCTGGCCACCGTGTTCTCGGTGGACCTGGTGCGCCGTTTCTGGGAAGGGGTGGCCGACGAGAGTTACCGGACCGCCGCTTTTGTCCAAAGCGGTACTCTTCGCGACACCTGGGATGTACGTTTCGGGCTGGAGCACGTCTTCTACAACAACGTTCCGGCGCGCTTCGGCTTCCGCTACCTGGAAAATTACGCCGATCCCGAATCGAACCGCTCGATCTTCTCCGGCGGCGTGGGCTACCAGACCGCGGGATACCAGATCGACGTGACTCTGCAATATCACCGGCAGACGAGCCGGCAGGCCTTCATTTTCGACCGTACTCTGACCTGGACGGATCGTCCGGACGATGCGGCGCCCAAGGGCCTTTCGAAAGTAGAAGATGGAATGGTGAGCCTGCTGCTGGGGGTCTCCCGAAGCTTCTAACTTTACTATATTCCTAGGAAGGACGAAGCCCGCCGCGGCGGAAACCCCCAGGAGACAGTCATGCGAGCCAGAACCCTACTTCTCATCTTCACCCTCAGCATCCTCTTCGCGCCGAGCGCGCGGGCTGCAGACGAGGGGATGATCCGCCTTCATCTCTTGTGGACGAACGACATCCACGGCCACGTCGGGCCGGAGGAAGCGTACTTCATGAACCCCGATTACCCGCCTCCCCTGGGTGGTGGGGCGGCGGCGGCGGCCTACGTGCACAAGATCAGGGCCGAGGCCAAGGGTGATCCCAACCAGGGGGTTCTTTTGGTCGATGCCGGTGACACCTGGCAGGGAGCGCCCGTGGGGACGCTGAGCCAGGGCAGGGTCATGGAGACCTACTTCAACACCATGCACTACGACGCGGTCACGGTGGGGAATCACGAATTCGACAAGGGCAAGGACGTGCCCATCCGCATGTCGGCCGCGATGAATCAGAAATTCGTCTGCGCCAACCTCTACAAGGAGGGGACGGACCAACTCGTCGACTGGGTGGAGCCGTATCGCGTGGTCGAAAAGGCCGGTCTCAAGATTGGAATCATCGGCGCCATCACACCGGCCACCAAGTCCATGGCCTTCGACGAGAACGTGAAGGGCCTGGATTTCCGTCCCATTCCTCCCGCCCTGGAGAAGTATCGCGACATCCTGAAGAACCAGGAGCACGTCGACCTGGTGTTCGCGCTCATCCACGAGGGCCTGCCCTACGATCCCGAGACCGGCTGGAAGGAGCTGGTGAAGCGGGTGAAGGAGGGGGACGATCTCGAGGAACATGCCGAAGGCGACATGGACATCGCGCACGTGGTGTCGGGGATTCCCGTCATCATCGGTGGCCACACCCATCGCGGCTATCGCAAGCCGTGGATCGACCCGGTGACGCAGGCCATGGTCTTCGAGACTTTCGGCAACGGTTCCTCCATCGGCCACGTCATACTTCTCGTCGACCGGGCCACCAAGCAGGTCATGGGCTACGAGAGCCCGCGCCGCGACGGCACTCTCATCACCCTCTTCGAGGACCAGTACTGGCCGGACCGCGAGATGGCCGACGATCTGGAACCCTACATCGCGGACGCCCGCAAGGGTCTGGACAAGACGGTGGGAAGGTCGACCGTGGAGCTGTCTCGCAGCGGCGGCCCCCTCTCGCGCATGGGAATCCTGGTGACTTCGGCCATGATGGAGGCCCAGGATGCCGATTTCGCCTTCACGAACATGGGAGGGCTGCGCGCGAACCTCTCCGTGGGCCGTATCACCATGGGTGACCTGATGCGCGTCTTGCCCTTCGGCAACTCTCTGGCCACGGTGCAGATGGACGGCTCCATGATCCGCCGCATCTTCGAGCGCAAGTCGGGACGTCACAGCAGTGGTATCGCCTACAGCGGAGTGAAGGCCGTCGTCGATCCCGATGCTCCGTACGGCCAGCGCGTGTTGCAACTCACCCTGCTCGATGGGACGCCCGTCGTGCCGGGGAAGGAATACAAGGTCGTCACCAGCGACTTCCTGATGGAGGGAAACAGCGGACTGGACTTTTTGGCGGAGATCCCTCCCGACAAGATCAACTATAGCGGCATTCTCACGCGGGAAGCCCTGGCGGACTACATCAAAGCCCATTCGCCGGTTTCTCCCCATTCGGATGACCGCTTCAAGGAAGACGTGGGCGGAGCCCGCGCCTCCTACCTGAAGCCCCTGGACCTGCAGTAGGGTCCCCGGCACCGCCGCCCCGAGAGGACGAATTTTGGTCAGGGGAGTCTTGCCGTGATGCGAGACTCCCTTTCCTTTTGCAAGCTTCGCCAGCCCCTGCGGGGGCGATTTTCCTGAGCAAAATTCCCTGAATTAGCCGCCCCCGAGCCCACCCGAAGTCTCTCTCGTGGGGTAGATCGGGGGAGCCGCCCTCCCCATGATTCCCCATGGGGGCGCGCTCTTCCCCGCCCTCTGTGGGACGAGGCCCGTGGGGCGAAGCGCGGATCAGGAGGCCCCGGCGCGGGCATTCGCTTCCGGTCTTTATCCTGCATGTCCTGCAGATACCAAGAGCGTCGCTTCGTGCGCCGGGGGGGCGCAGAGGCCACGACCGCGGCTTGACCGCCCTTCTGGAGGAGATTCCCTTGGCTCAACCGGCACGGTGCCCCGTGGCTTCCGATCGCGTCCGGCTCGATCCGAGTCAGCGCAACCCTCAGCTTGCCCGCTTTCACGACCTCATGCAGAAAATGGTGGTCGGTCAGCCGGGCGCTCTGGAGACCGTCACCAATTCCTTTTCCAGGCTCCTGGCGGGCATTCACGACCCGGAAAGCCCCATTCTCACCATGATGCTCTTGGGCCCGACCGGGGTGGGAAAGACCGAGACCGTGCGCTGCCTGGCCGAGGCTCTCTTCGGCAGCCGCAAGGCCTTCACCCGAGTGAACTGCCAGGAATATTCGGCCCACTACAATCTCTCCAAACTTCTGGGAAGCCCGCCGGGCTACGTGGGAGGCGAGATCAAGCCACTGCTCTCCACCGAGAACCTGGAGAGGCACTACAAGAAGGCGGTCGAGGAGGGACTGGGACTGTTTCAGGACAGCCTGGGTAGCTTCTCCAATGGCGACGAGGAGGGAGGGCTCTCGCTCGTGCTTTTCGATGAGATCGAGAAGGCCCATCCCAAGCTCTGGAGCATGCTGCTCGGGATCCTCGAGGACGGGAATCTGGTGCTGGGCAACAACGAGGAAGTCGATTTCCGGCGCAGCATCATCGTGCTCACCACCAACGTGGGGAGCGAGGCCATGGGGAAGCATCTCTCCCACCAGGACATCGGTTTCTACGACGGCGACGACGAGGAACGTCTGGATCATGACGTCCACGAAGCCGCACTGCGCGAGGCGCGCAAGGTCTTTCCCTTCGAGTTTTTGAATCGATTCGACGAGCTGATCAGCTACGACACCCTCAAGGAATCGCACCTCTACCAGATTCTGGACAATCTCATCGCCGACATACACATCCGCAGCATAAGCTGCACCGAGCCCTTCCTCTTGCGGGTGAGCGCGAAGGCCAAGGAAAAACTGGTGGAGGAAGGTCACGATCCGCGTTTCGGCGCGCGCCCTTTGCGCCGCGCGGTCGAAAGCAAGCTCGTGACGCCCATCGGCCACCTCATCTCGAGCGGGCAGGTGGTCCGCGGGGACCTCATCACGGTCGACTTCGCGGAGGAATTCATCTTCGAGAAGGAGCCGGGAGTGATGACCGCGGAGGAAATCGCGGCCTTCGAACGGCAGAAACTCGAGAAGGACAAGAGCCGCGATCTGGACGGAATCGACGACGGTGGCGAGGCCAATCGCATCGTGGAGGAAGTCGACGAGGTACTGGCGCGCGGCTTGACCCTGAGAGAGAGCAGCGGTCTTCCCGGCGACATCTGAGGCGCCTCGTCAGATCAGGGGAAGCAAAAGGCCGGATCCCCGCGGGGATCCGGCCTTCGTCTCTTCGGAGTCGATGGGTAGAGACTCAGCTCAATCCTTGGTGCTTCCCACCGCGTCCACGATCTCCTCGACGCTCTCTTTCTTCGAGTTCGTCTGCGAGCTGTTCTCGCTCTTCTTGGACTGGATCCGCGTGCCCGAAGCCGAAGGCATCGAACAGGAACCCTGGAAAAACACCGTCTCGTCCATCTGCAAGGAAGGTGTCACGATGTCACCCTGCAGCTCGCCATTGCCCTGGAGCTCCACTCTCTCGGAAGCCTGAATGCTGCCCTTGACCTTGCCCTTGATGGCGATGGTCTTGGTGGTGATCTGTGCGTCGACCTCGGCGTTCTCGCCGATGATCAGGCTGCCTCCACTCTCGATCTCTCCGTTGAAGCGGCCCTCGATGAGAACCGAGTTCTGAAAGCTCAGCTTGCCCTCGATGTGAACGTCCGGTCCCAGGTAGGCCGTGATCTGGTCCTTGTTCTGGTCCCTGTTCTGGCTCTTGGGCTTGGGAGTCGAGTTCACGCTGGGTGTGGTCGGGGTCGGGGGAATCGAATCGAAATCTTGCGGCTTGTCTTTGCCTCCGAACATGCTTCCTCCAATGTCGCGGCCCGTTGCGGAATACGGGGCTGAAGTTAGGTGCCAAAGGGAAGATGTCGCCAAAGAACCTCCCCCTGCCCGCGCCCTGGTGCAACGGAGATGCCCAGCCCGAATCCTGCCAGTAAGTCGCTGGAATCAAATACGATACAAGCCAGGGTCTGTGGCGGACCCAGCGAGCTCCGTGGTTGGATTTTGACCGTGGTGAATGCTCAGAAGCCGCCGTGGGCTTTGGCGAAAAAAGAGGAGGAGAAGGGCCGGGGTCTAGGGCCAGAAGAGCATCCGGCCGCAGGTCTCGCAGAACATGACTTTGTTCTCGTTGATCGCGCTGGTGAAGATGGCGGGCACGTTGGTGAAGCAGCCGGTGCAGGTGCTGTCCACCACGGGAACCAGGGCCCTTCCGGTTCGATCCTTGATGCGCTTGTAGCGGCGCACCAGTTGCGGCGGGAGCTGTGACTCCAGTTTTGCGTGGGCCTTTCGCAACTCATCCAGCCCGCTCACGGGGAATCCCATCTTCTCCAGAGCTTCCCGGTTCTTGGTGTCTTCGGCTTCGCGGATCATCTGATCCAGGTCTTGCAGAGCGACGAGAAGCTGGACGTTGCTTTTGGGGCTCAAAGCCTCAGGCCTCCTTGAGCACGGTCATCATGGCATCGAAATTGGCGGCTTTCAGCAGCTTTTCCCGGACCTCGTCCCGCTGGACCAGCCCGGTGATCACTCCCAGGGCCTGCAAATAAATGTTTCCCCGGTCCTGCGGGGGCGCCAAGAGCAGAAAAAAGAGCTTGGTCTTCTCTCCGTCGATGCTGTCGAAGTCGACTCCCTTGGGGCTGCGGGCGACCAGGATGATCAGGTCGGAAATGGCGACGGAGCGACCGTGCGGGAAGGCCACGCCACTTCCCACCGCGGTGGATCCGAGCGCTTCACGATTCCGCAGCATTTCCAGAATGACCGCGCCATTCTTGACTTTTCCCGACGAAACGAGGGCTTCCGTCAGTTTTTGCAGGGCTTCGTCTTTGTTGCGTGCGGAGAGATTTCCGATCCAGAGGGAGGGGTCGACATGCTGCATCAATTGTTCGACGTTCATCGGTGGGGCCAGGTGGAGTCGCGATGACGGAGCCCGGCGGGAAAAGAGGATTTTTCAAGAAGATGGTGAAACAGTAGCAAAAGGGAGTGAGCTAGACAAGTCCGGGGAACTGTTGTTCCCTCGTTTGCAAAGGAAGAACCCATCAGAGGGGGCCCGGTGGCGATGAGCCGGCGGGGAGGCCCGTGGGGGGTGTGTGATCGAAGGTCTCGTCATTCAACACGGCGCCAATCGTTACCTGGTGCAGGCCAGCTGCGAGGATGGCGGCGAAATCCGGGCCTGTACCATCGCGGGCCGTCTGCTCCAGGGCCGTCAGCTGAAGGTCCGCGTGGCCGTCATCGGCGATCGCGTTCGTTTCAAGGAGGAAGCCAGTTCCAAGGGCCAGCACGGCGTCATCCAGGAGATCCTGCCGCGCGAGAACCAGATCTCGCGTCCCGCGCCCAGCGGAGGGCGTCGCCAGTACCAGGAGCAGGTGGTCATCGCGAACCTGGACCGGCTGTGGGTCATCGCCTCTCTGGCCGAGCCAGCCCTCAATCTGATGTTCGTCGATCGGATCCTCGCGGCCGCCCGCCATCAGGGGGTGGACTTCGGTCTGGTGCTGAACAAGGCGGACCTGAAGGAAGCCGCCGATCCCGGCCCGGTGCGCGCCCTCTACGCCTCACTCGGTCTTCCGGTGCAGCTCTGCTCGGCTCTGAAGGACCAGGGGATCGAGGAGCTGCGCGAGGCCATGTCGCGCGGGATTGGCGCTTTCGTGGGTCTCAGCGGCGTGGGCAAGTCCAGCCTCATCACCGCGCTGGAGCCTGGCCTGAAGCTGCGCACCTCGCAGGTCACGGAGAAGAGCGGTCAGGGCCGACACACCACTTCCACCAGCCGTCTCTTCCCCTTGAGTCACGGCGGGTATCTGGCCGACACCCCCGGCATGCGCGAATTCGGCCTCTGGGGGATGGCGCGCCCCGATCTCGCGGCCTGCTTCGTCGAGTTCGCCGCGCACGAGGGAGAGTGCCGCTTTCGCGACTGCCTGCACGATCACGAACCGGGCTGTGCGGTTCGCGCGGCGGTGGAGCGGGGCGAACTGGATGCGGGCCGCTACCGGCGCTACCTTGGGCTGCTCGAAGAACTGCCGGCGAGCCTTTCAGATTGGCGTGACCGGCGCAACTGAGGAATGGAGCGCGTGAATCGCAAGAGGGACCGCTGGCTCAAACGAGGGCTCGAATGGCTGCTGCGGCCCTTCTTTCACCGGCCGCGCTTGAGTCTGCAAGAGATCGTGGCGGAAGGTCCGCGGCGCATCCTGATCGTTCGCCAGCACAATCAGATGGGGGACATGCTCTGCGCGGTGCCCGCCATCCGCGCGATCGCGGAGACCTTTCCCGGGGCCCGACTGGCCATCGTGACCGCCCCGGTGAACGACGGTGTGGTGCGCGGCAATCCCTACCTCGAGCGGGTCTTCCTCTTCGACAAAGTGAGCCTGCGCCGTTCCTTCGTGCGTGCGATTCGCTTCATTCGCTCGCTGCGGGACTTCGATCCCGATCTGGCGATCGTTCTCAATAGCGTATCCTACAGCGGAACCTCCTCGTGGATCGCGGTATTGAGCGGGGCGCGGCGCATCATCGGGGGCGACAGCCGGCCCTTCGGTTGGTCCTTCAGCCAGTGGCTCTACAATCTCCAGATGCCCAGCAGCAAGGAACTCGGAGGGCACGCGATCGATCACGGCCTGCAGCCGCTCGCGAGCATCGGAATCACCACCAGCGACAGGAGCACCATCCTCATCCTCTCTGAAGAGGACGAAGAGAGCGCCGCCCGCTTCCTCGAGTCGGTGGGGGATGGGCCCTACTTCGCGGTCCATCCGGGCGCCGGCAAGCGGGCCAACCGCTGGCCGGTGGAGCGCTTCGCAAGGGTGGTGCAGGGCCTTCGCGAGGCGGGATGGTCTCCCTGGTGCGTGGAGGGTCCCGCCGATGGGGAGGCCACGGCCCAGCTGCAGGCGCTCCTGAGTTTCTCTCTGCCCGTGCTGCGCGGGGTCTCGGTGCGGACGGTGGGAGCGGCCCTGGCCGCCTCCGAGCTGGCCCTGGTGAACGACACCGGCATCATGCACGTGGCGGGAGCTTTGGGGGTGCCTACTCTGGCTCTCTTCGGTCCCACGCCGGCGAGTAGCTGGAAGCCCCCCGCGGAGCAATTGGTGGCTCTCCAGAGCGCCGACGGCACCATGGAGGGAATCTCCGTGGAAGAAGTGTGGGAAGCCCTGCACGAGCTGCAGCCACTGCTTCCCAAGGCGGCGGGTTCTCCTAGGATTTCTTCGACGAGTCCCGGTTCATCCCGGCCGTGACCTGCTCCAGGTAGGACTGCGCGCGTTCGTTGCCCGGATCGGCTTCGAGCGCGTGCTGCCAGGCCTGCACCGCCTTCTCGGTCTCTCCCAGCTTGTGGTGGGCGTTGCCGAGGTTTGTCCAGGCCGCGCTGACGTCGCAGTGGCGGCCCACCGCCTCCTTGTACATTTGGATGGCGGCCTCGTAGTTCTCCTGGAGGAAGAGCGCGTAGCCCAGGTTGTTGTAGGTCGCGCCCAACTCGGGATCCAACTCGAGCGCGGACTCGAAGGCATTCTGCGCTTCCTCGTGACGATCCAGTTCGGTCAGAGTGAGCCCCAGGTTGTTGAAAGCCTGGCTGAACTTGACATCGCGTTCGATCGCCTTCTCGAAGAGGCCGAGGGCGGTCTCGAATTCTCCCGCATGGTAGGCGCTCACTCCGGCGTTGTTGAGACGCCGCGCCTCTTCCTTGCGCTGGCGGTCTTCTTCGGCCTGTGCGCGTTTTCTCTGATCCTCGAAGAACTGCGAGATTTCCCCGTGGCTCTTCTCGATGCGCTCACCCATGGAGCTGAGTTCTTTGGTCTCGCTTTCGATCTGCCCGATGCGCTCGTTCTGTTCCTCGTGCCAGTGGCTCAACTGGCTCGAACGCTCTTCGCTCGACTCCTTAAAGACCTTGCGTAGAGCTTCGGCCTGCGTCTGCACTTCTTCCTTGAGCGAGGCAATCGACTGCTCCAGCGATTCCTTGAGCGATTGCAATTGCTCCTTCAGCATTTGCTCGGCGCTGTCTTTTTGCTCGTCGAGAGATTCCTGCAGGGCGGACTTGTAGCCCTCTGAATCGGCTTCAGCTCGCTTGGCCAGAGCCTCGTCCAAGAGCTTCTCGACGCGAGAGGCGAAGGCGTCGTTGACGCTCTCGTCGTGCTCGCTCAACGCCTGCTTCAACTTGTCCTCGAACTGGGCGACTACCGTCTCGACGATCGCGCCGGTATCCTCATTGCGAAGCTCGCCTGAATTCGTGTCCGCGACTGAACTCACGGGTCCGCTCGCATCGGAGGGGGTCCCTCCATCGGCCGGGCCATCCCCGCGCAGCTCGAGGTACTTGGCCAGGGACTCCTGAAGCACTTCGGAGAGCCGCGCCGCGAGAGAGTTCTCCAGGAGCTCGGCTCGCCGCGAGACCGTCTCCTCGAGCTCGTCGCTGTCGAACTTTCCGCCGGCCAGCTCGCGCAATTCCTCGATCTTGGCCGCGAGGATTTCCTCCATGGCCCCCCGCAGGATGGATTCCAGCTGGCCCCTCTCTTTGCTGAGACGGTGTTCCACCTGGTCCACCACTCCGTCGAGCCCGTCCGCCAGGCTGCCGCGCCAGGCCGCATCCTGAGTGCGAGAGCTTTCCTTCACCTCGTCCACCAGACGGTCCGTGGCGTGCGCCAAACCCTCCAGGGCCTGAAGGACTACGCGCTCGGTCGCGGGGGACTCTTTGCTCGCGCCCGGATCTTTGTCCTGAACCGTGGTTGTTTGGTCATTGCTCTCGTCGTACATGTCGACTTCCTCTTTTGACTAGAGTGTGCTCACGCGAGAGAGCACCGCGCGGTACTCTCCAGCGAGATCACTGAGATAGCGGCCGTAGGCCTCCGTGGCCCTCTCGCGGGCGCGTTCACCGTATCGTGTACTCTCGAAAAGTCTTTCGTAGCGGGCATGGCATTCGGCGTGACGTTCCATGCGCTGCGCGCACTGGGCCATGCGCCACTGCAACTCTTCCTCCCAGAAGTCCTCTGCTTCATCCATCACCGCATGCAGGACCGCTTCAGCTCGCGTGCAGCGATCCAGGCGCAGGTAGGCGTCCGCCAGAAGACAGGCTCTACGCAGACGCGCTTCGCCCTCCGTCCTGGTTTCACTGAGGAGGGTGGCCGCCTCTTCCACCCGATCGCGCTCGAGCAGGATGGCGCCGAGCTTCAGACGCGCCTCGGCATCGTCGGGTTTGGCGTCGATCCTCTGTCGCAGCGCATCGCTCTTGCGTTCGAGCCGTTCGAGCCGCCAGCGTCCCACCATGGAGTAGACCTCCGTCCACTCCAGCCCTTCCTCGTTGAGGCTCTCGAAGATGCTCCGCGCTTCTTCCTGCCGGCCCACGTGCTTGAGGCCTCGGGCCAGCTCGCTGCCCAGGCGGATTCGGTCCTCTCCCTGGGCCTTCTCGAAGGCCTGGCGCAACACGGCCAGACTTTCGTCCCTGCGGCCCTCCTGCCGGTACGATTCGGCCTGCCGCAGGACGAAATTGACCTGGCCGAAACCGCGCCGGGTCGCGGCCGAGAGACGGGTGTTGAGTTCGTGCTGCCGCTCGCGCGGAAGGGCGCTCGGCTGGGGCAGGGCATCGAAGGCTTCCTCGACGCGGCCCGCTCGCAAGAGAAGATCGTGCTGGATCAGCCGCAGCTCTCCGTGTTCGGGCGCATCCTGAAGGAGCGACTCCGTGATGGTGAGCGCCGATTCCAGGTCGAGATCTTCATGCTCCAGCGCTTGCCACAACAGCTGGGACGCCTCGTCGCGTTCGCCATCCTGTCCCCTGAACTGGGCCAAGCCCATGAGCAGGCCCCAGTGGGAGGGAACGCGCTGCTGGAATTCCTCCAGCATGGCGCGCCTCAGCTCCACCGGGTAGTTCGAGTTGGTGGACAGAGAAGCGACGAGCTCGGCCGCCGCATTCACCTGTTTGTCCGCGAGCAGGATGCGAGCGCTGGTTCTCTGCGGCAGGAGTTCCTCGGGATACTCCTGGGCGATCTTGCGCAACTCGGCGAGCACGTGCCGGATCTCGCCCGTGTTCTGCCCGTAGAGACGCGTCAAAATCTGGCAGGCCTGTTCCAGCCGGCCCGCGTTCCGCGCGGCATGGGCGGCAGTGTAGAGGAGCGAGAGAGTGGCCGAAGGGCTCTCCAGCTCGGCGCTCAAGTCGGCCAGGACGCGGTCGGCGGTATTGGCATCGAGGCGCAATGCGCGTTCGTAAGCGCGCGCGGCCGATTCGGGATCGCGGAAGCGCCGGTCGAAGTTGGCGACGAGGAGGAAGTGAGTGGCGCTCGCCGAAGGACGCGCCAGGAGTGCATCGAGTTGGGCCGCGGCATTGGCTGACAAATTGCGGTCCAGCTCGGCAGCCTTGCAGAAGGAGGGCACCGCGAGATCGAGATCGTCCTCGGCGGCCACGCCCAAGAGGTAGCGCGCACGGGCATTCCCCGGATCGCTCTCGAGCAGTCCCTGCAAAACCTCCACCGCCTTGGACGGCGTGTTCTCGGTTTCGTTCAACAGCAGTTCGATGTGCGCCACCGCGTCGTCCACGTGCCCCTCGTCCAGGAGCACGCGCGCCTGCAAGAGGCGCAAGTCGGCCAGGCTGCCGGCATCGATCTCAGCAAAGAGGGCGCGCTTCACGAGCTCGTCGAGTTGAGCGAAACGCCCGATACCGTACAGGGCTTCGCCGTAGCCGAGCCACAGCGAGGAGGACTGTGGAGCATCGGCCAGGAGTTGCTCGAAGCGCTCGCTGAGTTCCTGAATGCGTTCGGGCTCGGCTCGCAGCGCGCGGACCAGACACCGTTCGGCCTCTTCGTGTTCCTGGGCTTCTGAGAGCAGGTCGAAAGCGGCCAGGTTGAGTTCGGCGTCCTCGGGGCTCTGTTGCAGGGCGCGCCGCAGACGCTCCAGAACCTCCTCGGCGAGCTGGGGTCGGGCCATGAGCAGGATCTGGAACTCGGGCACCGCGCGCTCGACCTTGCCGCAGCTCAGGGCCGCGCAGGCCATGGGGTAGCGCAGCAATTGGGTGGCGCCGAGCTCCTTGTCCGCGCGGTCCAGGATGTTGAGCAGGGTCTCGCTGTACTCGGGCATTTCATCCAGCTGCGTCACGATGTCGTCCGCGGTCCACTTCAGGTCCTCGGGGTTGTGACGCAAAAGGCCGTCGAGGGCTTCGCTCAAGAGATCGGTCTCACCGGCGGACAAGGCGGGCTTGAGCATGGCGGAAAGAAGACGGGCCGAAGGGTGTACACGTTGCAGGCAGGTGCGGGTGACCGCGAAGAGCGCGCTCGCGTTCTCCTCCTTCTCCCACAATTCAGCCAGGGTCTCATTTGCTCCCCGCTGTTGGCCCAGACGCGCGTAGATCACGGCCTGCAGCGCGGCGAGTTCCAGGCGCTCCTCGTCGGACCATTCGGGCATGACCTGTTCGATGGCGCGAATGACCTTGTGCAGGGAGTGCTCGTCCTGGTCGGGGATCTCCGTGGTGTGTTGCACCGCCGCCGCGAGATCTTGGGCCTGCAGCGCGGCTTCGGTCAGAAGATAGGCCATCTCGGTCGAGCTTTTGGAGTTCTCCTCACCCTCACCCATCAGAGCGCGCAGCTCGCCCACGTCGACTTCGGCCTGGCTCTGTAGCTTTTCGATCAGCTTGGATACGCTGGAGTACCTGCGCATCACCACGAGCAGGCGCAATTGAAGTTTCCAGAGAGGAACTGCGGAGGCGGCGTCGATCGACGCGGGCAAGTTCTCCAGCCGCTGCAGAATCTCCGTGCGCGACTTGGGGTCGGCATCGGCCGCCTCGCGGAAGAAATCCGCGGCCTCCTCGCAGGACCCGCTGGCCAGTGAGAGCTCGGCCAGCGTTCTCAGCCAGGCTCCGCGGTGCTCCTCGGAAACCCTCTGCTCGCGCAGGACTTCGAGCAGCGATTCGGCGTTCTCTTTGCCGTTGACCCGGCTCAGGTTCTGACAGGCCTGTTGTACTTTCTTGGCCTGCAGTTGGGCCAGGCCGGTGGCGGCCAGAAGCGCGGCGCAGTGGGGATGGTTCGTGAGTTCGGATTCGCACAGGCCCGCCAGACCTTCGCCCTCTTCGGGGACGGCGCGCAGCAGCTCGCGCGCGCGCGCCGCGAACTCCTCGGGGAGCTTTTGGGCATGCGCGACGGCGAGTTGCGCGTAGAGGCTGAATTTCAACAGATCGGGAGAAGAGGAGGGCGCCAGGCCGGCGTGACGGATCTTCAGTTTCTGCCGGTACTGCTCCAGGGCCTCCTCGCCGAGCTTTTGCACCACGGCGAAGGTGGATTCCGTATCGTCACGCGAGAGATAGCGATCGACCAGGAATTCGCCCAGAGGCAGAATCGGCTCGTTCTCGAAGCGTTCCTGCACGGCATCCAACACCCTGGCGCGACTGTCCGGAGCGGTGCGGAGCAGATTCTTCAGCCAGCGCAGGCCGTTGACGTGGTCCCCCAGGTCCAGGGCCACGTTGGCCGCTTCATACTGGTAGTGCGGGGTATCCGGGTTCTTTTTGGCCCACGATTCGAGCTGAGAAAGCGCCTTTTCCAGCTGCCCCTTTTCGCGCAAGCCTTGGATCTTGCGAAGATTTTTCTCGAGATTGCGATCCATGGCGCTCCCCACGCGAACTCATAGCCTCGTATCGCGGATGCTTCCGCAGTGGACCCCAGACGACCCCTTGAGAGCGAAAGTCGTACCAATTCACCTCAACGGCGCCGGATTGGCAGTCCGAGTCCACTTCGAGTCCAGCAAGGGGTCGCGGAGTTCAGCGCGAGGCCAGCTGCGTTCGGCTGCTTGCAGAGAGACTGACCGCCGTGCTGGCGCTGCGGGCACTTTCGTTGCGGTTCACGTCGCGCGCGGCCACCTGGTACCAGTAGCTGTGCCCGGGCTTCGCGCTGCGATCCAGCAGGGAATTCGTGGTCACCGGATCGCGGTTGAGCGGGGCGAACCCCCCATGGGGCGATTCGCTGCGATATGCAATGTAGCCACGGAGATCGGAATCGACGGTGTTGGCGGCCCAGCTGAGACTGACCCCTGCCCCCGCGACCACCTGGGCCGTGAGCTCGAGCGGGACGGCGGGAGGGTTGGTGTCCAGCTTGGGGCTGGTTCCCGCCGACTCGTTGCCACAACCCGCGAAAAGTATTGCCAGTAGGACGATTACACCCAGAAGGATCAAGGGGGCTCGTCGGAAGATCGCCATCGTAGAATGACCTCGGATTCCAGATTCAGTTGCCGACTCAGGGCTGTGTCATCGTTCTGGCGCGCCTCGCCACCGGCCCGCTGACGCGGAACGTCTCCTCGGTGGCGGCAGCGTCTCTGCGCCTGTTCCCTGCATAGGCAGTGCCAGATGCACGGCGGGGAAGCGGGGCCGCCCGCGGGCCCCGCTTCAGGACAAATGGACCAAAGTGGTTGTTGACAATGAGTTAGATGAGGCGTATCCCTTGAAGTGCGGTGTGAGGACTTCGCTCACGCCACCGGGGCGTTCTGCCCTGGGCCCAATGCCACTTCACTCCACGGGTGTTCCCATGACTAAACAGGATATCGTCGAGGACATCGCACTGAGGACCGGATTGACCAAGAAGGAGGTCGCGGAAGCGGTCGAGCTCTTCCTGAAGAGCGTGGGCACTGCTCTCGCCGAAGGTAAGCACTTGGAGATCCGAGGTTTCGGCACCTTCAAGGTGAAACAGCGCAAGGCGCGCATGGCGAGAAACCCCCGCACGGGGGAAGCGGTGCCCGTACCCGAGCGCCGTGTTCCGGTGTTCAAGGTGAGCAAGATGCTCAAGGACCGGGTCGCACTGACCTAGCCCGCTCGAGTTCGACCGAGCGCGGGTGATTTCCGTCACGAAGCCATGAAGACTATCGATCTACGTAGTGACACGGTCACGCGGCCCAGCACCGCGATGCGGAAAGCCATCGCCGAAGCGGAAGTCGGCGACGACGTCCACGGTGACGATCCCAGCGTCAATTCGTTGCAGGAGAGAGTCGCGCGCGAGCTGGGCAAAGAGGCCGCTCTCTACGTTCCCAGCGGCACCATGAGCAATCAGATCGGGGTGGCGCTTCACACCCAGCCCGGCGACCAGCTCATTCTGGAAGCTGAAAGTCACATCTACAATTACGAGGCTGGTGCTCCCGCCGCCCTTTCCGGATTGTGGCCGACGCTGGTGCCCTCACCCAGCGGGGCGCCAAAGTGGAGCGAGATCGAGAAGCGCATCGCGCCGGCGAACGCGCACAATCCGCGGCCCTCCCTGGTCTGTCTGGAGAACACCCACAATCGCCACGGAGGCACGATCGTCCCTCTCGCATGCATTGACGAGGTCGGCCAGGGCTGCCACGAAAGAGGTTTGAAGCTGCATCTGGATGGCGCGCGCCTCTTCAATGCCTCGGTGGCCACTTCGATCCCTCTGGCGCGCTGGTGCGAGAACGTGGACACGGTCTCGGTGTGCTTTTCCAAAGGACTCGGCGCCCCCGTGGGATCCTGTCTCGCGGGAAGCGAAGCGGAGATCGCCAAGGCCCGGCGCCTGCGCAAACGCTTCGGAGGAGGAATGCGGCAGGCCGGCATTCTCGCCGCGGCCTGTCTCTACGCGCTCGATCACAACCTTGCCCGGCTCGAGGAGGATCACGCCAATGCGCGCCTGCTCGCTAAGGGCCTGGATCATCCGCGGATGAGCATTCCCTCCCTGCCGGAAACCAACATCGTGATCGTGGACGTGGACGAGGAAGTCGGGGCCGAGCGCCTGCTCTCTCTGCTCGCCGAGCAGGGCGTGCGCGGGGTGGCCTTCGGGCCCAGCCGCATCCGGCTCACAGTTCATCTGGATGTCAGCCGCCAGGACTGTGAGCACGCCCTGTCAGTTTTGAACGGGCTCTCGCTCTAGTCTCGCCTCGAAAGGAATTGCGGTGAAGATCATCATCGTCGGGGCGGGAGCCGTGGGCTCGATCGTCGCAAAACGCCTCAGCCGCGAGAACCACGATGTCACGCTCATCGAGGCCAACGAAGCGGTGGTGGCCGAGGCGCAGCAACATCTGGACGCCTTGGTGATTCAGGGCAACGGCGCGACGATTCCCATGCTCAAGGAGGCTGAGGTCGAGAAGGCCGACATCCTCATCGCCGTCACTGACGTGGATGAGATCAACATTCTGGCCTGCCTCACCGCGCATCGTCTGGGCGTGCCCACCAAGGTGGCCCGGGTACGTAACGAGGATTACTACGCCGGCGAAGCTTCGTGCTTCGAGGAGATCAGCCACCTCATCAATCCCGACCGCGAGGCGGTGAATGCGCTCTACGAACTTCTGCAGAAGAAGGCCGCCACCGACATCTACGAGTTCGCCGACGGCCGCGTGCAGGTGGTCGGCGCGCGCGTGGGCAGAGGAGCCGCGGTCGAGGGAAAGAGCCTGATCGAGATCGAGAGCGAACTCGGTGCCCGCTGGGCGCTCGTGGCGTCCATCACGCGCGCGGGCAAGACCATCATCCCCTGTGGCGAAGATCTTCTGCAGGAAGATGACCAGGTGTTCATCGTGGGCCGGCGAGGCAAGATCGAGGAGGCCCTCCAGTACCTGGCGCCGCCCACCGCTCCCATCGAGGCAGTGATGATCGTGGGCGCCAATTCGATCGGAGTGAGCCTGGCTCGGATGCTCAGCGACAACGGTATCGCGGTGAAGCTGCTGGACAGCAACTCCGATCTGGCGCACCGCGCGAGCACGAAGCTGGAGAATACCCTGGTCCTGCTGGGAGATCCGACCGACCTGGAGTTCCTCGAGAGCGAGGGCCTGGCGGAGATGGACGGCTTCGTCGCCCTGAGCGAAGACGACGACATGAATCTCATGGCGAGCCTCTTGGCCCGCACCCACGGTGCCCGCAAGACCATCGCCCTCATTCGTCAGCCGAACTACGTGCCTCTCCTTTCGACCATCGGCGTGGATGCCGCGGTCTCGCCGCGTCTCTCCACCGCCGATGCCATCATGCGATACTTCCGGCGCGGCAATTTGCTCAGCCTCACCTCGCTCAAGGAAAACGACGCCGAGATCGTGGAGCTACAGGCTACCGAACACTCCAAGGTGACGGGGATCCCGCTCGCCGAGGTGGAATTCACGAAGAACGCTCTGCTCGGCGCCATCATCAAACCCTATCAGGTAGTGATTCCTCGCGGGGGAGACGTCATCGACCCCGGCGACAAGGTGCTCGTCTTCGCACTACCTTCCGCGGTGAGTGCGGTACAGAAACTCTTCTAGGGCGGCGAACTTGAATCCACGCGTGGTCCTTCGAGTTCTAGGTCTGCTCGTGTTCGCCACGGGCGTGGCCATGGTGTTCCCGCTCCTCTGTGCCGTGATCTACCACGAGGCGGAGCTCAGAGTCTTTCTCCTCAATGGGCTCCTGGGAATCGTCGTGGGCGGAGGGCTGGTTCTCTTGGGGAGAGGCCGGCACGAGCTGGGCACCCGCGACGGATTTCTCATCGTCACTTTCGGCTGGATTTTGGTGGCCCTGATGGGGGCCTTGCCCTTCTGGTTGAGCGGCAGCATTCCCAGCTTCAGCGATGCCTACTTCGAGTCGATGAGCGGGTTCACGACCACTGGCGCGAGCATCCTCACCGACATCGAAGCCCAATCCCATTCGATGCTGCTCTGGCGTTCGCTCATTCAGTGGTTGGGGGGAATGGGCATCGTGGTGCTCAGCTTGGCGATTCTTCCCATCCTGGGCATTGGCGGCATGCAGCTCTTCAAGGCCGAGGCGCCCGGACCCACTCCGGACCGTCTCACTCCGCGCATCAAGGAGACGGCGAAGCTGTTGTGGGGAGTTTACGTGTTGATCTCGGCGGCTGAAGTGCTCGCGCTCATTCTGAGCGGGCTCTCACCCTTCGATGCCCTCTGTCATACCTTCACCACCATGGCCACCGGCGGCTTTTCCACCCGCGATGCATCGGTTGCCGCACTGCACAACCCCGCGGCCGAGATCATCATGATCGTGTTCATGTTCATCGCGGGAGCCAATTTCTCGCTGCATTTCGCGGCGCTGAGGGGCCGGCTGAAGGACTACTTCAGAGACGACGAGTTTCGTACCTACCTCGTCGTCATCCTCGTGGCCGCCACCACGATCTTCCTCTCCAATCTGCGTCTGACCGATTTCAGTATCGGCCGGAATCTGCGGGGCAGTTTCTTTCAGGTCGTTTCGATCATGACGACTACCGGCTTCTGCACGGAGGACTACGCGAGGTGGGGGAGCATGCCCCAGTACCTGCTTCTCCTCTTGATGTTCATCGGAGGGTGCGCGGGTTCGACGGGGGGCGGGATGAAGAACGCCCGCTTCTTGATCTTCATCCGTCACGCGAGCAATGAATTGCGGAAGCTGCTGCACCCGCGGGCCGTGTACACCATTCGTTTCAACAAGAGCGCGGTGCCGCCGGACATCGTGACCAACATCATGGGATTCATCCTCCTGATGATGATCATCACCACCCTGGCCACCTTCTGCATGACCCTGGTGGGACTGGATCTGGTTTCCGCTTTCGGGAGCGTCGCCGCGACCCTCAACAACATCGGTCCCGGGGTGGGGAGCGTGGGACCCACCAACAATTTCGCGCACGTGCATGTGGTGGGAAAATGGGTTCTGACTTTCTGTATGCTGGTGGGGAGGCTCGAACTCTACACCGTGCTCGTGCTGTTTGCCCCGGAATTCTGGCGCAAGCACTGACCGGATTGGAGCGGAGATGGATCTGCGCATCGGCTTGGCCCAATGCAAGCTCAAACTGGGCGATCTCGAGGCGAACGTGGCCATCCACGAGGAGTGGATCCGTCGCGCGCGCGCCAGCGGAGTGGACTTCCTGGTGTTTCCCGAGCTCTCGCTCACGGGCTACTTGTTGCAGGACATGGTGGGGGATCTGGCGATGGGAATCGACGATCCCCATTTGAAAAATCTCGCGCGCAGTGCGAAGGACATGTCGCTCTGCGTGGGGGGCATCGAGGAATCGGAGGGGCACGCGCAGTACATCGCGTCCTTCTACCTGGAACAGGGAAAAGTCAAACACGTGCACCGGAAAGTCTATCTGGCCAGTTATGGAGTGTTCGACGAGGCGCGATTCGTCGGAGCCGGTTCCAGTGTGGTTGCCGCGCGCACGCGTCATGGTCGCATCGGTTTCTCCATTTGCGAGGACTCCTGGCATCCCTCCCTCGTGACCACTCTGCTTCTGGATGGGGCGCAGCTCGTGGTGGTGCAGACCGCCAGTCCGGTGCGCGACTTGCGCGAAGGAGAAATGCCCCAGAATGCGCGAACTTGGGTGGATACGCTGCGCACCTACGCCCGGCTCTACGGCTGCTACATCGCGTTCTGCAATCGGGTGGGCAGTGAGGACGGCTTGGTGTTCTGGGGACGCAGCGTGCTCCTGGGTCCCGACGGCGAGGAAGTGGCAGTCGGGCCCCTCTACGAGGAGGATCTCGTCGTGGGCGAGGTGGACTTCGAGAGAGTGCGCCAGGCGCGCTTGAGCAATCCCATCCTGCGGGACGAGAAAATCGAGCTCACCTGCCGCGAGCTGGGCCGCATCGCGGCGTCACGGAGCTTGGCCGCCAGCCTCGACGAAGCCGCGCCAGAGCAAGGGGATGCAGAGTGAAGCGCCGCCGCGATTCCTCCGCGAGTTTTGCGCAAGATGCCGGGCGCAACGGCGAATCTTTGGGAGTACTGCAACTTCAGTGGGACGCCGCGGTCAAAGTGCTCAGCGCGGGATTGAGGCAAGAAGTCACGCGCGCGGGCTTTTCGAAGGTGCTTCTGGGACTCTCGGGTGGGATCGACTCGGCCCTGGTGGCGACGCTCGCGGCCCACACCTTCGGGGCGGAAAACGTACTGGCCGTCTTGATGCCCTATTCCAGCAGCTCCCCCGAGAGCGTCGAGCACGCGCGTTTGATGGTGGACACCCTCGGCATCGAGTCGCAGCTCGAGGACATCACCCCGCAGGTCGATGCCTATTTCGCCAATCATCCCGAGGCCGACCGCACGCGGCGCGGCAACAAGATGGCTCGCGAGCGCATGACCATCCTCTACGATCTGAGCCAGGCGCGGCACGCCCTGGTTCTGGGCACCTCCAACAAGACCGAACTTCTGCTGGGCTACTCGACCATCTTTGGTGACAGCGCAAGCGCGGTGAACCCCATCGGCGACCTCTACAAGAGCCAGGTCTTCGCGCTCTCGAGGCACCTGCAAATCCCCGAGCTGATCGTGAACAAGGCGCCCAGCGCCGATCTCTGGCAGGGACAGACCGACGAAGACGAATTGGGGATGAAGTACGCGGAAGTGGATCGTCTGCTGCACGAGATGGTCGACCGGAGGCAGCGGCGCGAGGGGCTGCTGCGGGCGGGCTTCGAGCCCGAGCTCATCGACCGGGTGAACTCGCTGATGAAGGGTTCGCAGTACAAGCGCAAGATGCCGGTGATCGTGAAGCTGAGCAACCGCACCGTGGACAAGGATTTTCTCTACCCGCGCGACTGGATGGGGTAGGCGACGTGCTGACCTTGGTGGCGACTCCGATCGGGAACCTCGAGGATCTCTCTCCCCGCGCGCAGGAAGCCCTGCGCGACGCCGACCAGATCTACGCCGAGGACACCCGTCACACCGGCCAGATGCTCGCGCGCCTGCAGATCAAGACCAGAATGCGCTCGTGCCATGATCACAACGAAGAGCAGAGGGCGCGCGAGATCATCGAGAGACTGCAGGCGGGCGAAAACATTGCTCTGGTGAGCGACGCCGGCACCCCGGGGGTCGCCGATCCCGGCTACCGGGTCGTGCGAGCGGCGCTGCAAGCCGGTCTGAAAGTCAGCATGATTCCCGGGCCCTCGAGTGTGATCATGGCCCTCGTGCTGAGTGGATTTCCCAGCGATCGTTTCGTGTTCGACGGTTGGTTGCCTCGGCGCAGCGGTCGCCTCATTCGCCAACTCGAGAGTTACAAGCAGGAGGAACGGAGCGTCGTCCTTCTGGAGTCCAGCCACCGGCTGCTCAAGAGTCTCCCGCACTTCGCGAAGATTCTCGAGGATCGCGAGCTGGCCGTCTGCCGGGAGATGACCAAGCTCCATGAGGAAGTGCGGCGCGGCAGCGCGGCCGATCTCTTGGCTCACTATGAAGAGCACCCGCCGAAGGGGGAGCTGGTTCTGGTCTTGGCTGGCGCCTCTGCTTGACAGCGAGCGCGAGGAAGGGTTGACTGCCTCCGTGAGCAAGTTCGATCTTCATCAGGCCGTACGCGGGTGGATCCAGCCCGTAGTCCGCGTGTTGGATGCGGCGGGTTTTTCCCCACGCTCCTGACTTTCGCCGGTCTCTTTTTGAACTTTGGCGCGGCCGCCATCGTCTACCAGGGCCATCTCTTTTGGGGCGGTCTGGCGTTCCTTCTGGCCAGCGCATTCGACATGCTCGACGGCTCCCTGGCGCGCCGTCAGAACCGGGTCTCCGAGTTGGGGGCCTTTCTCGACTCCACCTTCGACCGGCTCAGCGAGACCGCGCTCTTTCTTGCCCTGCTGCACGACATGCGGATGCACGACTATACGCTGCCCTGGCTCACCGAATTGACCCTGCTCGCTTTGGCCGGATCGCTCATCACCAGTTACGCGCGTGCGCGCGCCGAGGGACTCGGCCGCGAGTGCAAGGTGGGTTGGTTGGAACGGCCTGAGCGCATCATCCTCTTGGGTCTGGGTCTGATCCTAGGACGCACCGCGACCGGCTTCGTGGTCTTCGCGCTGGCCTTTTTGACCTGGGTCACCGTCATCCAACGTATCGTCCACGTGTGGCCTCAGCTCGACCGGCCGCAGGACGGGGAATCTCCGTGAGCACGAGTTGCGGCGTACTGGTGAGCTTCGAAGGGGTCGAGGGCTGCGGCAAGTCCACCTTGATGAGCGCTCTCGCTCAGCGGTTGAAGGCTCTGGGATACGAGCTGACCCTGAGTAGGGAACCGGGGGGCACGGAGGCCGGCGAGCGCATCCGCGACCTCGTTCTGGATACGCGCCATGCCCAACTGAGCGCGCTCAGCGAACTCTTTCTCATGCTGGCGGCGCGCGCCCAGCTGGTCAGCGAAGTCCTTCGGCCGGCCCTCGCGCGCGGGGAAATCGTCCTCTTGGACCGCTACGGCGACGCCTCCTGCGCCTACCAGGGCAAGGGGCGGGGTCTGGGCATCGAGCGCGTCGAGGAACTCAACGAACTCGCCACCGGCGGGCTGGTGCCCGATCTCACCTTTCTGGTGGATCTGAGCCCGGCGGAGGGGCGCGCCCGCATGGGCGATCGCCAACGGGACCGCATGGAACGCGAGGAATCGGAGTTTCACGAGCGGGTCCGCGCCGGCTATCTGGAGCTGGCCCACCGCCATTCGCGGCGCTTCAGGGTCCTGGACGGCAGGCTCTCCAAGGAGGCTCTGCAGGAGGAGGCGTGGGCCCACCTCAACGAGCGGCTGCCGGAGGCGCGAGCCTGATCCTCGATGTGCCCCGAAATTCCCCGCCGGACCCCCGGACGGAGCCCGGGGGCAATTCGCGCGGAACACATATTGCTGTCGTTCGTACAAGTTTTTAAGCTGAGCCTGCCGTTTCTGCAGGCGCATTCCTCCGTTTCCGCAGCACTTTCCTCGGCGCCATCACCAGTCAGGGGACATTTCATGAAGCTCAACCGCAGCAAACTCCTTCTCATCGCAGCGATCGTCGCCGTGCTCTGCACCGGATTCGTGCTCGGAGCCGCGGCAGGACGGGGAAAGAGCGATCAGGGAGACCAGGACCCGCAGAAGAAAGCGGTCACCCGAAGCCAAGAATATTACGACAGCCTCGAGCTCTTCGGCCGCGTCTACGAGCGCATCACTCGCAACTACGTGGACGAGCTGGATCCCGAGGAGCTGATCAATTCGGCGATCGACGGCATGCTCGACAACTTGGATGCGCACAGCCAGCTTCTGACGCCCGAGTCCTACGACGACCTGATGACCAGCACCCAGGGCGAGTTCGGGGGGCTGGGAATCCAGATCACCCTGAGGGACGGCTGGATCACCGTGGTCTCGCCGATCGAGGGAACGCCGGCCTATCTCATGGGAATTCAGGGCGGCGACCAGATCGTGGAGATCGAGGGCGAGAGCACCAAGGGCTGGAAGACCAACGATGCGGTGAACAAACTTCGTGGTCCCAAGGGAACCGAAGTGACGATCGGCATCCGTCGCGCCGGCGAGGACGCAATCCGGCATTACACGATCACGCGCGACATCATCAAACTCGAGAGCATTCCCTACGTGTTCATGATCGACGACGAACACAAAGTCGGTTACGTCCGCATCACGAACTTCGCTCGCACCACCGCCGACGAGCTGCGCACCGCGGTGGACAAGCTCGAGAAGCAGGGAATGGAGCGGCTCCTCATCGATCTGCGCTTCAACCCGGGTGGACTCTTGACCGCGGCCAAGGACGTCAGCGGGCTCTTCCTGAAGCAGGGCGAGCTCATCGTCTACACCAAGGGCCGCTACATGCGGAACAACCTCAGCTACTACGCCACCGATGGGGACGAAGTCGATTGGAGCAAGACCCCCCTCTTGCTGCTCGTGAACGGCTCCTCGGCCAGCGCCAGCGAGATCTTCTCCGGCGCCATGCAAGACCATGACGTGGGCCTCATCGCGGGGCAGACGACCTTCGGCAAGGGCTCGGTGCAGACCGTCTTCGATCTGCCGCCGGACAAGGCGCTCAAGCTGACCACTGCGCGCTACTACACGCCCAGCGGGCGCTCCATCCATCGCAAGCGGACACGGGACGGCGAACTCGTGAAGACGCACGCCGATTCCCTGGCGATGGAGGACAGCACGGACAGCCTCTCCACGCAGAACGAGGAAGTCGAGCATCATTCCGGCGAGGTCTACTTCACCGACATGGGCCGCCAGGTCTACGGCGGCGGCGGAATCACGCCCGACGTGGAGATCAAACCGACCATGCTCAGCGACGCGGAAGTATGCCTCGAACGCGACGGGATCTTCTTCACTTTCGCCACCGACTACGCCGTCGATCACAAGACTCTGCCGAAGGACTTCAAGGTGAGTTCCGCCCTGCTGGACAAGTTCTACGAGATGGCCAGCAAACGCGAAAACCTGAAGAAGTACTTGAAGGAGTTCGACCTGAGCTGGAATCGCAAGCTCATGAACGACAACCTCGATTACGTGAAGACGGGAATCACGCGCGAGCTACAGCGTCACTTCAACGGCTCGGAAGCGGCCTACCACGTGTCCATCAAGGACGACGGCCAGCTCTGGGAAGCGGTGCACATCCTGTCCCAGGCGAAGGACAAGCAGGATCTCTTCCGTCTGGCCGAGGAGTACAGGGCGAAGAAGCTGGCCGAAGGCGAGAAGTCGCAGACCACCGCGGAAGTCCACTGATTCCGCGGTGGTTTCACAGCCGGGCGAGGCGGATCAACGCTGGTTGAAGAGAGACTTCACGCGTCCCCAGGAGGACGACTGCGTCGGCACCGGTGACGAGGCGAGGATCAACACCACCAGGTCGTTGTAGTCGTTGTCGGTGTAGCCCGGCGCATAGCTGGCGGCCAGCGGAAGTCCGGAGTCCAGATCCTCCCAGGCCAGAATGTAGGCCGGCTTTCCGTAGAGGTAGGAGACGTTGTAGATGAGGCACTGCGGGTCCCCGCCTTCGGGTCCGTGAACCGTGCCGCTGCCGTCCGGCCCCACGTCGTTCAGAGTGCGGTCCGTGTAGAACTTCTCGGGTTGCGGAGCACCCTCGGCGTCCTGATCGCCATTGGGGTCCAGCCAGAAGCCGAATTGCGTGGGTGAACTGAAGGTGATGGTCTTCGTATTCCCCGGGCCCTCCCCGCCGGTGAAGATCACGCCGTCGTTGAAGCCATCGATTTCCGGATAACCGATCTCGTACCAACCCATGGTATTGAACCACTGATAGCCTGCGAGCTCGGTGACGATCAGATTGGTGAAATCCGAATCCTGCCAGTAGGGCTTGGGACTCAAGTCCGCGTCTCCCGGCAGATACCCCTCATACATGGTGAGCGCATTCACATCGCCCGGCGAGTAAGTCGAGGGGAACTGAGAGCTCAGGAAGTTGTCGATGACGTCCTGGAGCGGGACACCTTCCCAGGAATTGCCCCAGCTCACGTCGAAGACCGCGGCAGCCGGAGCACTGAGCAGAGTCAGGAGAAAGAGCGAAAGGAGAAGAGCGAAGCCGCGACTGCGGTGGTCCATGGACGGATTCCTTTTCAGGAGACGAAACCAGTGCACTGGAGGCTGGGTTCATCCCACGAGGAGCAACAGTTTCCCACCGGGGTCGAGGGGATCGCCCACGGACGGGATGGTGTCAGGAACTGGACAATATTCTAGCACGGTCCGACCGGAGAGGACAAGTGGGCCGAAAACCCCATTCCGGGGGGCCATGGGCGCCCTCGCGAGGATGACAGGCCCCTGGATCTGGAGTAGCCTGGCGGGCGAGCGGGCGTGGCCCATTCTTGCGCGTCCTGGGGCCAGATCCCCGCAACTTCCGCGCGCCGATGCGCGTACGGAGTCGAATCGTGTCCTCTTTCGACCCCATCCTCCGTTGCGCCAATCTCAGCCAGTCCTATGGCGAGAAAAAGGTGCTCCACGAACTCGAATTCGAGGTCGGAGGCGGAGCCGTGGGTCTTTTGGGCCCCAACGGTTCGGGCAAGACCACCCTGCTGCGCACCCTCTTGGGGCTTCTGCCGGTGCAGGCCGGATGCGCCCAGGTCCTGGGGATGGATCCGGCGCTTTCGCCTTTGGCCCTGCGCCGCCGCATCGGCCTGGTGCCCGAGAGCGAATGTCTGGTTCCGGGCATGAATGCGGTCGAACTCACGGGGTACGCGGGAGAACTCACCGGGATGAGTTCCAAAGACGCCATGCAGCGCGCGCACCAGGTGCTCTACTACGTGGGCCTCGGCGAAGCGCGTTACCGCGATTTGGAAACGTACAGCCAGGGAATGAAACAGCGGCTCAAGCTGGCGCAGGCCCTGGTCCACGATCCCGAGCTGGTGTTCCTGGACGAGCCCACCAATGGAATGGATCCGCCGGGGCGCGAGACCATGCTCGCCCTGATCCGCGAGATCAGTCACACCAAGGGGGTCTCCGTCATTCTGAGCAGTCATCTGCTTCCCGACGTGCAGGAGACCTGTGACAGCGTGCTGATTCTCAAGGATGGACGGCTGAAGTCTCAGGAGGCGGTGAGCCACGATCCTCTGCACGAGCATCTTCTCTTTGAAGTGCGGGGACGAGGTGACCTACAGGGCCTGGGTGAAGCGCTGCGGGTGCGCGGCCACGATTTCACCCCCATCCAAAACGGAATCCGCGTGCGTTTGAAGGAGGGAGTGGGTGGCCCCGAGCCCATCCTGCAGACCGCCCTCTCGCTGGACAGCGGGGTGGAGATCCGGCATTTGATGCCGGCTGGCCGTACGGTGGAAGACACATTTTTCGAGGCGATCGACTGATGCCGATTTACGAACAGGGATACACCCGCTGGGAGGGGGAGATTCAGGCGCGGCCCATGCGCTTCTGGCCCATTCTCCGTCGTGGCTTCCTCGCCGAACTCAAACGGCGACGGACGCTGATCCTCTTGTTTCTCGCGTGGGCGGCGGTTCTCATTCGCGGCGTGGTGCTCTACGGAGATCTGCGCGCGGGGAGCCTGTTGCAGTCCTCGGGACTGCTCAAGACCGGCCTCAGCTTCTTCTTTTCGGCGCTGAAGGGTCAGTCGGTCTTCGTCATCCTCTTCGTCTTGCTCTCGGGAACCGACCTCGTTTCCAAGGACCGGCGCTTCCACGCGCTTCAGATCTACTTTTCGCGCCCCTTGACGCCCAACGACTACATCCTGGGCAAGCTGGGAATCGTGGGCGCGTTCGTGTTCGCGGTGAGCTTTTTGCCGGTCCTCTTGCTGTGGATCTTCGCGGTCGCGGTGAGCGTTCAGCACGGCTATTTCGCGACGGTGTGGAGCGCCCCCCTGCTGGCCTTGCTCTACTGTGGCGTGTGGGCGGCCCTGGCTGGCCTCATGGTCCTGATGCTCTCTTCCGTGGCCCAACGCAGCGCGATCATCGCGGTGAGTTGGGTCCTTCTGTGGGGACTCCTCGTGGTGGACGGGGTCACGCGGATTCTCAAGATGCTCACCGGATGGTCCCTCTGGAGCCTCGTTAACGTCGACGCGAATCTCGAGCAGCTGGGGGCCTGGATCTTTGGGGCCGATCGCCCACTGGGGTATCATCCCCTGCTCAGCCTCTTCGTGATCCTGGTGGTGGGCGCGGTCTGCTATCTCATCTTGCGCAAACGAATCCGTCCGGTGGAGGTCGTGCTTTGATTCAGGCCCCACCCACAGCCCCGCCCGATACTTCTCTGGTGGTGTTGAAGACACAGAACCTGTCCCGTTGGTACGGGCAGGTCATCGGGGTGAACGACCTCACGGTGGACGTGAGCCCGGGCGTGACCGGGCTCCTGGGACTCAACGGCGCGGGCAAGAGCACTCTCTTCAAGCTCATGGCCGGTCAACTCAAGCCGAGCGCGGGAGTGGTCCGCGTGTGCGGCCACGATCTGGCGCACCACCGCGGGCTCTACCGGCTCATCGGATTCTTGGCCGAACCCGATGCGCTCTACGAATCGATGACCGGGCGCGAAATGCTGGTCTATCTCACTCGCCTGCAGGGTTTCACCAAGGACGAAGCGAACGAGCGGACGCAGCGGGCGTTGCAGCGCACGCACCTCTTGGAGGCGGCGGACCGGCGCGTGAAGGGCTACTCCAAGGGCATGCGTCAGAAGATCAAGCTCGCCCAGGCGCTCGCCCACGACCCACAGATCCTCTTCCTCGACGAGCCTTTTAACGGAATGGATCCGGTGAGCCGCAAGGAATCCATGGATCTCATCAAGGAGTTGGGGGCGGAGGGCAAGACGGTCATGGTGAGTAGCCACATTCTGCACGAGGTCGAGGCGATGACTTCGCGCATTCTGCTCATCCACCGCGGTCAGATCCTGGCGGACGGGGACATCGGGGAAATTCGCGACGCGATCGAACGCCATCCGCACCGCATCGAGGTGCACTGCGAATCGCCGCGGGCCCTGGCCACGGAATTCATCACCTTGAAGGACGTCCAGGGGCTGCGCGTGAGTTCGGAGCATTCTCTTCTGCTCGAGTCGGATCTGCCGCGCGAAGTCTACCGGATGCTGCCCGAGTTCGCGTTGCGCCCGGAAATGGGGGTCCGTTCGTGGACCACCCTGGACGACAATCTCAAGAGTCTGTTCGAGTACTTGGTGGAGGACGGCAGGTGAACACAAGAGAACTCCAGCAAGCTTACGCCGACAAGCCGCCGGTGACGCTCGAACCCTCTCTGACCATCGGCCTGGTGTACAACGCCGCCGTGAAGGAATTGGTGCGGCGTAAGCGACTCGTCTTTTTGGGGATGGCCGTGGTCTTTCCGCTCGTGCTCACGATCATCTGGCGCGTGTACGGGACCAAGCAGATCTCGCCCACGGAGTTTTTCGCCAACATCGGAGGTCTGGTCTACCTCAAGGCGCTGGTCTACCTGGTGAGTCTCTTCTTCGGTGTTCCCACGATTCATGACGAGGTGGAGGGGAGGACCATCACCTATCTCTTCACCCGCCCGCTCTCCCGCGGGGCGGTGTACGCCGGTCGCCTGCTCGCGGTGCAGAGTATCTCGGCTCTGGTGCTGACCGCCTCCTTGGCCGTCTGCTTCCTCTTGATGGTGGTGGGGAACTCCCAGGCCATCAATCTCGATTTCGTCGAGGTCTACACCAATTACTTCCTGGTGATCCTCTTGGCCGTCTTCTGCTACACGGCCATCTTCGCGTTCATGGGCACCGTCTTCAAGCGGCCGCTCATCTGGGGGATCCTCTACATCTTCGCGTGGGAGAGTACGGTCAGCGTGGCGCCGATGCGCCTGCAGATGTGGACCCTCGAATGGCACCTGCGCAATCTCATCGTGAGCCGGCAAGACGTCCAGGCCTCGCTCACGGATTTCGTCCGGGGCCTGCTCTCGGTGGAATACAGTCTTCCCCTCTGGGGTTCTCTGTTCATTCTTCTCGCGGTGGTGACCCTCTTCACTTTTCTCGGCGGACTGATCTTCGGGCGCAAGGAGTACGTGATCAACTGATGGGGCGCGGCGGGTTTCCCGCGTACCGGCGATTGGGCCGGCGCTTCTTTGCGCGCAGCGCGGAGGAGCTCGCGCCCGATCTTCTGGGCTGCGCCCTGGTTCTCCGCGTCGGCGGCCTCACTCTGGCCATCAAACTCGTCGAGGTGGAGGCCTATCTGGGGGTGGGCGACGATCCCGCGAGCCACGCCTTCCGCGGCAGAACCGCGCGCAACGAGCAGATGTTTGCAACTCCGGGTCATCTCTACGTGTACTTCACCTACGGCATGCACTACTGCTCGAACGTGGTGGCCGAGAAGAAGGGCGTTGCGGGAGCGGTTCTGCTGCGCGCCGGAGAAGCGCTTCAGGGCGCGGAACTGATGGGAGCGCGGCGCGGACGCAAGGGCGTGGAGATCGCGAACGGTCCGGCCAAGCTCTGTCAGGCCCTGGGCCTGGATTTGCGCCACAACGGCCTGGATCTCACGCGGGATGAGCTGGGAATCTGGCCCTTTGAGACGCCGAAGCGCGTGGCCCGCTCCAGCCGCATCGGAGTGCGGGAAGGAAGGCAGCTTCGCTTGCGTTTCTTCTACCCGGATTCCCCCTTCGTCTCCGGCAAACGAACATGATTCTACCTTTGACCACCGGCGGGATGCGTTGGTACCCTACTTTGCTTCCGGGCACGACCGGCGAGAGAGATTTGCATCTCGCGCTCGCGCCGCCACTTTTTCTTCGACCCCACGAACGATTCAACCCAGAGGAGGGCAGATGCGACGCGCACTCCTGACTTCGCTTCTTCTTTTGACGATGCTCGTGTTCGGTGCCATTGCGGCTCCGGCCCAGGACATCGCCAAACTGGAGAAGGATATCAGCACATTCACGCTGGACAACGGCCTGAAGTTCATCGTGGTGGAGCGCCACGATTCCCCCGTTTTCAGCTACGTCTCCATGTGCAAAGTCGGATCGGTGAACGAAGTTCCCGGCATCACCGGCTTGGCGCACATGTTCGAACACATGGCATTCAAAGGTACCGACGTCATCGGTACCAAGGACTACTCCAAAGAGAAGAAGGCGCTCGACGCCGTGGACGAGGCGCAGGCCGCTTGGTGGCAGACCAAGTTGAAGGGCGCCTCCGACGAAGAGATCGCCAAGGCCAAAGAGGCGATGCAGAAGGCCGAGGAAGCCGCGGATGAATACGTGGTCAAGAACGAATTCGGAAGCATCGTCGAGCAGGCGGGAGGCACCGGTCTCAACGCGTCCACCGCGTCGGACGTGACGACCTATTTTTACAATCTCCCCAGCAACAAGCTGCAGCTGTGGGCCTATCTCGAGTCGCAGCGCTACATCCATCCCGTCCTGCGCGAGTTCTACAAGGAACGGGACGTGGTGGAAGAAGAGCGCCGCATGCGCACCGAGTCCAGTTCCTTTGGCCGTTTGCTCGAGGAGTTCATCACCACCGCCTACAAGGCGCATCCCTACGGGCAGCCCACCGTCGGACACATGAGCGATCTCGAGGCCTTCACGCGCAAGGACGCGCTCAAGTTCCACGCGAAGTACTACGTGCCGGGCAACGTGGTCATGTGTTTGGTGGGTGACGTCGACCCCAAGGAAGTACAGTCACTCGCGAAGAAGTACTTTGGTCCGTGGAAAGCGGCTCCCGTTCCCGAACCGGTCCGGACCGTCGAGCCCCCGCAAATCGCCGAGCGTACCGTGACCCTGAAGGACCCGGGTCAACCGCTCCTGGTCATGGGCTATCACAAGCCCGCGGCCTCGAGTCCCGACGATGCGGCCTTCGACGTCCTGACCGAAGTCCTGGCCAACGGCCGCAGCAGCCGCCTCTACAAGAAGCTCGTGAAGGAGGAGCAGTCGGCGGTGAGCGTCGGCGCCTTCACCGGCTTCCCCGGACAGCTCTACCCGGGGCTTTTTCTCACTTTCGCCGTGCCCGCCAAGGGCTTTACCGCAGCCCAGTGCGAGAGCAGCATTTTGAAGGAATTCGACAAGGCGAAATCCGGCGACATCACCGCCGAAGAGCTCGAGGGAGCGAAGACCCGCCTGAAGGCCAATTGGATCCGCCAGGTGCGTTCCGACACCGGCATGGCGCAGACTCTGTGCAGCGCCCAGGTCATTCTGGGGGACTGGCAGAAGGCCCTGAGCTATCCCAGCGAGGTCGACGCGGTGACCCTGGACGACCTCCAGCGTCTGTGTAAGACCTATCTGATCGAGAAGAATCTGACCGTCGGAACCATCGTGACCGAGGAGAAGGGAGCCGAAGATGCGAGCTAGAGTAAGCCGGAGCCTATCGGCCGCGCTTGCCGTGGCCGTCCTCTTTCCCCTTTTGCTCGTTTCGAGCGCCAGCGCGGCCAGTCGGCCATGGGAGAGTTTTGATTACCCCGAATTGGGGAAAGTGAAAGTTCCCGAGCTGGGCAAAGATTACCAACGGTACGAACTGGACAACGGCATGGTGATCTACCTCATGGAAGATCACGATTGGCCCCTGGTCGAGGGCCGGGTCCTGATTCGCACCGGCTCGGTGTACGAGCCGGCCGCGAAAGTCGGTCTGGCCGAGATCGAAGGCGAGGTGCTGCGTACCGGCGGTACCGAAACCATGAGCGGCGACGATCTGGACGACTTGCTCGCGGGCATGGGCGCTTCGATCGAGAGTTCCGTGGATGATACTCGCGGCACCGTGAACTTCTCCTTCCTGCGCAAGGATGCCAAGCGCGGGCTGGAGCTGGTGAGCGACATTCTGCAGCATCCCGCCTTCGAGGACGCCAAGATCGATCTGGCCAAGACCTCGCAGCGCGCGGCCATCGCGCGCCGCAACGACGAGCTCATGTCGATCCTGCGCCGTGAGATCCCCAAGGCGATCTGGGGCCCGGATCACCCCTACGCGCGCAATACCGAGTACGCCACCATCGACGCCATCACGCGCGACGACCTGGTGGACTTCTACCAGTACTTCTATCACCCCGAGAACATGATGCTCGCGGTGTGGGGAGACTTCGATTCGAAGGAGATGCTGGCGGAACTGAAGGACCAGTTCAGCGGATGGAAGAGGGTGGACAATCCCATTCCCTCCCTGCCCAAGGCGCCCAAAGAGCAGACACGCCGTGTGCTGATCGCGAACAAGGACGATGTGACCCAGAGTTGGTTCGCGGCGGGGCAAGTGGGCATGAAGATGGACGATCCCGATTACTATTCGATGATCGTGATGAACCGGATCCTGGGCGGAGGTTTCTCCTCGCGGCTGTTCAACGAAGTCCGCAGCAACCTGGGCCTGGCCTATACCGTGGGGAGCTCCGCGGGAGTGGGGATGGCGCACAAGGGCACCTTCATGACCTACTGCGGAACCAAAAACTCCACGGTGGACAAGGCCCTGGGAGCGGTGCTCAACCAGGTGGACAAGATCCGTGAATCCGAGGTGAGTCAGGACGAACTGAGCAAGGCCAAGGAAGCCATGCTCAATTCGTATGTCTTTAACTTCGTTCGCAAGAGCCAAACCCTGACCCGTCTGCAGACCTACGATTTCCTGGGCTACCCCAGCGACTTCCTGCAGCAGTATCCCGACAAGATCCGCGCCGTCAACGCGAAGGACGTGCAGGACGTGGCGCAGCGCCGCGTGCATCCGGAGGATTTCGCGATCGTCGCGGTGGGCAAGAAGTCGGAATGGGACGGCGATCTGACCGAGTTCGGGCCGGTGGAGGACCTGGACATCAGTATCCCCGAACCGAAGGGACCCGAGTTCCCCGAGGCCACGGCGGAGTCGATCGAGAAGGGCCACTCCATCATGTCCGCGGCCATGAAAGCTCTCGGAGGCGAGAAGCTCGCCAAGCTCTCGAGCCTGCATCGCCAGGACAAGGCCAATCTGAACGTGCAGGGAATGAGCATCAACATCGGCCTGAATTCGTGGACGCTCTATCCCAACAGCGCGAGGGTGGAGATCAGCATGCCCATGGGCAACATGGTGCAGGCGGTATCCGCCGACGGCGCGTGGGCCAAGGGTCCGCAGGGCATCCAGGACATGGGGGAGGAGCAGGCCGCGAAGCAGAGGGAGGGAATCATCGAAGATGTCCACTATCTCACGGGGCACTTCGACTCTTTCCAACTCCAGGCGCTTCCCTCCGAAATGGTGGGTGATACCAAGGCGGATGTCGTGCTGGTGTGGCTGAGCGACGAGAAGTGGGTCAAGCTCTACTTCGATCCGAGCACGCACATGCCGATCGAGCAGGCGGACATGGCCAAGCACATGATCACGCAGACCATGGGCCTGCAGGTATCGACCTTCAGCGATTGGAAGGATTACGGGGGAATTCTCTTCGCGCAGAAGGTGGACGTCACGCACGGCGGCGAACCGCTGATGAGCGTGGAAACACAGAGCATCGAGGTCAACCCGAAGATCGATACTTCGATCTTCGAGAAGCCGCAGAGCTGAGCGTCTGCGCGCGTCGCAGAAAAAAAGGCCCGGGACTTTCGTCCCGGGCCTTTTTCAATCTTTAGTGCGAGCCGCCTCGAAGGCTGTCCCGGATTTTAAACGTGGTTAGCCGAACCGAGTGGCCAATAGGAGGCAGCCCGCAAAGTAGAGCATAGTTTACCCGATCGGAGCTGGCTAGAAGAAATCGGGGTTTTCCTCCAGCTGCAGTGAAAATCGTGGAACTCGCCTTGCGGCGGGAGCTTGCGAGAGCAGGCCAGCTTATTTAGCAACTTCTTTACTAGCAAGATCTTGAACGGGACTGCCAAACTGGCAGGTGCTTGGCAGGCTCAGAAACCGTCCCCGAAAAAGTGGCGGGGGAATGCTCGAAGCACCCTCACAGGGCAAAGGGCCGGTCCGCGTAGCCCGCGGTGGCGCGCCCCAGGTGGGCGGCCACGCTGGGGGCGAGACGCAGCGCGTGGAGTTTGCTGGGCCAACTCGTTTGGGCGCGGCAACCCAAGCCCACGAAAACCCCCTCTTCCCCCGGCGGGCATTCGTAGCTTCCCACCGAAGCCCTCTCCTCTGCGAAACTGAATCCCTCACGCGCGAGAGCCAAGAGCAGTTCCCCATTTTCCGTGGGGAGGTGCAAGGCCGCGAGTGCCTCGTCACGGAGCACGCGTTCCACTCCCTGCAGGCGCAACAGTGCCTCGCGCATTTCCGCGCGCCGTGTGGCCTGCGCGCTGCGAAGGCGCAGGACTGCACTCTCGACTTCCACTTCAGCTTCGACGCTGCAGGCAAGCTCTTCCCACGCGATGCGCTCTCTTGCCGCCCGCGCGCCGGCGACACCGGCCAAAAGCAGTACTTCGCCCTCCTGCCGCGACTCGAAGAGTGTGTGGAGCTCCTCGTCCAGCTCGCGAGCTTTGCGTGAGCGGGAGGCGGAATCGAGTCCTTCGGCGCGAGCCGCTTCGAGCAAGCGCGCGTCGATCCGCATCCGCAGCTGTGGCGCGAACTCCGCCACCGAAGGTGCTTCGAGCGGCGAATTCCCCGTGTCCTGTGAGAGGACGCGGCCGTGCAGCGCCGGACTCTGACCGCACAGGGCCGAGAACATCACCACCTCGGGCAAGCAGGGAAAGCTCGGAACCAATTCAGCGACGCGCCGCGGATCCAGCGCCGAGCTGAGCCAGGGCATCGTCCCCTTCTGCACGAAGCGCCGGCCCAGTCCCACAGCGAAGAACAGGGTCAGCCGGCTCATGGTCTGCGCTCCTTCTCGCGCCCCTGATTCGCCAGGTAACGGTAGTGCCACGCTTCGGGATGGTAGCCCTTGCTCTCGGCCGTCGCGGGCGGATAGCTCAGATCGAAGCCGAAGTCCCGCGCGTGGGACTTCAGCCAGAGTCCCTCCTCGGTCTGCGCGAAGGAGGGGTCGACCGCATGTTTCAGGGCGGCGTCGGCGAAGTCGACCGTGGTGCCGAGTTGGTGTTCGCTGGTGCCGGGAGCCGCCACCCAACGCTGCGCTTCTCCGTAGCGGCTTTGGGCCCGTTCGTAGAGCACTTTTTGGCGCGCGTAGGAGCGGTACGCGCTGACCACGCGCAGCTGCACACCGTCCTCCTTGGCCGCATCGACCATGCGCAGCAGCGCGGCCAGGGCATCGCGGCGCAGTTGCAGGTGCTGACGCGAGGCGGGAGGCACCGGAATCTCGAGAAGATCGGGAGGAACGAAATCCGCGGGCAGGGGATGGGTCTGGTCCACGCGGATGCGCACGGAGCTGGAATCCGCGGGCGCGGGCGGCTGCTCGGGCGCCGGCAGCTCCTCGGGCGCGGTCGGCTCCTCGGGTACCAGGCTGCTGTCCCCCGGCACGGGGGTCTCCAAGATCAGCGCGCCTTCGAATTCGTTCGCCAGGACGCGGCAGCTGTCCAGAAAAGCACTCCACTGCGGTCCCGTTGCCCAGCGTGAGGCTCTTCCCTCGCCCAGAGCGATGATCCGCGCGCCGCGCAGGGCTTCCTTTTGCTGCAGCTGACGCAGGATCTCCGGAGTCTCGGGCAAGAAGACACAGGCGCGGCGCGCTTCGAAGGCGAGCACCGAGCTGTCGCAGAAGAAGGGCGAACCCGGCTCTCCCGCATTTTTCAGCTCGCGCACGATCTCCTGGCCCGGATGGCGCACCGTGAGCGGCCAGGTGCGCGCGTCGGTGAACAGAGTGGCACTGGCCTGAGGCGGCACGAGCCAGGGGCCGAAGATCGCGAGCAGGCCCACGCAGAGGACGACGGCCGGCTGAAAGCTCTGCGCGAGCCGCGCCATGCCGCGTCCGACCCAGAGGCAGGCGATGGGCAGCAGGGGGAGCAGAGGACGAAATTCGGCGCTCCAGGGGGAGAGGATCGAAAAGACCGCGATCCCCAGACACGCATCCCACAGAGCGAGACGAATGTGCTGCTTGGCTCCCCACAGCGCCAGGAACACCAGAGGCCAGCTCAGCCAGTGATTGAATTGCAAGAGGTGCATCTTCAAATGATGAACTCCCAGCCGGGCCACTTCGGCGCCTCTCTCGGCGAGAACTTGGGCAGTGGGGATGGGGACCAGTCCGCGATAGGCGCCCAGTCCGCCCGGCGCGTCCAAATTGCGCGCCAGCTCGGCGTAGGACTGCATGAGTCCCAGGGGGTTGCCGGTCGTCAACCAAACGTGCAGATACCAGGGGCCGGCGGTGAGGGCGCCGCCCAAGAGGACGAGGAGGCCGGCCCGCTCGTAACGGCCCGGCCGCGCGACAAAAGCCGCGGCGGCCATGAGCCAACCCGTCGGGTGCAGCAGCGGCAAGAGCCCGTACAGACATCCGCACGCGAGATGGACCCAGGCACCTTTCCCCTTGGGCTTGAAGTTCCACAGGATGAGGACGATCAAGCCCATCGCGATTTCGGGTCCCGCTTCGGCGACGATTCTCCAGGTGGTGAAGGAGGACATGAAGGCGAGCGCGGCGAAGCCGCCGGCCAGCTTGCCGAAGGGCCGCAGCGCCGCGCCGAAGAACCACAAGAGGAGCGCGGTGAGGAAGGCGGAGACGATCACTCCGCTCTGCGCTCCCAGCCCGAAGCGAAGCCCCGGAATCAAGAGCACGGGCCACAGAGGCGGGCGCGTGAGGTTCGAAGGCGGCCATGTCTCATGGCCGGGGAAGCTCATCCTCAAGGGATAGACGATGAGGGTGGAGAGCTGGTGCCCCTGGGTGAATTGATAGGCCCTTCCCGCGTAGTCGTAACGGTCGGAGTTCGGGGCGCGCCAAACCATCAGCGCATAAATGCTGGAGAAGATCAGAAGCGCGATCGCCAGGCCCCAGAAGAGCTGTGCGAGGCGATCGTTGCGTTCAGGCGTCATGGCGGGAGCCCGGCGCCTCCAGGGGTTCACCGCTCTTGCAGAGGGGGCACCGCCTTGCTTCGAATGTGCGGAGTTCTTCTCTGAGCAGGCAGTGCACGGGGAGATCGATCGTGAGCTGAGCCTCGCGCCGGTCCACGATCACTGCGATGGACTTGGCGCTTCCCTCGTGGCTCTCCACCAGAGTTCGCATCTCCTGCAGGGAAGTTCCCCGGGTGAGAACGTCATCCACCAGCAGTGCGGATTCGCCTTTGCGCAGCGTGAATCCGCGGCGCAGTTGCAGTTTCCCCTCTTTGCGTTCGCAGAACACGTGACGCCGGCCCAGCGCGCGCGCCACTTCGTGACCAATGAGGATTCCTCCCACGGCCGGTGAGAGAACCAGATCGATCTCCAGCTCGTTGCACTGCTCGGCCAGGAGTCTGCCGAGTTCCTTGGCCAGATCCGGATATTGCAAGACCTTGGCGCACTGGAAGTAGTGGTCGCTGTGCAGCCCGCTGCTCAGCTTGAAGTGCCCCTGGAGGATGGCGCCCAGCTCGACGAGACGTTCGCGCACTTCGTCCGGTTTGAGATGTTGTTGGAAGGCAGAAGTTTCCGCATTCACTTCTCATCCTCCTGAAGCTCGTGACTGGATTCGAAGCGGTGGGCTGAAGTGACTTCCCGCAGCCTACAACGCGGCGCTCATCTCGTCCAGAATGTCGAGCAGCGCGCGTCGCGGATCCGCGGCGCGGGTGATGGGACGTCCGATGACCAAGAAGTCCGCGCCGCGCCGCAAGGCCTCGGCCGGAGTGGCCACCCGGCTCTGGTCGCCCCTCTCGCTTCCGCTCGGCCGGATGCCGGGGATGACCAGCAAGGGCTCTTCGCCCAGCGACTCGCGCAGGGGCTGAATCTCCTCGGCCGAGGCGACGAGGCCGGTCGCGCCGGCCCGCAGGGATTCACGGGCCAGGCGCAGCACCAGATCGCCCCCGCTCTGCCGTGAATCCAGAAGAAAGGGCAGTTCGTCCGCTGCGAAACTGGTGAGGACGGTCACCGCCAGGACCGCCGGGGGAAGGGATCCCTCCGATGCGCCGGGCGGGGTCTCGCTCGCCGCCTCCGCGGCGGCCTGCACCCCGGCGCCGGCGGCAGCGTGCACGGTGCAGAAGCGCGCCCCCAGGGCGCGGGCGCTGCGCACGCCTGCGGCCATGGTGTTGGGGATGTCGTGGAATTTCAGGTCCAGGAACACGGCGAGCCCGAGTTCGACCAGTTCTCGTACCACAGGGGGACCGGCCGCGGTGAAGAGTTGTAGCCCCACCTTCACCCACTTCAGCTGCGGAGCGAGCAGCTCGGCCAGGCGCAGGGCCTCCGCGCGCTCTGAGGTATCCAGGGCCAGGATGAGCCGGCGCTCCGGCTCGCTTTCCCGATAGGCGTTCGCATCGAGCCGCATGCTCGAGCCCTTCCGTTCGATGATCCCTTGCTTGGGCGGGCCGCCCTCGGCTAGCTTGGTGCGCGAAGTGGATGCCAGGGCTTTTCATACCCCAGCTCCAAGCGCAACGCAAGCAATCGGGAGATTCATCGTGCTCGACCGCCGCTTCATTCGCGAACACGAAGCCGAAGTACGTCAGGGAATCATCGACAAGCACGAGGCCGCCGAGCTGGACGACTTCCTCTCCGCCGACCTCAAGCGGCGCGAGCTCTTGGTGGAAGTGGAGGCGCTGAGAGCCCGGCGCAACCAGGCTTCCCAGGAGATCGGCGAGGCCAAGAAGAGCGGCCAGGATGCCAGCGCGGCCATCGCTGCCATGAAGAAGGTCTCGGACGAGATCAAGGAGGGAGAGGGACGACTCGTCGAGCTCGAAGAAGAGCTCTCGAGGCTGGAGCTGAGCATCCCGAATCTTCCCGACTCCGATGTCCCGCGCGGCGGCGAAGAGGCCAACGAGACGATCCGTAGCTGGGGCGAGCCGAAGAAGCCGGACTACGCCAAGCCGCACTGGGAGACCGGGGAGCGCTTGGGGCTGATGGATCTGGAGGCCGCCGCCCGCATGAGCGGCAGCGGCTTCATTCTGCTCAAGGGCGCGGGTGCCCGGCTCGAACGCGCGCTCATCAACTGGTTTCTCGACGTACACTTGGAGCAAGGCTATCAGGAAATCAACGCGCCCTATCTGGTTCGCGACCACTCGGTGCGGGGCACGGGCCAGCTGCCCAAACTGGCCGAGGACATGTATCAGACCATGCAGGACGGGCTGTGGCTCATTCCCACCGCTGAGGTCTCGGTGACCAACATCCATCGTGAGAGCATCCTGGCCCCCGAGGACCTGCCGCGCCGCTACGTCTCGTTCAGCCCCTGCTTCCGCCGCGAGGCAGGCAGCGCGGGCAAGGACACCCGCGGCATGCTGCGCGTCCATCAATTTCACAAGGTGGAGATGGTCCGCTTCTGCCGCCCGGAAGACAGCGAACGCGAACTGGAAGAACTGGTGACGAACGCGACGGATCTACTGGAGGCTTTGGAGTTGCCCTACCGCGTGGTGAAGCTTGCCACCGGAGACCTCTCCTTCGCCGCCGCCAAGTGCTACGATCTGGAAGTCTATTCCCCGGGTGTCGACGCCTGGCTCGAAGTGAGCTCGTGCAGCAATTTCCGCGATTTCCAGGCGCGGCGGGCGCAGATTCGTTGGCGGCGGGAGAAGGGGGAGAAGCCCGTCTTCGTGCACACGCTCAACGGTAGCGGGCTCGCGCTTCCGCGCGTTCTCGTCGCGATCATGGAGAACCATCTCACGGGCACGGGCAAGATCCGCGTCCCTGAGGTTCTGCGGCCCTACATGGGGGGCCTGGAATACATCGGCTGAACGGGGCTTGAGAGTCATGCCATCCGCGGTCTTGCGAGGTCCCACGGTGAGGGCGCTCCTCAAGAGCTACCTGCTCTTGGGACTGGCGGTCATCGTCCTGGCGATCGTGGTCTTCTCCCTCAATCTCAACCGGGAGGTGGAGCGCCAGGCGGGACTGACGACCCGTCTCTTGGCGGACCTCGCCGCCGAGCGTCTCCTTTCGGAAAATCCTGAGCAACTCCGCGAACTGCGCGAAGCCATGGATGAACTCTCCGTACCGGTCATCATGACCGACGCGGCCGGCCTGCCGGTGTTTTGGAACGTGAGCCAGGTCGGCATTGCTCTTCCGGACAACCCCGGCGCCTTTCAGAGCGAAAACCCGCAAGATCCCCATGATCCGGTTCTGAAAAAGTTGCTGGCGAGAGTGGCGGAATTCGACCGTCACCGTCAGCCGTTGAACGTCACCGATCCCCACGGCGGAACCATTTTCTATCTGCACTACGGCGAGAACGAACTCACGCGGCGGCTGACGATCATGCCCCTGCTCGAAGCGGCACTCATCTTGGCCTTCATGGGAGTGGCCCTGGTCGCTTTCCGCAATCTCAAACGCAGTGAGGAACGCAGCCTCTGGGTGGGGATGGCCAAGGAGACCGCCCACCAGATGGGCACTCCGCTCACCAGCATGAGCGGGTGGCTCGCGCTCTTGAGTGAAGAGAACGCGGCGGGCGAAGAACGCGCGGATGAACCCGCTTCCACGGTGGACCGCTCTCAGGTGCTCAAGGAGCTCGAGCGCGACCACGCGCGACTCGCCAAAGTGTCCGATCGCTTCTCCCAAATCGGCAGCCGACCCAAGCTCGTGTCGACGCGCGTGGATCAACTCGTGGAGAATGCCTGCGCCTATTTCCGCCGCCGCTTGCCTCATCTCAAGAGCCACGTGGAGATCATCAGTTCCGTGGAGGAGACTCCGCTCGCGCCGGTCAATCCGGAACTCCTGGAGTGGGCCCTGGAGAACCTCATCAAGAACGCCCTGGACGCAATCGACAAGGATCGGGGCCTGGTCAAGGTTTCCTGCCTTTACGATTCGGAAGACATGAAAGTGGTGATCACGGTCACCGACAACGGGAAGGGCATGACGCCGGCGGTGCAACGGCGGGTCTTCGCGCCCGGTTTTTCGACACGAGAGGGAGGTTGGGGTTTGGGACTGGTACTGGTGAAGCGAATCGTGGACGAATATCACGGGGGCAGTGTCGATGTGGCCTGGACCGAGCCCGGGCAGGGCAGCACCATGCGCATCCGGCTGAAGACCCGCTGAGAGCTCGTGGATTGCGCCGAATTGACTTAGCTTCTTTTCCAGGGATTCAGCCGGGAGAAGCCATGCCGACACGAAGCGTCTTGTGGGTCGACGATCAAATCGAGGAGCTGCGCAGTCAGATTCTCTTCCTTCAGGCCAGGGGTTTCGAGGTCGAGGGAGTGAGCAACGGAGATGACGCCCTCGCGCTGCTCAAAGAGCGCCGCTTCGACGTGATCTTGCTCGACGAAATGATGCCCGGGCGCAACGGCATCGAGACCCTGCAAGGAATCCGCCAGCTCAACGACAGCATTCCGGTGATCATGATCACCAAGAGCGACGAAGAAGAGCTCATGGACCGCGCCCTGGGCCGCCGCATCAACGACTTCCTGGTGAAGCCGGTCAATCCCAACCAAATCCTTCTTTCGCTAAAAAAGACGCTCGACGAGGGAGCCATCCAGGAACGCCAGGTGGCGCAGGACTATCTGCGGGGCTTCAACCAGCTGACCCGCGACCGCCTGGAGGCACGCAGCCACGAGGACTGGTCGAGGATCTTCGAGGAACTCGTCGACCTGGGAACTCAGACTGGGAGATCTCTCCGATACTTCGCTGGTGCAGACCCATCGCGAGCAGCTGCGCGACGCCAACAGCAACTTCGGGCGTTTCGTGGAGGACCATTACAAGTCCTGGATGAGTTCCAGTGAGCGCCCGGTCATGAGCACCGACGTGGTCCAGAAGTGGGTCGCTCCCCACCTCAAGGCGGGCAAGAAGGTCTTCTTCTTCGTGATCGACTGCATGCGCCTGGACCAGTGGCGTCAGCTCGCGAGCTTCCTCACTCCCATGTATCAACTGCAGGAGAGTCTCTATTACAGCATGCTACCCTCGGCTACTCCCTTCGCGCGCAACGCCATCTTCGCCGGCTTGAGTCCTCTGGAAATCTCCAAGCGCTATCCCAAGTGGTGGCGCGGATCGGCGCGCGAGGAGCGCAGCAAGAACGCATTCGAGCCGCAGCTGCTTCAGGCGCAGCTCAAGCGAATTGGACTCGGCGAGATGGGCTTCAAGTACTTCAAGACCTTCAACATCGACGAGACCGAGGCGATGGCGAAGCAGATCCCCAGCCTGGGAGACGTCCCTCTGGTCGTGGGGGTGATCAACTTCCTGGACATCCTGGCCCATGGACGCTCCACCAACGATCTGCTCATGGAGCTCGCGCCCGATGAGGTCGCCTTCCGCAGCGTGATGCGCTCGTGGTTCCAGCACTCGGCGATCTTCGACCTTTTGCGATCCTTGGCACAGAACAGCGGCAACGTGGTCGTCATCACCACCGACCATGGTTCGGTGCAAGTTCGCAAGGCGGCGAAGGTGAAGGCCAAGAAGGAGGCCTCCAACAACGTGCGCTACAAGTACGGGGACAATCTGAACGTCGACGCCCGCACCGCGTTCATCATGAAGAACCCGCTCGAATACGGTTTGCCGCAGGACTCACCCATCCAGAACTACATCTGCGCCAAGGATTACAACTACTTCGTCTATCCCACGAATTATCACGAGTACGAACGGCAGTACCGTGGTTCGTTTCAGCACGGGGGCATTTCTTTGGAAGAGATGATCGTGCCCTGTTGCACTCTCACGGTGGACTGACGTGTTCCGCGGACGACTGGTTGCCGAGACTCACAGCGTCGCGGAAACGACGCAGTTGGCCGCCGCCCTCGCGGCAGAGCTCCGCGCTCGAGATGCGATCTGTCTCTTCGGAGATCTCGGCGCGGGCAAGACGACTTTCGTGAAGGGCGTTCTGTCCGCGCTGGGCGCCGACGAACGCATCGTGACTTCGCCCACCTTCACTCTGGAAAATCGTTATCCTCTGCACGGCACGCACGGGATTGCCACCGCGGTTCACGCCGATCTCTACCGGATGGAGGGCAGGGTCGAGGAGGACCTCTGTGCGTCTCTTTTGGAGGCGCGGGAGGAGGGGGCCCTGGTCCTGGTCGAGTGGGCGGAAGCGCTCAGCGAATACCTCGCGCCCTGTTACAATTTACGGCTCAGCTTGGCGCACCAAACGGCGGCAAAGAGCACGACCCGCATTCTGGAACTCTCGCATACGCGAGACAAGCTCGCCCCCAGCCTGGCGTCGGCGTGGACGAAGGAGAGGAGCGCATGAGCCTGATCCTGGCCCTCGATTCCTCGCGCCGCCGCGGAGGGTCCGTCGCTCTCGCCGAGGGCCGGAAGCTGTTGGCCCTCGTCGAGCACGATCCGGCCCTGGGCTACGCGGAAGCCTTTTTCGGTCTCGCCGACCGCGCGCTCGAAACTGCCGGCCGCACCCGTGGAGAGATCGCCCAGCTGGCGGTGGTCACCGGGCCCGGTTCCTATACCGGGCTGCGCATCGGGGTGATGACCGCCAAGAGTCTCGCGCACGCCGGCGGGCTGGCGCTTTTCGGCTGCACCAGCCTGGAATTGCTCGCCGGCCAGGCGCTCCTCGGGCCGGAGGGCGCGGGGGAGACTCCCTCGCCCAAGACCGCGAAGCCGGCGCGCGTATTGGCGCTGATGGAGGCGGGCCGGGAGGCGGTATACGCCGCCGTGTACGAACTGCGCGACAACACGCTGCAATGTGTGCGCTCGCCCTGGCGCGCGCTCTTTTCGAGTTTGCAGGACGAATTGCGGAACGAGTCAGCGCTCGATCTCGTTTCCGCCGACGGCGAAGAGACCCTCGGGCTCGCGCGCGATGCGGCCTCTGAGCTCCTGGAAGGCAGGAAATTCCTGAAGCCGACTCCCTTGGCGAGCACTCTGGCCTTGGCGGTCGGCGCGCAATGTCATTGGTGTGAACGCGTGGATCCCGCTGCTTTGCTTCCCGTCTACCTCGGGCCCAGTCAGGCCGAACGCGCCGCGGGGATCAGGGTCAAGGATGAGCAGCTGCGATCCTTCGACAAGAGGCGCTCGCGATGAGCGAGCTGAAAATTCGTCCCGCCACTCTCAACGACTTGAGCACCATCCGCGCCATGGAGGCGAGCATCTTCCCCACTCCCTGGAGCGAGGAGATGATCGCGGCCGAGCTCAGCGGCGATCCCCTCCGCATCGCGCTGCTGGCCCTGCAAGAGGAGATCCCCGTCGGCTACATCTTCTGCTGGGCCGTGGCCGACGAGTTGCACGTGGTCAATTTGGGAGTCATCGAAACACAGCGGCGCAAGGGTCATGGTCAGGCGCTCCTTCAGGCGGTATTGAAGCATCCGCGCGCCAGGGAGGCTTCCCTCGTCACCCTGGAGGTGAGAGTGGACAACGAATCCGCGCGCGCTTTCTACCGGCGAAACGGCTTCAAGGAGATCGCGCTGCGGAAAGGCTATTACCCGGATACGGGCGAAGATGCGCTGGTGATGCTCAAGAATCTGGGCCCTGAGGGCGGATTCACCCCCGATCCCGCTCCGCGCTAGAGCGGCGCCGGTTCTAAAAGCGATTGTCGAAAGGTGCAAAAGGGGCCTAGATTGAGGACGAGTTCAGCCCATCAAGACACCGTAGGGAGAGAGTAGCCCCATGCCATCCTGGCTCAAGCGCGCGCGCAAGGGAATCGAGCAACTGCGAAAGGACGGCACCAAGGTGCGTCCGCATCTGGAGGTTCCGGAGAATCTCTGGACCAAGTGCTCGTCCTGCGGCGACCTCATCTACCACAAGGAACTCGCGGCGAATCTCTGGGTCTGCTACCAGTGCGGCCACCACATGGCCATCACCACCGAACAGTATCTTCACTTGCTGGTGGACGAGGACTCCTTCGAGGAGACGCACCGCGGGCTGGTGAGCGGCGACCCCTTGAACTTCAAGGACTCCAAACGTTACCGCGACCGGATCAAGGACAATCGCAACAAGACGGGCAAGGAAGACGCGGTCCTCACCGGCTTCGCCGAAATCTACGGAGTGAAGACCGCCCTGAGCGTCATGGACTTCTCCTTTCTCGGGGGCAGCATGGGTTCGGTGGTGGGGGAGAAAATCGCACGCTGTGTGAAGGACGGGATCACGAACGAGCTCCCCGTCATCATTCTCAGTCGCAGTGGCGGCGCACGCATGCAGGAGTCGATCCTGTCTCTGATGCAGATGGCGAAGACGAGCGCGATGCTCGCGCGGCTCGCGGAGGAGGGATTGCCTTTCATTTCCATTTTGACCAATCCCACCACCGGGGGCGTCACGGCCAGCTTCGCCATGCTCGGCGACGTCATCTTCGCCGAGCCCGGGGCGCTCATCGGTTTCGCGGGACCAAGGGTCATCCAACAGACGATCAATGCCGAGCTCCCAGAAGGCTTCCAGCGAAGCGAATTCCTCCTCGAGCACGGGATGGTGGATCGCATCGTGGAGCGCAAGAATCTCAAGCACGAGGTGCATGAGGCTCTTCGTTTCTTTTGCGATGGTGTGAAGCCCTGGCGGGAGGAGTCCAATGGGGCCGGAGCCCATTCCTGAGCAACTCGATCTCGACGCACTTCTCCCGCCATTCCGCGCCACCGATGAAGCCGCCCGCTGGCTCTTTGGTTTGCAGCGCCTGGGGATGCGCCTCGGTCTGTCCTCGATCAAGGCGCTCCTTGGCGACATGGATCATCCAGAGCGCCACTTCGAGAGCGTGGTGGTGGCGGGCACCAACGGCAAGGGTAGCGCGGCCATCCTCTTCGACGCACTGAGCCGGGCGGCGGGGAGAAGAACCGGCCTGTATACCAGTCCCCACATCCTGAAAATCCACGAACGGGCCCTGGTGGATGGAGTGCCGATCTCGAGCGCGGAACTCTCCGCGCTTTTGAGCGAATACCGCGAGGCGATCGTCGAGCGCGGCGCGACCTTCTTCGAGGCGATGACCGCTCTCACCCTCTGCCACTTCGCGCGCAAGGGTGTCGAGCTGGCCGTGCTCGAAACGGGCCTGGGAGGTCGCCTCGACGCGACGAACGCGGTCGAGGCCTGCGGGGTGCTTCTGTGTTCGGTGGGGGCGGATCATCAGCACATTCTGGGGAACAGTCTGCGCGAGATCGCGACGGAAAAGCTCGGTCTGGCCAGGCGCGGGCGCCCCTTCTATCTGGGACCGCTTTCTTCTGATCTGCGTGAGTACGCGCTGGAGTTCCTGGCCACTCGCGGCGCGGAAGCCATCGACCTGAGCGGCTGTCCGCCCTACCGGGGAGAGATGGCGCAACGCGGCCGGCACCAGGCGGTTCTGGCTTCGGTGGTGAGAGCGTGCTATGAGGATCTGAGCGCGCGTTATTCTTGGCCACGGGGCGATGCCCGGGCCGCGCTGGCCGAGCTGCGGTTTCCCTACCGCTACGAGCTCGTGGGCAAGGATCCCGAGCTGATCCTGGATACCGCGCACAACGCCCCGGCCCTCAAGAGTCTCTTGGACCAGTGGAGCCGCGAAGGGAAGAAGGAGGACCGCATCTTGGTGTTGGGGGTGATGCGCGACAAGAGGCTGCGCAGTGCCATGGCCGCGGCGCGCCGAAGCGCCGCGCTGGTTCTCTGCACCGAGCCCACCTGGTATCGCTCGCTGCCCGCGGCGAAGTTGCGGAGATTGCTGCTGGAGGCGCCCAAAGGCGGGGACTCGCCGGTATTGGAGTTGGGCGGAGTTCGCGAGAGCCTCGCTCTTCGCGCGCAGCTGGGCCCAGCGCCGGCGCGAAGCGGGCGGCCGCCCCTCCGTTTTGCTCACCGGCTCGAACTTCACGGTCGCCGAAGCCCTGGATCGCCTCGGCTTCGATGACATCCACGCGCCCAACTGGCCGACACTCTGGGACGAAGGTGAGCCCTTACGCTCACGTCCCCGTACGCAGAAGCAGGAGGCATCGCGGTGAGCGCAGTTCTCGGCATCGATATCGGCGGGAGCAGCTGCAAGCTGGTTCTCTTGGGGGATGACGACAAGCTGAGGCAGGAGAAGAACTTCTCCACCCAGGATCTCTCAGGTCCATCGGACTTTCTGAATCGACTGCAAGAGGCGGTGATGCCCTGGTTGCGCGCGAAGGAAGCGCCGGTCGCGGCCGGGGTGGCGGTGGCGGGACTCCTGACCAACGAGGGGATCTTGGAAGATGCGCCCAATCTGCGAAAGCTCCGCTCTTGGCGTGTGGCGGACGAAGTCTCCGAGAGCCTCATGGGGTTGCCCGTGGTGGCGGAGAACGACGTGAACGCGATGGCCTACGGCGAATTCGAGCTGGGCGCGGGGAAAAAAGCGCGGCACATGATCCTCCTCGCCCTGGGAACCGGAGTGGGTGGAGCCATTCTCGTCGATGGCAAGCTCTACCGGGGAACTCGCGGGGTGGCTGGGGAGTTGGGACATATGACCATCCAAGTCGACGGGCCGGATTGCAGCTGTGGAGAGCCCGGCCACGTGGAGGCCTATCTGGGGAGCAAGGGAATCGCGGTGCTGGCGGGGAGCCGCCTGGACGCGGCGGATGACGAACAGAAGGAAGCGCTGCTGACGGCCTGTCGCGCCGAGGGTGAGCTTTCGACCCGCGCCATCGCCGCCGCGGCCGAGAAGGGGGATCCCCTCAGCGCAGCCATCTTGGCGGACGTGGGGCGTCTGTTGGGTTTGGTCTGCGCGAGCTACGTGAACATCTTCAACCCCGACCTCATCGTGATCGGAGGGGGAGCGGCCCTGAGCGGAGACGCGTTGTTGGGGCCGGCACGCAAGAGCATGAAAGAGCGGTCCATGCCCGCCGCCCGGAAGGGGGTGCGCATGGTGGCCGCCGAACTCGGGCTCCCCGCAGCGGCCATCGGAGCCGCCCTACTTTCACGCCACGCGCTCTCGGCGAATGGGGAGATGGAGTCCTGACTTGAGCCGTGTTCCGGCTTTTCTTCGCGCGCGACGCCCCGCCTTCCCCTTCAAGCGGCTCGGGCAACGCTCCTTTGCGCTCTTTGGCATCTTCGCCGTGGCGGCCATGCTGGCCGCCAACGCGCCCTCGAGCCGCTCCGCCGCCACTCCCGCCCCCAGCGAGCGCATGTACTACGGAGCCGACTCCGGGCGGCGTACGCTCACCCCTCAGGGCCCTGTTTTCTTCGGGGAAGGGAACGCCTACTTCACGCAGGGCAAGCTCCACGTGACGGCCGATCGGGCCCGCTACTACGAACGCCAGCGCTACATCTGGGTGCTGGGAAATGTTCACGCCGTCACCGACTCGTTGCAGCTTTGGGCCGATTCGCTGCGCGTGGAGGAGGCCCAGGGCGTGGGATGGGCCTACGGCCACGTTCGTCTGCTGGGTGAGGACGGATCGATGGGCTCAGGCGAGCGCGGCATCTACTGGCGTTATCGCAACGCCATGGCGCTGATGGGCTCGGCCCGGCTCGTCGATTCGACCACCACCATCGACGGCGACAGCCTCTTCTACGATCGCTCAGCGGAACGGCTCGAGGCCTTCGGTTCGGTGAAACTGGTCGACGAGGAAGCCCACACCGTGGTCACCGGTGAGCACGGGGTGTTCGACCGCGGGAAGAGCTACGCCTACGTCGATTCGCTGCCGACCTTGCGCAGCCGCCATCAGAAAGGAGAGACCGCGGCGGTGAAGAGCAAGTGGATGAGCTTCGACACGCAGAAGGAGCACAGCAAGGCCATCGGAAGCGTCCATTTTCAGCAGGGCCAGACCGTCGCCGACGCGGACACGGCCGATTTCTACGGCGAAGATCTGCTGATTCTGCGCGGATCACCCGAGGTGAAACAGGAAGATCAGGTGATGAACGGTTCGACCATTCGCTTCGGTTACGTCGACGGCGAGTTGCGGCACATCGCCATCATCGGCAATGCCAGTCTGATCGACTCCAGTCCCGACACCCTGAAGTCGCAGTTCACCAACATTCCTCTGACCAACGAGCTTCACGGCGACAGCCTCAAGATCGAACTCGTCGACGGGGAAGTTCTGCGGACCAGCGTGAGCGGGCACGCGCAGAGCGTCTATCTGCCCGAGGATCAGAGCGACGTGATCTCGGTCAACGAAGCTCAAGGAGACTCCATCCAGATCGCGTTTGCGCAGGGACGAGTGGACCGTGTCTCCATCACCGGCGAGAGTGAGGGTAAATACCATTTTCTCGACCGCAGCCGCGTGTTGCGGATTCGAGCCGAGCGGGACTCCCTCTCCCGGATGCGCCAGACGCGCCTGGACAGCCTGGCCCGGGTGGAGGGGGTGTCGCTGGACAGCCTGAAGCTGCAGGCGGAGGCGCCGGGCGAGGAGTCCGAGGCGGGCCTGGTGGATTTCTCCAAGCTGGCGGACACCGTCGGCTACTCGGGGGATACGACCACCTTCAGAGTGCCCAAGGGGCGCATCAACATCCAGGGTACCGCTCTCGTCAGCCATCAGGATCTCACCCTGACCGCCAAGAACATCGACTTCGACACCAACGAGAGGGAGCTGATCGCCGAAGGAGAGCCCATGATCATCGATACGAGCAGCAAGCTCGTGGGCGACGAGATGGGCTACCTCTTCGATTACAAGACGGGCGCGGTGAAGAACGGGATCACGCGCTACGACGATGGGTTCTACTACGGCCGCCACGTGCGGCGGGTGAACGACGAGACTCTGCTGGTGCGCGGAGGGATGTTCACCTCCTGCGATCTCGAACACCCCCATTACCACTTCGCGGCCAAGAAGATGAAAGTGAAGATCGGCAAGAGCGTGGTGGCGCGGCAGGTCACTTTCTATCTCAGCGACCTGCCCGTTTTCGCCTTCCCCTTCTTCTTCAAGAAGATCGACAACGGCCGCCACTCCGGAATCATGTTCCCCAACGTGAACCTGGGAGTGAGCGGCCGTGAAGGCCGGTACATCCGCGACCTCGGCTACTACTGGGCGACCAACGATTACACCGACTTTACCTTCAAAGGGGCTTTCAACGAACGCCGGGATCTCTCGCTGCAGATTCGAAACCGTTACAACGTGCGCTACAAGTTCAGCGGGGACGCGGAATTCACCTGGACCACGACGCTGAAAGAGAACCAGAAGGGCAAGGAGTGGAAATTCCTCGCCAACCATCGTCAACCCGAGCTCTTCGACGCCTGGAGTCTCACGACCAACGTAAATCTCACCTCCAACACCATCACGAACATCGATCCCATCACGGGAAATTCCGCCGATCTCTTGCCCACGGAACTGCGCAGCAATCTGAGCATGAGCCGCGGCTTCGAGTCGGGCGCGCGCTTGAATCTCTCCGGTACGCGCACCCAATACGTGAACGCCGAGGACGACGATCTCACCACCGATCATCTCATCTATCGCCAAACCCTCCCCAGCGTCAGTCTCAGTTTCAAGAGCCGGCCTCTTCTGGCACCGGCGAAGCGGCGCGGTGAGGGAAGCGCCCCCGCGCAGCTTCTCAGAGACATGACCTTCAGCCAGAGTTATCGGGGCGACTTCCAGCGCGAGCGGCGCGAGATCGGACGCGTGGACGAGTTGAATGCCTCGGGGAATTGGGGCTTGAGCTACAACCCGCAATACCGCCTGGGGCCCTTCAACTTCACCTCCTCGGGGAGCTTCGCGGAGTCCTACCAACGCAGGTCCAGCTTTTCACAGAGTTACGTGGCGCGGACGGACACTCTCAAAGACAACAACGGCAATCCCATTCTGGACGGCGATGGCAACGTCCAGACCCAAGATCTGTACGATCTCGTTTCCGAATCGGACACGGTCGACGAGGGCACCACGCCGAGCTTGTCCTGGCGCAATTCCTTGAGCACGAATCTCTACGGGATTTTCGATACCCACATCGGCGCGCTGCGCGGAATCAAACACAAGTTCTCGCTCTCGTTCAGTCACTCCTGGCGCCCTCAACTCGGCGACCAGCAGAGCGCGAGTCAGAGCATCGGGATTCGCGTGGGGAACGAGTTCAGTTTCAAGTATGCGGCGGGTTCGAGTTCTGCTTCCGCGAGTGCGGGTACGAGCAGGGCCAGCGCGGACACGCTCGATGCGAAGAGCAGCACGGGCGAAAAGAGCGCGGATCAGGAGGAGATCCGCAAGCTCGAGCGTCTGCTCACTTGGGATCTCGCGACCAATTACCGGCCCGACGATCCCGCGGGGAAGAACTGGGACAACATCGGGTCCACGGTGCGCATCAGTCCGGGCTTCACCCGCGCCGTCGACTTCACCATGAACCAGTCTCTCGATCCCTACCGCTTCCAGGTGCTGTCCACCACCGTCAGCACGAACCTGCGCCTGGACGGCAAGATGGATTTCGGCGGACTGTTCCTCGAGCGAAAGGAACCCAAGAACGCCGTGGTGGAACGCATCGGAGAACCGGCGGACACCCTGTCCACCGCGCGCGAGGAGGAGCAGAGCTGGTACGGGCAAAACGGAGGGACTCAGCTCGAGAGAAGCAGCAACGACAACACGATGCCGTGGAACTTCAACGCGCGCGCCAGCATCACCAACGGCAAGGACAGTCCCACGCGCGCCACGATTTCCACCCGGATGAGCGCCATTCTTCCCATCTCCTGGAACCTGGACTACTCGGCCAATTTCGACGTCGAGACGGGAAATTTCACGAACCAGAGCTACAGCCTCAGCCGCGACATCCACATGTGGCGCATCGAGTTTCGCCGCTCGCTCACCAACTCCTCCGACTTCTCCTTCCGGATCTACCTCAGGAGTATTCCCGACTTGAAGATCCAGCGCGGCAACCAGAGTCTCGGGGGATATTTCGGTCGGCAGCTGGGGTCCTTCTAGAACTCGCGCCGTCGGCTGCGGCCCGTAAGGCGGACCCGAGCTCTTAGCCTGAGCGGTGGATCTCGCCGCGCTGGTTCGTAGCGTTCGCCCGATTCGAGAGCCGCGGAAAATCAGCACATTTTCGACATTTTGCGTTGACAGGATGCCTGGATAGGGTCTATTGGGAACTCAAGAAAGGAGGTCTGTCCCATGAACAAGACCGAATTGACCGCAAAACTCGCGACGAGGTCCGATCTCTCCGGCCGTCAGGCCAAGGCGATCATCGACATGATCTTCGATACCGATCCCAAGAAGGGGATCATCGCCTCTGAGCTGACTCGGGGCCGTAAGGTCCAGATCACGGGTTTTGGCACCTTCGAGAGCCGCAAGCGGAAGAAGAGAATGGGTCGCAACCCGCAGACGGGTGACACCATCTCCATCCCCGCGAGCCGCGTCCCCGCTTTCAGCGCGGGTCGTGCTCTGAAGGACCACGTGAACAAGAGGAAGTAATCCTCCACGCGGTCTTGGATCCGCCCTTTCTGCCCCAGGTCCAATTCCTGACGGAGCCCCCGCCGCCGGTGGGGGCTTCGTCCGTTTGGGAACCCGGGCCGGTTCTTGCGCATTGAAGCTGGACGTACACTGCTTTGGAGCGCCCGGCGGCAATTTCAGGCCAGGATTGCGGCACCCACGCATCTCTTGGTATCATGACCCTTCGCCTGCCTGAAAACCGGGCCATTTTGTCGATCCGTTTGGAGGTCGAAGATGCATCGAGTCACCCTGAGGGCAACGAGTCTTCTCGTTGCGCTCGCCGCGGCTCTCGGACTGTGGACGCGCTTGCCCGCGTCGCAGGCCGAGGATTTGGTCGATCTGACCATCACTTTCGAAGGGGCGGTCCATGGTGAAATCGCCCCCTGTGGGTGAAAACACAAGCCGCTCGGTGGGTTGGCCCGGAGGGCCGCCATATTTCAGGACATCGCCAAAAACCACAAGAACGTGCTCCATCTCGACGCGGGGAACATGTACGGCCGGCGTACGGACGCCGCCCGCGCGCAGACCGAGTTCCTCTTGGATCATGTGGCCAAACTGGATTATCCGGTGCTGGCCGTGGGACAGTGGGATCTGAACTACGGTCTCGACTTCTTGAAGCAGCAGGCCGCCAAACACAATTTCCACTACATCTCGGCCAATCTGAAGGGCGGGGACAGTGGAAAGCTCCTCTTCGATCCCTATGCGGTGGTGAAGAGGGGCGGGCTGCGCATCGGGCTCATCTCCGTGATCGGGCCCAGCTACGTCATCACCACGATGTCGGCCAAGGTGGACAAGTTCGTGATCGACTCTCCGCGCGACGCTCTGGAGAAGTATCTCCCCGAGCTGCGCAAGAAGAGCGACCTCATCGTCTTGCTCTCCGGTGCGTCCACTCGTGACACGCGCGAATTGCTCACCGACCTGGGCACCGGTTCCGGCATCGACATCTGCGTCGAGGGCGCCGACCTGCGCCAGTACCGCCGTCTGAATCGGGTGGGGGACGTCTATCTGGTGTCCGCCAATCCGCAGGGCAAATACCTGGGGCAGCTTGACCTCCAGGTCACGCCCAAGGGAGTCATCCAGGACGCGGTCCTGACCCTGCACGAGCTGGGCAAGCAGGCGCCCCAGATCGACGCAATCCAGGACGAAGTCGACAAGTTCCTCAAGGGCAACGAGAAGCTGTCTCAGAATTCGAAAGTCACACCCCATCCCGACAAGGGTCTCAAGGACGAGAAGTATCTGGGCACGCTGCGCTGCAGCAACTGTCACAAGGAGATCTTCACCAAGTACCAGGAGACCGCGCACGCCAAGGCCTGGCAGACCCTGGTGGCGAAGGGGCAGACCAGCAACCCGGACTGCGTGGGCTGTCACGTGACGGGCTGGGACTATTACAACGGATTCGATCCCACGGTATCCAGCAATGGACGGAACACGCTCTTCAACGTGCAGTGCGAGGCCTGCCACGGCTATGGGACCATGCACGCGCGCGATGGGGAGTGGGCCGCGCAGGCCAAGAAGTCCTGCACCCATTGCCATACTCCGGAGTTCGATCCCGATTTCGACTACGACACCTACTGGGCGCGGATCGCCCACTGAGGAGTCGCTCTTCGTTCACCATGCTGCGCCCGGAGGTTTTGCCCTCCGGGCGTTCGCATGAGCTGCAAGGTCGAGGATGATGCGCTGGCTTTTCTTGGCTCTCTTCATCCTGGCTGCTCCAGCCAGCTCAGAAGCCCAGGAGGTGTTCTCCTGGTGGCATCGCGGACTGCTCGAGTTCGATCTCACCCCGGGTTCGTGGGCGGAGTTTTCGCGCACCGAGACCTCCGAAGGCCAGCAGACGAAGGAGCAACTGCGTTGCGAAGTTCTCGCGCGCACCGAAGAGGGCGAACACTGGATCAAACTGAAATTCTTGAACGAAGAGGAGTCCTACGTTCTGCTCGTCGCTCCCCTGGACTCTTTGCGTCAGGGGGATCTACTGCAGGGACTGCATCGCGTGTTCAAGCTCTTGCCCGCCGCTGCGGTCGAGGAAGAAGACCTCGAGCGCGTGCGCAACAACCGCCTTCTGAGCCGCCATTTCGAGGATCTCTTCGAGAACCCCAGCGTGGCACGGGAAGCTTTGCCGGATACCACCATCGACGGTGAGACCATTCCACGAGAGCGAGTGAAACTGGAGGAAGTGCGGGAAGTGAAAGTGAAGATGGGCCGCAGCGACATGATCTACCGTAACGAAGCGAGGGCCGTCGCGCAGATCTCATCCGCCGTCCCGATTTTCGGCCTCCTGCGCAGCAGAGTGAACACCACGCTCGCCGCGGCGAATCCCCAGAGGAACAGCCCCCCGCCTCTTCTGACCGAGGAGGAGCTGGTGTGCGTGGCCTTCGGCCGAAAGTCCACGCCGAGTGGTCTTCCCCCGGAGCTCCAAAAGCTCCTGCGCTCCCGCTAGCACCGCCACCGAAGACAAGCCGTCATGCCACAGACCACCTGCGGGCCAGTTTGTGCTAGAATCAAGCTAGATTTCGCCCCATTTGGACTGCATCGGAGCCTTCGGTGGACACTCATACCCCACTGCGCGAGGAGAACCTGGAGAGTCTCCGAAGCCGCGCGCACGAGTACTTCATGACGGTCAACCGCCCGGTCGGCAGCGAGGAATTGGCCAAAGTTCTGTTCAAGCCGCAGCTCGACGAGTCGGTCTCGCCGCTCTTCGTGCGCACCCTCCTTTCCCGCGACCGGCGCTTCAGCGAATCTCCGCGGGGACTCTGGGAGCTCAGTTCTTCGCCCTACCGTCATCTTCGTCTGCAGGACGCGGCCTTCGCGGTGGTCGATCTCGAGGCCACCGGCAGCCGTTTGGGAGTCGACCGCATCATCGAGGTGGCGGTGGTGCGCGTCGATCACGGCTGTGTGAGGCGCAGCTTCAACACCCTGGTGAATCCCTTGCGGCCCGTCCCGCACTGGATCCAGGGCCTGACCGGAATCAAGGATTCGATGCTACAGGACGCGCCCCGTTTTCATCAGGTCGCGCCGCGCATTCTGGAGCTTCTCAAGGGCAGCGTGTTCGTCGCCCACAACGTGGACTTCGACTATCCCTTCCTGAGACGCCAGGTGAGAGAGTCCGGGCACCGTCCTCATCCCTGGCCACAACTCTGCACCGTCCGGCTCTCGCGCAGGATGCATCCCGAATGGGGCGCGTTCCGTCTGGGCGCGGTGGCGCGCCGGTTGGAGGTTCCTCTCAAGCGGCAGCATCGCGCCATCGCCGACGCCACCGCGACGGCCCAGGTCCTTCTGAGGGAGCTGAAGGAGCTCCAGCAGGAGGGCATCGGCACGGTGGGGGAGGTGCTGGCCTTCGCGCGTTCTTCGCCCAAGCCAGCCGAAGACTGAAGTTCTTTTGTTCAAACAAATTAGCGTGCTAGATCGGGCCGGGCCGGCTTGACGGAGGCGGGTCTCTAATGGTAGGTTCCCGCGGATTCATTCGCCCTAGCCTTGGGCTCTAGAGTATTCCATCGGCCATTCTCTGGCGCGGATCCCTGCTCGAAAGGAGGCGTGGGCAGCCTGCCCCAAGCCCATGAATGTTCCTAAGGACGCTTTCATTCCCCCGGTCTTCGAGGACGTCACCGAGGCCATCGGGAACACCCCCCTGGTGCGGCTGCGCAAGATGCCCGATCCCAAGGGCGCGCGGGTGTACGCGAAGATGGAGATGCTCAACCCCGGCGGGAGCGTGAAGGACCGCATCGGGGCCTCGATGTTGAACGCGGCGGAGGAGCAGGGACTCCTGCGTCCCGGCGGCACGGTCGTCGAATGCACCAGCGGCAACACCGGGATGGGTCTGGCGCTCTCCTGCGCGGTGCGCGGGTACCGCCTCATCTGCACCATGCCCGACAAGATGAGCACCGAGAAGATCAGCCTGCTGCGCGCGATGGGAGCGGAAGTCATCGTAACTCCGAGCAACGTGGCGCCCGACCATCCCGAAAGCTATTACTCGATCGCTCGCAGCATCGCCGAGAGCACGGACAACTGCGTATGGACCAACCAGTATTTCAACGACGCGAATCCCCGCGCCCACTATGAGAGCACGGGGCCGGAGCTGTGGGCGCAGACCGAGGGCAAGATCTCCGCGTTCGTGGCCGGAATGGGAACCTGTGGCACGATCAGCGGCACCGGAAGGTACCTCAAGGAACAGAACCCGCAGATACGCATCATCGGCGTCGATCCCGAGGGCAGCATTCTCAAGTACTGGTTCGATACGGGCGAGACCGGCGAGGCCCAGCCCTACAAAGTCGAGGGCATCGGCGAGGACATCGTTCCCAGCGTTTTCTACCGCGATGCGGTGGACGAAGTGCGCAGTGTGAACGATGAAACCTCCTTCCTCATCACGCGGCGCCTGGTGAAGGAGGAGGGTATCTTCGCCGGAGGCTCCTGCGGCTCGGCGGTGGCGATTGCCCTGGACGTGGCGCGCGAGATGAATCCCGATCAGAGCGTGGTGGTGCTCTTGCCCGATTCGGGGGCGAAGTACGTGTCGAAGATCTTCAACGACGATTGGATGCGCGAGAACCGCTTTCTCTCGCCGACCTCGGCCACGGCGAGCGACGTGCTGCACCGCGGGGGGAAGCCGCTGAAGACCCTTCTCACCGTGGAGTCGAACGCGACCGTGCGCGAGGCCATCAATCTCATGCGGCAGAACGAAGTGAGTCAATTGCCGGTGATGAAAGACGGCGAGCCCGTGGGACGCGTGACCGACAGCCGGCTCATGGCCGCGGTCCTGGACGACCCCTCGTGCATGGACCAGGGCCTGGGCAAGTTGCAGGAGCCGCCTCTACTGCGCGTCGAGGGCGCGCGGCGCATGAGCGAAATCCTGGCGACTCTCAGCGGGAAGGACGCCGCTGTGCTCGTGGAAGAACACGGTCACGTGGCGGGAATCATCACCCGTTACGATCTCATCGACTTCGTGCAGGAAGGACACTAGAACATGGGCCTCTCCACCGACGCGATTCACGCGGGACAAAAACCGGAACCGATCACCGGAGCGGTGATGACTCCCGTGTTCCAGACCTCCACCTACGCGCAGGACGGAATCGGGGAGCATCGGGGTTACGAGTACGCGCGCACGCAGAATCCCACGCGCGAGGCCCTGGAAGGCTGCGTCGCCGCTCTGGAGGGGGCGAGCCACGGGGTGGCCTTCGGCAGCGGGACCGCCGCCATCCACGCGATTCTACAGACCCTGAACGGCGGCGACGAAATCATCTGTACCTCCAACGTCTACGGAGGAACCTACCGGCTCTTCGAGATGGTCCTGCGGCGCTTCGGTCAGCGCTTTCACTTCGTAGACACCAGCGATCTCGCCGCGGTGGAAAAGGCGCTCAGCGAAAAGACGAAATTGCTTTTCGTGGAGACTCCGACCAATCCCGTGTTGACCCTCAGCGACATCAAAGCCTGTGCCGAGCTGGCCCACGGCAAGGGCGCGAAGCTGGTCGTCGACAACACTTTCATGAGCCCCTATTTCCAAAACCCCTTGGCCCTGGGCGCGGACGTCTGCGTGCACTCCACCACCAAGTATCTCAACGGACACAGCGACATGGTCGGCGGCATCGTACTCACCAACGACGACGATCTCTTCGCGAGCTTGAAATTTCTGCAGAATGCGGCGGGCGCGGTTCCTGGCCCCTGGGACTGTTGGCTCGCGCTACGCGGCGTGAAAACTCTGGCGGTGCGGATGCGGCAACACGATGCCAACGCGCGCCAGATCGCGGCTTGGCTCGCGGAGCGAAAAGAAGTGAAAAAAATTTACTATCCCGGACTCGCCTCGCATCCCGGCCATGCCTTGGCCAAGCGGCAGATGCGCGGATTCGGAGGCATGATCTCCTTTGATCTGGGTTCTTTCGCCGCGGCGCAGAAAGTCGTAAAGGCGGTGCAAATCTTCACTCTGGCCGAGAGTCTCGGTGGGGTGGAGAGCCTGATTTCACACCCTGCGATGATGACGCACGGTACGGTGCCCAAGGAGATTCGCGAAGAGTTGGGAATCACCGATGGCCTGGTGCGTATCAGTGTGGGCATCGAGGACGTAGAGGATCTGCAAAACGATTTGGAGAAGGCGTTGGATTCGATTTGATGCGCGTTTGAAGTTGCGACTCGCTTGACGCTCGCACTTCCAATTCGTATCATCGCGCCACCGTTGATTAGCTTCTTAGATGGGCAGCTTCCTGAGTAACGGTGTGGTCGATGTGAATGATGGTATTTGGTCTCAGGGAGGAAAAATGACCAATTCCGAAGACTCGTCCCTCGTGAAGGAAAAGCATTTCGTGCGTTACGATCAACTCATCGAAAAAGCGGAACGAGAGGGACGGTTGAACGGTTCCTACCGTTGCCTGGTTTGCGGAATGCGTTACAACCTGAAGGAAGAAGCAGAGGACTGCTGCAAGGTCGTCGCGTCCCGAAGGTAAGCGAAACCCCACGGGAAAGATCATCCACCATGCCACAGCAGGGCACTGCTATGCGCCAGTACTGTTCGGTTTGCAAAGATCACCTCGAGATGACGGTGGTCAGCGATACCAGCGAAGACGGAGTCATCTGGCTGAAGTGTCCGCGTTGTAAGGGCATCCTTCCCCACATGGAAGAGGCGGGGGAGGAGAACTCACAGACCGCCACCGAAGATCCCCTCGAGGAGATCGACATCAGCAAGGCGGTGCCCTACGATTCCACGCGCGTCTATGCGGTGGGCGATATCATCCACCATCGCAGTTGGAATGACTATGGTGTGGTGCTTCAGATCGTGGATCTTCCCGGGAACCGGCGCACGGCCCGGATTCGTTTCAGCGAGCACGGCGAGATCCAACTCATCATGGGTGAGAGCTGATCTCCTCGCGCTGTACGGTCGCCCCTTTCCGCCGGGACACAGGATGAAGCTGGTGCCGCGGGTCCTGTTTCTGCCTCTGCTCCTCTTGGCCCTGTCGGCGCGGATGGCGACAGCGGCCCCTCCGCGGCAGCAACTTCTGCCGCCAGTCCCCCTGGACAACCTCGACTTTCCCGAGCAGTCCACCCCGATGGATCTGCAGCTGCGGGTCTACACCCTGGTCGACCAATCCCGCGTCGAGTGGTATCGCCTGCAGGGCTGGCGAAAATTGGCCGGGCGCGTGGCCGTCGGCGGTGGGGTGAGCTATGCCGGGGTGGCGCGCGAGCAACGGGCCGAGTACGGAGGCGGACCGGCCTGGGTCGCCCTCTCCACCCATCTGGGCGGCGAAGGGGCGCTGGGCTTTGCGATCGACGTGGACGGGACTCTGCCCCTGGGCGACGAAAATCTCTTTCCCGTGGCCAGCGACGCCTCCTCCATCGGGCTCAGGCTGCGCGGCTCAGTCGGGCGCTTCGCCGGCGGACGGGGCTGGCTGGGCTGGACGGCGCGCCGGGTCTCACCCCCTCCACAGAACCAGCCCGAGCTGGACCGTCCCGACAGCTCCTGGCCCTCGGCCAGCTCCCTGATGGCGGCCTGGCATGCGCTGGGACCGCGCTGGGGAGGGGAGTTCTCGCTCCGCTACGACCTGGCGGGGGCCCCCGAGAGCTTCTGGTTCGAAGGGGAGCTGAGCTGGTTTCCCGTGGCGGATCTGGGCCTGAAACTGGGGGCCAGCGCCTCCAGCGGCCCCGCGGAGAACCGCCCCATGGACTGGGCCTGGCTCTTTGGGGTGCGCTGGCGTCCCCGCCCCGCGCCCTCCGCGACCGGTATCGATTCTTCCGGAAAATAATGTTACTGGGCCTGGTTGAAGGCCGCCCTGCGCTTGGAGTAGAGTGAGGGGGAGTTCTTCCCTACTCTGAGCCCTTCAGCACGGCGGACGGATGCGCGCGTGAACAACGAGAACCTCATCGCCCAACGCTTTCAACGCCTTTTGCCGCTGCACGAGGACGAAGCCCTGGCCCTGGACCTGGCCCGCGATCTGGCCGCCGACTCCCTGGGCTCGCTTCTGAGCGTGCGCACGCGCGGCGATTGTCACCACGAACTCGCCATGAGAGTGCGCTTGGCCAGCTTCGCGCCCGGGAAGCTGTTCCGTGAGCTGGCGCCCTTGGCCGTGGTCGAGTCGCGCGACAGTCTGCACTTCTTCCTGCCGCCGATCGAAGCCCATCCCTGGGAGATCCAGCTCCTGGCCTTCGAGGGCAGCCAGGCCATCCGGGACTTGCGCGGGGTCCTCGAGGGACTCGACGAGCTTCTGAAGGGAGCTTGCCCGGGCGGCCGCCTCTCGCTCTCCGCGCTCTACCGCGACGAGGAGGGCCCCTTCTTCTTGCCCAGTTCTTACGTACTTCCACCGGCGCAAGTGCACCGTCATCGCGATGCCAATTCTTGCCGGCAGGAAGTGTGGAATTTGCGCGAGGAGCTTTCGGCTCTGTGCCGCCGCTACCTGAAAATGGCGGGCGGGCGACTCCAGGCCGGCGAGCGCGAGGAGATCAGCGAGCTGCAGCGGACGCTGGTGGCCGAGGAGAGCGATGCGCCGATGCCGGCCGCGCTCTCTCCCCTGGCGCAGGCTCTGGAATCTTCGCGCGAGGAAGGAGGATGCCTGATTTTGTCGGGCAGTGCCCGGGCGCGGGAAGAGGCCGAGCAGCTGGCGCTGAGCTGGGCGCAAACTTCCGAGCGCAGGCAGGTCGTGCTCCGGCCGCACGCCTCCTCGCCCCTGAGTCGTGGAGGCCGCGGCAGCGAAGAGAGCGGTGGCCCTCTCGTGGTTTTGCGCGACTTCGCCAGCTATCCCGCTTTCGCCGAGAGCTTGCAGCGCCTGAAAGGGGCGGGCTATTGGGGAGGAACGGAGATTCTACTGGTCCTCGTTCCCAAAGGCGAAAAGGAGGAAGCGGCGCGACTCTACCTGGATGACTTGAGGCGGGGACGCGAGGGCAAGGCCTTCGAGTGGATGCTGCCCGAACCGCCCAAGCAACTGGTCACGATCGAAAAGAGCGCGAGCCTTCAGGGAAGAATTCTCGAGGCACTGCAACAAGCTGCGCGACCGCTGGCCGCTTCCATGCTCCTGCTCACGCTTTCGGTATCCGAGGAAGAATTCGCCGCGGCCACGACTCAGCTCTTCGCGCAGGATCAGGTGGAATTCTCTTACGGCTTCGTCGACGAAGTGGGCGCGGTGGCGGAACTCGTGCTCGCGCTCCCCGCGCAAGCGAGAGTGGAGTGCAGCGCGGAGCGCGCGGCCGAGGTGGAGAGATTGCTCGCGGCCTCCCTGGAGAAACTCTCGGGCCGCGGCGGTCCGGGCTGTCTCTGGCTGCGGCTGCGTCACGCCCTGGCCACCGACTCGCCGAAAATAGCGGCGCTGGCGCGGCAGCTCGTCGCTCTCGCCGAACGCCTGGACGATCCCTTTCTGCAGTACGCGGTCTACGAATGCCTTCTTGCCGCCGGGCAGGACGCGAATCTCAAGAGTGAGGACCGGGCCAAGGCTGCGCTGGTCATGGGCGGTCTGCACCGTCGCGCGGGAGAATTGACACGCGCCGAGGAACTGCTCAAGGGTGGACTGAAAGGCATCGCCGACGAAGGGGGGCAGACCGGCCGGCAGCTGGTGCCGATGGCGGCGGAACTCACTCTGGAGCTGGGCGCGATCACGCGCGACCGCAACCGCCACACCGAAACCCAGACTCTCATCGCGGGGGCGCTGGAACGCTACGGAGAAGATCTCCCCACCCATCTCCGCGCCAGGCTCTATCTCGACATCTCGTGGGCGCTGCTGAAGTTGGGGCGCACTCGCGAAGCCGCCAACTACTGCGAACTCGTGCTGAAGATCCTGGACGGGGAGAGCTATCCGCACGAAGTCGCGCGCGCCTACAATCAGCTCGGAGTGGTCCAATACGAGGAGAGCAATTACGCGCAGAGCCTCATCAATTTGCAGCGCGCGCTGGTGCTGCGCGAACAAGTTGGTGACGCAATGGGCGTCGCGCGCAGTTACAACAACCTCTCGCTCACCTACCGCAGTTTGGGCCGACTGTCCGAGGCGGAGCGCTGTCTGAAACGAAGTCTCGAAGCCAAGGTGAAGGCGGGCGACACCCTCGGCGTCGCGGTGACCCAACTCAATCTGGGTCTGCTCGCGATCGATCAACGGGAGTATCAGCGCGCGCGCGCCTGTGCCGCGGAATGCCTCCACGTCGCGCGCCGCTACCGTCACCGGCAAATGGAAGCCGAAGCGCACGGCTTGCTCGGCGAAGCGGCCATGGGCGAGGGACACTACCAGGAGGCGCGGGATCTTCTCCTGCGGGATCTGGAACTGTGCCGGGCCCAAAACTACGAGACCGAGCGTTTGGCCACCCTCCGGCGCATCGTGGGGCTGATGTTGAAGCTGAAGAACTTGAAGGAGGCCAAACAGAGGCTGGAGGAGGCGCGCGAACTGTTGACCACGGTTCCCTCGCTCTACGAGGCCTCGATGCTGCAGGTCTTCCAGTCCGAGATTCTCCGGGCCGACGGCGCACATCAGGAAGCGCGCGGAGTCTTGAACAAGGCGGCGCGGAGCTTCGGCGGCATGCGGCGTTACGACCTACAACTCGACTGCCTTGCTCGCCGCGCGGAACTCGAGTGGGAATCGGGTCACAAGTCCGAAGCGCGGGTGAGCTTCCAGGAGGCGCGCGAGCTGGCGATGCGTCACGAGATCCACCGTCTGCCCGCCTTCTTTCACGAACTGGAGGGGCGGCTGGAGGAAAGCTTCATCGGCAGTCCCGCGCCCGCCGCCACCGATCACAAGCTGGAGACGCTCGCCGAACTCTTGGGGCCGGGAGGCGATCTCGAAGCGGGTCGCCCCGGCGCGGTTCTCCGTATGGTGGCTGCGGTCCTGGCCGCCCCGGAGGTGCACTGGATGCGCACTCCGCGGCAGCGTTCGCTCGCTCTGGTGCGCGGAAAAGTCAGCGAACAGGCGGCGCCCAGCAAGCTGCAGGAGCTGGTGTCCAAGACGAAAGCGGGCCGGACGGCAACGAGCTTCCAGACGCGGCCCTTCACCGGAGTGCGAGTGCGTGGCGCGGACGTCGGTTGGCTCTGCGTGAAGCGCGATCGTCCGCTCGACGAAGGCGAACTCGCTTTCCTGCTCACGGTGGCCGGCATCCTGAGTCTGGCGGGACGGCAGGCCGCGACCCAAGTCCCCGAGGAGTCCTTCGCCAGCGAAGAGAAGGAACAGCCGGGCGCCACCTACGGCATCATCGGGAACAGTCCGGAGATCCGCGAAGTGTTGCGCATGATCGAAATGGTCAAGGGAAACGACGTCACCATCCTGATTCTCGGAGAGAACGGTACCGGGAAGGACCTCGTGGCGCGCGCCATCCACAACGCGGGCCCCAGAACCAAAAAAGAAATGGTGGCGGTCAACTGCGCGTCGATTCCTCCCACTCTCCTGGAGAGCGAGCTCTTTGGACACGAGAAGGGCGCCTTCACCTCGGCCATCGATCGGCGCATCGGTCTCTTCGAACGCGCCCACGGCGGAAGCGTGTTTCTCGACGAGATCGCAGAGATGCCCCTGGCCATGCAGGCCAAGTTGTTGCGCGTGTTGCAGGACAAGACCTTCACGCGCGTGGGGGGCAGCAAGAACATCAGCAGCGACGTGCGGGTCATCGCCGCCACGAACCGGGACCTGACCGAGGAAGTGGAGCAGGGGCGCTTCCGGATGGATCTTTTCTACCGGCTCAACGTCATTTCCATTCGCTTGCCACCGCTGCGCGAACGGCGCGAGGACATCCGGCCGCTGGTCCACCATTTCCTGCTCTCGTTCTCCAGCGAATTTCGGCGCCCGGTGCGGGGGATCACCGAAGAGGCCATCGACCGGCTCACGAACTACGATTGGCCGGGCAACATCCGCGAGTTGGAGAACGTCATCAAAAAGGCGATCGTGTTCGCGAGCCGCGATCTTCTGCGGGTGGAGGATTTGCCGCGGCTGGGCGCCAAGGGACTGCGCATGCACCGCCGTCCCAAGCTCGAGGACACCGTTCGTGGCCTGATCGAGAGCGAGGATTACTCCGAACAGAGGCCTCTGATGCCGCGTCTCGAGCTGCAAATCGCCTGGGAGCTGGTGCAGGCCGTCGGAAACAAGACGAAAGCGGCGCGTCTGCTGGGAATCACCAAGCCCACGCTCTACAGTCGTTTACGCCGCTATGCCGCCCTCAGTGGCGAAGGCGAAGAAGGAGCGATCCTGCGCCAGAAGCGCGCGCGGGCCTAGTTCGAGGATCGCCGCTGGCCGAAAACGAGCCAGAAAAGGGGTTCCCTCGGCGACCAAAGAATCGTATGATACCCAAGGCTGGGAGCACCCTGCCAACGACCCCAGGAGGAGGGTTTCCATGTTCCGCAAAGGCTCTATCGCCGTACTTCTCCTCTTCGTCGCACTCTTCACCGTTGTCGCGCTGACGCCGGCGCAGGCCAAATGGGCCATCAAGACCACGCTGGATGCGGGGACCCACGAACTCAATCTCGGCACGCAAGTGCTGCAAGTGACCACCGACAAGCCCATCGAGCTCACGGTGCAGTCGGGGAAGGACCTCATCACGGGCGTCATCGACGCTCTGCAGAAGAACGAGTCCACGCGCGTCCGCATTCTCCTCAAGGGCGACCCCGATCGCCTGCTCTACGACGGCGAGGTCATCGACACCGTCGAGTTCGAATCGGCCACCACTTCGGATGAAACCGGCCATTCCGAGCTTTAGACTTTGTCCCCAAGTCGTAAAAATATTTGCTGAAATATAAAATTCTTTGATGGTGTAGTTTTTTGAACCCTGGGATGACCTTGGGTTGTTTTTGTAACTGTAAAACTACCAAAGGCTTACAAGGACGCTCCCGCCCCCCAATTGGATCAGTAGCTGGCATGCAATATGCCTATTGGTAAGCCTCGGATAGGCAAACGAGCCTACTTACTGGCGGGGGCGGCTGGAGGTGTGTCAGGAATACGAGGGGCTTTCACCGCTTCGCCAGTAAGGACATCGTGCGACTGCCATCCGTTGGATCGCGATAATCGTTGTGCTACCGTGCGCCGGGTCTCTTTTCGAGGCCCGGCGTTCGTGTCTCCTCCCCGCTTCTCCGCCGGGAGAATCGCGTCGACACGCCGTGAGTTCTGAGCTAGCGTGTGCCTCACCCTTCGCAAAGATCCTCCATCTCCTTCCTTTCGAGGTTTGAACCCGTCGTGAAGCTCCGGAATGCGCGCATCCTCGCGGGCGCTTCTTTGCTCGTGCTGGGGCTTGTGGGCTCCGCCGTCGCGGTGGATCTGCAATCCCTGCCGGAAATCGACGCCGTGGTGGATGCACGGCTTCCGCTGCCCACCGATGGGGTGCGGGGTCTGCTCTTCGAGCAGGATTCGGTCGTGCTCCTGGCCACCTCGAATCGGGGACTCTCCGCTCCCGATTCCAGCTTTCAGGCCAGTCTGATGCGCTGGCAGGCCTCTTCGGGAAATCTACGCGTCCTGAGCACCCAGTCCGACGAGTTCGAAACTGGCCTGGCTTCCGATGGTGAGAACTGGTGGAGCAGCGGCAGCCTCTTGGGGGTGAGCAGCGGGATCTATCAGATTTCGCCGGGCAGCGGCAAGGTTCTCGCCACGCTTGCCGCCCCCGGTCATCATCCCGGGGGTATCGCCTATGACGGACTCTACCTGTGGGTGGTCGACTGCGACGCGCGCAACATCCTGCGGGTGGACACCGAAGAGGGCCGCGTCTCCAAGAAGGTCTCGGCGCCCGCTTTCTATCCCACCGGGCTGGCCTACGACGGCTATCACTTCTGGTCGGCCGACGCCAGTACCGGCCGGCTCTACCGGCTCTCGGGAACCACCGGTCGGCGTGATGCCGTCATCGCCAAGGACGCGTTCTACCGGCCCGGAGAATTCGTGAGCCTCAGCTGGGACGGCAAGGGTCTGTGGACCGTGGCCGCCAGCGACTCCGAGGCCGCGCGCCTGCAGATTCTGCGCTGAATTGCGGCGCTTTTGCTCCCTCGCGGCGCCCCGCGGTCTGCTTGACGCCCCCCGCATACCATGGCTAAGTTGAGGATGTCAGCGGCGAGTTCCTCTCCATGCCGTTGCAAGTCTACGAACGCAACGGCCTGCTATCACATCAGTTGACACGACCCTTGAGCTTGGTATGGAGATTGCAGCCCATGCTGTACACGATCTTCCAGCCAAGAGCCCCAATTGCGGGAGAGCACGATGGCAGCGCCAAGCGGTTCATGGACCCAATACATCGAGAGTCTTCAGAATACTCAGGCCTATCGCGAGCAACACTGGGAAGGATCCTTCGAGGACTACCTCGCCATAGTTCACAAGGATCCCAAGGTCATCCGTAGCGCCTACCAGCGGCTCTACGACATGATCATCAGCTACGGAAGCGACGAGTACACCGAGTACAAGAAGAAGATCACGCACTACAACTTCTTCAACGATCCCTTCCAGGGCGGACAGGATGCGGTCTTCGGGCTCGACATCCCGCTCATGAAGCTGGTGAACGTCTTCAAGTCGGCGGCCTACGGTTACGGCACCGAGAAGCGCGTGATCCTGCTGCACGGTCCCGTGGGCTCGGCGAAGTAGCACGATCGTGCGGCTCTTGAAGCAGCGGCGTCGAGCACTACAGCCGCAAGCCCGAGGGGACGATCTTCACGTTCTACTGGGATCTCGAGGACGTGCCCGGCATGGAGGAACAGGGCTTCGCCTGCCCGATGCACGAGGAACCGCTGCAGCTGATTCCGGTGCAGGACCGCGAAGATGTCGTGCACAAGCTCAACGGCGACTCTGCCCGAGCGCCTATCCGCTGCGTTGCGAGGGCGATCTTTGCCCCGTCTGCCGCAAGACCTTCGACGACTCCTCATGGAGCATCACGACGGCGACTGGACGCAAAGTGATCGACCACGTGCGGGTGCGGCGCCTCATCCTGACCGAAAAGGACCGCATCGGCATCGGCACCTTCCAGCCCAAGGACGAAAAGAACCAGGACTCGACCGAGCTCACCGGCGACATCAACTACCGCAAGATCGCCGAGTACGGCTGCGACTCCGACCCGCGCGCGTTCAATTTCGACGGCGAATTCAACATCGCCAACCGCGGCATCGTCGAGTTCATCGAGGTGCTCAAGCTGGATGTCGCGTTCCTCTACGACCTGCTCGGCGCCTCGCAGGAGCACACGATCAAGCCCAAGAAGTTCGCCCAGACCGACATCGACGAGGTCATCATCGGGCACACCAACGAGCCGGAGTATCGCAAGCTCAGAACAACGAATTGATGGAGGCGCTTCCGCGACCGCACGATCAAGATCGACGTGCCCTACATCATCAAGCTCGACGACGAGATCAAGATCTACGAGCAAGGACTTCAACGACGAAAAGGTCGCGCGGCATCCACATCGCGCCGCACACGCTCGAGATGGCCGCGATGTGGGCCGTGCTCACCCGGCTGGAGGAGCCGAAGAAGGCGGGGCTCTCGCTCATGCAGAAGCTCAAGCTCTACAACGGCAAGTGCTCCCCGGCTTCACCGAGGACACGTCAAGGAGCTGCGCAAGGAAGCCACCGCGAGGGCATGGAGGGCATCAGCCCGCGCTACATCCAGGACAAGATCTCCAACGCCCTGGTCAGCGACCGGCACGGCAGGACTGCCATCAACCCGTTCATGGTGCTGAACGAGCTCGAGTCGGGCCTGTAGCACCACTCGCTGATCACCGACGAGGAACAGAAGAAGCGCTACGCGGACCTGCTCGGTCATGGTCAAGCGAGGAGTACGAGGACATCGTCAAGAGCGAGGTCCAGCGGGCGATCAGCGCCGACGAGGACGCCATCAAGCGCCTCTGCCGCGAACTACATCGAGAACGTCCAGGCCTACACCCAGCGGGAGAAGGTGCGCAACAAGTACACCGGCCAGGACGAGGAGCCGGATGAGCGGCTGATGCGCGTCGATCGAGGAGAAGATCGACATCCCCGAGAGCCGCAAGGACGACTTCCGCCAGGAGATCATGAACTACATCGGCGCCCTCGCGCTCGACGGCAAGAAGTTCAAGTACAAGCACCAACGCCCGCCTGCAGAAGGCCCTCGAACTCAAGCTCTTCGAGGACCAGCGGGACACGATCAAGCTCAAGAACCTGGTCACCAGCGTGGTGGACGAGGAAACGCAAGAGAAGATCGACGTCGTCAAGCAGCGCCTGATCAAGCAACTTCGGCTACAGCGACATCTGCGCCACCGACGTGCTCAACTACGTGGCGACCATCTTCGCCCGAGGCGACGTCCAGGAAGAGTCCGACTAGCGAAGGCGGCCGGGATGCAGATCAGCCGCATCGATCGTGATCTCCACCGTTTCCAGGACATCGTCCGCGGGCGGATCAAGGAGAACTTGCGCCGCTACATCACGCACGGGCGAGTTGATCGGCCGCCAGGGCAAGGCCGGATCTCCATCCCCGTTCCGCGGATCGACATCCCCCGCTTCCGCTACGGCGCAAGAACCAGGCCGGGATCGGCGTCGGCGAGGGCAGCCGAGGGCGAAGACCCGTATCGCCGGGACAGCGAGGGCGAGGGCCAGGGCACTGCCGGAGAAGAGCCGGGCCAGCACATGCTCGAAGTCGACGTCAGCATCGACGAGCTGGCCAAGATCCTCGGCGAGGAGCTCGAGCTGCCCCGCATCGAGCCGCAGGGCGAAGCAACATCAACGCGGCCACGCTACCGCTACAGCGGCATCCGCCGGTCGGGCCCCGAGTCGCTGCGCCACTTCAAACGCACGCTACCGCGAGGCTCTGCAGCGCCAGATCATGACCGGGACCTACGACCCGGACAATCCCGATGATCGTTCCGATCAGGAGCGACAAGCTTACCGCTCGGTGAAGGTGCGAACAGCCCGCCAGTCCAACGCGGTCATCATCTACATGATGGACGTGTCGGGCTCGATGGGCGACGAGCAGAAGGAGATCGTCCGGATCGAAGCCTTCTGGATCGACACCTGGCTCCGCAGCCAGTACCAAGGACCTGCGAGATCGCGCTTACATCGTCCACGACGCGGCGGCCCGCGAGGTCGATCGCGAGACCTTCTTCCACACTCGCGAGAGCGGGCGGGACGAAGATCAGCAGCGCCTACACCATGTGCGCCGAGATCATCGACGAGGATTATCCCGCCGACGAATGGAACATCTATCCTGTTCCACTTCTCCGACGGCGACAACTGGGGCGGCGGCGACACCGACGATGCCTGCAGCTCCTCGAGGACACCGCTGCTGCCCGACCGTCAACCAGTTCAGCTACGGCCAGGTCGACGTCGCCATACGGCTCGGGCAGTTCAAGCGCGACTCGACGAACATCTGCAGGACGACGGACAACCTGGTCACGACAGATCGACCCAAGGACGACATCTACGACAGCATCAAGGACTTCCTCGGGAAGGGAAGGTGAGCCGGCCTGGCGAGCTTGAGCGAACGATCTCCAGGGGCTGGAAAGCGAAGATCGCGTGGTACGCCCGCGAGTACGGGCTCGACTTCTTCGAGATCGATCTTCGAGGTGCTCGACTGTCGACCAAATGAACGAGGTCGCGTCGCTACGGCGGATTCCCGATGCGCTATCCCCACTGGCGCTTCGGCATGGAGTACGAGCAGCTCAGCAAGGGCCACACCTACGGGCTCAGCAAGATCTACGAGACTGGTCATCAACAACGACCCCTGCTACGCCTACCTCATGAAGGCAATCACGCTGGTCGACCAGAAGCTCGTCATGGCCCACGTCTACGGCCACTGCGACTTCTTCAAGAACAACGTCTGGTTCTCGCGCACCGACCGGCAGATGATCGACACCATGGCCAACCACGCCTCGCGCATCCGCCGCTACATCGACCGCTACGGGCTCGAGGAGGTCGAGGCGTTTCTCGATCGCTGCCTCTCCTCGAGAGACCTGATCGACGTCCACTCCGCGTCTTCCTCGAGCACGCAGCCGACGACGATCGAGAGACGAGCCGCGCCCGAACCCAGGCGGCCCGCGCGTGCGCTTCCAAGCCAAGTCCTACATGGACAGTTTCATCAACGCCAGCGCCGGCGCGCCGGAGGAAAGCGCAGAGGCGCGCACAGGAAGAGAAGGAGCGACGCCGCCAAGCACTTCCCGGAGCGCCCGAGCGCGACGTACTGCTCTTCCTCCTCCACCACGCCCCCTTGACCCGCTGGCAGCGCGACATCCTGGGAATGATTCGCGACGAGGCCTATTACTTCGCCCCGCAATGGCAGACCAAGATCATGAACGAGGGATGGGCCAGCTACTGGCACTCCAGGATCATGACCGAGAAAGTGCTCAACGACGCGGAGATCGTGGATTTCGCCGACCACCACAGCGGCACCATGGGCGGAAACGGCTCGCTGAATCCGTACAAGTTCGGCCTCTATCTCTACCGCGACATCGAGGAGCGCTGGAACAAGGGCCGCTTCGGAAGCGAGTACGAGGATTGCGAGAACTTCAAAGAGCGTAAAAACTGGGACACGGGAGCGGGAAAGGGACGGCAGAAGATCTTCGAGGTACGCACGGTGCACAACGATGTCACCTTCATCGACACCTTCCTCACCGAAGAGTTCGCCCAAGAGAACCGCATGTTCATCTACCGCTACGACCTCGAGACGGACCAGTACGTGATCGCGAGCCGGGAATTCGCCAAGATCAAACGGCAGCTGCTGGCCCAGCTCACCAACGGCGGGCATCCCCTCATTTCGATCGTAGACGCCGATTACAAGGGCCACGGCATTCTGTACCTGAAGCACACCTACGAGGGCATCCCCCTGGACATCGAGTACGCCAAGGCCACCCTGGCCAATCTCTGTTCCCTGTGGGGCAAGCCGGTTTGCATCGAGAGCGTCTACCAGGACAAACCCGTCCTCATCGAGCACGACGGGAAGGAAGCCCAGTTCACCAGCCTCGACGCGCCCAGCTCCGCCACCGCTTGACAGCCCCCTGAGCCTCACCTAGTTTCGGCATTGATAGTCATTTTCAATTCCTGAGGGCGCCCTCCGATTCTCCTCCGGGGGAGGCTTGGTCATGGACGATACAAAGTCCTCTCCCGTGCGGAATTCCTCCGCACTGGTCGAAGAATTCCGCGCCTACCTCCTGCGCGAGAACCTGAAGTGCACGCGTCAGCGCGAGGCGATCGTGGGCGTCTTCGCGCGCATGGAAGGACACGCCAGTGTCGAGGATCTGCTGAAGCAAGTCAGCCGCACGGAAAAGGGCATCGGCTACGCGACGGTGTACCGCACGCTCAAGCTTCTCGTGGAATCGGGACTGGCCAGCGTGCGTCACTTCGGGGATGGCGAGAGTCGTTACGAAGTTCGCAGCCCGGAGCATCACGACCACCTGATCTGCACCGAGTGCGGCCTGGTCATCGAATTCAAGTTGCCCGAGGTCGAGAAGCTGCAGGAGGAAGTGGCCAGTAAGGCCGGGTTTCATCTGGAAAGTCATTGCCACGAACTCTACGGGGTCTGTCAGGAAGTCGCGGCGGGCCGGCCGTGCCGCTACAACCCGGAGGCGGGAAAGGATTCTCTCGGCGGACGTCCGTTCAGCGACCAGGGATCCGTTCCCGCTTCCTTCGAGCGCCGTTCGGCGGAGAGTCTCCCCAGCGCCTTCCGCAAGTACCTCGCGCGTGAGCAGCTGAAATCCACCCGGCAGCGCGACCTCATCGTCGAGGTTTTCTCCAAGCTCGAGGGTCACGTCAGCGTCGACGATTTGCTCGCCGAGGTGAAACGCCGCGATCCGCAGATCGGCTACGCCACGGTCTACCGAACTCTGAAGCTTCTGGTCGATTCCGGGCTCGCTGCCAGCCGGAGTTTCGAGGGCGGCCGCACGCGCTACGAGACGCGCGGGCTGGAACATCACGATCACATGATCTGCCAGAGGACCGGCAAGATCATCGAGTTCCGCAGCGATGAGATCGAAGAGCTGCAGGAAAACCTGGCCCGCAAATTGGGCTTCAAACTTCTCCGGCATCGCCACGAGCTCTACGGCTATCTCGAGGGCACGCCCCCCCCCGAAAATTGACGCAGCGCAGAGGCGAGGAGACACGGATGTCCGCGAGCAAGGGACTGCAGTGGGTCGAGGTAAAGACCGAGGTCCTGACGAGGAACCTGCGCGCCTTCGCCAAACACCTTCCTGCGAGCACCGCCTTGGCGCCCGTGGTCAAGAGCAACGCCTACGGCCATGAGCTCGAGCTCGCCGCGCGCGCTTTCGCCGCCGGGGGAGCGTCCTGGTTCTGCGTGCATTCCTTCGACGAAGCCTGCCGCCTGGCCAAGCTGGCCCTCGGCCAGCGCATCCTGATTTTGGGACCTCTGGGCGACCAGGAACTGCAGGGGGCAATCGAGGCCGGTTTCAACCTGACGGTCTACGACGCACAGCGTCTACGGGAGCTCGCCGCGGCGGCGGCGAAGATCGGATATCCCGCCAAGCTGCACCTCAAAGTGGAAACGGGAACCTGGCGGCAGGGCGTGACGCGTGGCGAGTTGGCGGAATGTCTTGCCGTGATCAAGCGTGAGGCGGGGCTCGAACTCGCTGGAGTTCACAGTCACTACGCCAACATCGAGGATACCACCGACCACAGTTACGCCGAGGAGCAATCGCGCGTCTTCGAGGAGATCCTGGCTGAAATCGAACGCGCAGGACTCCATCCACAGTCGGTCCACATGAGCTGCAGCGCGGCCGCGATCCTCTTTCCCTCGCGCTTCATGGATCTCGCGCGCATCGGAATCGCGGCCTACGGCTACTGGCCCAGCTCGCCCACTCTGGTCTCGGCTCGCAAGGGAAGCTCGGCTCAAGAGCTGGACATCAAACCCGCCCTCAGCTGGAAGGCCAGAGTGGCGCAGCTCAAGACGGTGCCGGCGGGAAGTTACATCGGCTACGGCTGCACCGACAAAGCCGAGGTCGAAACCCGATTGGCCCTGCTTCCCGTTGGCTATGCGGATGGTTATTCACGGAACATGTCGGGCCGCGCTCACGTGCTCGTGCAGGGCAAACGCTGCCCCGTGCGCGGTCGCATCTGCATGAATCTGATGATGGTCGACGTCACGCACCTCTCCACGGTTCAGCTGGGAGAGGAAGCGGTTCTCTTGGGGAGTCAAAACGGGGAGACGCTGGCGGCCGAGACGCTGGCGGAATGGGCGGGCACGATTCACTACGAGATTTTGGCGCGGATTTCTCCGGCTTTAACTCGAGTGGCCGTGTGAGGGATGGCCCCTCTTCCGTTTGCGTGAGATCGGATTCGCGGCGCAATTCGAACACCCGCCGCCACCCTCGCTGAAATCTTCATCGGCGGCATTGAACTGGCGCAGCACGTGACGCGCGGCGTAGAGCAGCGCCAGGATCACCAGAGGGATCACGATGATGTACTGAAGGACGTTCATCCGCTTCACCCCCAACCGAGAAGAAGCCCGCCCTGGTAGACCGCGAAGGATGCGATCCAGGCCAGAGCGAACATGTAGGTCCACATGAAGATCGGCCACCGCCAGCTATTCGTCTCCCGCTTCACCACCGCCAGGGTCGACATGCACTGGCAGGCCAGCACGAAGAACATCAACAGGCTGGCCGCGACCAGGGGGGACCACACGCGCGTGCCGTCGGGATAGGTGTCTGCTTTGAGGCGCTCCTTCAAGGACGACACGTCATTCGAGGAGTCACCCACGCTGTAGATGGTGCCCAGAGCGCTCACCACCACCTCGCGCGCGGCGAAGGAGGAGAGCAGCGCCACGCCGATCTTCCAGTCGAAGCCGAGCGGCTTCAGCATGGGTTCCCAGAGGTGGCCGGCGCGACCCATGTAGGAATTCGCGAGCTGGGTGCTGGAATCGACCTGAGCGTTCGGCGCGTCGCTCTTCGTTTGCGGGAAGGCGGCCAAGAACCAGAGGACGATGCTCACGGCAAGAATGATGGTCCCCGCCCGGGTCAGGAAGATCTTGGCGCGCTCGGACATGCGCCAGGCGACGTCACGCAGCCGGGGCCGATGGTAAGAGGGCAGCTCCATCACGAAAGTGGAGGAGGAGCCCTTGATGAGGCGATTGCGCAGGAACGCGGCCGCGAGCACCGCCATCCCCGTCCCCAAAAGGTACAGAGTCATCAGAGTGAGGGCCTGGTAGCTGACGAAGCCGAAGTGTCCGGTTGCGGGGACGAAGGCGGAAATCACCAGCGCGTAGACCGGCAATCGCGCGCTGCAGGTCATGAAGGGAGCGACCATCATGGTGACCAGACGGTCGCGCTGGCTGTCCATGGTGCGCGTGGCCATGATCCCCGGCACCGCGCAGGCGTAGGAGGAGATCAGTGGCACCACCGAGCGGCCGCTGAGGCCCACTTTGCGCATGGGGCGGTCCATGATGAAGGCGACGCGGGCCATGTACCCGGTGTCCTCCAAGAGACCCAGGAAGAAAAAGAGCAGCAGAATCTGCGGCAAGAAGACCAGAACGCCACCCACGCCCGCGAGCACTCCATCGATGACCAAACCGCGCACGAGTCCCGGCGGCAGATGATTCGCGGCCAGCGCGGACAGCCAGCTCATCCCGCCCTCGATCCAGTTCATGAAGGGCGCGGCCCAGCTGAATACCGCCTGGAAGACCACGAGCAGAACCGCCAGAAAGAACGCGGGCCCGAGGTAGCGGTGCGTCAGGACGGAGTCGATTCTTTCGCTCACGCTGCGGTGACCGTCTTTCCGTCGGATCTGTACCACGCGCTCGGCCAAAGGAGTGATCCACTGGTAGCGCGCGATGATCTCCTCCTGCTCGTAGAGCGTGCCCTGCGCCCGCAGGCGTTCCCGCGCGGCATCGACTTCCTGCCAAAACTCGGCGGAATGGTGAGTCTCGAAGCGGGGCGCCGTGGTGTTGGCCAAGGCCCTGAGGGCATCCGCGAAACGCATCGAGGCCGAGAGCTGGGGCACGTCGACCGAAAGACGCTGCGCCAGGTGATCGACTTCCTTCTGCAACGCGGCCGGCATCTTCCAGCGCCGCGGCGGGACGCTGGGAAGTTCGGCGCAGAGCCCTTGCTTGAGGGCCTCGATCCCCTTGCCGCTACTCGCGGCCAGAGGATAGACCGGCACCCCGAGTTCACGCGAGAGAGCTCCTGCATCGACGAAGACGCCCTCGCGCTCGGAGGAGTCGGTCATGTTGAGGGCGATGATGGTGGGGATTCCCAGGTCCAGAACCTGGCTGGTCAAATAGAGATTGCGCTCGAGGTTGCCGGCGTCCACCACGCAGACGACCAAGTCGGGACGTTCCTGTCCCTGCATTTCCCCCACCAGCACCCGGTAGGCGATTTCCTCATCCAGAGAGCGTGGATTCAGGCTGTAGGTCCCGGGGACGTCCACGATCTGGACCGCGCGCGAGCCTCCGGTCGCGACCTGGCCGACTTTGCGCTCCACGGTGACACCGGGGTAGTTGCCGACTTTCTGGCGGAGCCCCGTGAGCTGGTTGAAGACGGTGGTCTTGCCCACGTTGGGATTGCCGGCCAGAGCGACGAGACGCGCTGCCTTGGCTGCTGCTGAAAGGGTGGGGGCGGTACCGCCGGCTGTCCAACGCATGGAAATCTCAGACAGGTTGCACTTCGACGAGTCCGGCCTCGTGTTTGCGCAGAGAGAGGTGGTAGCCACGAATACGGATGTCGATCGGGTCGCCGAGGGGGGCGAGACGGATGATCTCCAGCAGGGTGCCTTGCAGCAGACCCATCTCCAGGAGCCGACTCGGGGGTTCGTCCCGTGTCCAGCCCGTCACGACGCCGCGTTCTCCTGGTTTGAGTTGGTCGAGGGTCATGGTGCCGCCAATCCTCCGCGTAAGGGCCCGGGGAGCTGAGCGCCCCGTGCCGTCTCCCCCTGAGCGATCTCAAGCTAGCCTAGTACAATTGAAATTGCAAATCAATATCAACAAAAGGCGAGCCCAAGACCTCTTTCTCCACGCTTGCTTTCAGTCTAAGCAAGCTGCGCAGCCAGATCAAGCCAGAATGCGCTCTATGGCCTATAGTAGAGGCTTCAGGGGCAGTTGGGGCCTGCGGCGCCCCCGCCCGGGGATCTCGTCGAGGGAAGGATGCAAGGCCCATGACCGAACGACTCTATTATCGCGATTCCTACCGCTGCCGCTTCGAGGCCACGCTCACCGGGCTCGAATCCGCCGCGCAGGGGCTGTCGCGGGTTCGTCTCGACGGTAGCTACTTCTATCCCGAGAGTGGCGGGCAGATGGCCGATCGCGGCACCCTGGACGGGGTGGAAGTGGTGGACGTGCAGGAGGAGGAGGGGGAGCTCATCCATTTCATCGCGGGCCGGCCCGAGTGGAAAGTCGGCATGCGCGTGCAGGGGGAAGTGGATGAAGAACGTCGGGCGAGTCACCGCCAGCAGCACACCGGACAGCACGTCCTCTCGCGCACCATCGAGAACATGCTGGGATTGAGCACCGTGAGTTCTCGTCTGGGAGAGAGCGGGAACACCCTGGACCTGGAGCTTCAAGAGGATCTCGAATTCGACACTCTGGATGCCGTGGAAGACGCGGCGAACCGGGTGGTGCAAGAGGCGCGAACGGTGCGCGTGCGCTTTCGCGATCCAGCCGATGCCGACAGCATCGACCGCGGCAAGATTCCCCCCGGACAGAACGAGCTGCGCGTGATCGAGATCGAGGGCTTCGATCGCAATGCCTGTGGCGGGACCCATTGCGCCAACACGGCGGAGATCGGGCTCATCGCGATCACGGGAAAGGAGAAGGTGCGCGGCGGGATCCGCCTTCACTTCCTCTGCGGACGACGCGCGCAGGATTACCGGCGCTCGCGCGATCGGCTGGTGGCTCGCCTGGGACGGCTTCTGACCACCGGCGACGCCGAACTGGAGGCGGTGGTCGAGGGTCTGCGCGAGGAAGCCAAGTCCAAGACCAAGCAGGCCGCGGAATTGGCGGCACAGCTGGCGGCTCTCAGCGCCCGAAGCTGGCTGGCGCAAGCCCAACCACGCCAACTCGAAAGCACTCCGCTCAGGGTACTGACGCGCGTTCTCCCTGTGTCTCTGGCCGGCGCGCTCAGCGAAGTCGCCAACGCCTTGAGCGAGGAAGACGATCTGCTGCTGCTGCTGGCCGCGCCCCAGGGGGAGCGCACGCGCGTGCTGCTCGCGCGCGGAGAGGGGCTGGACTTCCTGCACTGCGGGAAACTCTTGAGCCAGGGGCTGCAGCTCTTGGGTGGCAAGGGAGGGGGTCAGGCGCAGCGCGCGCAGGGCAGCTTCGAGGGCCCCGCCGCGGAGGGACTGGAGCGCTTGCGCGAGCACCTCGGTGTGGCCTGAGCGTGCGCTTTCAGTCGAGCAGTTCCAGAAGGCGTCGAAACTCTCCGAAGAGGTGGTCGGCCTGCGCCAGTTCTCCCTCGCGGGCGAAGCCGTAGCTCAAGCCGACAGTTCGACACCCCAACTCTCGGCCGGCTGCGATGTCCTCGCGTCGGTCGCCGACCATCACGCCGCTTTTCGCTTCCACTCTCAGCGCTTGCAACGCGCGGCGCAGAAGCACCGGCTTACCGCCTTCGACTCCTTCGGGGAGTTCTTCGTGACATTCGGCATGTTCGACGAGAGCGGAGAGACCCAGGTAGCGCAAGCAGGCGCGAAAATAGGGCTCTTGCGCATTGCTCACGATGGCCAGCCGGACTCCGCTCGCGCGCAGCTCCCTCAGGGTCTCTTCCACGGCGGGATACAACTTGCCCTCGCCTTTGGCCAGGACTTCGACCTCGGTCGCGGTGGCGCTCTCCTTGACCTCTTGGGCCAGATGCGCAAGCTCAGGGGGAAGGATACGGCGGTAGTATTCGACCGGGGGGAGCCCCATGGCATCCATGATGGCGTGTTCGTCGGGCGACTGGCCCGTGATCTCGTGCCGCTGCAGCACCGTCTGCACGCCCTGAGCGACCGCGCGCACGATGGCGCGCCGGGAATCCACCAGGGTTCCGTCCAGATCGAAGAACATGGCCTGGGGAGTGGAAGTCGATCGCATCGAGTATCTTTCTCATTCGAAATGGATTTCCGCGAATTGGCGAAAGGATGGTAGGGATGAAGCTGAAGGAGAGCCAGCACGAACTGAAGAGTAGTGAGGGACTGGCCCTGCGTGTGGACTTGCGCCTACCGGCCGAAGGGGAGCCGCGGGGCATCGTCGTCATCGTGCATGGCTTCAAGGGTTTCAAGGACTGGGGCTTCTTCCCGCACCTGGGGCGCTCGCTCGCGTCCGATGGATTCGCCAGCGCGTGCTTCGACTTCTCCCTCAACGGCGTCGGCGAACGCCCGGGAGAATTCGACCGCCTGGATCTCTTCGAGCGCAATACCTACGCACACGAAATCGACGACTTGCAGCGCGTCGTGGCCTGGTTGCGCGCGGAAGCGCCGCTCAGTGCCGCTGCGCGTCGATCCAATCTCGGTCTTCTCGCGCACAGCCGGGGAGCACTGAGCGCCATCGTGGTTGCCAACGAGGATCCCACCATCACCGCGCTCGTCACTTGGAACGGCATCTCGAGCGCGCTGCACTACAGCGAACGTCAGCTGAAGGAATGGGAAGAGAAGGGCAGAATGGAGTTCGTGAACTCCAGAACTCAGCAGCGCATGGCGGTCGGGTTCGAGCTGGTGCAGGACGCGCGCGCCAACGCGCAGCGCTACGATCTGGCGGCGGCGGTGCAGTCGATGCGGGCCGCCCATCTCATCGTGCAGGCGGAAAAGGACCTCGCCGTCGATCCGAGCAACGCGGAAGCGCTGCGCGCGGGCCGTCCCGAGAGCGAACACTGTCGCATGGTGAAAATCCAGGGCGCGGGCCACACCTTCAACGCCGTCCACCCTTTCGCCGGCACCACGCCTGCCCTTGAAGAGGCGCTGCGGCTGAGCTCCGAGTGGCTCGCCCGCCAGCTACGCTAGAATCGCCTGGGGGGGTTGACGCCCACGAGTAGCCCTTCGTAGCTTGCCAGTAGGAGCGCATGGTGAAGTAGACTTGTTTGTCTATCCACTGCTCGTCTGCCAAACCATTCCCTCCACGGAGACGAGGGGACTCCAAGCCCCGCGTTTGCACCACTCGCCACACACCCAAGCGGACCTGGAGCGTTCCCCACCCGAGTCACCGGCGACGTCTTTGTCCATCGAAGCGAGTCTGGCCTTTTCGAAGGCCGGAAGTTTCACGAGGCGCGATGTCGCGAGACTGCTCGGTTGACCAGGTGCCCTGAGTCTCGCCCCAGGCCCGAAATTTCCCTAGAGACTCGCGAACTCTGAAGAGTGGGGCCGTGCGTGTGCCTGTTGTGAGGCGTCACGCCACTCGTCGCGCAGCTCTTCAGGAGTTGATTGCTTGGGTTCCGCGTTGGCTCTGCTCCCTGCGCCGGTTCTCGTTGGAGTCGTTTGCATGATCCGGCCCTCGGCGTCATCCCTCACGCGGCCCCAGGTGGGAATCTGGGAGGCGAACGGGAGGGGTGACCCTCTCAGGGACCGTTCGTCTCCACAGTTCCCTCCGCTGCAATCGGGTTGGATTGGGTGCGGGTCCGGCTGAAGTGCACGGACAAGCTTCAGGGTCGATCCCTGTCAGAGCGCCAGACGGAAGGGGGCCCTCGTTCGACGGACACCTCGGGTGTTCAGCCGGCACCCCCCAAGTCAGGTCATTGGTCGAGTCCACTGGGGCATGAACTCGACACAGTTGGCCGGCCCGCACCCCCTCCCGAAGCTTGGGGTAGCTTCTGGCTACTTGACCAGGGTGATTCTCTGCGCGGCGGACTGCTCTGCTCCCTGCAGCACCACGGTATAGACTCCCGAAGCCACCGGATTCCCGCGGTCATCGCGGCCCTGCCAGACGAGTTCGTGCTCGCCCTGCGTCATCGATTCGGTGGGAAAGCTCCGCACGACGCGCCCGCGGGCATCCACAATCCGCAGTTGGACGGGCAGCTGCCCCGGAAGGGTGAAGCGCAAGCGCGTGCTGGGATTGAAGGGATTGGGAACGTTGGGCAAGAGCGAGAGGCGGGCCTGTGTCAGCTGCGGCACCGCGGTGGCGATGTCGGGATTCTGGTTCCAGCGCAGCACCCAGTCTTTCGGATCGAGGCGTACGTCGGTGGGCTCGGCGGAGACGATGAAGGATGCGACCTGGTACGTGCCGTCGTTCCACACCGTGAAGGTCTGCGAGCCCACTGCAGTGTCCACTTCGAAATCCAGCGGCATGCGATAGCTCTCTCCGTCCTGCACCTGCTCGATGGTGACCACCACCTTGTAGCTCTCTCCCAGATTCTCGGTTCTCCAGCTGACGTCATACTCGGGACGGCCCACCCGGTAGAGCCACTCGTCGAAGAACCAGGACAGCTCGGTGCCCGAAACCGACTCCGCGACGGAGATGAAATCGGAGATCCTGGCCGCGCCGTAGTGCAGGTTGGGCGAGGCGGCGTAGGTCTTGAGCACCTGGAAGAAATCGTTGTCGCCGATCATGTGGCGCAGCATGTGCAGAATCCAGGCCCCCTTCTGGTAGACGGTGCCTCCAAAGAGCGGGGTAGGGGGACTCACCGGGCCGTAGAATCCGATCTGCGCTGCAGAATGTGAGCGCATGAAGTGGTGGTACTCGTTCCAGCCATACTTGTACTCCACCCAGAGCGCTTCGGCGTAGGTCGCGAAGCCTTCGTGCAGCCACACCTCGTTCCAGTCCTTGACGGTGACCAGATTCCCGAACCACTGATGCGAGAGCTCGTGGCCGACAAGGGTTTCGTAGAAGTTGTCGCCGGTGATGAGCGATTGGCCATAGCTCGTCATGGTCTGATGTTCCATGGCTCCGTCGAAAATGAATTCGGCCATGCCGTACTTGTCGTCGACGAAGGGGTACTCCCCGAAGAGGGTGGAGTAGAGGTCGAGCATCTCCTTGGTGGAAGCGAAGTCGACGAGGGCCTTGTTGAGGTCTTCGGGGAAGACCTTGTACTCGAGCGTCATTTGCTTTCCGCTCGGGCTCGTCCAGTTCTCGGTCCAACCCACGTAGTTGGTCACCGCGACCGACACGTTGTAGGAGCTCATGGGGTAGTTCTCTTCCCAGGTGAAGAGAGTGCCGCCATTGTTGGGCAGTACCTCCTCCGCGGTCAGCACCCCGTTGCCCGCGCAATAGTATCCGGGCGGCGCGAGCAGGGTGAGTTTGACGGTGGCCTTGTCGTCGGGGAGATCCTTGCAGGGCCACCACGAGCGCGAATAGTAGGGCTCGCTCAGGGTGGCGAGGATCGGCGTGCCATCGTGCAAAAGGTACTGCATCCCCAGAAAGCCGACCGGCTCGGGCGAGCCTTCGTAGTCGATGGTGACACTCATGGTGTCCCCGGTGAACAGAGGCGTGTCGAGCTGCACCGTCAAGAGATCGTTCTCGTGCGTGAAGCTCAGCGGATTGCCCTGGTCATCGTGCGCGCCGGTACCCTGAAGATTCTGGAAGAGATCGAATTCCAGATCGGTGAGTCCGTCGACCAGGCTCTTCAGGTCGATGCGAACCGTACCCTGAATGGTCTGATCGCCGAAGGATGGCTCGAGATAGAGATCGTAGTGCTGAACGTCGTAATAGGTCTGGTTGACGGTGGCGATCTTGCCCGTCCCCGTCATGCCGGTGGTCCCCATCTTGGTCGAGAATTGCGCGGGGAACTCGCCGTGCACTCCACCCGGAATCGTGCGCAGTTCCACCGCGAGGAGCGGGGGAGCCAGCAGGACGAGACAAAAGAAAAGCGACGCGAGGGCGGTGAGGCCTGGCCCGCGCGAATTGGATGCGTGGTGCATGGTGTCAGATCAGGTTCGTTCTCAAAGCCCCATGAAGCTCCTCATGCGGAAAGAGTGCTCTGTGGGGAGCCCAAGATTCAGCTACGATAATGACAGTAGCCGCCGGAGGGGTCAAGCGGGCGCGCCGCGCCCAGCGCGGCGCAAGAAGTCCCTGTAAGGACGGTGGATCCCGCGGAGGGTGTACGCGCAGCGCCACGGTGTACGCCCAGGTACGCATCTTGACCCCCACCGGGCGCGGAAATTCCCTTCTAACTAACTGTAGCCCGGTCAGTTGCGACCTTGGCTCGAGCCGGGCCCCGGCTTTGCTGCTCGGGAGGAAGAACCCCAAAGTGGCCGAGTATTTTCGGCCGGATTCGACAGGAGGATGACGATGAGCACCCGAGCTTTCGCTCGCCTGGGGATTTTGACTCTGGCCCTGGCCTTGGTGGTGCCGGGGTGTTCCAAGAACGACAATCCCCTCTCGACCTCCGATACTACGAGCATCGGTGGTTCGAATTCGATCGATCAGGTCGATCTGAATCAGTCCTACGGAGGACTGGCCTATACCGACGAAGCGCCCGCCTTCGACGACCCGCAGCTTCAGAGCGAGACTCGATCCATGGATCAGAATCTCATGGCGGAGGACGACGAGGACAGCATGGTCGCGGAGGATCCCGCGCTGCGTGACAGCCCACGACTCAAGCGCACCTATCTGCGCATTCTCTGGGGCCAACTCGACAGCCAGCCCAGCTCGGATGCGGCGGCCCCTTCGGCCGGGCTCGACTGGAGCGGATCGCTGAAAGTCACGGGCGGCGTGCTCGCCCTCAAACGTACGATTCTCTTCGAGTGGCCGGCGGATCATCTTCTGCCGCGCAGCGACCGGCAGAGCCTGTCCTGGGTGAGTCACACCGGGCCTCATTTCGATGGCCTCCTGCTGTGCGTGCTGCAGCGTCCGGACACGACCGGAAGCTATCCTGAAGGCAGCATCAGCTTCGACAGCGGCCCCTACAGCACCACGATCAATCTCGCGGATCTCGACGGCCTGGATCGCACCGAGAGCGTGGACGATCAGGGCAACGCCATCTCCTTCGAAGGCAAGACCCTCAGCGACTGTCCCGCCGGCTTCATGCGCGGCTATTGGGTGCGCGTCCCCGGGACCAACGGCGGATTCTTCCGTGGCCACTGGGTGAGCCAGCTCGGCGCGGTGAGAGGCCACATGCGCGGCCGCTGGGGCGTCAACGAGGCGGGCGAGCGCGTCTTCGCCGGCAAGATCATCGACCGTGCGGGAAAGGTGCGCGGCCTGATCGAGGGAAGCTGGCAGCCGGGACAAGACGGCATGGGGGAGCTTTCCGGACACTGGGCCGCGCAGTCCGGCCAGATCGAAGGCGAATTCCACGGCAAGTTCATCACGCGCAGTGACCTGGGTCTGGGCTTCTTCCGGGCCAGCTGGAGCGCCGAATGTGGCGCGCCGGTGGTGGATGCTCCGCCGGACACCCTTCCCGACACGCCACCCGAACCGCCGACGACCGGAGACTCCGGGCGCTGAATTCGGCTCCCAAGACCAAAGGCGCCAGGCGTCTCTCCAGCAAGGTTCGGACGGGAAGAGGGCGGCTCCAATCGGAGCCGCCCTGATCCTATCCGCTCCGATGTGGAGAGAGTTCGATCAATCGTTTATATTCGCACCATGTCTTCCAAACCCAAGATCATGGTCTCTTTGCGCGTCAACGGGGCCGACCACGAGCTAGCGATCCGTCCGGCAGCCACTCTTCTCGACGTGCTGCGCGAGGAACTCCACCTCACCGGCAGCCACCGCGGCTGCGATATGGGCACTTGCGGCTGCTGCACGGTTCTCATCGACGGCAAGCCCCTCCTCTCCTGCCTCACCCTGGCGGCCGAGGTGGAGGGTAAGGAAATCACCACCATCGAGGGCCTGCACGAGGCGGAGAAGCTCCATCCGGTGCAAGAGGCCTTTCTGAGCAGCGGCGGGAGCCAGTGCGGCTTCTGCACGCCCGGATTCATCATGACTTCCGTGGCGCTCCTGCGCGAGCACGCCGATCCCAGTGAGCAGGAGATTCGCGAGGCGATCAGCGGCAACATGTGCCGCTGCACCGGCTACGTGAAGATCGTCGACGCGGTCAAGAAGGCCGCGGCCGAGCTGCGCGGAACGCGCGGCAGCGTCGAGGTGCCGGTGGGGACGGGAATTCGCGGCCGGCGCAACGAGGACGGCGGCGATTCGGTGCTCGGAGCCTTCAAGGGCAGAAGGCCGCCGCGGCCCGCGAAAAAGGGCGACGGCGGGGAGGACGGCAAGTGAGGAAGAGAAAGCGCTACAACATCATCGGCCAACCCATCCCTCTGGTGGACGGCGCCAAGAAGGTGGCGGGCGAAGGCGAATACGCCGAGGACATCCGTCTACCGGGCATGCTCTACGCGCGCATTCTCCACAGCCCTCACTCCCACGCGCGCATCCTCTCCATCTCGAGCGAAAAGGCGGCTGCGATGCCCGGGGTTCGCGCCGTCGTCACGGGGAAAGAGGCGCCCGGTCAGTTCGGAGTTCTGCCGATCACCAAGGACGAGACCGCGATGGCGACGGATCGCGTGCGATTCGTCGGCGACTATGTGGCGGCGGTGGCGGCGGACGACGAGGAGACTGCCGATCGTGCACTTGCCGCGATCGAGGTGGAGTACGAAGAACTCAAGCCCGTGAAAAAGATGAGCGATGCGCTGGGCAAGGATGTCGAGGCTCTGCACCGCAAGACGGTCGAGGGCACCAACATCATGAAGCAGGTCGAGCAGGACTTCGGCGACGTGGACGCCGCGTTCGAGGCAGCCGAGGCCCTGGTGGAACAGCGCTACGAGTTTCCCGGAGTGAACCACGCCTTCACCGAACCCCATGCGGTGTGCGCGCACTTCGAGGCCGACGGCCGGCTCACCCTGTGGTCGCCCACCCAGGTGCCGCATTACGTGCACCGCGCGCTGGCCGAGGTGATGGATCTGCCGATGCACCAGATCCGCGTGATCCGCACCATGATCGGCGGCGGCTTCGGCGGCAAGAGCGACCCCTTCCCGCACGAAATGATCGTCTGCCTGCTTGCCCGCAAGACGGGACGCCCCGTCAAACTGGTGATGACTCGCGAGGAGACCTTCCTCGTCAATCACGGGCGGCACCCCACCGAGACCACCATCAAGATGTCCGCTAGCAAGGAGGAGGGCGTCACTGCGCTGCAGCTCGATGCGCTCATCGACGGCGGCGCCTTCTCCAGTTTCGGCGTGGTCACCACCTACTACAACGGCGTGCTGAGTCAGGGCCCTTACCGCATTCCCAACTTCCGCTACCGCGGCCGCCGCGTGTACTCCAATCGTCCGCCGAGCGGCGCGATGCGCGGACACGGCAGCGTGAACACCCGCTATCTCATCGAGACCACGGTCGATGAACTGGCCGAGCAGCTGGGAGAAGATCCCTGCGAGTTCCGCCTGCGCAGTTTTCTGCCCGAGAACACGCTCACCACAAACCAGTTCCGCATCACCAGCAACGGGATTCGCGAGGGAATCTCCGAGGCCATGCTGCGCAGCGAATGGCGCGAACGCTGGGGAAAGCTGCCCTTCGGCCACGGACTGGGCGTGGGCTGTGGCTTTTACATCAGCGGCAGCAACTTGCCCATCCACTGGACGCGCTTTCCGCACTGCACCGTCCACCTGAAGATCGATGGCGACGGCGGCGTCACCATTCACAACATGGCGGCCGAGATCGGACAGGGTTCGGACACGGTCATGGCGCAGGTGGTGGCCGAGGAACTCGGTCTGCCCATCTCGATGATGCGCGTGCGCAGCCAGGACACCGACACCGCTCCCTTGGATTTGGGAAGTTATAGCAGCCGCGTGACCTTCATGCTGGGCAACGCCACGCGCGACGCGGCGCGGATCATCAGGGAGAAGCTCTCCGCCGCGGCCTGCCGTCTCGCGGGCCGTCCGCGAGCGCGGTGGGACTTCCAGGATGGAAAACTCGTCGATCTGATCGAGCCCGCGATCGAAGTCTCGTATTTCGACGCTCTGGAAGAGGCGATGGCGGAAAGTGGCGGCGCTCTCCTCGCCAAGGGCTGGTACCAATCGCCCAAGCTGGGCGGCAACTTCAAGGGCGCCGCGGCGGGGCTTTCGCCGAGCTACTCCTTCGGCGCCTTCATCGCCGAGGTCAAGGTGGACGTCGAGACGGGCTTCGTGAAGGTGGTGAAGGTGTGGGCCGCGCACGACTGCGGCTTCGCTCTGAATCCACTGGCCGTGGCGGGACAGATCGAGGGCAGCGTTCACATGGGCCTGGGACAGACCCTGATGGAGGAGATGCGCTACAAGAAGGACAACCTGCTGATGAACGCGAACTTCCTCGACTACAAGGTTCCCACCAGCGTCGACACGCCCGATATCGAGGCCATCATCATCGAGAGCAACGATCCCGAGGGTCCCTACGGCGCCAAGGAATGCGGCGAGGGCGCGCTCTCGCCGGTCATTCCCGCCGTCGGCAACGCCATCTACGATGCGGTGGGCATTCGTCTGCGCAAGCTGCCCTTTACTCCCGAGCGCGTGCTGGACGCTCTGGAGGCCAAGGCCAAGCGCTCCAAGTCCAAGAACGGCGTGGCCTCTCTCAAGTAGCCAAGAGGAATCTGTAAGCCATGACCATGTACGTCCCGAGCTTCCGGCTGCACCGGCCCAAGTCCCTGCAGGAAGCGCTCGCTCTGACCCGTGAGCTGAAGGACTTCGATTTCCTCGGTGGCGGCACCGACCTTCTATGCAACTACAAGAACAAGCTGAACGCCAAAGACGAGGTCATCAGTCTCAAGCACATCGAAGAACTCAAGGAGATCTCTCCCACCCGCATCGGCGGCGGGGTGACGCTCAACGAACTGCTCGAGGACGCGGCCATCGCGGCCACCCATCCCGTGATTTCGCAGACGGTGCGCAAGATCGCCAGTCCGCTCATCCGGCAGACGGCCACGGTGGGGGGCAACCTGCTGGTGGACACTCGCTGCTATTGGTTCAATCAGTCGCCGGAATTTCGCAACGCCCTGGGTTCCTGTCTCAAGGCGGAATCGGACGAGTGCCGCGTGGTGCCCAACCCCTCGATTTGCTACGCCACCTACAGCGGAGATCTGGGACCGGTGCTGTGGGCGCTCGATGCCCGCGTGCACCTGGTGGGACCAGACGGCGATCGCCGCCTCTCGATGCAGGAGTTCTTTCTGCCCGCGCGTTCTTCGAAGAACACCATGGACGACGGGGCGCACCTGGACGGGATCGGCCGCAACAGCAAGAAGCCGGACGAGATCATCGTGGCAGTGGAAATTCCCCCGGAGAGCCAGGAGCTCCTGGCGGCTTACATGAAGCTGCGCGCCCGCGACGCGCTCGACTTTCCCGACGCGGGCGTGGCGATCGCGCTCCGCCGCGGCAAGAAGGGAACCCTCGAATCGCTGCGCGTGGTGGTGGGCGCGGTGGCGCCGACGCCGCTGGAATACTCGGAAACCGGGCAGGCGCTGCTGGGCACGGTACCCGATGAAGACGCCCTGGCCGCTTTCGGCGAACGACTCTCCGCCGCGGTCACTCCCTACAAGAACACCTGGTTCAGCCCGAAGTACCGCCGCAAGATCGTCGGCGTCTACGGCAAGCGCATTCTGCGCGAGCTGCTGGCTTAGCAAGTCTCACCGAGCCCCCATCAGGCTCAGACTTTCGCCAGTCTTCCCTTTGGGTCGAGCCAACGATAGAGCCCCGGCAGAAGGAAGAGCACGATCGGCCCCGAGAGGGTGAAGCCGCCGATCACCGCGATGGCCAGCGGCTGGATGAGCTGGGCGCCTTGCCCCAGGGCCAGAGCCAAGGGCGCCAGAGCGAAGCCGGTGGCGAAGATCGTCATGGCCATGGGGCGCAATCGTCGGCGAGCAGACCTGTGCCAGGCCTCTTTCGACGAGAGTCCTTCCTGCAGTCCCAGTCTGGCTTCGTTGATCGCGAACATCACGTTGTCGCCCACCAATCCCACCATCATGATGGCCCCGACGTAGCTGGAGACGTTGAGGGTCTGCCCGGTCAAGCGGAGCGCGCCCAGTGCGCCGGCCAGGGAGGTGACGGCAGCCAAGGAGCTGACCAGTGGTGCGCGCCAGTCCCCGAAAGAAAACAGGATGACCAGGGATACCAGAACCAGCCCGGCGAGCAAAAGGTAGAGCAAGTCGCGAAAAGAGTTCTGCTGTTGCTCGTACTGTCCTCCATAGCGAATGGACATCCCGACTCCCAGCTCCAATTCCCGGTCGATTCGACGGCGGATTTCGGCAATCGTGCTGCCCAAATCACGACCGGAGATGCGGGCAGTCACTCCGATGTAGGTCTTGAGATTCTCACGATCGATCTCCGTTTCGGGCAATCCGGTGCGTATGCTGGCCACTTCGTGGAGAGGGAGGAGCGCGGTTCCGGCTCGGATGCTCAGATCGCTCAGGGGTCCATCGTGCGGCATGAGCACCCGGACATCGTGCATCCGGTCGCCCACCTGGATCTCCCCGGCCACCGTTCCCAAAATGGCAGGTTCGACTTCTGCATGAAGATCTTGCGTCGTGATGCCGTAGCGCGCGGCCGCCTCCGGTTTTACCCTGATCTCCAAAGCTGGTCCGGCGATGACGATACCGTCGAAAGTGTCTTCGGTACCACGCACGTCGGCCACGATCTCCGCGACCTTTTTCGCTTTCTGCTCCAGGAGAACGGGGTCCTCCCCGAAAATCTTGATGTCGATCGGCTGGGGCTCTCCGCCTGTCAAATCACCGATGTCATCTTCCAGAATCTGGCCGAAGTCCGTGTGCACCGCCGGCTCTACCTGGGCAATGCGGCCGCGCAGATCGTCGACCACGTCGTCCAAGGATCGGCGTTGTCCACGCGGCTTGAGGTTGATCACGTAATCTCCGGAATTTGGCTCGGTGATGAAGAAGCCGAGCTGAGTTCCGGTGCGCCGTGAGTAACTCTCGACGTCGGGAGTGGCGAGAATGACTTTTTCCACTTGCTGGAGCATCTCGTCCGTGTCGGTGAGGGATGTCCCCGGCGGCGTCCAGTAGTCCAAAATGATTGAGCCCTCGTCCATCGCCGGCAAAAAATCGGTTCCAATGTGACGGTAGAGCAATACGGTTCCCATCAAGAGCGCAATCAATGTGAGTGCCGCGACCCAACCGTGGTCGATGAACAATCCCGCGACTCGCGAGTAAGCAGACTCGAGCTTTTGACCCAGACTCCGCTTCGAGTCCGATCCGTGATCATCCTCCAGCTGATTTTCGAGAGGACGCGAAACCGGAGGAGAGCTGCCATCTCGTTCCAGGATCTGAAGGCCCAGTGGCGCCGCGACCGCTGCGATGAAAAAAGAGATGGTCAGAGCGAGGGCCATGGTCATGGCCAGCGGCTTGAAGAAGGCGCCGGTGATTCCGGGCAAGAGAGCAAAGGGAACGAATATGATGACGGTGGCCACGCTGGAACCGATGAGGGCGGGCAACAACTCGTGAAGGGAAGTTCCCACCGGGTCAAAATGCCCTGCATCCCGGTGCCTTTCGATGTCCTCCAGCACGACGATGGCATCGTCCGCGATCAAACCGAGCGCGGCGGCGATGCCGGCCAGCGTCATCAGGTTGATGGTTTGATGGAAACCACCGAGTGCGAGACCCATGATGGCGACGGTGACCGGGATGGCCGCGGAGGCCACCAGGGTACTGCGCCAGCGCCGGAGGAAGGCAAAGAGCACTACCGCCGCGAGCAGGACTCCGATGAGAATCGCGGACTCCGTGCCCGCGACCGAGTCGGACACGAAGCGGGCCTGGTCGTAGAAGGGGGTCCAGCTCACTCCATTCGGCAGAAGCTCGGGATGATCGTGCAGGAGCTGACGAATGCTCTTCTCGATGGCGACGGTGTTGGCGGATGGTTGCCGGATCACGTTCAAAAGAACCGCGGGCTTCCCGTCGGCCGTGGTGCGAATGTAGGAGATCTCGTCGGCGACCGAGAGTTCGCCCAATTCGGCAAGTGTCACCGGCGGACCGTCCGCAATGGGAATCGAAATGCGAGAAAGGGCCTCGAGGTCGTGCACTCGACCATTCACCAGAGCCAGATACAGTTCGTGGTTCTGTTCGACGAGACCAGCTGAAAGGACATCGTTGTTCTCTCGCACCGCGTTCACCACTTCGGCGGCCGAGAGGCCCCTTCCCTCAAGAGCGGCTTCGTTCAGGCGAACTTGAAATTCACGGCGGCGCCCGCCCTGAACCTCGATACGAGAGACCCCTTCGATGTCCAGCAAGGCCGGCTTGAGAGAGTATTCGGCCAGGTTCCAGAGCTGAGACTGGGTCAGGCTATCGGAGGTGATTGCATAGCCCAAAATCGGGAAGATGGCGGTATTCATCCACTCGACTTCGACGCGAGTATCCGGCGGAAGATCGGGTTTGATGCGTTCGGTCTCACCCCGCATGCGCTCGATGGCGGCTCGCATGTTCGTGCCCCACTTGAATTCCGCGGACAATTCCGAGGACCCACGGGAGGTGATGGAACGCACGCGGATGACCCCGGGCACGCGCCGCGCGGCTTCTTCCAGGGGGCGAGTGACGGTGGGCATCATTCGAGCGGCAGGCTCTTCCCCGGCATCCGCGATGATCTTCACCAGAGGAAACGTCACCGAGGGGAAGATTGCCGAGGGGAGCCGCGTCAGCATGAAGACGCCCGCCGCGGCCAGAACCAGCAGTAGCCCGAATACCGCCGCGGGACGGCGTCGCAAGCTTCCGTAGGCGTTCAAGGCTTCACCTGCACGTGCGCACCCTCGGGAAGACCCACCTGTCCCTTGGTGATGACCTGATCTCCCGGATTCAGAGGAGGACTCAGGATCTCCACCAAATCGCTCCGAACGATGCCCGTCGAAACGGAGACCCAATGGGCGGTCCCCTGGTGCACCAGAGCGATCTGGTCCTGTCCACTGATATCGTCGCGCAATAGGGCTGACAGGGGGACGACGGTGGCATTTTCGTGGCGATCGACCACGATGCTGGCGGTCCCAAACAATCCGACGGCGAGCTCGAGCTGAGAGGAATTGAAATCCAATCGTACTGAAGCACTGAGGTCGCTGCTCGAGGCGGTGGGAAGGACACCGTGAACGGTGGCGTCCAAGGGTTTTCCGGCCGCGGGTATGTCCACCTTGCAGGGCTCCTCGGGTTTGATCAGGGCCAAGTCACCCTGAGATACCCGAGCCTCGAAGAAGACGGCTCCCTTCTCGGCGATCCTGAGCAGCACTTCGCCTTCCTCTACGTAGTCTCCGGGCACAGCCGAATGCGACAACACGATTCCGGCGGCCGGTGCGGTCAACTCCTGACGAACTTCTCCCTGTTGCGCCAGCGCGATGGCACGCCGCGCGTCGATGGAATCTGCCGAGCTGATTGCTTCCGCTAGCATACCCTTCGCTCCACGGAGCGCCGCCTCGCTGTTCTTCGAGAGAACTTCCGCGACGACTTGCCCCGCTTGAACGCGGTCACCGTCCAAGGTTTTCAGCGAAACCAAGCGCCCGGCAAAGGGCGAACGTACGCGATCCTGCCGCAGAGCTTCCGTGCGAC
>CAWDWO010000034.1:0-25519 GCA_963806035.1 Candidatus Krumholzibacteriota bacterium | reverse complement strand
TGATTTTAGAGCGTGGATTTCATGCCGGGTCGGATTCGCGGTAGGGATCCGGGGGCACGCCAGTTGCATTCGGCTGAGTGCGCTAGCTCATTCAGCCCTTCGAGTAAACGCTGATTGTATCCGATCGCACCAAATAGTAGCGACTCTGGAGATATGATGTCATCTCACAAAGTGTACGTCATCGAGGAACCGCATCAAGCTGCAACCCGGAAAACCAGATCGGAGACGAGCGGGAATCACACATCGTGGAAGACGACAGAAGCAGGTAAGGCATCATTCGCTATTAAGGGCAGCGATTGGCCTCTGGTACTCCGCGCATACTTTCTGGGACCCATCAATCTTTTTCTTTGGCCGCGGGGAAGAAGTCGCCACGGGTGGCCGATCCTCGGCGTGAGTGCACTGTTTGCGGTGCCGCTGTTGTGGTATTTCTGGAACGGAATTCTGAATTTTCTTGCTCGCTTCGAGCACGGATCAGCGATCGGGATCCTGTCGGCTTCATTTGTAGTGGTATTGGCCAGTACCGCATGGGCACGTGCAATCGCAACATCGACGCGTGGAAGCAGGTGGCCGCGAGTTCTTCGCCGCAGTAGCTCTGTATGTGTGCTGGGTTTTGCTTTTCCAGGTCTAGGATTGTTGATCATGGGACACCGAAGGAAAGCGGCGTTTGCGTTCTGGTGTGCGGGATTGCTTGTAGCCGGACTCGTCATGGCGAAACAATGGTATCTCCTCTGTGTGAATTCCCAGGCAAGCGAGACTGTTCTGCTAGCGACGATCGGATGTGTGGCTCTCGGACTTCTGGCGTGGCTCGTGTTTGCATTGGATGGTGTTCGTTCGGTATCACCCGCCTCGAAGTCAGGCACCGTCGCGAACTGGATGGCTCTCGTATTGCTCGCTGGGATGGTCATCTTTCTTGCGACCCTTCACCCCGCTACTATCGCTCAAGAACTGAACTTTGAAGCGTCACGTCTGCAGCACCAAGGACTGCGAACCGTACCGCTAGCACTCTACGAAGCGGCATCGACAATTGACCCGAGCACCCCGACACCTCTTGTCAGGGCGGCGGAGCTTTGTGACGAAATGGGATTGAGTGACGAGGCAGAAGCGAAGCGCAATCTACTCCAAATGCGGGCCGACCAATTTGCGAGCGCTATCGGTGCTGAGCTTGTTCCCGTCGTCGCCCCCGTGCCATGGTCAGCTCCGGCGAACCAAACTTGGGATGCGATGGGTAATGAGTCACGATTCTTTGACTGGACGATTTCTCCACCGGAGCCACGTTGAACAGTCTGTCGTGTTCTTGGCGTCCTGTCCCCACCAGAAACTCCATCGACCTTCGATACTTTCGGCAGTTGACGTAACCGTGGATTCCATGCCAGATGGAATTAGTGGTAGGGACAGCGAGTTTGAACTTGAACGCCCGCGGTCCCGGAGCCAGGTTTCAGGGATTGCTTCCATTCGCGACCGCATCCTTCAACTTGTCGTTCGCAAAGATGGCGATCTCTACACGTCGGTTCAGTTGGCGGCCAGCGTCCGTGTCGTTAGTGGCGATGGGGTTCGTCTCACCGAGTCCAAGCGTCGAGACCCTTGATCCATCCACGGACCCTAACTTCAACTGGTTCGCGACAGCCTCAGCCCGGCGTTCGGACAATCCCTGGTTGTACTCGGAACTTCCGGTGTTATCCGTATCCCCTTCCACGAGGATATTTGTGTCCGGGTACTTGTTGAGGATGACCACCAGATTGGCGATGTTGGTTCTCGCCATGGACCGCAGCGCAGCGGAGTCATAGTCGAACAGAATGCCCGAGTCGAAGGTGATCTTGATTCCTTCCCCGATCCGTTCAATCCGCGCGTCTTGTAGATCACGCTGCATCTCCTCGGCCTGCTTGTCCATGTGGCGGCCGATAAGCGCCCCGGTAGTACCGCCGACCGCCGCACCAATGATCGCGCCAGCCGCCGTGTTTCCCGCTTGGTTGCCGATGACGCCGCCGATGGCTCCCCCGGCTCCCGCACCGATTACCCCACCCTTCACCGCGCGGCTCGTTCCACAGCCCGTGGAAATGGCCATCGACATGGCAAGGACCACTCCCAATATGACCATCGTTCGTCTTGTCATTGTAGTTCTCCCGGTTGCGAGTTGGATTCACGACCGAGCCGTCAGTGGGCGGTGGGGCCGGTAATCCGCAAGCTTGCAGGGCAAGTGAGACGCCAATCCGGGGTATGCCCGTAATCGACAGTCCGGCCAACGAGTTAGGCGGTGAGTCATGGCTTCGGTAGGCACGTCGACCCCATCAGATTGATCGGGTAGGGATCAGGATAGAGGCGTGGGCTGCGGGAGATCAGTCCATCGGTTCGGCATACGGCTTCGAGGGTATATGGGGGCGATGGCAGGAATACGCCGCTGGCAACGAACCTGAAGATTGTTCGCGACGAGATCTCTCATAACGGGCTAGCCCACGGTAGTTCCGAGCGACTCGAGCGAGACAGAGAACATGACCTGCGGGACTGCAGAAGAAGCTGGCCAGCGTCGTCTGGAAGGATGGTATTTGACAGAGCGGGAAACGTTTCGTGTAGAGTTAACTCTGAGCTATTAGCGCTTTCGTTCCTTCCTCAATCGATCACAGTGCTCGCAGAGTCGGCCTCCGCCTGAACCGCGAGCCCAATCTTGCTCTTCAACATGCTTACCTAGGGGACATTCGTCCCGCACGTGATAGATCCCGGGATATTTGGAACTGTGGTAGGGAGGGACTGCAGACATGGCGAACATCTCCCACGGGATAACTTGCGGGGGACCTTTAACTTGACTCTATCCTAAGAGGACGAGGCTTTTGGATGATTTCATACTGCCAATTGCATGGCTGTCCCTACCAAAAACCCCATCGATCTTCTTTACTTTCGGCAGACAGCGTAACCATGAATTCCATGCCGGATGGGATGGGCGGTTGTCGACCCTTGCAATCAATCCGGCGAGGCCGTATCCACTGGTTCCTCCTCTGCGGACTTCGGCAGCCAACGCTCCTGCAACGCGGGTACATTCTTGCTGTGCGTGAGAATCACAACCTCGTCGCCTATGTGAAGTTTCGTTTCTTCATCAGCATGTGCAAACTTGCCGTCGCGGTAATAGCAGATGACCTTGGCATCCTTGGGTAGTTTCAAATCCTTGGCCGCGACCGCATCTTCCTCTTTCGCAATCAAACTGAAAAACCGCGCCTCGTCTTTGATGACCCCTGATATTTCGGTGTCCTTGCTGCCGCCCACCATGTCTTCGAGGTAACGGCTGATGGTGCGGGAGCGGATGATCGTGTCCTCCAGCGCCAACGAATGGCAGATCTCCTCGAACTGCGGATCGCCTATGCTCGTCACGATGCGCTTGAAACCGAGCGAACGGCCGACGAGACTGGCGATGATGTTGTCCTGGTCGCTGTCGGCCAAGCAGAACAGGAAATCGGTCTGCGCGGGATTGACTTCGCACAGGATGCTGGGATGGCTGCCATCGCCCAGCAGGAAGCTGCAATCCAGCTCTTCGGATAACTCATCGATCTTGGCCTTGACGGTTTCGATGATGATGACTTCATGGCCCTTCTTGATGAGAGCTTTGGCAGTCTCGACGCTCACTCCTCCGGCTCCGACAAACACGACTCTCATGATCCCACCATTCTCCTGTTGAACCACGTTCCTGGATACAGCAGCACCAAGCATGCGATGATTTCGAGTCTTCCCATCAGCATGTCAGCACATAGAATTCCCTTGAGCAGCGCGGGCAATGATTCCCTCGACAGCCCAACCGAAAGTCCCGCCGTTGCCATCGCTGAAACCACTTCGAACAAGGAATCGAGCGGGCCGAATCCCATTGCCACAAAGGGCAGCCAGGACAGGACGACAACGGCGACGAACAGTACGATCAGCAGCAGGGTCGCGTAGATCTCTTCGTTCTGCAGTCGGCGACCCGCCAGGCGAGGTTCGGTAACGACGTGCTTCGGCATGCAGGTCCGCAGAATTATCCAGCGAAACACGCTTACTGCGATCAACAGCCGTAGCAGCTTGAATCCTCCCGCGGTCGATCCTACTCCGCCTCCCACGAGCATCGAGACGATCAGGATCAACTTGGAACCCGCATCGAGTTGCGCACATGACATCGAGGCAAAACCGGTGGTTGACTGCGCCGAGACAGCCAGCAAGGGGGCGTGATGGAGTACTTGTGACCAAGCCAAGCCGGCACTCAGCCGCATGGAAGCGCCCACCGCGAGCGCAACGATCAGGGAGGCGATGACGACGGCCTGGAGTTGAAGAAAGTCCACTTCAACGCGCCGCCTCTCCTTCAACATCCGGTGATAGAACGCGAGTGGAATCGCACCCGCGAGGCAAAGCAGCGTAATCCACCACTGTTGGAGCAATCCCAAAGCTGCGAGGCTATTGTCATGGGGTGCAAAACCTGCCGTCGATACTGCGGTAAATGTGTACAGTACCGCGTCGAATAGGCCGACTCCCAACAACAGGGCGCCAATGATGCCCAGAATGGTCATGACGCTGTAGACTTTTAGAACTCGCTGCGCGTGGGCTCGCGCGCTACCGCCCCAATCGCCGGTATCGATCTCCGAGGCGGTCAGACCTTTCGCCACCAGGCCCGGTTGCATGACTAGCGCAAGCGAGAGCACGACGATGCCCAGTCCCCCGTACCATTGCATCCAGGCGCGGGCAAAAAGAAAGGTCGAAGGCGCGCCGACGAACGTCGCCTTCGTGCTCAACCCCGTAGTCGTCACGGCGGAGACGGCTTCGAAGAAGGCATCCATGAATCTCAACCCCGCGCCCATCATCGGGTAGGACAACACCAGCGGAGCGAAGACAAACACCAGCGTGACCAACGCCAGGCCCTCATTGGGCTGCACGCGGGAGGGAGCCCGCAGTCGTGCCGTCCCAAAGCCCAAGCCCGCGAGCCCACAAAGCACCACGACGTATCTCAGACTGATGTGCCACTCGCCGAAGATCAGCGACATTGCGAATGGCACCAGTGTCAGCACGCCGAGCACGAGGCACAGTTGACCGAAGTACTTGAAGACCACCCGCAACCGGACAGCGTATCTCAGTTCCGTTGCCTCTTTAGCCACGAACGAATCCTCTCTGTACCGTCACCTTCGCTCGACCGAGCTCCTCGAAGGTCTCAAACGGTCCTTCGACCCGAGATAACGCGCAACAGCACGACGATCACGGCCAGTACTAGCAGCAGGTGGATGAACCCGTGCGCGGTGACGGATGTGACCATACCCAGCAGCCACAGGACTCCGAATATGACAGCGATGGTCCAAAGCATGACAATCCTCCTCGTTCTTCGGTTCGCCGGGGTTGGGAACTGATTCCCCAACCGCACGGAATCTGCACCGGAGCGGCGTTCCGCCCCGTCTCGATCTTGCGGCCCTCTAAGGCCGCGGCATCCGTCGGCCGATGGCGGCCGCGAGTTCCTTCCAGGCAAGCTCGAATTGAACCGTCAGAAGATCCTGGGGACCTGTTGGGTTGGCCTGGAGGGCCTCGAACCTGGCGCGCGCCGTGGCCAGCAGGACTCTCAATTCGTCCACATGCAGGACCGCCGCGAACCTGGGCGCGCGTTCGGGGGTCAGCAGCCGGGCCTCACGTTTCTCGATCTCTTTGTGCCAAAGGGTGAACTGGGCCTCGAATCTGTGGGCTGCCGCATCATCGATCACGGTTTCATTCCCAAGGTCGTATCTGTCCCACCGCCCTCACGACCGTGTTCCCTTTGAGTATGGGAACGAAGCCCCCTGGTGAATTTCCGGATTGGCGGTATTCACAGACACGAGCGGGATGTGCCACAATCGTGCCAGCGCCAAGATGATGTCATGGCAACGACTTAGATAAAAAGCGGGGCCAACGACTCCATCATAAAGAAGGGGCGGCGATCATTGTGAGGGTTGCCTCAGGGAACTTGCCAGCCAACGGAGACAGCTCCGTTGTCGTCGCTGAACCCGTGGGCAACATCGAGTCGGAGCTGGCCCTTCAGGCCGAGGCAGCGGACACGCAGACCCGTGCCGCCGTCCACCTGCCACGCGACCTTGCCGGCGCGGCCGGTCTCCCAAGCGCGGGCGGTGTCGACAAAAACGGCCCAGCCCAGCACCAAGGGCCCGCGGTGCCATCGCGTCAGCTCCGCTTCGAGGGATGAATACACCAGCGTGCGACCGAAGACCTGGCCTGTGACGACGCCCCCATCGAGCAGGGGATGAGCTCGCAAGAGTGGCGCGCGTCCGTATCCGGTGCCCGCTCCGGACCATAGGGCCAGCGGCGCGGTCGCGCTGGCGTGGGAGAGACCGACGCTGCTCAGCCAAAAGGGGGCATGCGCCGAGGGATCAGCGGAGCGCCAACGCAAGAGTGCGTCGGCGCTGGAGAACGGGGCTCCGCCGCGAAGGCTGAGCCATCGGCCCCCGGCCACGGTCAGGCTCAGGCGATCGCGGGCCCAGAGTGACTCGACCGCCCCGGAGAGCGCCAAGTGGTCGCCTCGGCCGGCCCACCGGTCCAGCGCTGTTGCGAGTTTGAAGCGCAGATCGGATCCGAGCCAGTCCGCGAAGGAGAGGACGGTGCGGCGGCGCTCTTCCCGGCTCAATTCCCCGACGGCAGTCACCGATGCGCCCTCAGCTGCGCGGGCCACATAAGTCTGACGTTCCCAAGAGCCCTCCACTCGCCACAGTCCGGGGCGGCCGACGACCGCCGGCACCGCCAACGTCAACGCGACGCGCGGACGGTTTTGCCACCAACGCCAGGCTGCCGTCCAAAGTTCTCCGTTGCCGGTGGGGCTGGCCAGGTCGACCGAAACCTCCCGCTCGATCAGGGCCCGGCCCCCGGCCCGGGTGAGATCCCAGCGGCTGGCCGCCAACAGCGGCCGCTCCAGCACGGACACATCCAGCTGGGCGGCGCTGTCCGGCAGGGGATGGAGATCCAGCCGGAAATCCGTCATTGCCGGCACTTCGGACAGGCGCCGCCGCGCGCGCAGGAAAGCTTCGGGAGTGATCAGACAGCCCGGCGGCAGATCCAGTTGACGGGCCACGATCGCATAGCGGGTGCGGGCGAGGCCGTCGATGCGAGTCAAATCGGCTCTCGGACCGGATAGGTGATTCCAGGCGCGCAGCGCGCCCACCACATCCCCGGCCAGAAATCGGCTGCCGGCGAGCAAGCGTCGGGCGTGGGTATCGAAAGGGTCGAGTTCGAGGGCACGTTCCGACAGACGGCTCGCACCGGCCCAGTCGCCGCTGCTGAATCGCAGCCCCGCGCGTTCGCGCAGGGGGACTGCGTAGCTCGGGCACAGGGATTGAGCGGCGAGGAACGCGCGCTCGGCTCCCTCGACCGTGCCTTCAGTGGCCAGGCGGAGGCCCTGCTGGACCAGTGTGTCGCATGGAGCGCGGGAATCGGATGACTCGGTGACCACCGGGGAGGCATCGGCCGTGGCGCGTCCGACGGTCGTCGCGGGCGGCAGAATCAGCAGGGCCCAGGAACCTGCGTCGGTCCAGGCCTTGAGAAACTCGGCGGCGGGCAAGACCCGCAAGGGACCGATCTTGGGATCGTGGACGAGCACCCAGTCCTTGGCCCAGGCCACGATCACCACGTAATGATAGGTGTCGCTGCCCATTTGCAGCAGTGCGATGACGGGGCGACCCCGGGCCAGTTCGTCCCGAACCCCGTCCGGCGTGCCCGGCAAGCTCAGAGACATCCAGCCACGCGCCGTGACGGCATGGGTGAGGGACCCGGTACTAATACCGCGCTGGCTCGGTTCCACCAGCGCGGTAAAGTCTTCCGCCAGAACTCCACTCTCGCCCCAATAGCGCAGGACCATCGCAAGCGCTGCTCCCCCGCACAATGCACCGCTCTGGGGCACGTACGGCACGTCCAGCACCTGTAATTTATCCTGGACCTCAAAGGAACCAGGTGGGGTCGTGCCGGCGGCCGCGCAGCTAGCCAGAACAATGGCGAGCACCACCACCGGAGCCACGACCGCAAACGCCCGAGCTATCATGGGCCGGATTCAGTTCAGCAGCAGGATGAGGATCAGCAAGATGATGATGAGCCCGGTCGTCGTGATGACGATTTTCTCATCTCCACCCACGATACCACTCTCGTTGACCGTCCTGGCCTGCGCGGCCAATCTCTCCAGAGACGAACCCGACAGGACTGCGGCGGCGGCGCTGGCCCGCTTGAGATCCAGACCGGCTGCTCCAGCCACCCGGCGGACATCCTGACGCTGCAACATCAGTTGGATCGCCTGGCGGTCGGCCGTGGCCTGGTCGATTTTGCCGTCGATCGCGGCCTGGATTTCCTGGTCGCTGATCACGGTCCGCTGGGCTTGGGTCGTCAGGTCGGATCCCGTGGCGCGAGCGGCCAAGGGGAAGAAAACGACGCCGAGGGCGGCGATGGTGAGTACCGCGAGGGCGAGCCTCCGGTATCGCTTGGTGAACCTTGCAGGTGATCTCATGAGCTGCTCCTTTTAGGGCGCGAGGGCCGGCGGATCGGCTGGGAACATACCCAGGAATGACCCCGGCTCCTGCGAATCGATCAACTCCTCGGAGCGCAATCGATGTGCCGCGCGAAACGGCGTCCAAACCCATGATTCGAGCCCGACTTTGCGGTTTGCCCCACTCGGGCCATGATCGTATTGAACACGCCCCCATCATAATGATGCACTTTAGCTTGGAGATTCCGTTGCGGAGTGAGCAGCAGTGGAAGCTCGCAAAGTGGCCTTGGGCGGGACCGGACCGCGGGCTCTACCGCGAGTCTCCGTTCTCTTCGTCAAAGCCCCCGGGCTCGCCGGCGTCGTAGGCCTTGAGCTTGCGATAGAGCGTGGCCGAACCGATCCCGAGTTCCCGCGCCGTGCGCGCCTGGTTGCCGTCGTTGAGGTGGAGCACCGTCAGGATGTAGTCCTTCTCGATATCCTTGAGCTTGCGTACGGGGCCGCCAGACGAGGGCACCGGAACCGCGCGCCGCACTTCTTCCGGCAACTCGTCGAATTCCACGAGACCGCTGCGGCCGATGGCCACGGCCCGTTCCATGGCGTTCTCCAGTTCCCGCACGTTGCCCGGCCAGTCGTAGCGCAGGAGCTGGTCGGCGGCCCGCGGCGACAACCCGGTCACCGTGCGTGAGGAACTCTGCGCCGCGTTGGTCAGTAGCACGCGCGCCAGAGGCAGAATGTCCTCCCGCCGATCCCGCAACGGCGGGACGTGCAGCTGCACCACGTTGAGCCGGTAGAACAGATCGATGCGGAAACGGCCGGCCTCGATCTCCTCCGTGAGATCGTGGTTCGTGGCGGCGATCACCCGCACGTTGAAGGGCCGACTCTTGCTCTCACCCACGCGACGGATCTCGTGCTCTTGCAGGGCCCGCAACAGTTTGACCTGCATGCCGGGCGATACGTCGCCGATCTCATCGAGGAACAGGACTCCGCCGTTGGCGGCCTCGAACAGACCGATCCGCTGCTGCGACGCGCCAGTGAAGGCACCGCGGGCGTGGCCGAAGAGTTCACTCTCGAGCAGAGTCTCGGTGATCGCGCCGCAGTTGACGGCGATGAATGGACCCGCGGCGCGAGCTGATTCGTGGTGAACCATGTTCGCGATGAGTTCCTTCCCGGCTCCGCTCTCGCCCGTGATGAGAACCGTGCAGTCCACTTTCGCAATCCGCCGGGCGAGGTCGACGACCTTGCGCATGTCGGTGCTACGGGCAATGATTCCGAATTCGTTGTCAACGGAGGGGGCTAGCTTGGCCACCACGCGCTTCTTGATGCGCAGCTCCTTCTCGGCCTCCTTCAACTCTTCGGTGATTCGGTGCAGCGATGGTTCGAGCCAGTCCTTGAGGTTCTCGACGCGGAAGAAGCGGATCTCGTCGGCTCGCTTGTCGCCCCATTCCGCGAGAGTCCGGCCGAGCAGATGGCAATTGGCATCGCCGCGGCCGATGCAGCGCTCTTCCAGGACGTAGATCTCCTTGCCCATCGCCCGGCTCAGGTAGCCGCTGGTCAAGCCACAGATGGTCCAGCATACCGAGGTGTCAGAGCTTCCGAGATGGGCGATGTGCTGCTCAGCCTCGTACGACTCGACTAGCGTCAATCCTTCCTTGGTCAGTGAACCGATCGGGCCCGGTGACAGGCGGTACATGCCACCCAACATGTGGATGCGTCCGCACGCGTGGTGCCAATCTTCTTCGCTTTCCCACTGGAAGAGATCCTGCATGGCGTCGGCCATCCGCCAGCCCTGGACGTAACCGAAGCGGGTCAGGATGGCCCGGGCGGTGGACAATCCGAATTGGTTGACCAGTTCCTTGCGGAGGTTGCCGTTGGCGATGCCGTCGACGATGACCGCGCGCTGGCCCGCGAAACGGACGACTCCGTCTTCGGAGTCGAACTCCAGCAACTCGCTCACGTTCAGATCGTCGATCCTCATGCGCCGCTCCATCTATTTGATCGGCACTACGTCATTGTGACGGGATCACTGGATCTGCGCTACCACTCCAGCCCTTATGAATCAAGCACTTAGGGCCGGGTCCGGCGATTGCTCATGGAAGGATGAGAATCCCGACGACACACGACACAAGATAGTCGAAATGAGGGGTTTCCACCTGCAACCATCTCGAAGTGAGTGGATATGTGGGAGTCAATCAAGGAAAGAGAGGCCACAGGCCATGAAAAATTTTGCCCTGAAACTCGCCGGACTGGGTCTTCTGTTCGCGATCGTGGTGATCGTCGAGGTCGGCTGCAACAAGAAGCAGGTTGAGCTGAGTGATACCCGGTCGGAGGCAAGCAGCCCGGCGACGGTCGTCGTTCCCGGTGGCACCAGCACCGTCGCGACCCTCGACCAGCGGATCAGCACCGAGACGGCCCGCACCGGCAGCGCCTTCTCCGCGACGACGATCGAAGCAATCGTGGTAGACGGCCAGACCATTTTCCCGTCGGGGAGCCGTGTAAACGGCGTCTTGCGTGACGTCCAGGCTTCGGGCCGCGCCAGTGGTCGGGCCCGGATGACCCTCGCGTACCAGGAGATCCTCGATGCGGCCGGCAAGGCACACACGATCTCCACGCAACCGCTCATCCTGGAAGCCGACTCGGGGACCGGGACGGATGTGGAGCGGATCGCGGCAGGCACCGTGCTTGGCGCACTCGTTGGCGGCATCGCCGGCGGGGGTAAGGGTGCCGCGATCGGTGCCGGCGCTGGCGCTGGCGCGGGAGTCATCGTCATGCTCGCGACCCAGGGTGACGAACTGGTGCTCGAGGCCGGTCAGAAGTTGTACGTCAATACGAATTCCCCCATCAGCGTTCAGCTGGTGGCAAAGAACTAGTTCCCACACTGCCGAAAACAAGGGAGAGAAGAATGAGATTGATTTTCACGGCATTCCTGGTGGTCGTCCTGATTGCGGGTCTGGGACCGCTTCCGGCCCGGGCCGAATATTCATCGAGCGATGTCGGTTTCCGCGGCTGGGGGCCGCGGGTCGGTCTGTCGGTCGATCCGGACCAGGTCCACTTCGGCGCCCACGTCGATTACGGCAATTTCGCCAGGCACGTCCGCTTCCAGCCGAATGTGGAACTCGGTCTGTCGGACCATCTCAAGCTCTTCACGATCAATGCTGAGGCGGCCTATCGCTTCAGCGAAAAGTGGGACGTGTGGACGCCCTACCTGGGCGGCGGCCTCGGCGCCAACATCAAGAGCTATGACAACAAGAACGAGAACCACTCGCACACCGATCTGGGGGTCAATCTCCTGGGAGGGATCGAGAAGGGACTGGATAACGGCGACCGCTTCTTCATCGAGGCCAAGCTCAGCTTGAACGACGTGCCGGATCTCAAGGTGACCGTCGGCTGGACCTTCTACCACTAAGCGCCGGGCCGGCGCCGACAGTCGTCGGTGTCGGGTCCCGTCGAAAACCGAAATACCCTGGAGGGATGGCGAATGGAGCAGAAAATGTATCGAGTGATCTTCGCGGCGATTGCCTGCGTGATCCTCTTGGCCTCCTTGCCGGCCGCCGGCCAGCAGGTGAGCATCGAGTCGGAAATCGCAGCCGTCGAGACCCGCGTGGCCATCGCCATGGGGGCTCACCTGGATCTCATCGCGCCCGAGGCCTTCGATGAGGCGCAAAGTAAACTGGCCGATGCCAAGGAACGTTTCAAAAAAGGAGGCAAGATCGAGGATATCCGCGACAAGCTGAATCAAGCGGGAGCGAAGCTGGACAGGGCCGACCAACTCGAAGGGGTGGGCGGCCTCATGCTCGAGGATGCACTGGCGGCTTTCGCGGCTGCCGTCGACGCAAACGCGCCGCAATTCGCACGCGAGGAGTGGGACGACGCCAAAAAGATCATGCGCGAGGCCGGTCGCGAGATCGAGAAGGGTAACCAGAATCAAGCACGCAAAAAGGCTAGCCAGGCTGCCGGGCTGTTTCGCGTGGCGGAGTTGCAGGCGATCCGGACCGACCTGCTCGGCCAGGCCAACAAGGTACGTGCTGCCGCACTCGAGGCCGACGCCGACGACAAGGCGCCGAAGACCTTCAGCAAGGCCGATGGCGAACTGCAGGGTGCCGAGCAAACTCTGAAAGGCGATCGTTACCAACAGGACAAAGCAGCAAATCTGGCTCGCCAGGCTGCGCTCGATTTCGAACATGCCCGTCTGATCGCCAAGGAAGTGGATACGATCGGTGAAAAGAACGATGGCGAACTCGAGAAGTCGATCCTGGCCAATGAGAGCGCTCTCAGCGGGGTTGCCACAATCCTGGCGGTCAGCGCGGATTACAGCCGGGGATTTGTGCCCGTCGCCGAGTCCGTGGGAAGTGCTGCCAGCAGCCTGCTCGCTGATCGCGCCGATCTTCAGGTCCAGTTGCTGGACCGCGAGCGCCGACTGGCGGCGGCCAGCGCCACCATCGACTCCCTGGACACCACCTTGGCGGGTTTGGAAAACCGGGCGCGTTCGACGGACCTGGCCCTGGCTGCCAACGCCAAGCGGAACAGTGATTTGAAATCGGTGGAGAATCTCTTCGGCAGCGACGAGGCCACGGTCCTGATGCAGGGAGACAACCTGATCATTCGGCTCTACGGATTGTCCTTCCAGAGTGGATCCTCGGTGATCGAGCCGCAGAATTTCCAACTTCTGACCAAGCTGCAGAGTGCCCTGCGCACTTTCCCCGGGACGCCCGTGAAGGTCGAGGGACACTCTGACTCGGTGGGAGACGATCAGTACAACCAGGCGCTGAGCTTGAAGCGCGCCGAGGCCGTTCGCAGCTATCTCGTCGCCAACATGAGCGGGGACGAGGCGCGCTTGAGCGCCGCCGGCTTCGGTGCGAGCGTGCCGTTGGCCAGCAACGAGACGGCCGAGGGCCGCGGCAAGAACCGCCGCATCGACGTGAGGATCGACACTGCGGTACGGTAAGCGTTCAGGACGCACTCTTCCTTCTCTTGTCGATGGGCCGGGACACCTCCTTCCCGGCTCACGGATTTATCAATGTGCGGCTCGTCATCGTCGACGGGGTCGGGTGGCTTTCACCCAATGAGCAGGGAGAATTTCGTGAAGCCGGCTGACCCGCGTATCCTGACGATCAACGGCGGCTCGTCGAGCATCAAGTTTGCGCTGTTCGAGGCCGGTGAATCGCTGCGACCGGTTCTGCGGGGCGGGATCGAGCGGATTGGTGAGCCGGAGGCCATCTTGCGTGTGAAGGGTGGCAGCCGAAAGGAGGATGTCTCGCGATCGATCGTGGCGCCGGATCACTCCGGGGCGGTGGGTACCCTGATGGATTGGATCGAGCAGCACCACGGCCGTAAGTCGTGGGTCGCCATAGGGCACCGGATCGTGCATGGCGGACCGAAGTACGGCAAGTCGCAGCGAATCACTGCGGAGATGGTCGAGGAGTTGCGCCGGCTCAGTTCATTCGATCCCGACCACTTGCCTGCGGAAATCCTACTGATCGCGACATGCCATCAGCGGTTTCCGCAACTGCCCCAGGTGGCGTGCTTGGACACGGCGTTTCACCACGATCTCCCGCAGGTCGCCCGACTGCTGCCGATTCCGCGCCGCTACGAAGCGCAGGGCGTGCGGCGGTACGGATTTCACGGATTGTCGTATGCGTTTCTGGTGGAAGAACTGGCTCGTCTGGCTGGTCCCGAAGCAGCACAGGGCCGTGTCGTCCTCGCCCACCTCGGCAATGGCGCGAGCCTGGCCGCGGTCTGCGACGGAAAATCCCTGGACACGAGTATGGGTTTCACACCGACAGCCGGCTTGCCGATGAGCACCCGCTCCGGCGATCTCGATCCTGGATTGGTTTGGTATCTGGCGCGCACCGAAAACATGAGCCCCAAACAATTCAATGAGCTGGTCAATTTTCAGTCCGGGCTGCTCGGGATATCGGAAACCAGCTCCGACATGCGCGAATTGCTCGAAGCTGAAGTTGACGACGTACGGGCGGCTGAAGCGGTAGCACTGTTCTGCTACCAGGTGAAGAAATGGATCGGCGCATTTGCGGCGGCACTCGGAGGGTTGGACACCTTAGTGTTCGCAGGCGGCATTGGGGAGAACGCGCCCACGGTTCGGGCTCGGATTTGCGCCGGACTGGAATTCCTCGGGCTCGAGCTCGACATGAAACGAAACGCGGCACATGCAGGCGTGATCTCCACGCCAGCCAGCCCGGTTGTGGCCCGCGTGATTCGTACGGACGAAGAACAGATGATTGCCAAGACGGTGTATCGGGTTCTCGGCCTTGGCGGGAAGACGAAGAGTTGAGCCATGAAGAAAGAAGCCCTCGCCCCGGAGATGCTCAGAAGGATGGACGCCTACTGGCGCGCCGCAAACTACCTGTCGGTCGGCCAGATCTATCTCTGTGACAACCCGCTGCTGAAGCGGTCGCTGACATTCGCGGATGTGAAGCACATGCTGCTGGGGCACTGGGGCACGACCCCTGGGCAGAACTTCATCTACGTGCACCTCAACCGGGTCATCAAGAAATACGACCTGAACATGATTTACGTCTCAGGCCCCGGGCACGGCGGCCCGGCCGTGGTGGGCAACACGTACCTCGAGGGCACGTACAGCGAGGTTTATCCCGACATCAGCCAAAACGAGGCCGGGCTGCGGAAGCTCTTCAAGCAATTCTCTTTCCCCGGCGGCATACCGAGCCACGCTTCGCCGGAGTGCCCGGGCTCGATCCACGAGGGCGGTGAGCTTGGGTATTCGCTCAGCCATTCGTTTGGGGCCGTGTTCGACAATCCCGAACTCATCGTCGCCTGCGTTATCGGCGATGGTGAGGCGGAAACCGGGCCGCTAGCGACCTCGTGGCAATCCAATAAGTTTCTCGATGCCGTCACCGACGGCGCCGTGTTGCCAATCCTACACCTCAACGGCTACAAGATCGCCAACCCGACCATCCTCGCGCGCATCGAGCCGGAGGAACTGGACCAGTTGCTACGTGGCAACGGCTGGGCGCCCTATTATGTCGAGGGAGATGAACCGGCGCCGATGCACGAGGCCATGGCTGCGACGCTGGATGAAGCGGTGGAGAAGATCAAACGCATCCAGCACCGAGCTCGGGTCGACGGCAACACCATGCGCCCGCGCTGGCCCGTGATCGTCCTCAAGTCTCCCAAGGGCTGGACTGGGCCGAAATGGGTGAACGGCCTGCAGATTGAAGGGACGTTTCGCGCGCACCAGATTCCACTCGCCGTGGATAAGGCGCATCCCGAACACCTCGAGCGGCTGGAAGAGTGGCTCCAGAGCTACCGGCCGCAGGAGCTCTTCGACGAGCGGGGGCGTCTGAAACCGGAACTGGCCGAACTCGCGCCCACCGGTGACCGGCGAATGGGCGCGAATCCGCACGCCAATGGCGGCATTTTGTTGCGCGATCTAGTCATGCCGGATTTTCGCGCCTATGCGGTGACAGTGCCCTCACCCGGCTCCGTTCACGCGGCTGACACGCACGAACTCGGAGTGTTCCTGCGCGATGTGGCCAAGCTCAATTGCGCGCAACGCAATTTTCGGATCTTCGGTCCCGACGAAACACTTTCCAACCGCTTGAACGCCGTATTTGAGGTCACCAACCGGCAATGGGACGCACGGACGCAGGGCAACGATGAATTCCTCGCCCTGGATGGCCAAGTCATGGAGATGTTGAGCGAGCATCAGTGCCAAGGCTGGCTGGAAGGATATCTGCTCACCGGCCGGCACGGGCTCTTCAACTGCTACGAGGCATTCATCCACATCATCGACTCGATGTTCAACCAGCACGCCAAGTGGCTCAAGGTCACGGCGCAGCTACCGTGGCGGCGAAAGATCGCGTCGCTGAACTACCTGCTGGCCTCCCACGTCTGGCAGCAGATGCACAATGGCTTCACCCATCAAGACCCGGGTTTCATCGACCATGTGGTCAACAAGAAAGCCTCTGTCGTGCGTGTTTACCTGCCGCCGGATACCAACTGCCTGCTCTCGGTCTGGGACCATTGCCTGCGCAGCCGCCACTACGTCAACGTCGTGATCGCCGGTAAGTACCAAGCACCGCAGTGGCTGTCTATGGATGCAGCCGTCAAGCACTGCACCGCGGGCATCGGCATATGGCAGTGGGCCAGCAACGACCAAGGCGTTGCGCCCGACGTGGTCATGGCCTGCTGCGGCGACGTGCCCACCCAGGAGACGCTCGCCGCCGCTTCCATTCTACACGAGCACATGCCCGAACTGAAGATTCGCGTGGTCAACGTCGTCGACCTCATGAAACTGGAGCCGCAAACCGAGCACCCTCATGGCTTGAGCGACATGGATTTTGACGAGCTCTTCACGAAGGACAAGCCTGTCATCTTCGCATTCCATGGGTATCCATGGTTGATCCACCGGCTGACCTATCGCCGCACCAACCACGACAACATCCACGTCCGCGGCTACAAGGAAGAAGGCACGATCACTACCCCCTTCGACATGACGGTGCTGAACGATCTGGATCGCTTCCACCTCGTGATGGACGTCATCGACCGCCTGCCGCAGACCGGGGAGCAAGGCATCGGCCTGAAGCAGCAACTCAATGACAAGCTCGGCGAGCATAAGCAGTACATCGACATGAACGGTGAAGACATGCCGGAAGTTCGGAACTGGAAGTGGAGAGATCCCAGATGAAGGTGCCATCTTCCCGCCGCTTCGCAGGCTTGGACAGAAGACAGCATGGGTTGAAAAACCGATTCCGCAGGATATTCCATGGATTTGGCGAGACGCGCAGTCTGCTTGCGTCCGCCAACCTCTCCGGCTGGGCGGCGAATCTGTACCGGTCCGACGCTGCCGATTCGCCACTGCACGATGCGGTCTTCACGATCGAGCAACTGGAACTGCACGCCCGAACGCTGGCTGCTTGCCAAGTGCTGGGCCGGCGGCGTGGCAATGATCAACTGCTCAAGCGCCTAGGCGACTCGGAGCGTGTCATCGATCGCTGCCACCTCTTGCTGTCCAAGGCGCATGCAGACGGACAGCGAATGACTCCGGCTACCGAATGGCTGTTGGACAACCGCGGGGTCATCGAAGAGCAAATCTCCCTGGCGCGGGAGCACTTTCCTCGCGGCTACAGCCGTGAACTGCCGCGCTTGGAGAGTGGAAAGTTGGCGGGCCTACCAAGGATTTACGAGATCATCCTGGAGTTCATTGCGCACGTCGACGGGCGCGTTGACGAGGAAGCCCTGACCCGCTACACGGCGGCTTACCAGTCGGTTACTCACCTGACCCTGGGGGAACTCTGGTCGGTCGCCATCATGCTGCGGTTGGCCCTCGTCGAGAACCTTCGCCGTGTCGCCGTAAGCATGAGTTGGCAGAGGGCGCACCGGGACCGCGCCCTCGCCTGGGCGGAGCGGATCGACGCTGCCCCGGACAAGCAAGACGGCGCCTTCCTGGCGCTGGCGGACATGGTCCGCGAAGACCCTCCTCTGTCGGCGGCGTTTGTCACCCAGTTAACGCAATCCCTCGAGGGGCGCGGTGCAACTACGACCCTCGTGCTGGCGTGGCTCGAGCAGCGTCTGGCCGACCGGGGACAGACGATCGAGGGGGCCATTCGTGCCGATAGCCATATTCAGGCGGCGGCCCACACCTCGATGGCCAACACCATATCAAGCTTGCGGCTTGTCAACGCCACCGAGTGGTATGAGTTCGTGGAGACGAATAGCACCACCGAGAAAATTCTGCGCGACGAACCGGCGGGCGTTTATGACCGGATGGATTTCGCAACTCGCGACGAGTACCGGCACGTCGTGGAGGCGATGGCGCGGCGGTTTCACCTCGACGAGAATGTGGTGGCTCGGACCGCGGTGGCGCTCGCCACCACGTTCTGGGCCGAGCAAAGCGACGGCGTGGCGGCCCACGTAGGCTACCTGCTCATCGATGACGGGAAGCGGCATCTCGAGCGGGCGTTGCGCGGCCAGAAGGCGGCGCGGCTTTTCCCGCAGCCCCTGCTGCGGAAGCTGAAGCTCGTCGCCTACCTCGGCTCGGTCACGGTGCTCTCGCTCATCGGCGTTCTGTTACTGGTTACGCAGTTTCGGGGGGCTACCGGTCTAGCGTGGCCCGTTCTGGCGGCTTGCGCGGCCCTGGCGGCATCCCAGTTTGCCCTCGCGGTCGTCAACTGGCTCACCTCGATTTTCCACGGCCCGCGGGCCCTGCCCCGAATGGACTTTGAGCAGGGCATTCCCGACGACTGTCGCACGATGGTCGTCGTGCCGAGCCTCCTGACGGAACCCGAGCGTATCCGCGTGATGCTGGAAAGGCTAGAGCGTCGCTACCTGGCGAACCGCGACCCGAACCTGTGGTTCGCGCTGCTGACCGATTTCAGCGATTCCGCCCAGGAGCACGTCGACGGCGATGACACACTACTCGCGCTGGCCACCGTCGGCATCGAGGAGCTGAACACGAAGTATGGAAACGGTGCACACGGACGCTTCTTTCTGTTCCACCGGCCCAGGATTTACAACGCGCAGGAAGGCTGTTGGATGGGCCACGAGCGCAAGCGGGGCAAGCTCGAGGACTTCAACGCGCTGCTGTGCGGCGCCGATCAAGCGCGCTTCAGTCGGATTGTGGGTGACGTGTCCCAAAGTAACGCGGTCCACTATGTCATCACGCTGGACACCGACACCGACCTGCCTTGGGGTACGGGATGGCGGCTGGTGGGCGCCGCTGCCCACCCGTTGAATCGTCCTAGGATGGATGCTCGTGGCCGACGCCTGGTCCGTGGCTACGCGATCCTCCAGCCACGTGTCAGCATCTCGTGGCGCAGCGCCGCGCAAAGTCGCTATTCGCGACTCATGTCGGGAGAAGTGGGTTTCGACCCGTACACCCGCCTGGTCTCGGACCTGTATCAGGACCTATTCAAGGAAACATCCTTCATTGGCAAGGGCATCTATGATGTGGGCGCCTTCCGCCAGTTGCTCGACGGCCGCTTCCCCGATAACGCGGTGCTGAGTCACGACCTGCTCGAGTCGTGCTATGCACGCTCGGCCCAGTGCAGCGATGTCGAGCTGCTCGAGGACGCGCCCTCCGGATACCTGACCGATGTCAGTCGCCGTCACCGGTGGATGCGTGGCGACTGGCAGATCGCCCCGTGGCTGGGATTGAGGGTAGGGGATGCCCAAGGCCACCGGATCCATCCGTCGATCACTATGCTGGGGTGGTGGAAGGTATTCGACAACCTACGGCGGTCGCTTGTGGCGCCCGCGTATACGGTACTTCTCGCGCTGGGTTGGCTGGTGCTGCCGGCACCAGGGCTCTGGATACTCGCCGTTCTCGCGTTACTTTTCGTCCCCGATTTGCTGCCGGGCTTGGCCGAGCTCATGCACCGTCCGCCGAAACTGCCACTGGCGTTGCACCTGTCCACCGTCGTCCAGTCGATGGTTCATCGCCTGGCAAAGAGCGTGCTGTGGCTGACCTTTCTCCCCTTCGAAGCAGCCATCGCCGTCGATGCCGCCGTACGCTCGCTGTGGCGGGTCATCTATAGCCGGCAGAGCATGCTCGAGTGGCGAACGGCAGCGGCGGCCGAGAACGACGCGGCGGGGAATCTAAAGCAGATCGTCCGCCGCATGTGGATGGTCCCGGGCTTTGCCATGGTGATCGCGGCACTGTTGATCATGCAGGGCGCGTCAGGGGCCGCCTCGTCCGCGAGCCCGATCCTGCTGCTGTGGTTCTTGTCTCCGCTGGTGGCCTGGTGGGTCAGCCGCCCGCTGCGGTCCGGCTCGTCGCGACTCGCCGACGGGGACGTGCAGTTCCTGCGTCGGATCGCCCGACGCACCTGGCGGTACTTCGAGGTGTTCGTCGGGCCACAGGAGAATTGGCTGGCTCCCGACAACTTCCAGGAACAGCCGAGGCACTGCGTGGCCCATCGGACCAGCCCGACGGACATGGGTCTGGCGCTGCTTTCCAATCTGTCCGCGTATGACCTCGGATACCTGAGCGTCGGGCAGTTGCTGGACCGCACCGCCAACACGATCGATTCGATGGAGCGCTTGGAGCGCTATCAGGGACACTTCTTCAACTGGTACGACACCATCACCCGCAAGGCCCTGCCGCCCCTCTACGTTTCCACGGTCGATAGCGGCAACCTCGTCGGACACGTCCGGGTGCTGCGCAGCGGGCTTTTGGAACTGCCCGCGGCCCCGGTCCTGCCGCCGGCGACCTTGGACGGGCTACGCGACACGATTCAGGTGTTGGCCGAGCAGGCCGGCCAAAGCGAAGTCCTGGAGTCCATCACCGGGCGTCTGCAGGTCTGTCCTGATTCTCTTACCGCCAGGGTTGCGTGGCTGACCGAACTCGGCGCCGCGGCCACAGGGCTCGTCAAGTCCTTCGATCGGCAGCAGGATCCCGAGGCCGCTTGGTGGGCGAACGCCTTCGACCGGCAGGTGCGATCGTTGCTGGCCGATCTTGGCGAGATGGCGCCGTGGCTTGCGGCCGATGGGGCGACCTTCGAGGGCGTACCGGCGCACATATTGGCTGGCATCGACCGGGCTCGCAGCCTGGTTGAGCTCGGCGACTTGGCTCAACAGGCAGCCGAAGCGCTGTCCGTGGCCCGGGCCACCGACGCCAGGGATCGTCTCGTCGAGGCGTTTCAGCAGGGTGCGAAACACATCTCCGAGCGCATCCACCAGGTCGATGCCCTGGCTCAGCGATGCCTGGGCCTGGCCAGCGCCGAGTTCCCCTTCCTTTACGACCCGCGCCGCAAGCTCCTGGCCATCGGGTACTGGACGATGGATCGCCGGCTGGATAGCAGCTCCTATGACCTCCTGGCGTCGGAAGCGCGGCTGGCAAGCTATGTCGCCATCGCTTCCGGCCAACTCCCGTTCGACCACTGGTTCGCCCTCGGCCGGCGCCTGACAACTACGCATGGCAGGCCGGTGCTGTTGAGTTGGAGCGGCTCGATGTTCGAGTACCTGATGCCGCGCCTGGTGATGCCCCACTTCGCAGGAACGCTGCTGGACCAGACCTGCACTGGGGCCGTCGCCCGCCAGATCGAGTACGGCCGGCAGCGCAGGGTGCCCTGGGGAATCTCCGAATCGTGCTACAACGCCAAGGATGTCGAGGGTACCTACCGGTACCGGGCTTTCGGGGTCCCGGGACTTGGTCTGCAGCGCGGGCTGGGCGACGAAGTGGTGGTCGCGCCGTATGCTTCGGCCCTGGCCCTGCTGGTTGATCCGCAGCACGCAACTGAGAACCTGCGGCGCATGGCGGGGCGCGGCTGGTTGGGCCCTTATGGTTTCTATGAGGCGATTGATTTCACGACCACCCGAGTCGATGAGGGCGAGCAGGAAGCCGTGGTCAAAGGCGTTCTTCGCCCACCATCACGGGATGAGTCTGCTCGCGCTGGAGCAGGTCGTGCTCGGGCCGCAGATGCAGCGCCGGTTCCTCAGCAATCCCGATTTCCAGGCGGCGACCCTGTTGCTGCAGGAGCGGATCCCGAAGACGAACGTGCTGATGTATCCGCACGTGCGCGAGGTTCAGGTTTCGCGCCGGGCGTCGAACCAGGCATCAAAACCGATCACGCGCTCATTCACCAACCCGAACACGCCGATCCCGGAAGGTGCATTTGCTCTCCAACGGCCGTTACCACGTGATGGTTTCGGCCGCCGGCGCCGGGTACAGCCGATACAACGACCTGGCGATCACCCGCTGGCGAGAGGACCCCACGTCCGAAACTTGCGGTGTCTTCTGCTTCATCAGCGATCCGCTGACCCATCACGGATGGTCCAATTCGTTTCAGCCGACCTTGCACGTCGGTCGGAAGTATGAAGCTCTGTTCACGCGGGGACGGGCGGAATTTCGCCGCCAGGATGATCAGGTCGAGACCCACACCATGATCGCCGTCCCGATCGAGGACGATCTCGAGATTCGCCGCATCCAGTTGACTAACCGGTCGGCCCGTACGCGGTCATTGCAGGTCACCGGCTACGCCGAAGTCGTGCTGGCGCCGGGCGTGACGGACGAGCTGCACCGGGTGTTCAGCAACCTGTTCGTGCAAACCGAGCTCGCGCCTGAGCAGGGCGCCATCCTGATGACACGCCGTCCGCGATCGATGGACGAACATCCGCCCTGGATGTTCTGTACGATGCCGATGGCCGGCGGCGAGTCGGGCGCCTGCACCTACGAAACGGATCGGGCACGATTCATCGGGCGCGGTCGCAACACGCGTCGACCCGCCGCGCTGGACGAGAGTGGCCCGTTGTCGGGAACGGCCGGGGCCGTGCTGGATCCGTGTGTCGCGGTCCGACGCACCGTGGAACTGGCGCCCGGCGGTACCGCGCGACTCGACCTGATCATCGGGGTCGCGCCGACGCGGGACGCGGCGATGGCCTTGATCGCGAAATACCAGGATCACCGGATGGTCGATCGCGTGCTCGAGGCCGCGCCTACCCGCAGCTTGACCGCCCTTGGTGATCTGGGAGCCAACGAAGCGGAAACTCGGCTCTACGGGCAGTTGGCAGCCGCCGTGATTTTTGCTGACAGGATCTGGCGTGCTCCTGGCAGCATCCTGCGGCGCAACCGCAAGGGCCAGTCGGGACTGTGGCGATTCGGGATCTCGGGCGATCTGCCCATCGTGCTGCTTCGAGTGAGCGAGGTCGACAGGCTGCAGCTGGTGCGAGACCTACTCGGAGCGCACGCTTTCTGGCGAAGGCGAGGTCTGCCGACCGACCTGGTGATCTGGAATGAAGACTCCACGGGCTATCGAGACGAACTGGGCGACCGTATCCTGGAACTCATCGCCGCGGGGACCGAGGCCCAACTGGTAGACAAGCCAGGCGGTGTCTTCGTGCGGCATATCGACAGTTTCTCCGAAGAGGACCGCGTGCTGCTGCAGGCGGCAGCAAGGATCGTGATCCGGGATGCCGATGGTTCCCTCAGCGAGCAGTTGGAGCGCCGGGCGCGGGCCCCACGGCCAGCGCGGGCCTTGATGTTGGCCCCTGTACAACAGATGGTGGCATCAGAAAGTCCAGTCGAAGCGATGTCTCCGCGAGACGACTTGATCTTCGCCAACGGCACCGGCGGTTTCACGCAGGACGGTCGTGAGTACATCATCGATCTTCCGCCCGGTCGCCACACCCCGGCTCCCTGGGTCAACGTCATTGCCAACTCGCGGCTGGGCACCGTGGTCAGCGAGAGCGGCAGCGCCTACACCTGGTTCGGCAATGCCCAGCAATGCCGATTGACGCCGTGGAGCAACGACCCCGTCAGCGATCCAGGCGGCGAGGTCATCTACATCCGCGACGAGGCAAGCGGACGGTTCCAGAGCCCGATGCCGTGGCCGCGCACCAGCGAGACGGCATATGCCTGCAGACACGGATTTGGGTACAGCGTCTTCGAGCACAACGAGGACGAGCTGGCGTCGGAGTTGAAGACCTACGTGGCGGTCGACGCGCCGGTGAAGTTCCTGTCGTTGACGATCAGGAACTGTAGTGAGCGCCGCCGTACCGTCAGTGTCTTCGCCTCCGTCGACCTCGTGCTCGGTGACCTCCGGCCTCGCCATGCCATGCACGTCGTGACCGAACTCGAGCCGCTGACGGGCGCGATCCTGGCCCGCAACAGCTATAACGAGGAGTTCTCCGACCTCGTGGCCTTCTTCGACTGCAGCGAGGCCACGCGCAGTATCAGTGGTGACCGCGCCGAGTGTCTGGGACGCAATGGCGACCCGTCGAACCCCGCGGCCATCCGCTTACGGAAACTGAGCGGGCGGTTGGGTCCGGGTCTGGACCCGTGCGCGGCGATGCAGGCGCGGATGGAACTGGGGGCGGGAGCCGAGCGGGAGATCGTCTTCATCCTCGGCGCGGCGAACAGCAGCGAGGAGGCCACTGCACTGGTCCAGCGTTACCGGGGCGTCGGGGCGGCGCGAATCGCGCTGGAGGAAGTCTGGCGGTTCTGGAAGGACACGCTTGGCGTGATGCACGCCGAGACGCCGGACGCCGGCTTGAACGTGCTGATGAACGGCTGGTTGCCATACCAGGTGCTCTCGTCCCGGATGTGGGGCCGCAGCGGCTTCTACCAGTCGGGTGGGGCCTTTGGTTTCCGCGATCAGTTGCAGGACTGCATGGCCGTTCTGCATCAACTGCCCGACGTGTCCCGGCAACATCTCCTACGCAGCGCCGGGCACCAGTTTACGGAGGGGGACGTACAGCATTGGTGGCACCCCCCGAGTGGGCGCGGCGTCCGGACGATGTGCTCGGACGACTTCCTATGGTTGCCGTTCGCCGTGTCCCGCTACGTGTCCTTCACGGGCGACACCGGCGTGCTCGACGAGCGGATCCCCTTCCTGACGGGCCGCACGCTCAACCAAGGCGAGGACAGCTACTACGACCTGCCGGGCCGCTCCGACCAGACCGGGACCCTCTATGAGCACTGCACGCGGGCAATAAGGAACGGCTTGAAGTTCGGGGTGCATGGACTCCCCTTGATGGGTAGTGGGGACTGGAACGACGGGATGAACCGAGTCGGCCACCTCGGGTCGGGAGAGAGCGTGTGGCTCGGGTTCTTCCTGCACGAAGTGCTGTCGCTTTTCGTCCCCGTGGCACAGCAGCGTGGGGATACCCCGATGGCCGGCGAGTGCCGCGTAGCCGCCGACGAACTTGCCAACCGGATCGAAGCGATGGCCTGGGACGGCCAGTGGTACCGGCGCGCCTGGTTCGACAGCGGCGAACTCCTCGGCTCGGCGAGCAACGCGGAATGCCAGATCGACTCACTGCCTCAGAGCTGGGCCACCATCGCCGGTGTCGGCGACCCCGAGCGCCGCCGGTCGGCGCTGGATGCCGTATGGCAGCAACTCGTGCGTCAGGATCTCGGAATCGTCGAGCTCCTCACCCCGCCGTTCGACCAGGCCAAGGTCGATCCCGGCTACATCAAGGCGTACCCCCCCGGTGTGCGCGAAAACGGCGGGCAATACACCCACGGCGCGGTATGGGCGGCCCTGGCTTTCTCGCTGGCCGGGCGGAGCGAGCAGGCCGCGGCATTGGTGTCGATGCTGAACCCCATCAACCATGCGCAGGACCCGGCGTCCGTCGAGCGCTACAAGGTCGAACCGTACGTGCTCGCGG
>CAWDWO010000033.1:0-94917 GCA_963806035.1 Candidatus Krumholzibacteriota bacterium | reverse complement strand
GTCACGCAACCATGACGCCACGCCAACGGCAGGACCATTTGATCGCTCAGTGGATGCTTCGCATCATGGGCGGGGGTGTGCTGTTTTCAGTGGCACTGCTCGGCCTCTTGTCCTCGTGCGGCACACAGCCGCCCCAACCCGGACACGAAGAGACCGATACCAGCATCGCGGTGAACGAGCCCACGGTGGATCGCGATCTCGATGCGATTCGCGCGTCTGGAGTTTTGCGCATTCTCACGCGCAACAACAGCAGCTCGTATTTGATTCTGCGCGGTGAGGAGCTGGGCTTCGAATACGAGCTGGCCAACGATCTGGCCAAAGAGCTGCAAGTGAAGCTCGAGGTCGTGGTGGCCGACAGCCAGAGTAGCATGTTGAGTATGCTCAACCGTGGCCTGGGCGATCTGGTCGCCGCGCCCATCGTTCCCACCGAGTCGCTGAGGAAGGCAGCCGCCTTCAGCCGGCCCTACAACGAAATTCAACCGGTACTCGTGGTCCCGCACGACTACCTGCACTTCTACCGCAGCGAGAAGGACCTCCAGGGCCGCGTGGTGGCGGTACAGCGCTACTCCAACGAGCAGGAGCTTCTGACTCAGCTGAGAATCCGCGGCATCGACGTGGGCATCGTCTATCTTCCGCCGGACGTTTCGACCGAGGACATTTTGGACATGGTCGCCGACGGAACCTATCAAGCCGCGATCGCGAGCAGTCGCGTCGCGCGCGCCGCGATGACCCTGCGCCCCGAGCTCTCCATCGCCTTTGCTCTGGGCGAGAATCAGAGCGTGAGTTGGGCCACCAGAAAGAACAGCCCCAAACTACTGGCCGCGGTCAACCGCTTCCTCGCGCGCAACTACTCGATCAAGGAAAACGGCGATGTCGCCGGTTCGAAACTGTACAACGTTCTGGTCGACAAATATTTCAAGGACGAACGGCAAATTCTGCGTCGCGCGGAAAATCCGTTCCACGTCGCGCGCACCGGCCGGATCTCTCCTTATGATGATCTTCTGCAGAAGGCCGCGGATGATCACGATCTCGACTGGCGGCTTTTGGCCAGCGTCTGTTTTCAGGAGAGTCACTTCGATCCGAATCGCACCTCCTGGGCGGGAGCGGTTGGGCTCATGCAAGTCATGCCCACCGCGCACCGTGCTTGCGCCGATAGCCTCAAAATCCCCGCAGTGAATCTCGATGTCGGTGCGGCATTCCTGCGCAAGCTTTACGACGCATACAGCTACCTTCCTGACAAGCAGCGCTTGAAGTTCACGCTGGCGGCCTACAACGCGGGAATGGGCCACGTCGACGATGCCCGCATCCTCTCCGTCATGCGCGAAAAGGATCCCAACCGCTGGGACGGTTCGGTGGAAGAGAGCTTGCTGCTCTTGCGCAAGCCCGAATATCATCGCCAGGTTCGTTACGGCTACGTTCGGGGCACCGAGACCGTGGCCTACGTCCGGCAGGTCTTGCGGCGTTACCAGCTCTTCAAGGATTTGACCCGGCGCGAGCTGACCCGCCGTAATTCCAGCCCGCGGCCCACGGAAACCGTGGTTTCTTCCATGCGCTGAAGCGGCGCTCTGCCTAGATTTGTTCTTTCCCCCGTTTCGATTCGCTGAGCCATGACCAGTCTGAAAGCGCATCCTTACGCTTCCTTCCTCCACGAGGTCGAAAAACCGGCCCGCTACATCGGTGGCGAATACAACCAGGTCGTGAAGGATCCGAGGGCGGTCCGCGTGCAGTTGGCCCTGGCTTTCCCCGATCTCTATGACATCGGGATGAGCCATCTGGGCACCAAGATTCTCTATTCGCTGGTCAATAAGCGAAAGGACATGCTCTGTGAGAGGGCCTTCGCGCCCTGGCCGGACATGGAGGCCCAGCTGCGCAAGCGCGGACTTCCCGTTCTCTCCCTGGAGACCCACCGTAATCTGGCCGAATTCGACGCGGTTGGATTCTCCCTGCAGTACGAACTCACCTTCACCAATCTGCTGAACATTCTGGATTTGTGCGGAATTCCCCTGCGTGCTGATGCGAGGGACGAGAGCCATCCGCTGATCCTTGCCGGCGGACCGGTGGCCACGCAGCCCGAGGCCCTTGCGCCCTTCGTCGACGTCTTTCTCGTCGGCGACGCCGAGGAGAAACTGCCCGAGCTGCTCACGAAACTGGCGGACTGCAAGGAGCAAGGACTCTCGCGACACGAAACTCTGCTCGAGCTGGCAAAGCTGGACGGACTCTACTGCCCCGCGCTCTATGCGACCGCGGTGGTCGACCGCGGCGGTTTCGAAGTGGTGACCGGGCCGCGCTACTCTCAGATCCCCGCGCATCCGCGCCGTTGCATCGTGGAGAATCTCGATCGTTTTCCCTTCCCCGACGACTCGCCGGTCGCGGCGGCGGAAGCCATTTTCGACAGAATGAGCGTGGAGATCGCGCGTGGCTGCACCGAGGGGTGCCGCTTCTGCCAGGCGGGGATGATCTATCGGCCCGTGCGGGAGCGCGAGCCCCAGCAAATCGTCGACACCCTGGTTTCCGCGCTGGAAAAGGGCGGCTACGACGAGGCGGGACTCACGACCCTGAGTACCGCGGACTATTCCTGCATCTCTCCGCTCATCAAGCGCGTCATGGAGAAGCTGCGCCCGGAGAAGGTCTCGCTCTCCATTGCGTCCCTGCGCGCTTACGGACTGGACGAAGAACTCCTGGACGAAATTTCCAGCGTGCGCGCCACGGGACTTACTTTCGCGCCCGAGGCGGGCACGCAGCGCATGCGTGACGTCATCAACAAGAACATCAGCGAGGACGACATCACGCGCACCGCCCATCGCGTATTCTCGCGCGGCTGGAAGCGCATGAAGCTCTATTTCATGATCGGCCTGCCCAGCGAAGAAGACGATGACGTGAGCGGAATCATGGAGCTGGGCCACAGAATGAAGGAGATCGGTCGCGGCTATCATCACGGCAAGGCCGGCGTTACCGTGGCCGTGAGCAGTCACGTGCCCAAGCCGCACACTCCCTTTCAGTGGGCGGCCATGGATTCCATCGGCGAAATCGAGCGCAAGCAGGACATTCTGTTCCAGCTCGCCCGCCGCCATCGGCTGGAGTTTCGCCGGCACGACCCGCGCACCTCTTTCCTGGAGGGACTCATCGGACGCGGCGACCGGCGCGTGGCTGAGGTCATCGAGTCCGCCTGGCGAAAAGGCGCGCGTTTCGACGGGTGGAATGAACTTCTGCAGTGGGATGCGTGGAGAGAGGCCATCGAGGAGAGCGGTATCGACCCCGCCCTCTATCTGGGGACCATCCCCACTGACGTACGGCTGCCCTGGGACCATCTCGACATGGCCCTGGATCCGAAGTTCTTGCTGCGCGACTACCGGATTTCCATGCGCGGGCGTTTGGCGCCGCCCTGCGGAAAGCCGGTCGGCGCTCAGGTGCACCACACGAATCTGGCCGAGCACGAAGCCGATCAGCGTAAGCTCGTCTGCTACAACTGCGGCGTCGCGTGTGACATGAACGCCATGCGCGAGGAGCGCGCTGACTACTTGCGATCCCTCGGCGCTCTCGAACCCAGCCACCACCCGGACGAGGAGACCGAGGAAGTCGCCGCGGCTTCCGCGCCCAACCGGGGAGCGGCGCCCCACGACTTCCAGCAGGGAACCCCGGTGCGGGTACGGCTCCAGTTCCAGAAAACCGGCGCCGACGCCCTCACCGGACACCTCGATCTGGTGCGCAAGTTTCCCCGCACCTTGAGGCGAGCTCAGCTGCCGGTGTACTACACGCAGGGCTACCATCCCAAACCGGCCGTCTCCTTCGGGCCCGCCCTGTCTCTGGGCATCGAGAGCGCGGGAGAACTGGCCGAGGTGAAACTCCGCGAGCGGATTGCTCCGCAGGAGATTCTGCGACGTCTCAACGAGGTCAGCGAGGAGGGTCTCGTCTTCACCGGATGCCGCATCCTGGATGAGGGAGAGCCCGGTCTCAGCAAGTGCCTGGCGCGCGCCGACTATTTCTTGAAAATCGCCGGCCTGGGCGAGCCATTCTCAAATTGGTCCGAAGCAGAATGGCAGGAGGGCATCGAGCGCTTCCTCGCTCGTGACTCGCACGAGATCACGCTTCTGCGCAAACGCAAGGAGCGTGTCGTCGACGCGCGGGCCGTGGTCGAGGAGCTTCGGGTCGCCACGCAGGAGGACAGGGGCCGTCTTCCCGGAGCGCTGGCTGCGAGCTTACCCTCGCCCTGCCTCTTTTTGCGCCTGCGCATCGATCTCAGCTATTCCGTCAAGCCGGTGGAGGTGCTGCGCGCGCTCCTCGGCGACGACACTCTTCAGCTGCGCCCTCACGAGATTCTCCGCGCTGGACTGTGGGACGTCCGCGAGGGTGCAACCGTGCCCTCTCTCAGCGCCTGATCAGGCGCCGGCCGTGCCCTCGTCTTCCTTGCCCTTTTCCCGCAGGAAAATCTCCGCCTCGATTTGTTCTCGAAGTGGGTGCGCGTGGAGCGTCATGCTGATCGTCCGCGCTCTCTCGAGCACGCTCAGAGCCTCACGTTCTCGCTCACAGCGCACCAACGAGCGCGCCAGCCCCAACAGACTCCGAACTTGCTCCAGAGGGAGCTTCAGCTCGTTGAAGCCTCGCACCGCTTCGTGGAAATGGGCGCAGGCTTCCTCGCCCCGTCCGTTCTGGAGAGTTTGCTCGGCGCGCACGTAAGCCAGAGCTGCTGTGCATTCGGCATTGTCCGCGGCCCGCTGCATGGTGCCGATGGTGTCCAAACAACGCGTGAGTTGTAAGAGATCCTGCTGGCGCACGAAGAAGCTCGCGGCAGCACAAATTCCCGCGACCAGGTCGTGCCGATCCTCGCAGCGCTGCCAGAGCCCCAGCATTCGGCGGTAGTTCTCCGCCGCATCGGGCGCACTTCCCTCGTGTTCGTAGTGAACCGCCAGACCCCAGAAATCCAGAAGTTCCACCAGCACGGCATGATGACGGCGAGCGAATCGCAGGCTCTCCTTCAAATGGGCGCGCGCGGCAATGTTCCCGCGGTGCGCCGCGATGAGCCCGAGAATTCCCTCGAAAATTCCGCGCAGACGTTCGGAATGATGAGGATCACGCAGTGCGGCTCGCGCCAGAGCCGCCGCATCTTCCCATTCGCCCAGACGAAACAGGACCCAGGACAATCTCCCCGAACTCAGCTGGGCCGAGCCCGGCATGCCGCAACGCTCACACTCCTGTTGAGCCGTCTGATAGAGCACGCGCGCCTTGGGGTAAAGCGAAGCGTATTCGATCGTGGTCGCCAGTCCGTGACTCGCCTCACAAACCAGGCGGGGGAGCTCACGCGTCCGCGCGCTTTCGAGAGCTTCTTCCAGTTTGCCCTGTCCTTCCATGAAGCGACCGCGCATCGCCAGGATCTGACCCATCAAGATCTCGGTGCGCGTGGTCAGCTCGAAATCACCTGCATCCGCCGCGCAGCTCGCCGCGCGCAGGCAGGCTTTCTCGGCGTCCCCATGACGCAAGCCGATGACGAGCTGGTTGGCGATTCCGAGATACTCCTCGACCGCTTCCTTCGGTTCCTTCGCCTCGAGAAAGGTCTCGGCCGCGCTTCGCCTCGTGGCCAGAGCGTGCTCGTACAGGCCCTGGCCGTACTGGACCTCGGCGAGAGCGCGCAGCGCACGGGCGCGGCGCGCGGGTTTGCGGTGCAGTCGCCGTGAATTCACCACTTCGCGCAGGGCGCGGGCCGCATCCTTGAAGTGACCACTTTCCCGGGCGCAATGGCTCAACTGCTCGAGGACCTCCAGGCGATGCTCTTCCTCCACCTCTTCCGGCCAGAGTTCGAGCGCCTGGTTGGCCCAGATCATGGCGTCGAGATATGCGTGAAGATCACACGCGGCCTGCGCGGCCCCCAAGAAACTGCGCCTCGCCTCCGTCGTCTGTCCCGATGCCAAAAGGTGTACGCCCAGGATCTCCGGCTCCGCGTGCCGGGCTTGCAGCACTTCCGCGTAACGCTTGTGCAAGAGCTTGGCCCGCGTCCACGAAATTTGGCTGAGGATGGCTTGGCGGGTGAGATAATGCCGGAACGAGACCTTCCCCGGTTGGGTCTCGAGCAGAATTCCGGCGTCGAAGAGTTCGGCGATCCCCTCCGAGCTTCCCGCCACCGAGAAAACCACCTCGAGCTCGCGGTACTGTCCCACGATGGCGGCGGCCTCGGAAAGCTCGCGAGCGGCGCTCGAGAGCCGGTCGATCTTGCCCAGAATGGCGTCCTGTAGGCTCCCCATCTGAAACGAGGAGGGTTCGGAGACCAGGACGAGTTCACCCTTCTCTTCTCTGAGCCGGCCGCTCTGGTGCAAGGCGAGAGCAATCTCCTCCAGATGGAGGGGAATCCCGTGGCTGCTCTGCAGCAACAAATTCAGAAGCGGAGGAGAGGGCAAAACTCCGAGCGTCCTGCGGACGAGCTCGGCGGCGTCTCTCGGGCGCAACGGTTCCAGGACGATCTCATGGAGTTGATCGGTCCCGAGCAACTCTTCCCGCAGGTTTCGCAGCGGATGTTCCCCGCGCACCTCGTCGTTGCGGTAGGTCACGAGGAACAGAATGGACTCCCCGCGTAGACGCGGAGGCAACAGGCGCAGCATTTCGATGCTCGCGTGATCGGACCAGTGCAGATCGTCCAGAAAGATACAGAGCGGCGCCTTGCGCGAAAGGCAGCGAAAAAGTTCGCACACCGCATCGACCAAATCGGAAGACTCAAACTGAGCGGGAGCCGGCCCGCGCGCGGGCACGAGCAAGTTGAGAAAACTCGACCCGGGGAGCTGCTGGATTTCCTGTGCCTGCAGACGAGAGAGCGCTTGCTCCAAGAGGGTGCGAAAAATGCCGTACGAGGGGGCGTGATCCTCTTGAGCGCGGGCAATCAGGGTGGTGAGATCCCCTTCCCCGAGGAACTCCTGCGCGAGATGGGTGGCGCCCATTCCCGCCTCGCCAGAGAGCAATACGAGGCCCCCGCCGCCTGACAGTGCGTCAGCGGCCGCCGCGTCCAGCATGGCGCGCTCGCGTTGGCGGCCGAGACTTTCGGGCAGTTCGGACATGGGCGTGTCCTCACACGGGATAGACCACTACCTAGTTTAGTCCAGACCGAGGAATTACGACACGGGAGATAGAGGATGCCCGTGTCTCCTACTTGAGGAGACTCTCGAGGTAGGGACGGAGGCCGTTGAGAATGAACTGAACGGCAATGACCGTCAGCAGCAGCCCCATGAGCTTCTCGACGATCTTGAGGCCGGTGTGGCCCACGCGGCGCAGGACCATGTCCGCACCGATGAGGATTCCGCCGGTGAGCAGGAGGATCAGCACGGTGGCACCGATCACGATGGATTTGGTGAGCAGAGTCTGGTCGCCCTCGGCGCACAGCACCATGACGGTGGTAATGGATCCGGGTCCGGCAATCAGAGGAACCGCCAAAGGAGTGATGGAAGGATCCTCCTCTTCGAGCAGTCCCGACTCGATGTGATCGCGGCTGGCCGCGGCGTTGATCCCGGTGCGCCAGCGTCTGGCCCGCGACTGCAACATGTCCAGCCCGATGCCGAAGAAGATGACACCCCCGGCGATGCGAAAGGCGCCCAGAGTGATCCCGAACACTGAAAGCAGGGCCTGGCCGGCCAGAGTGAACACCAAGAGAACGAGGAAGGCGGTGAGCAGCGCCTTGCGCAGCACGCGCTTGCGCGCACGCTCCTCCATGCGCGCGGTGAGCCCGCTGAAAAAGGGGATGCAGCCCGGTGGGTCGATGACCGCGAAAAGCGAGCTGAATGCGAGAACCGCGAATCCAAACATGGGCTGAAGATGGCCTACCCTGGCGCGCGGTCAAGCCCGTTCTTGCCCCCAGGGAGCCATGGAAGTGGGGGCCGGGAAGGAATAGAATCTTTTTCGGGTTTCTCCTCGTAGGAGGAGGACTTGCTCATCCGCCACCTTCCCCCTCGCCTCGGGCGGCGACCGCCCAGCTCCCTTGGACCTACTCTCCAAGCTCACCCGGGTCGAAAGGACAGAGCTGGGCACGGTTTTGCTCGCGGCGGCGCTGTTTTTCTTTCTTTTGTGCAGCTACTACATCCTGCGCCCGCTGCGCGAAGAAATGGGGATCGCGGGCGGCACGCGGAATTTGCCCTGGCTCTTTCAGATCACGCTTCTGGCCACTCTCCTGGCCACGCCCGTATTCGGTTGGATGACGCGGCGCTTTCAGAGCCGCAAATTCCTCGTCTACACCTACCGCTTCTTCGGGGCGAACCTCCTCGTTTTCCTGGTACTTTTGAAGTTCCTGCCCAAGGGAGCGGAGATCGTTCTCGGTCGGGTGTTCTACGTTTGGATCAGCGTTTTCAACATGTTTCTGGTTTCCTTGTTCTGGGCCTTCATGGCCGATGGTTTCGGCTTGAGTCAGAGCAAGCGGCTTTTCGGAATCATCGCGGTTGGCGGGAGCCTGGGAGCGACTCTCGGAGCCGCTCTCACCGCCTTTCTGGTGGGAGTTCTGGGTCGAGTGAATCTCATTCTGATCTCGGTCATACTTTTGGAACTCGCGGTTCAAATCGTGGGGGTTCTTCGCGGGCGCTTCGACCGAAAGCGAGTCGAGACAAACTCCACCTCACCCCAAAGGAAGCCGGCGCCCACACGCAGCGTGCGAAGCCTCGATCCCGCGCCTCGCCCTTCACTGTGGGAAGGGCTCTTGTTGGTCGTTCGTTCGCGTTATCTGCTCGCGATCGCGATCTTCTTGTTTTGTTACAGCTTCGCTTCGACCATTCTCTACTTTGAACAGGCCAACATCGTGGCCAGTGCCGTCGCCGATCGCGCTGCGCGCGCGGCGCTCTTCGCGCGCATCGATTTCTGGGTGAATCTCATCACGGTGCTCTTACAGATTTTCGTCACGGGTCAGATCATGAGCCGCCTGGGCGTGGGCTGGGCGCTGATTCTCGTCCCGCTGCTTTCTGTCGTGGGATTTTGCGCGCTCGGGCTGAGCCCCACCCTTACTGTACTCGTAATTTTCCAGGTCTCTCGTCGCGCGGGAAACTACGCGATCATGCGGCCGGCGCGAGAAACTCTGTTCACCATTTTGGGCCTTGCCGAGAAGTACAAGGCCAAGAGTTTCCTCGACACCTTCGTCTATCGCGGGGGAGACGCCACGGCCTCCGCGCTCTTCGGTCTTTTCAGTGGAATGGGCACGAGTCTTTCCGTGCTCGCGTTCGCGGCGGTTCCCTTGAGCTTGCTCTGGGGAGCCGTGGGACGCTACTTGGGTCTCAGGCAAAAGGAGCTGGCATATGAGTCTGGATCGTCGTGACTTTCTCAAAGGCGCTCTCACCGGCGGCGCCCTGGCCGCGGGTTCATCCTTGGGGCTCTCGGGGCTCTCGCCGCGGTCGGCGCATGCGCACTACACGCAGGCCAAGAAGAAGTTGAAGATCCTCATCTTGGGCGGCACCGCGTTTCTGGGGCCGGCCGTGGTCTATGCCGCGCGCAGGCGCGGTCACGAGCTCACTCTCTTCAACCGGGGACACACCAATCCCGGCCTCTTTCCCGACATCGAAACCCTGATTGGGGATCGTGACGACCAGCTCGATCCGTTGAAGGGAAGGGACTGGGACGCCGTGGTGGATACTTCGGGGTACTTCCCTCGCCTGGTGAAGGACTCCGCCCGTCTTTTGGCCGATCACGTGGGACAGTACGCATTCATTTCCACGATCTCCGTCTACGCGAGCTTCGAGAAACCCAGCACCGACGAGAACTCCCCGGTCGGAACGATCGATGATCCCACCGTCGAGAAAATCACCGAGGGGAGCTATGGTCCTCTCAAGGCGCTGTGCGAGCAGGAGGCGGAGAAGGCCCTCCCCGGACGCGTCACGAACATTCGTCCCGGACTCATCGTGGGGCCGCGAGATCGCAGCGATCGTTTCACCTATTGGCCGGTGCGCGTGAGCAAGGGCGGCGAGGTGCTCGCCCCAAATTCACCCGAGGACGGCATCCAGATCATGGATGTGAACGATCTGGGCGAGTGGATCGTCTATTGCCTGGAGAACAAAGTAGTGGGCGTGTACAACGCGGTTTCCCCTCCCGGCTGGCTCGACATGGGCGGGCTTCTCGATGCATGCAAGCGGGTTTCCGGAAGTGACGCTTCCTTCACCTGGGCCTCGAGCAAGTTCCTCGAGGATCACGAGGTGCAGGGCTGGTCGGAGATGACCTGCTGGATGCCGCCCGAGGGCGAGTACGCCGGCTTCAACCAGGTGAAATCCGAGCGCGCCATTCGCAACGGCCTTTCTTTCCGCCCCATCTCCGAGACGGTGCGCGACACGCTCGATTGGTGGCGAAGCTTGCCCGAGGAGCGGCGCGAGAAGATGCGGGCCGGCCTGGCTGCGGAGAAGGAAGAGAAGGTACTCGCTGCCTGGCACGAGATGCAAAAGGGGTGATCGCGACGGCTTTCTTGCGTCTCTTCGGCGAGAATCTGCTCCCCATCTTCCTCATCGCGGGAATCGGTTGGGCGCTCGCGGCGTGGAAGGGCGTTTCCGCCAAGCCTCTGAGTCAGGTGGGATTTCACGTGTTCTCCCCCTGCCTCATCTTCACCTTGATCACCGGCAGCGCGATTTCTCCGCACGACTTCTTACGCCTGAGCGGCTTTGCCCTGGCAAGCTACGGTCTCACCGCTGGAGCGGCCCTCTTGGTCGCCCAGCGGCTCAAGCTCTCCCGTTCCCTCAAGGCCGCGATCTTCCTCTGCGTGCTCCTGCCGAACTCCGGCAGTTTCGGCATGGCCGCCAGTCTCTTTTCCTTCGGCCGGGAAGCCGAGGCGCGCGCGGGCTTGATCTTCGTGACCATGTCGATCCTGGGATATTCGGTGGGCGTCGTGGTCGCCTCGATGGGGAAGGAGAGCATCGGCACCGCGCTGCGCAAGCTGGTGGGCGTGCCCGCGGTTTGGGCCGTGCCGCTCGCTTTCCTGGTGCGCGGGACGGGGACCGAGCTGCCGGCGGGCCTTCAGCGCACGGTGGACCTCTTGGCCGAAGCGACTATCCCGGTGTTCCTGGTGATTCTGGGCATGCAATTGCGCCGCGCCAGCCCTCGGCATCACCCAAAGGCCCTCTGTACCGCAGTGATCTTCCGCCTGGTGGGAGGAGCCGCCACCGGGCTCCTCCTGGCCCAGCTCTTCCACCTGCAGGGCGCCAACTACCAGGCGGGGGTCTTGGAGATGGCGATGCCCTCGGCCGTCCTGAACACCATCCTCGCCACCGAATACGAGGTCGAACCCTCTTTCGTGGCGACCGCGGTTTTCTGCACCATGGTGGCCAGTCCTCTGACCCTCACTCCTTTGCTCCACTTCCTTCTGGGCTGAGCTCGATCGGAGCCTGCTCGGGAAAGAGAGTCAGTCCGGAAGCCTCCACCGCCGCCTTGAAGGTGGCCACTTCGTTTTCGAAGAACTTGTTCAGCTCGACCAGCACGGGCCGTGTGTCGTCCTCCGCCAACTGCAGGTAACGTAGCCCGGCCTCGGTGGGCTTCTGCCAGCTCGGCCCGAGCAGCCAACTCGCGCGCGACATGCGCCTCGAAGGCCATTCGCCCCCCACATAGCCCTTGGGCTTCAGGGGTCCGCGCAGGCGCTCCTCCAGATCTTTGAGCCCTTTCTGCAAGTCCTCGGTTTTCTTCTTTAGCTCCTGCCAGCGCGTGGAGTCCGTGCTTGCCGCGGCCGATTCGCTCTCCTTGAACTTCGCCTCTTCCTTCAGTCCGTCGATCTTGGCGAGCACGAAATCGCAGTCCTTGTTCGCCGCATGGATTCGTTTGACTGCCTCGGCGATGGTCTCTTGAAGATGGCCCAGCCGTTGTTGGGTGGACCACGCTTCCTGCCGATCGACCTCACTGATCTGAATTCGCGGATCCGGCAGTACCTTCACCACGCCCTCGGCCCTCGAGTCCTTGTACTTCAGATCGATCGTGTATGTGCCGGGAACGACCTGCGGGCCGCCGCCCTCGCCGGAAGATTCCTCCTCCTCGTCCTGGATGCCGGGGATCTTCTCGAAGGCGTCGCTGTCCAAAGACCATGTGATGCGATTGACGCCCTGCTCGAGTTCCTTCTCGAACTGGCGGACTTGCTCACCCTGCGCGTTCCGCACGGTCACTTGCAGCTTCTCGGGTTTCTCGTCCTGGGCTTCCTTTGAATCCGCAGCTTCCTTCGCCGCTTTTTCATCGGGGTAGGGAAGTTCGGGATCGTGCACCGACACCGTGATCATGGCGCCGCGCGGGCGGGACTCGCCGCGGAACTCCCCATCGCCAGGAAAGCGCGAGGCTCCGGTCTGCTTCACCTGATACTGGATCGCATCGGGAATGGAAAAGAGATGCAGGGGTTCCTGCAGAACTGACTCGCTCATCGTGCGTAGCGGTTTGATGTCGTCGATCACATAGGCCGAGCGCCCGTGGGTTCCCACCACGAGGTCGTTCTCGCGCGCCTGAATGGCCAGTCCCATGACGGAAACAGTGGGAATTCCATGGGTCCACTTCATCCAGTGACTGCCGCCGTCGAGACTGAAGTAGAGGCCGAACTCGGTGCCCAAGAACAGAAGGTCGGGGTCGACGGGATCCTGTACCACGCTCAGGCAATAGCCCCAGATCTCCTCGGTGGCCAAGTTCTTCCAGTGTTTTCCGTAGTCCTCGATCCGGTACACATAGGGTGTCCAGTTGCCCCGCCGATGGTCTTCGAAGACCACGAAGGCGGTGCCAGGCTCGTGCGTCGACGCGTAGATGCAGGGAATCCAGGTGTTGTCGGGGACTCCTTTCGCGTGGCCCTCCAAGCTTTCCCAGTGTTGGCCGCCGTCGCGGGTGAGCTGCAATCGCCCGTCGTCGGTGCCCACCCAGATCACGCCTTCCTTCAGCGGACTCGGTTCGATGGCGACGATCGTGGTGAAGTTCTCCGCGCCGGTGACGTCGGGGGTCAGCCCGCCGCTCTCGTCCTGTTTCTGCCAATCCGGATTGTTGGTGGTGAGGTCGGGGGAGATGACGGTCCAGTGTTCGCCGCGATCGCTGCTCTTGTGCAGATACTGGCTTCCCAGATAAATCGTATCGTCATCGAGGGGGTCCAGGGAGAAGCCCGCGTTCCAGTTGAAACGCAGTTTCTCGTCGGACGGCGGGGCGGGCCGGATGCTCTTGCGCTCGCCGGTGTGCAAATTCCAGCGGATGAGATAACCCTCCTGGCTCATCGAATAGCCGATCATGGAATCGCGGGCATAGGGGCGCGTGTCGAAACCGTCCCCGAAGCCCACCTCTTCCCACTGGTAGTTTCTTATGCCGCCGTTCTCCCACACCGTGTTGGGGCCGCGCCAAGAGCCGTTGTCCTGCATGCCACCGTAGACGTGGTAGGGCTGATCGTCGTCGACCGCGATGTGATAGTACTGCGCGAGCGGAAGATTGCTCACGAAGCGCCAGCTCTGGCCGCGATCCTGGCTGAGATACACCCCGCCGTCGTTTCCGAGGATCAAGCGCTGTGGATCCTCGGGATCGATCCACATTGCGTGGTGATCCGGATGCGCCTTGCTCCAGCTCACCAGAACCTGAAAGCTCTTGCCCGAATCCATGCTCACACTCACCTGCGACCACAGGCTGTATACCCGGTTGGGCCAGACCGGATCGACGTGGATCTCGCTGAAGTAGAAGGGCCGGTTGCCGATCTTGTCTCCCTTGCTGGCCACCTTGAAGGAGTGCCCCCCGTCGTCGCTGCGCAGGAACACGTTGTCCTCGGCCTCGACGAGCGCATAGACGATCTCCGGATCACTGGGAGAAAACGCCATGGCGATGCGTCCGAGTTCTCCCGCCGGCAGACCGTCTTTCTCGCCCAGTTGCTTCCAGCTGTCGCCCGCGTCGTAGCTCACGAAGAGACCGGATCCCTTTCCGCCGCTCTCGAAGAACCAGGGCCAGCGGCGATACTCCCAGAGCGCCGCGAAGAGCTTGTTGGGATTGGAGGGATCCATGACCAACTCGGTGCAGCCGGTGCGATCATTGGCTCCCAAGATCTTCTCCCAACTCTTACCACCGTCCGTGGTGCGGTAGAGACCCCGGTCGCCACCATCGCTCCACGCCGGTCCCAGGCTCGCCACATACACGCGATCGGGATTTCGTGGGTCGATGACGATGCGGCGGATGTGCTCACTTTTTTCGAGCCCCAGGTGCTGCCAGCTGCGGCCGCCATCGAGGCTCTTGTAGATGCCGTTGCCGACCGAGGCGCTGTTGCGTGGATTGGATTCTCCGGTGCCCACCCACACGACGTCGGGGTTGCCCGGTTCCAGTGCGATGGCGCCGATGGAGGCGACGGGCTGGTCGTCGAAGACGGGCTTGAAATTCAGTCCGCCGTTGACGGACTTCCACAATCCTCCCGTCGCAGTACCCAAGTAGATGAGGTTTTCGTCCCCGGGCACTCCCGCGATGGCGACGATACGGCCCGACATTCCGGCGGGGCCGATCGAGCGGGCCTTCATGCCGGCCAACAGCCCGGGATCGAGTTTTGCCTGGCACGGGGAGGGCGCGGCGAGCGCGAGCAGAGAGAGTACGCAAAAGAAGTACGGCGTGAGACGACGAAAAGGCGAAGCTTCGCGAAGCATGGGTCCTCCCAAAACAGCAAACTATGGGGGTGCCAAGAAACTCGGGGTGGACCCATGAAACACCATTTTGAGGGCTAATTCCAGTGGCGGATCGTCCCGCTCGCGCTGGGGCAAGGGATGCAGCCAAGATTTTCCGGGGGAAGGGCGCTCCTCTTTTCGTCTTAGAAAGTATTGAGCTCTCGCCAGGATGAAGAACCTTTCCATCACGGGAAGCACTTCTTCAGCCGTTCACGTCCCAATCCCCCCGCGCCCGCGAGGTCTCAAGATGCAAGCCCTCGGAATCAACGAAAATAACCGGATGAGGAGAATCACCACCCGCCTGCGCAGAATCAAAAGGACGCAAAAGGCCGACGGAAACACCCAGCACTCCGTGTCGGCCGAGAAACGGCTCATCTCGAACCAGCAAAGGTTGCAGGGTCTCATCGATCGTCTTCCGGCTATCGTGTGGACGACCGACTGCACGCTGCGCTTCAACTCGGTCCAGGGCTCCGGCTTGACCCTGCTCCAACAGGATCCCGAGAGAATCGTAAACCGGACCATGCAGGAGGTTTTTTCCACCAACGACCCCGACTTCAAGCCCCTGGCCCATCAGCTGAAGGCCGTCGAGGGTATTTCATCTTCCTATGAATGGCACTGGCGGGGGCGCGATTTCGCGGTCAGCGTCAAGCCACTCATTGCCAGCGACCAGACGATCTTCGGCAGTGTCGGGATCGCGCTCGACGTCACCGCCGACCGTCACAACACGCGGCAGCTTGCCAGCGCGCGTCAGATTCAAGAACGGCTCTTTCCCGCCAGAGCGCCTCAGCTGAAGGGCTACGAAATCGCGGGGCAGACCAACCCCGCCGAAACGGTGGCCGGCGACTACTTCGACTACATCTCCATCGAGAACGGGGCGACGGGCTTCGTGGTGGCAGACGTGAGCGGTCACGGCGTGGGTCCGGCCATGCTGATGGCGGAGACGCGAGCCTACCTGCGGGCTCTCGCGCGCGAAGGGCATGGCCTGCACTCGATCCTGCAGCGCGCGAACGACTATCTCTACCGGGATACGGATTCGGACAAATTCGTCACTCTATTCCTGGGAGAACTCGATCCGCTCCGCCGCCGCTTCAACTACACCAGCGCCGGACACGAGACTGCTTACATTCTGAATGCCGCGGGAGAAGTCGAGACGAGCTTGAGGAGCACATCCACGCCGCTCGGTCTTTTCGAGACGATGACCATCGATCCGATGAAGTCGATCGAGCTGAAATGCGGCGACATCCTCATCGTGCTCACCGACGGAGTCATCGAAGCGGCGCGTGGAGATGATGAGTTCTTCGGCCCCGAGCGCGCCCTGGAAGTGGTGCGGCAGCACCGCACACGAAGCGCCACGGAAATCGTGGGTGCGCTGCACGGTGCGGTTCACGAGTTTCTGGGCCCCTACCGTCAAGAAGACGATCTCACCGCGCTCGTGGTGAAGGTCCTGGACTCCTGAAGCAGGCTTCAGGAATCCAGGACTCCGCCTCGCGGGGATCTCCGCAACTCAGCCCTGATACTCTGGCACCCGTCCCGGGGTCCAGGGTGCGCCCAGCGCCTCGAGTTTCTTTTCGAAATCCGGCAGTACCGAATTCAGGAGCTTCCCGAGCTCGGGGAGCACCTCGTTCTTGAACTCATCGCGCGCAATCTGGAAGGTCTGCTGCTGCGTCTTCGTCGGAGCCGAGGAGTTGTTCCAGCCCCAGGTCGCGCGGTCCATTCTCTCGACCAGCCCAGGCGTGGTCGCTTCGCTGCGCGAGGAGATCGTGTGGTCTCCGTTCATGATCGTACTCAGCTTACGCACACGCGCCTCGATGCCGTCCAGCTCGTTCGTGAGCGACTTGTCGGCGCCGGGGGTGTCTCGCAAAGCGGCCCGCATGTGATCGATACGATCCTGCACTTCCGTCAACGAGCGGCGCGCGCCCAATACCGCGCGGCGTAGTTCCGCCGTCTCCTTGCCAAACTGCAGCTTCTGCTCTTTGTCCTTCGCGGGCAGCTTCGCCAGATCCAGAGCTTCGACCGTGAACGGTACTTCTTCGCTCAGGGTTTTCGTTTCGCCTCGCACCCGCGCCGTGAGCTGTACGGTGTAAGCGCCGGGTAAGACGGGCGGTCCCGCGGGCTGAGGAGTCCAGGGGTCGGGCGCCTTCCACTCTTTGGTGCTGGCAGGATCCGGCGCGGGAAACCGCAGGTCCCAGGCCGTGCGGTGAATCCCCTTGCCGGCCTCTCCCACCACGCGTCGCACGACCTTGCCCTCGTCGTCGCGGACGACCAGGACGACGCTCGGCGCCTCCTCCTCGTCTTCCTTCCTCAGCTCGTCCCAGGAGGGATAGGGATTGTCTCCGCCCTTCTTCTCGATCTCCTTTTCCTTCTTTCTGCGCTCCTCGCGCAGACTCTGGTAGCCGTCCTTCAGGTAATAGCTGAATACGGCGCCGAAGGGAGGGTTCTCCGCCACGAAGAATGCGTCGCCCAAACTCGCTTTGCCGCTTCCGCCCAGGGGGGTCGCGGGGTGATAGAGCTCCGCTTTCTTCACCGGGAAGAGAATCGCCTCATGCTCCAGGGATTCCTTGCTCACCGAACGCAAGGGGCTGTAATCGTCCAGCACGTAGATTCCGCGGCCCATCGTTCCCACCACGAGATCGTTTTCGCGGCGTTGGATCTTCAGGTCGCGGCAGGCGATGGTGGGGATGCCCCCCTCGAGCTGGATCCAGTGCTCGCCCCCGTCCACCGTGAAGAACACGCCGAACTCGGTACCCGCGAAAAGTAGATCGGGGTCGACGGAGTCCTCGGCGATCGCGTACACGCTGCCGCGCTCGGGAAGATCTCCGCTGATGGAATCCCAGCCCTTGCCCCGATTCGTGCTCTTGAGCAGATAGGGCTTGAAGTCGCCTCGCTTGTGGTTGTCGAAAGCGGCGTAGACGGTGTTCGCATCGTGCGAGGAGGCGACGATGTAGGAAACATAGCTCATGTCGGGAACCTGCGAGAAGCTGTCCTGCTCGCGCCAATTCTGTCCCCCGTCCTCGCTCACCTGAATGAGCCCATCGTCGGTGCCGGCGTAGAGGAGTCCCTCCTGCAGGGGCGACTCGCTGAGGCTCACGATGGTCCCGTAGTACGAGGTGGAGTTGTTCTTGGCGACCGCATCCACGCTCCATACCCGGCCCATCACCGGCAGCGCGTTGCGGTCGAGCTGACGCGTAAGGTCACCGCTCACCTTCACCCAGCTGTCTCCACGGTCGTCGCTACGAAAGAGTTTGTTGGCGCCATAGTAGAGACGGTGCGGATCGTGCGGACTGATGATGAGAGCCGACGACCAGTTCCACTTGAGTACCTCGCCCTTCTCGGGTTGAGGCTGGATGTCCTGCACCTCGCCGCTGCGCCGGTCGTAGCGGGCGAGATTTCCGTACTGCCACTGCGAATAGACGATGTCGGGATCTTCCGGGTCGACCGCCGGCCCGAAACCGTCGCCCCCCAGGGTGATGTACCAGTCGTAGTTGTGAATGCCGCCGGCACTGTTGGTGCGAGTCGGACCGCCGATGGTGTTGTTGTCCTGCGTGCCGCCATAGACGTTGTAGAAGGGTGAATCGTTGTCGATGGCGATCTTGTAGAACTGGGTAACCGGCAGGTTGGCCCTGAACAGCCAGGTCGCGGCGCGATCCCAGGTTTCGTAGAGACCGCCGTCACACCCCACGCGCATGTGGTCGGTATCGTCAGGGTCGATCCACAGGACGTGGTTGTCGACGTGCTTGTACTTTCCGGGCACGCGCGAAAAAGTCGCCCCGCCATCCTCGCTGACCTTGAGGAAGGTATCCATGCTGTAGACACGATCCGGGTCGTTCGGATCACATACCAGTTCGTTGTAGTACTGCGGGCTGGTGGACATGGTGGAGGACATCTTCTTCCAAGTCGCTCCCGCATCCGTGCTGCGGAAGACCCCGCCCTCTTTGTCCTGGGCCTCGATGATGGCGTAGACGAAGTCGGGATTGGCGGGGGAGATCGCCAGCCCGATGCGTCCCTTGTCGACTTCGGGGATTCCGTTCTTCAGTTCTTCCCAGTTCTCTCCACCGTCGGTGGACTTGTAGATGCCGCTTCCGGGCCCGCCGTCCAAAAGAACCCACACGTGACGGCGCCGCTGGTAGCTTGTGGCGTAAATGACGTCCGGATCGCGCGGATCGAGATGGACCTCGTTGACGCCGGTGTTTTCGTCGATGTCGAGGATCTTGACCCAGGTTTCACCGCCGTCATCGGTGCGGTAGAGGCCGCGGTCTCCTCCGCTGCGCCAGAGAGGTCCCTGGGCTGCGACGAACACCACGTCGCTGTTCCGCGGATCGACTGCGATCATTCCGATGTGTTCGCTCTCCTTCAAGCCCATGTTCTTGAAGTTCTCTCCGCCGTCGGTCGATTTGTAGACTCCGTCTCCGTAGGCCACCGAGCGCTGCGAGTTGTTCTCGCCGGTCCCGACCCAAACTACGTGTGGATTGTTGGGATCCAGGGTGACGCAACCGATGCTGTAGGAACCGTACTTGTCGAAAACCGGCTCGAAGGTCGTGCCGTCGTTCTCGGTCTTCCACACGTTGCCCGAGCAAACCGCCACGAAGTAGCGCTTGGTGTTGTTGGGATCGACCGCCAGGTCCCCAACCCTCCCGCTGGTGAGGGCGGGCCCCAAGGCCCTGAAGCTGAGACCCTTGAAGGTGTCCTCGCTCATGACGCCCTTCTTCTTGGCCTGCTCGTTCTCTTCGTTGCCCTTACGCTCATAGCGCGGCTTGACCGCGCGCGACGACTGGGCCCAAACGAGGCTGAGTACCAGACTCAGAATGGCCACGGTCCACGGAATGCGTCTCATCGGAATTCTCCTCACTTTGATTCGCTCGGCGAAGCCGCGCACCCTTCTCGAGGGGGGAAGGCGGCTCTACTCTTCGTGAAACCCCATCACTACCAGCGCGCAGCTGCCATCGCCTATGACTCCGAGCCCGGCCCGCTTGCCGCTTTCGATCGCCTTCTCACTCTCGGCGCCCGGCTGCATCCACACGTAGCTCACTCCGAGTTCGGCCGCTTGCAGGACGATCTTCTCCGTGACGGAGGGTGGAGTGATGATGGAAATTCCGCGGGGTACCAGCGGAAGGCTGGCCAGTTCGGGGTAGGCCTTCAGCCCCTCGACTTCTTCGGCCTTGGGATTGATCGGGTAGACATCGCGGCCGGTCTGTTGATACGCGCGCAGTACTTTGTTGCCGTACTTGTTACGGTCGGTGGAGGCGCCGACGACTGCGTAAGGGCCCTCTTCCAAAAACTCCTCGATCAGTTCTCGGGTGCTCTTTTCGCCCATGGGCCTTAACCTCCCCGTGTGTGGTGGTCGATCGACGGTGAGTAGGATACACTCAGCCCCAAGTCCATGCGAGGAAGATCCGGCGAGGAGAAGGGTGTCGTGAGCGAGAAGGGCTATTGGTACGGAATTCAGGGGGTGCGGCACGGGCCCGTGTCCTTTCGGGAAATTCAGCAGCTCGTGCAATCGGGGCGCCTGCACGCGACCGATTACATCTGGAATGAGCAGCATCAGATCTGGACCCGCGTGATGGATTTCCCCCACGCCATGGATCCTCCCTCCGCGCCAGAAGAGGCTCCGGCGCCCGTGTTTTCGGCCCCGCAGGAGCACGTGGATCCCTTTGCGCAGGATGCCTCAGAGGCCGCCGGCTTGCCGGCCGAGGAGGAGGAGGCCCCCGTGGAATACGCGGGCTTCTGGATTCGCGCCGGCGCTTTCATCATCGACGGCTTTGCTTTGGGCTTCGTCGGGATGATCTGGTTCTTCATCGCCTACGCCCTCGGACTGCTCGACAACTACATGGCTCTGGCCGACTCCGCCGAGCACATCAGCCTTCACGAAATCTGGGCCTCGCTGCCCTGGGTGTATTACGCAGTCTCCACCCTCATCGCCTGGCTCTACGAGGCGCTGCTCTTGTCCTCGAGCTGGCAAGCCACCATCGGAAAGCGCGCCATGGGGATTCAAGTGGTCGACGCGGAGGGCGCGCGCTGCAGCTTCGCGCGAGCGAGCCTGCGCTTCGTCATCAAGAACTTCGTGTCGGGCTGGTTCTTCTTCGGCTATCTGTTGGTCCTCACCAACGAACGCAAGCAGGCTCTGCACGACATGGTGGCGGGGACCTTCTGCGAAAAGCTCTGAAGTCCGCGAGCTATATAAATGAAGGAGCGGCCCCGCGGGCCGCTCCTTTTCTCTCAGCTTCTGTTGTCCGGTGCCGCGTCGGCGACCGGAGCTAATTCTCGCTGGGTTCGAGAGCGACGTAAAGCGTCACCCTCCCGCGCTGCACGAGCAAAACGACGGGGCGTTTCGCATCCTGCTTGCGCTCTTTGGCTACTGCCTTTTCCAACTCCTCCACGCTGTTCACTGGCTGCCGGTCGACCTGCAGAATGACGTCTCCCTGCTGGATTCCCGCGCGCGCGCCCGGGCTCTTGGGGTCGACCGCGACGACCACGGGGCCGGAGACGTCCATGGGAAGCCGCAGCTGCTGCAAGAGCAGCGGCGTGGCGTCGTGCAGGCGCATGCCGTCCAGCACGGAGTTCGCGGACTCGGTTTGGGGAGAGGACTCACCCGCGGCCAGCTCCTCGTCGCTGGGACGCGTGCCCAGGGTGACCCCGATGTCCTTGGTCTTGCCGTCACGGTTGATGGTGAGCTTGACCTTGGTCTTGGGCGGGGTGTGTCCGATTTCGGTACGCAGTTTCTGCATGGACTTCACCGGTTTGCCGTCGAGCGCGATGATGACGTCGCCCACCTTCAGGCCGGCGTCCGCCGCCGCGCTTCCATCGACGACCGAAGTGACCGCGGCGCCGTGGGTATCGGAACCCAGTCCGAGTCCACGAGCCAGATTCTTGTTCACATCCTGCAGGCTCACGCCCAGATATCCGCGGACCACCTTTCCGTGCTCACGAAGGTTGTCCATGACCACCTTGGCGAGGTTCACCGGAATGGCGAAGCCGATGCCCTGACTGCCGCCGCTGCGGCTGAGAATGGCGGAGTTGATTCCCACCAGTTCTCCGCGCAGATTCACCAGCGCGCCGCCCGAGTTCCCCGGGTTGATCGCAGCATCGGTCTGGATGAAGTCTTCGTAGTCGGCCATGCCGATGCCGCGGTTCTTGGCGCTCACGATGCCCATCGTCACCGTCTCGCCCACGCCGAAGGGATCACCCACCGCGAGCACGACCTCGCCCACGCGCAGCTTATCGCTGTCTCCAATGAGGATCGGAGTGAGGTCCTTCCGGTCCACTTTCAGAAGTGCCAGGTCACTGGGCTTGTCGGTGCCGATGACCTTCGCGTCCAAATCGTCGCCGTCCTGGGTGTGAACGCGCACGTCGTCAGCCCCCTCCACCACGTGATTGTTGGTGAGGATGTAGCCGTCGCTACTCACGACCACGCCCGAACCCAGGCTCTTGGATTCCTGTTGCTGGGGTCCGCCGTTTTCCGGCACGCCGAAGAAGCGCCGGAAGAAGGGATCGTCTTCGAAGGGACTGTGGACGTTGACCGTGCGCGTCGTGAACACGTTCACCACGCTCGGCGTCACCATTTCTGCCACGTCCGCGGTGTCGCGCAGACGGCCCAGCGGTTCTTGCGCGTGCGCGTCCGTCGCCACCAGGGGATTGTCCGCCGGGCGTAGATTCCGTCCGATCAATACGCCCGCGGAGAGAATTGCCAATACGAAGAATGTGAGGCCCAACACCCGAAGTTTTCGGGGGGCAATGTTTCTCGGGTTCAACATGGGGTTCCACCTTTCCGTCTCGTTATCAGGCTCACGGATTCAACGAGCGAGGTGAAAATGAGTTCCCACCTTCTCCCTGTTTTTGCCCCCGACCCGACCCGCGCGCAGGGTGAGGGCACGAAAAACCGGCCTCTGTGAAGAGGCCGGAGTTCCAGTCAAGCGAAGCTGGTCTTTGGAGTTCCGCCCCGCGCTCAGACTCCGGCGGTGGCGGGAATCCACCCGAAGTGACGCAGTCCGTCGAGCACGCCGGCGGGCCCATCCGCCTCGGCCACGTACACGTTGTGGAAGCGCGTGGCCTCCTTGATCATCTCTTGCGGTCCGTGCGGGAAACAGACACCGCGCCAACCGCGGCCGAAGAGCGAGACGTCGCCCAGGCTCTCACCGTAGGCCAGAACGCTCATGGGGTTGAAGTTCTCTTCCACGACCCAGCGGCCCAAAGACGATCCCTTGTCCACGCCGTAGGGCAAGACGTCCACCCGGTTGTTGCGGCGCAGGACGAGATGACAACCGATCGAGTCCGTGCCCTTCACCAGAGCCTCGTAGGCCTCATCGTTGTCGTAGTGAACCGCCTGACGGCAAGGCGAATCGTCCTCGAGAAGCTGCGCGCCCTCGATGGCATCGACCACCCGACTCACCGCTGCCTTCCCCGGCCACAGTTGAATGATGTTCCGCTGCAGGGTGTCGATGGTTCCGCTTCCGTCTCCTTTGAGAGCGGTGGTGCCGCTGTCGGAAAGGAAGACGTCGGGAACCGGCAGTTCGGCCCGGGCGGCCAAGCCGATGAGGCCCTCTGCCGTGTCGTGGCTCATGTAGACGAGATTCAGTTGCTCCCGCGAACCATCGAGAAGGTCCAGCAGGTCCTGCTTGGCGCTGGCGTCCCCCTCCAGGAAGGTCTCGTCGAGATCGATCGCCAGGACGAGCGGACGGGTCAGTTCGATTGTAGCCATGAAATTCCTTACGAGTCTTTCGCTTGAAGGTGGGGGCGAAGCACCGCTTCCGGTGGCCGCGCATGAAAGCTGCCGCAAAAGGCATAAACCGGCTAGGAAGTGTAGGGTGGCGCGCCTCAAGACGCAAGTTCGACGGCTCGGATCGCGCAAGCGAAGTGATTTTCGCCCTTTTGGCGCGTCAGCTCTGCCCGCGCATGGCCTTCCAGCGTTTGATCCAGGCGTCCCGGTTCTTGACCACGAAGGCGCGGTCATAGTGCATCCCGCCGCTTCCGGTCTTCAGGTCGGGCAGGGAGTGGTCCAGATAGCCGGGGAGATCGATGTCGGTGCGCAGCGGCACCCGGTGACCCACCTCGGCCTGGATGCTTCCGGCCTGCTTGCCGGTGAGAAAATCGAGAAAACGCTGGGCCGCCTCCGGGTCGGTCGCGTTGGCCAAGATGCTGGCCGCGCCCACCTCGAAGCCGGTTTCGCGCGGAATGGTCAAGCGCACCGGAAGGCGCTCGCTCTCGATGCGTCGCAGGACGTCGTGTGCCCAGGCCACCCCCAGATCCATGGTCCCCGCCGCCACACGGGAGATGGGAACGCTGGAGCGGTCCTCCCAGTGGACCTCGTTTTCGTCCAGGAGACGCAAATACTCCCAGCTCTTGTCGATCTCCTTTTGTCGCTGCAGCTGGGTGGCGAGAAAGACCAGTCCCCCTCCGGATTTGTCCGGTGCGGGGATGGAGACACGATTCTTGAAGCGGGGTTGAATCAGGCTGAGCCAATCGGGGGGCCGCGCCTGGAATTCCGGCAAGGGCCGGTAGACCAGGCCCAAGAGCCCGAGATAGAGCGGGGTCCAGCGGCCATCGGGATCGTCGTAGAGCGTGGTGCGCCTCGAATCGGGGCGAATGGTATGGGGAGCTAAAAGCTGCTTTTGGGCCAGCTCCTCGTGGATCTCCACCGTACCCCCCAAAAGCACGTCGGGGTGGAGCCGGCCCTGCAGAATCAGCCCCGCCGTGGTCTGGGTGCCGCCGGCGAAAGGGTCCACATCGCAGACGATTCCGGTGCGGCGCGTGAAGGCCTCGGTCAGGGCTTGGGTCGTGGGCTGGTCGAGCACGCTCACCACGCGGACGCGCCGCGGGCGGGCGGCCATCTTCGGCCCCAGGAGCGCGGGAGGCACCACGGCCAGAGCCAATACCACCACGAACGCCAGGGTCAGGGCCGGTGAGGCCGCGCGCCGCCGCATGAAGAGCAGGGCCGCCAGGAGCCCGAGCGCCACCCCCAGCGCAAGCTCGATCGCGAGCAGAATCGATGGACCCACCTCGACGGCCTCCTCCAGCAGACACCAGTGCGAGCGAACCGGGCCAGCTTAGGGCGGCTCCTTCGCCCAAGCAAGCTCCTCAGAGATAACGCTCCTGGATGATGCGGCGATGGTGGTGTTCGTGCCCCGCGATGATCCAGGCGATGGCCGCCACCGTGAATTCACAGCCGTTGGCAATCCCGCGCCGCTGCCAGGCCGCCTCGGGCAGACCCCGCCAAAAGCGGAGATGACCGCCCCGCATCCATTGAAATTCTTCGATGAGTTCCGCGAGCGTGCGGATTCCGGCCTTACAGTGCGCTACATAGTGATCCTGATCGAATCCGGGCAGCTCGGTGGCGTCGCCGCGGGCGAAGCGCAGGGCCCGGCTGACGAAGATCCTCTCCGAATCCATCAAATGCACGAGGATTTCTTTGATGCTCCACTTTCCCTCTTGGTAGGGGTGCTGGGCCTGCTCTTCGCTGAGCCCGCGCAAGAGGGCCTTGGTCTCCGTCCAGGCCACGGCCAGCGTCAGGACGATGTCTCCCTCGGCCAGTTCGGCCACATACCCGCGGTAGGCTTCGGGAAGCTCATTCAGGGCCGGTCGTTTCGTCGAATTCATGGCTCTTGATCCCAGGACGGCTGCGGGCCCATCACGCGCCGGATGCTTCTCCACAGGGCGAGCGCCTTGGAGCTCACGGTCTGGGCGGCGCCCTTGCCAGCCTCCGCGGTGAATTTCACCAGGTTGAGAGACTGCACCACCGATTTGTTGAGCTCCTCCATGAAGAGCGCGGCCGAATCACTGACCAAATGGAAGGTCCTGCGGATGATACCGCGCTTGGTTCGGCCGTCCCAAGCCCGAAACGAACGGCACCGTTCCTGAGCCAGGTATCCCACCTTCATCGTCATGAGCCCGTTGATGGTGCCATCGAGGACCGGCCCCACCAGCGCTCCCAGCAGGGGGATGGTGCGTCCGCCCTCCCCGAGCTTGCGCAAGAGGCTGCCCCCCATGTCGCTGATCTGCTCCAGAACGCTGGAGAGAAGGATGGCGGAGGAGACGTCGCGCAGGATGACCCCGGTGCCGATCAGCCCCGGGCGCCCGTAGTAGAGACGGGCCAGCGCCGCGACGAGGTTGATGTTGCGCCACAGCACCAGGAACGCATCGAGGGTCCCGTTGGGGGAGAGCGCGGTCATGGTTCCGATGGCCAGGGCCTCGCGGTGAATGAGGGTCTCGGCACGGCGATCCAGCGGTTCCAGGAGCGGGAGCACGTGCTCGCGCTCCAAATGAGTGATGCGCGCGGAGAGCTCGCGCGCGTCCTCGAGATGTCGCGCCGCCCGGCGCAGCTCAGCCACCGCCAGCAGGGACTCTTGGAGTTTTTCCCCCTGCGCGCCGAGGGCTGGATTGCGCTGTTGCGCGCGCAGGTAGCGATCGAGGTACTTGATTTGGCGGCGAGCGTGGGAGGTGGTGCGCTCGGGCGCCGCGGGCATGCGGGGCGGGGTCACCACCTTGGGAAGGCGCAACGCACTCAGGAGGGGGCGGCCCAGCAGCCAGGCCAAAAGCGCCACGAACACGAGCACCCCGGCGAGCCCGAGCCAGGGCTGGATGTCGGCGAGCATGCGATAGAGCGCGGCGATCTGGACCGCGAGCAGAACGCCCGCGCCCAAGATCAGAAGGCGGACTCCCCAGCGAAGCCGCCTCAAGAAGCCGCGCGCCACGCGGGCCAGTTCCCAGCGGGGCTCCTTGAGATCCGTTTCGTCCTCGGCCGGAAAATCGGCGGCGTGAACATCTGTTCCTTGGATGCCGTTCTTTTGCAACATATCATTCACCTTGGCGGGGTCCTTCGAAACGAGCGTTTGAATCGAAGCTGCCCGTAAATGTCGAGGCGCCATTCTCGACTCCACCGCCCCACTTTAGAACAGGGAGCAGTTTCATGTCCGATGTCGCCAAACTGACCGTTGATGGAAAAACTTTCGAGTATCCCGTCTTCACCGGCAGTGAGGGGGAGAAATCCATCGACATCTCCACCTTGCGTAAGGATACCGGCTACGTCACCCTCGACCCCGGCTTCGTGAACACCGGGTCGTGCACGAGTGATATTACCTTCATCAATGGTGAAGAGGGAATCCTTCGCTACCGCGGCTATCCCATCGAACAACTGGCTGAAAAGAGCACTTTCCTGGAGGTCGCCTATCTTCTCTTGAAGGGAGAGCTCCCCAAGAAGGAACGCCTGCAGGCCTTCACGAACAACATCACGCACCATACTCTGCTGCACGAAGACATCCGGCTCATGTTCCGGGCCTTCCCTTTGCGCGCGCATCCCATGGCGATCATGTCGGCGGTCATGGGAACTCTTTCGACCTTCTATCCCGACAGCCTCGATCCCTTCGACGAGGAACAGGTGCGGGTGAGCATCCACCGCATCCTGGCCAAGATGGGCACCATCGCGGCCTACTCCTACAAGTACAGCATCGGGCACCCCTTCATCTATCCGCGCAACCGGCTGTCGTATGCGGCGAACATCCTGCACATGATGTTCGCCACGCCTTCGGAGCCCTACGAGGTCAATCCGGTTTTGGAGCGCGCGATCGACGTGCTGCTCATCCTGCACGCCGACCACGAGCAGAACTGCTCGACCTCGACGATGCGTCTGGTGGGAAGCAGCGACGCCAACATCTACTCCTCGGTGAGCGCGGCGGTGAATGCGCTGTGGGGCCCCTTGCACGGCGGCGCCAACCAGGCCGTGATCGAGATGCTCTACGACATCCGCGACAATTACGACGGAGACGGGCACAAGTACCTCGAGCTGGCCAAGGACCGTTCCAACAACATCAGGCTGATGGGCTTCGGGCACCGGGTCTACAAGAACTACGACCCGCGCGCGCGGATCCTCAAGCAGATGACCCAGGACGTGTTGAAAGCAGTGGGGGGCAGCAGCGACATCCTGGAGATCGCGATGGAGCTGGAGGGAATCGCGCTGGAGGATGATTACTTCATCGAGCGCAAGCTCTACCCGAACGTCGACTTCTACAGCGGCATCATCTACAAGGCTATGGGAATCCCGGTGAACATGTTCACCGTGTTCTTCACCTTGGGGCGCATGCCGGGCTGGCTCGCGCAGTGGAGCGAGCATCACGCGAATCCTCACGCGCGGATCGGGCGTCCGCGTCAGATTTACACCGGACCCAAAGAGCGCGATTACCTCCCGGCGGACAAGCGCTAGGTACCGGCCTCGAGCGAGAAGACGAAGGGCGGCCCGATGGCCGCCCTTTTTCATGCCGGAATTTCCTGTCAGTTAGTCCGCGCGCGCGTTTTGCGCCCATTCCTTCCGAGCTGCCGCCGGCTTCTTGGCTACCGCATGGGCGAAGCCCCCGCATCTCATCAGCTCTTCCAGTCGACACGACCAGACCAGCTCGTCGCCGTAGACCGTGATGTCCGGGCAGGAGTCGCACATGTTCATCTCGCCCCCATCCAGCACATCGATGGGCTGGATGATCATGACTGACTGCAGACGCACCGGCGACTTCCAACGCCACGGGCGCGTGGACCACGAACGCATCGCCTTTCTCATTCCGGAATCGAAAAGTCCTCCGAGCGCGGTGATCGAGCGCCCTTTGGCCAGGGTGGAGGGCGGCTCGTAGGCGAGCCAGCGCCCTCTGCGAAAGTGGTGCAGGTTCTGGGCGAGTTCGGAAAAGCGCGGGCCCGCGTAGCCCAGCACCTCGTTGCCGCTGACGGCATAGGTGGTCAACAACCACTTCAGTGAATCGAAATCGTGCGTCCCGTTCAGATAGGCACTGGGCGTGAACCCGGGAAAGCGCTTGCGAATCTCCGCCACCACGTCGCGCGAAGAAATGTCCAGCCGCTGCTCACCGGTGGGCCGGCTGTAAACAAGCTCGTTCATGTCGATCTTCTTGCCGTCGACGTAATAGTCGAACTCATCGTGTCTTCCGCACGCCGCCTGCCGGTAGCATATGAAGACCATGACCTGAACGATGTCGGCGTGGCGCTGGGCCCACTCCACCATCTCGGGCGCGTAGCGCAGGGTGTCGTCGTACACGGTGGAGTTGAACGCCACCGAGATGTCCCCCGCTTTCGCCACCCGTTGCGCGAGTTCCAGACGAAGTTCGTTCAACTCCAACTCGTTTTTGCCGGTCCACCCCGCGCGCCGTTGCTTGCTGTCCACGTGGAAGGTGAAGCCTGCCACTCCCGCGCGCTGAAGCCCATCGAGCATCTCCTCGCTCAAGGCGAGTGCGTTGGTGTTGACGATGGGTTTGTAGCCGCGCTTGCGGACCATTGCCACGATCTCGACGATCTGCGGATGCACCAGAGGATCGCCGCCCGCGATGGAGACCCCGTCGAATTTGCGGTGCTTGGCGAAGACTTCGAGTTCGTGATCGATTTCGGCCAGAGACTTGTGGGAATTCTTCTGGTTGGCCCGGTAGCAACCTTCACAGTAGAGGTTGCAGGCGGAGGTGACTTCCAGCCAGGCGATGGCGTTGTCGGCCTTGCTCCAAGGGAGTCGATACAACGAACGGGCGTCCGGATACGTGTTCATGCGACCACTCCCTTCGGGTTTGGCGGACACGTTAGTCCTGTATTTGGAAAGCCGCAACGCGAGGAAAGCTCTCGGATCCGCCGCCTCGGTGCTCAGAACTGGAAGTAGATGAAGGGGCTGTTGCCGAATGGGGAGTAGAGGAGGATGACGATCATCATGCCCACGGCAACGCCCCACATGATGGGCCGCTGAAAGTCGATGACGAGTTCGCGGTCGTCACGCAGAACCACCGCGATGTGCAGGGCCGCCCCTAACGCGATCACCACCATGGCTTGTACGTAGTACCACTCGATGCCACGCGCGTTCGCGAAGGCGAGCTTCTGCAAATAGGTCCAGGCGGTGGAGAAGTTCTGGGCGCGGAAGAACACCCAGGTCACCAGCACGAACACGTAGGTCACGGCCCAGGAAACGATCTTGCGCGGCAGGCCGGGCGCGGGGGCGTTCTCTCCCCGCAGGCCCATGTAGAACTTGTGAACGGCCAGGGCCACTCCGTGCAGTCCGCCCCATACCACGAAGTTCCAGGAGGCTCCGTGCCACAGACCTCCGAGCAACATCGTCAGCATCAGGTTGACGTAAGTGCGCCCGCGACCCTTTCGGTTTCCCCCCAAGGAAATGTACAGGTAATCGCGCAACCATCCGCTCAGAGTGATGTGCCAGCGGCGCCAGAATTCGGTGACGTTGAGGCTGCGATAGGGATGCCGGAAGTTCACCGGCAATTCGAAGCCCATCATCTTGCCCACGCCGATGGCCATGTCGCTGTAGCCGGAAAAGTCGTAGTAGATCTGGAAGGCATAGGCGATGACGGCCATCCACGCCGTCCCCGAGGAATAGGCGGCCGGATGCGCGAACACGGGATCCACGTAGGTGGCCAGGGTGTCCGCGAAGAGCACCTTCTTGGTGAAGCCGCGCAGGAAAATGTCCAGCCCGGCATGGATGTTCGAGCGCTTCAAGGGGTGCACGAACGCGAGCTGAGGCAAGAACTCGGCGCCGCGGACGATGGGCCCGGCCACCAGTTGGGGGAAGAAGGAGACGAAGAGCGCGAAGTCGCGGAAATTGTGCGTGGCCGGCAGTTTCCTGCGGTACACGTCGATCGAGTAGCTCATCGTCTGGAAGGTGAAGAACGAGACCCCGACCGGCAGGATGATGTTCAGGTGCGGCAGGTTCACTCCCGCGGCGCCGAACAGCGGCCTGAAGTTGCCCAAAAAGAAATTGGCGTACTTGAAGACGCTCAGAATGCCCAGGTTCGCGATCAGGCTCACGACCAGCCAGCGCTTGCGCGTACTCTGCGTCGTGCTGCGCTCCATGAAACGGCCCGCCGCGTAGTCGATGAGGGTCGAGGCCAGAATGAGAAAACAGAAGCGCCAATCCCACCAGCCGTAGAACACGTAGCTGGACACCAGAAGAAGGTTCCGCCGCCCCTCTTCCTTGCGCAGGAGCCCCAGGCCCAGAAGGACCAGCGCCAGAAAGACGAAGAATTCGATCGAGGAAAAGATCATGGCAGGCGCTTCCTCAATTCAGCAGCGAGCAACTTGCCCACCACCCGGTGACCGCGCGCGTTCAGATGGCCTTTGCCCATCTTGCTGTTCTGAAATCCATGACACGGTTGGCCGTGAAGGCGAAATTCCGCGAGCAGGGCATCGGTGGGATCGATGAGGGTGGCTCCACAGCGCGCTGCGAATTCATGGTAGATCGCGCGCCGCCGCGGCATATCGTCCGTCCCGTCCAAATACGAAATGTGCGGAATGTACACGTAGATGGGGTCGGGATAGTGCGCGCTCAACTCCTCGTGCAAGTAGCAGAGCATGTCCACCGCCCGGTAGGGCACGCCGGTCGAATCGACCGCATCCGGATCCTCCGACGGGTCCCCCTCGGGCCCGTTCGACGCGCTCGCGGGACGCGTGAGGAAGTGCCGCGACAGACGGGCCTTCTCCTCGTGGATCAGCGCCTCTCCGCGACGTCCCATCAGGGTGAGCAGGGCCGAATGCTGAAGCGCGCTGCGCAGGAGTTGGTGGCTGGTCGAGGTGTCCGCGACGAGGGTGGGAACCACCATTTTCCAGCTGTCCCCCTCGGCCTTCAGATGCACGTTGCCTTGCTTGAAGAACTCCTGAAGATCGAGGTCGTTGAGCTGAATCACCACCACGTCTGGATGAAACTGCGGCCCGCGAAGTTCGGCGAAAGCGATCAGGTCGGGTGGCCCCCATCCCGAGTGCCCCGCGTTGCACACCTCGAGTCCCTTGACGAGAGACTGGGCCACGCTGCCGAAATTCTGGGAAGGGTAGACCTGCATGGCTTCGGTGTAGGAGTCGCCGATCAAGAGGGCGCGCAGGGGCGGTTTGCGCGGCAGGGGGTCATCGTCGTTGAGACCGAAGCGGTTTGCGCGCGCCCGGCTATAGCCTTCCGAACTGAATACCTGGTACGAATAGGGGCGCTGAAAATACTCGAACTGCGGGTCGGGTTCGGTGGTCGAAGGGCTGGCGATGAAGAAGCGCAGCACGATCTCCATGGCGCACAACACCAATACCACTGCGCCGATACTGGCCAGAATTTGTTTGAAATGGGATGGGAAGGACCTGGTCATGAGAGCAAAAATTATAGCACAGCGCATTCCAGCCGCGCGAGCAGGGGGGCGCGTGCGGCGAAATTCTCTGGGCGGGCCGGGGGGTCAGCTGCCGTGCCCGAGAAGTTTCTTGAGAGTCTGAACCAACTTAGCGCGATCCAGCGAGAACTGCCCGGGGCGTTGTTCGACCCATTCGGCCCGATCCTCCATGCCCGAAGCCGCGCGCGCGCCTTCCTCGAGATCCTTGATCGTGACCTTTTCTTCCTTCAACTCGTCCTCGCCCACGATGAGGGCGTAGGGAATTTGCCAGAACGAGGCGTACTTGAGCTGGTCGCCCAGGCGCGCCTTGGGATTCAGGTAGATTTCCGCGTTGAGACCCGCTTCGCGCAGCTCGCGGACCAAGGCCTGGTAGGTGAGGGTGAGTTTGCGGTCCATCGTGGTGACGAGCACCTCGGTCACCGTCCCGCTCTGCTTGCGGCTCTCGAGCTGGTCGAGCGCGGCCAGCAACCGGTCCACCCCGATCGAGGCCCCCACCCCGGGCAGCTGCTCGCCGCTGAAGCGGGAGACGAGTTCGTCGTAGCGGCCTCCGCCCATGATCGAACCGTAATCGGGTAGTTCGTCGAGCGTGGCCTCGAAGATGGGACCGGTGTAGTAATCCATGCCGCGCGCCAGATTGGGCGAGAAACGCACCCGCTCGGCGCAACCCATGACTTCCAAATGAGCCCTGAGCTCGTCGATCTCCTTGAGCGCCGCCTCGGCGCCCTTCGTGCCGGCCAAGAACTCCTTGGACTTTTCGACCAGACCCTCATCCGTTTCATCCTGCAGCTGCAGAAATTCGCGCAACGCCTGGATCTGTTGCTCGGGGAGGCCGAGACCGGGGATGGGCGCGCCCGACTCGGGATCGGTGCGTCCTTCGCCCAATTCGCCGCGCACCCCTTCGATCCCGATTTTGTCTTCCTTGTCCAGAATGCGGATGACGGCGGCGGCGCGGCTGGGCTCGATCTTCGCGCGGCGCAGGGCCGCGTTCAGCACGCCGCGGTGGTTCCAGCGAATGGTGTGCGCGGGCAGCCCCAGCGCTCTGAGGGCCTCGCTCATCGCGCCCAGAATCTCGGCGTCGGCCAGCATGGAGCGGCTGCCCACCGTGTCGATGTCGAACTGCAGGAATTCGCGGAAGCGCCCCGCGCCCGGCTTGTCCACGCGAAAGACCGGGCCCACCTGATAGCGCTTGAAGGGCCGGCGCAGCTCGGGGTGCGCGGCCACGAAACGCGCCAAGGGAACGGTGAGATCGAAGCGGAGCCCCAGCTCCGCGTCCTCCTCTTCGTGCCGCCAGCTGAAAATGCGCTGGGAGGTCTCGCCGGCCTTGGCGCCCACGAGCACTTCGCGAGTCTCGATGATCGGGGTTTCCAGCGGCTGGAAGCCAAAGCGCTCGAATACGCCCTGGACGGTTTCGATCATGCGCTGCCGACGCCGAATCGGCGCACCGACGATGTCGCGCATTCCCTTGGCGAGCTTGGCTTCGATGCGCTTTGCCATGAGTGAGAGTTTGGGGCCTTCAAGGGCCGAGGAAGGATGCATGGTACTGGCGGGTGGATTCGAACCACCGACCCCCAGATCCACAATCTGGTGCTCTAACCAGCTGAGCTACGCCAGCACGCGGGCGTCTAAGCTAATCGCGGGCCTTGGGGGGTGTCAAGGAGGCCAGCGCCTCAAAAGGGCCGGATTTGAATTCGAGAACGAGGTCCACGGATTGTCTTGGACCCCCGGAAGGGTCCGACTATCTTCTTGGGCGCAAATCGCTGCACTTCTATTCCTTTAACCGGGACGGAATCTTCATGTTGACCGCCTTCGTTCCCAGGGAAACACACCCTGGCGAGACCCGGGTGGCGGCGACGCCTGACACCGTGGCACGGCTGATCAAGGCCGGTTTCGCGGTTTCGGTTCAAAGCCAGGCCGGAGAGGGTGCCTATATCAACGACGACGCCTACCGTAAGGCCGGGGCGACGATCGTGACCGATGCGCCCGCGGGCTATGGCGCCGCCGATCTGGTGCTCAAATTTCATCCGCCAACCAGCGAGGAAGTGGAGCAGATGAAGCAGGGCAGCCTGCTCATCTCCTTCCTCTGGCCCACCCGCAATCTGGATCTGGTGAGATCCCTCAAGGCCAAGCAGATGAGCTGCCTGGCCATGGATTGCATGCCGCGCATCACGCGCGCCCAGAAAATGGACGCGCTCAGCTCTCAGGCCAACATCTCCGGCTACAAGGCCGTGATCATGGCCGCCAACCATCTGCCGAAAATCTTCCCCATGATGACGACCCCCGCCGGGACCATCAAGCCGGCCCACGTGGTCATCCTGGGCGCCGGCGTGGCCGGCCTGCAGGCCGTCGCGACCGCCAAGCGCCTGGGCGCGATCGTCGAAGTGAGCGACGTGCGGCCGGCGGTGAAGGAGCAGGTGGAGAGCCTGGGCGGCAAGTACATCGAAGTTCCCCCCGACGAGAACGCCAAAGAGGTCGAGGACAAGGACGGCTATGCCAAAGAGCAGAGCGCGGAGTTCTTGGCCCGCCAGCGCGAGCTGGTGAAGGCGCGCATCGAACAGGCCGACGTGGTCATCACCACCGCGGCCATCCCCGGAAAGCCCGCTCCCAAGCTGGTCACCGAGGAGATGGTGCAGAACATGCGCGTGGGTTCGGTGGTCGTCGACCTCGCGGTCGAGACCGGCGGCAACTGCGAGCTGAGCGTTCCCGGCGAGACCGTGGTGAAGCACGGTGTCACCCTGGTCGGGATGAAGAACGTTCCCGGGCTCATCCCCGTGAACTCCTCGGAGATGTACGCCAAGAACATTCTGAACCTCATCAGCGACATGATGGATCGCGAGGGCAATTTCCGCGTCGATCTCGAGGACGCCGCCGTCGGAGGATGCACCGTCCTTCACGAGGGCAAGGTCGTCCACGCCGCCACGGCCGAGGCCTTGGGCGAGAAGGGAGAACAGTAGCCATGTCACCATTCATGATGGGGCTCACCGTTTTCGTGCTGGCCATCTTCTTGGGCGTCGAGCTCATCACGAAGGTGCCGCCGACTCTACACACCCCGCTCATGTCCGGAGCGAATGCCATTTCCGGCATCACCATCGTGGGCGCGCTCTATTGCGCGCAGACCGGGCGTCTGAGCACGGCCAACATTCTCGGCTTCGTCGCCATCACCGTGGCCATGATCAACGTGGTGGGTGGTTTCATGGTGACCGATCGCATGTTGCAGATGTTCAAGAGGAAGGGGTAGTCGATGTTGAGCAACCTCATTCCTCTGGGATACCTGGTATCCACCGCGTTCTTCATTTTCGGAATCAAGCGCCTCTCGAAGGTGCGCACCTCACGTCATGGAAATCAGCTGGCTGGCTTCGGAATGTTCCTGGCCATCGCGCTGACCGTGCTCGACATCAACCTCAGGGCCACCCAGTCCGTCGATTATCGCTACATGATCGCGGGCGTGATTTTGGGAAGTCTGCTCGGGGCCATCGCGGCCATCCGGGTGCAGATGACCCAGATGCCCGAGATGGTGGCCGTGTTCAACGGCTTCGGGGGGATGGCCTCCGCCCTGGTGGGCTTGAGCGTGGTATGGCGCGCGGTGCACAACACCATGGCCATGCCCGGTCACACCGGAGTCCTGGAAGTCCATCAGGTCCTGGGGGGGATGGATGTGGCGGTGTCCACAGTCCTTTCTCTTGGTGGGGGCGGTGACCCTGACCGGGAGTCTGGTGGCCTATGCCAAACTGGCCGGCAAGATGACCGGCAACCCGATCCTCCTCCCGGGACGGCACATCCTGAACCTGGTGCTCTTTGTCTTCGCGCTGGCAGTGGCGGGAATGCTCGCCTTCGGCAGTTACTCGGGCACCTTTGTCCTCGGCCTCTGTCTCGCCGTGTTGGCGGCCTCGCTCATTCTGGGTGTCATGACCGTCATTCCCATCGGCGGGGCCGACATGCCGGTGGTCATCTCGCTCTTGAACAGCTACTCGGGCATCGCGGCCGCGATGACCGGCTTCGTTCTGCGCAACAATCTGCTCATCGTTTCGGGCTCTCTGGTGGGCGCCTCGGGCATCATCCTCTCGCAGATCATGTGCAAGGCGATGAATCGCAGCCTGGGCAACGTGCTCATCGGCGGCTTCGGTGGTGACACCTCGGGCGGCGGGAGCGAGGGCTACACGAACATCAAGCAGGCCTCTCCGGAGGAAATGGCGATGATTCTCGAAGACGCCGAATCGGTGGTCTTCGTGCCCGGCTACGGCCTGGCGGTCGCGCAGGCCCAGCACGTCACCAAAGAGCTCGCCAATCTTCTGGAGAAGCACGGCTCCAAGGTGTCCTACGCCATCCACCCGGTGGCGGGGCGCATGCCCGGACACATGAACGTGCTCTTGGCGGAAGCGGACGTGCCCTACGAGCAGCTCATCGAAATGGATGACATCAACCCCGAGTTCAAGACCACCGACGTGGCCATCATTCTCGGGGCGAATGACGTGGTCAATCCGGCCGCGATCAACGATCCCAAGAGCCCCATCGCGGGCATGCCGATCCTCAACGTCCATGAGGCACGGACCGTGTTCATCATCAAGCGTTCGCTGTCGCCAGGGTTTGCGGGCATCCGCAACGAGCTCTTCGACTACGACAACGCGATCATGGTGTTCGGGGACGCCAAGAAGGTTCTCACCGAGGTCGTCAACGAGGTGAAGGAGTCCTTCTAGACTGCAACCCAAGTGGTGGGTGAGAGCACTCGCCGCCGTTGAGTCAAGCGCCCTCCGCCCACGGCGGAGGGCGTCTTCATTTCGCTTCGACCCAGTACAGCCGATGCACCACCACCGGTTCAGCGAGCACCCGCAGGGTGGGGCTGAGTTCGGTGATGTCCACCAAACGGCCGGAGGTGGTGCGCACGCGCAGTCCTTTGCGTCCCTCGCTCGGCGAGTAGGGGCGGTAAGGAACGTCCGCCGCGCGATCGATCCACACCGCACAACTCGGGTCCAGGCCGGCCGCGCGCGCCGTCTCTCCCCGACGCTCGAATTCTTCCTGCAGCGCCTCACTCCCCCCGTCGGAGGAAACACTGCGCAGGGGGCGGCGGAAGCGCAGCGCTCGGGCCAGAACGCGCACGGTTCGATCCTCGTGCTCCACCAGCGCGTCGAGGTCGACGAGGAAGTGGGCGTCAGTCAGAGTGAGATAGCGCTCGAGCGAGAGGTTCTTCTCGTGCAGGATGTGCATGACCCGGCACTCTTCGGGGGTCGCGTCGGGGCCGAGAATCTGCAGCCGGCGACACAGCCCGCGGAAGGCCGTCTCGAAGCCGCGCCCGGTCTTGTGCAAGTAGACGTTCTGGAACATGTGGTAGCGCCCGATGAGATACTGCTCGACCGCGCTGCGCCCCTGCTCGACCACCAGAATGGCGCGCCGGTCGCGGCTGGGAACCATGGCCCGGATCAGCCAGTCCCGGTCGATCGCGCCGTAGCGCGTGCCGGTGTGCAGGGAGTCCCGCCGCAGATAGTCCATGCGATCGCAGTCCAGCGCGCTGGAAACCAGGTCACACAACCACGCGAGTTCCGGGTCCTCCACCATTCCCTTGAGCAGCTGGTGCACGCGATCCGTCGTGCCCGGCAGGATGTTCTCGAGGCAGGACGGCACGACGGGGCCTTTCGTCACCAGCTCACGAGTCCACTCCTCGTGCTTGCGCGGCACAACGGCCTCGAAGGTGTGGCTGAAGGGACCGTGGCCCAGGTCGTGCAGCAGACAGGCCAGAGCGGTGGCGATGAACCACTCGGGAGGAAGCTCGGCTCCCGCCGCGCTCAGCTGGCGCATCGTGCGCTGGCAACCCTGGAACGCGCCCAGGCTGTGGGCGAAACGGGTATGGGTGGCGCCGGGATAGACCAGCTCGGTGAAGCCGAGCTGTTTGATCTGACGCAGGCGCTGCAGCTCGGGAGCGTCGATGAGCGCGCGCACCGACGACGCCGGCACGCCCGGGAGACGGTCCAGGTCGATGAGCCCCTCGACCGGATCCTTGATCTTGGTGGTGGCCATGCTTCCTCCTAGAGCGCGCGTGGAGACTAGCGCCTGCGGGCCGGCCGAGGCTACCGCGGATGAGAACTTCTCTGTTAGAGTAGTGCGCCATGGAGACCCGCCCCACCGTCAGCACCGCGAGCGCCTCTGAACTTCTCGCCCTCGCCGACGAGACGCGCCGTTGGGGTTGCCGCATCCTGGACCTGCGCGAACCCGCTAGCTCCGCTGCCGACCATCTGCCCGGGAGCGCCTCGCTGCCGCTGGGGGCCGCCCTCGATTTCGCGGCCGATCTTCCCGCCCACATGCTGCCCGCGGCGGGGCCGCCCCTCGTCGTCTTCGATGCGCTGCCCGCGCGGGCGCGCGCCGCGGCCGAGTACCTGCTCCGGCGCGGCCACGAGGCCCGCTACTTCGCGGGCTCGCTGCAGGAGCTGCCCCTGCGAGCGGGGCCCGCCCGAGGCGCTCTGTGGAGTCCCGATCCCTACCTGCAAGAACTAGAGAGCCTGCTGCCGGCGCCACACGCGGGGCCGGTGGCGGATCTGGGCGCGGGAAACGGCCGCAATGCGGTGTTTCTGGCCGCCCGGGGCTATCGGGTCCATCTCTACGACCGTCTGCCGGATGCCCTGGATCTGGCCCTCGACCGGGCACGGCGCCACGGCGTGGAGGATCAGCTCGTGATACATCAACTTAATTTGACGGGTCGCAAGGGCCTGGCCGAGGCGCCCTTCGGCCTGGTGCTGATGGTGCGATTTCATGAAAAAACTTTGATGGGGGGCCTGCGTGGGCTGCTCACGCCCCAGGGGGCCGTGTTCGTGCGCACCTACGCGCGCGACGACGACGAGGCCGGGGGGATCCGGACCCTCCGCGCGCGGGGCCGCGCCGGGCGCGCCATCGCCTCAGCCCAAAGGAGCTCCGGGCTCTCTTTCCCGAGCGCGAGTGGAGCTTTCTGGCGCGCTCGTCTGCCTTTGCGCGGGCCGAGGAAGCGATGATCGCCTTCTTGGCGCGGCCCAAGGCCGGCTAGGGCCTAGGCTTTTTCTTCCTCGTCTTCGTCCTCGAGCTCGGAGTTTTCGGCAACCGGCGCCACCGTGGCCACCACGTCCTCCTCGTCCAGATTGATGAGCTTCACGCCCTGGGTGTTCCGGCCCATGCTGACGATACCCGTCCATCCATCGGATCACGATGCCACCTCGGGTGATCGACCATGATCTCGTCCTCCTCGTGCGCGAGCGGACGCCCACCAACGCGCCGTTCCGCTGCGCTGGTCTTCATGGTGATGATGCCCTTGCCCCCGCGCTCTGGCTGCGGTACTCGCTGAGCGGAGTGAGCTTTCCGTATCCGTTCTCGGTCACGCAGAGGAGCTTATGGCGGACCTCTTCGCTGCTCTCTCGATCGACGATGACCATGGCCACCACGGCGATCTTCTCGCCGGAGCCAGCTCGATTCCCTTCACGCCGCGAGCGGTGCGCCCCATGGCGCGCGCATCTTCGACGTCGAAGCGGATCGACTTGCCCGATCTGCAGCGCCGAGGATGGCCTCCTGACCCTCCTCCGTGAACCGCACCCCGATCGAGTTCGTCCCCCTCCAACGATACTCGATGGCCCGGATCCCGTTGGAACGGATGTTCGTGAACTGATCGAGGGAGGTCCGCTTGACCATGCCGCTGGCCGTCGCGTAACATGAGACTACTGATCGGAATCGAATTCGCCGTGGACGCGGACCATCGCCCGAACCTTCTCGCCCTTCGCGAGTTGGAGGATGTTCACCACGGCCTTCCCGCGCGCCGCGCGGCTGGCCTCCGGAATCTGGTAAACTTTTAGACTGAATACCCGGCCCTGGTTGGTAAACAACAGTACTTGGTCGTGGGTGTTGGCGACGATGAGGTGTTCGACCCAGTCCTCTTCCTTCATGCTTGGTGGCGCCCATGCCCCGGCCCCCGCGGCCCTGGACACGGTACGTGTCGGCCGGCAGGCGCTTGATGTACTGGCTCGCGACTGAGCGTCACCACCATGTCCTCTTCGGGGATGAGGTCCTCGATCGAGAGGTCTCCCTTCGACGTCCACGATTTCCGTGCGGCGTTCGTCTCCGAACTTCTCTCGAATCTCCAGGAGCTCGTCCCGGATGATGCCGAGCTGCATGCTGCGGCTGGCGAGAATGCTGCTGCAGCCGCTCGATCTCCTGGATCAGCTCCAGGTACTCCTCCTCGATCTTGTCGCGTTCGAGGCCGGTCAGGCGCTGCAGTCGCAAGTCGAGAATCGCCTGGGCCTGGATCTCGCTGAGTCCGAAGCGCTCCATGAGGCGCTCGCGCGCGGTGGGGCCGTCCGGGTCTCTGCTTGATGAGCGTCGACGATCTCGTCGATGTTATCCAGCGCAATGCGGTAGCCCTCGAGGATGTGCGCACGCGCCTCGGCCTTGCGCAGCTCGAATTCTGTTCTTCGAACCACGACCTCTTCGCGAAACTTCAGATACTCGGACATCATGTCCTTGAGGCTCAGAAGCTTCGGCTGCGTGCCCACCAGAGCGATGTTGTTGACGCCGAAGGTGGACTGCATGTTCGTGTGCTTGAAGAGTTGGTTGAGCACCACGTCGCGATGGGCGTCTTTCTTCAGCTGAATCACGATGCGCATTCCCTTGCGGTCGCTCTCGTCAGCCAGGTCGGCAATGCCCTCGATGATCCCGGTGCGCACGTGTTGCGCGATCTTCTGGATCAACTCCGACTTGTTCACGTAGTAGGGGATCTCGGTGACGATGATCGCCTCGCGACCGTTCTTGAGTCTCCTCGTACTCGCAGCGCGCGCGCATCACGATGCGCCCGCGTCCCGTCGCGATGTAGTCGACGGATGCCCTGCCGTCCGTGGATGATCCCGCCGGTGGGGAAATCGGGTCCACTCACGTGGTCCAGAAGTTGGATGGCTTCCAGCTCCGGATCGTCGAGCAGCGCGATCAGCCCGTCCACGATCTCGCACAAATTGTGCGGCGGACAATTGGTGGCCATCCCCACCGCGATGCCCGTGCTTCCGTTCACCAGCAGGTTGGGAATCGCGCTGGGCAAGACCGAAGGCATCTCGCGCGAGCCGTCGTAGTTGGGAATGAAGTCGACGGTTTCCTTGTCGAGATCCTGCAAGAGCTCCATCGCGAAGGGAGCAAGCCGCGCCTCGGTGTATCGCTCGGCCGCGGGGCTGTCTCCGTCGATCGATCCGAAGTTTCCCTGTCCGTCGACCAGGGGATAGCGCAGAGAAAAATCCTGCGCCATGCGCACCAGAGTGTCGTACACCGCGGCGGTTCCGTGCGGATGATAGTTACCGGTGGTGTCACCGGTGATCTTCGCGCTCTTGCGATAGGGCCGGCCCGGTGAGAGGTTCAGGTCGTTCATCGCGGTGAGGACTCGCCGGTGTACCGGTTTGAGTCCGTCGCGAACGTCGGGGAGGGCACGCGATATGATCACGGACATCGAATAGTCCAGATACGCGGACTTCATCTTGTTTTCGATGTTTACCGTCTGAATTCGCTCTTTGAATTCTTCCGCCATTCTGTGCTCCTGCTAGATGTCCAGTTGCTCGAGGTCGACCGTGGATGCGTTGTCTTCGATGAACTTGCGGCGCGGTTCCACGAGCTCTCCCATGAGCATGGTGAAAACCCGATCCGCCTCCTGCTCGTGGAATTCATCCTCTCCCAAATGAACGCGGGTGAGGGTCCGCGTCTCGGGGTTCATCGTCGTTTCCCAAAGCTGCTCCGGATTCATTTCACCCAGACCCTTGTAGCGCTGTACGTAGACGCCCTTGCTGCCACCGAGCTCCTCGATGAACGCGTCCCGCTCGGTTTCGCTGTGTGCATAGAATTCCTTCTTGCCCTTGGATACGCGATACAGGGGAGGTTCGGCGATGTACACGAAGCCATTGCGAATGAGGGGAGACATGTAGCGATAGAGCAGAGTCAAAATGAGCGTGCGAATGTGGCTCCCATCGACGTCCGCGTCGGTCATGATGATGATGCGATGGTAGCGGAGGCGCGAGAGGTCGAAATCCTCCTCGCCCACTCCCGTGCCGAGCGCGGTGATGATCGTCTTGACCTCTTCGTTGCTCAGCGCTTTGTCCAGGCGCGCTTTCTCCACGTTGAGGATCTTGCCCTTCAACGGGAGGATGGCCTGGAAGGCGCGGTCGCGTCCCTGCTTGGCCGAGCCACCGGCGGAATCGCCCTCGACCAGATAGATTTCACATTCGCTGGGATTGGTGTTCGAACAATCGGCGAGTTTGCCGGGCAGGTTCGAGGACTCCAACGCGTTCTTTCTGCGAGTGAGTTCCTTCGCCCTGCGCGCCGCCTCCCGGCTGCGCGCGGCGCCGATCGCCTTCTCACAGATTTTGCGAGCAACCGCGGGGTGCTCCTCGAAGAATTCAGCCAGCGCCGAATTGACCATGGTCTCCACGATGCCCCGCACTTCGCTGTTGCCGAGCTTCGTCTTGGTCTGCCCCTCGAACTGCGGCTCGGGCACGCGCGTGGCGATGATGCAATTCAGGCCCTCGCGCACGTCGTCACCCGAGAGACTCACCTTTTCTTTCTTCAAGAGCCCCGCGTTCGCGGCGTAGTTGTTGATGGTGCGCGTGAGCGCCGCCTTGAACCCGCTCAGATGGGTTCCGCCCTCGATGGTGTGGATGTTGTTCGTGTAGGTGTAGATCTGTTCGTTGTAGGTGTGCGTGTATTGCATGGCGACTTCGCACTCGACGCCGTCGCGTTCTTCACGCAGGTAGATCGGCTTGGGGTGGATGAGTTCTTTCGCCTCCACCAGCCAGGACACGAATTCCGTGATCCCGCCCTCGAATTTGTAGTCGACACGCTGGGGCTTCTTGCTGCGCTTATCCTCCATCGTCATGGTGATGCCGGCATTGAGGAACGCCAGCTCGCGCATGCGCTGGGCGAGGGTGTCGAAGTTGTATTCGACCTCGTCGAAAATCGTTTCGTCGGCGAGGAAGCTGACCTTGGTGCCGCTGAGCTTCTCGGTGTTGTCCCGCAGAACGCTCATCGGCCCGGTGGGGGTGCCGCGCTGGTAGTCCTGTCCGTAGACCTTGTCGCCCCGGTATACCTCGACCTTGCACCAGGTGCTGAGCGCGTTGACCACCGATACGCCAACTCCGTGGAGTCCGCCGGACACCTTGTAAGTGTCCTTGTCGAACTTCCCACCCGCATGCAGCGAAGTCATGACGACCTCGAGCGCCGGCTTGTGTTCCGTCTTGTGCATGTCCACCGGGATGCCCCGGCCATTGTCGACCACGCAAATGCTGTTGTCTTCCTCGATCGTCACCAGAACCTTGTCACAATAGCCGGCCATCGCTTCGTCGATTGCATTGTCGACGACCTCGAACACGAGGTGGTGCAGGCCTCTCGGTCCCGTTCCACCGATGTACATCGCCGGGCGTTTGCGTACGGCTTCGAGACCCTTCAGAACTTGGATCCCATCCGCGGTGTAGTTCTCGGCTCCGTTACTTCTCATTGCGTCCAAGTTTTCATCCTCGTTCCGCTTTTCGGGGGACTCCCAGCTTGCTCATGAATACCTTTGGTTGGCGCCGGTATGAAAGCGCACCTCGCGCACGCTTCCCTTGCCCAGTTTCTTCTCGAACTCTTCGCGGATTCGCGGCATGAGCAAGCTCAGCTCCTGTGCCCAAACGCTTCCCTCGGTTCGTACCCACAACACTCCATCCTTGAGGGCGATCGCTTCGCTGTGCTTCGCGATTTCGTTTCCCACGACCTCGTTCCACGATGCGAGAATTTCCTGTTCTTTCAGTCCTTGCCGGAGAGGACCGTTGGCGAGGACCTGCTCCATCAATTCCTTCAGACTCCGGATCCTCGCGCCCACGTCTTCACTCATTCCCGCTCGGGTTCGCCCGGCTCGAAGTGGCTCTCGAGGCTCCGCAAATCGTCGATCGCTTCGAGTGTCCCCTCATGAACGAGCCAGACTTTCAGGTCTTCCCAATCCCGCATCCCCACCACGTCGTCGAGCCGCGCGGTGGCGATGAAGAGCTGGTGCTCGTGATGCAACAGACTCTGCAGGGCCCTGGTCCGCTGCTGATCGAGCTCACTAAAAATATCATCTAACAGGACAACGGGCCGCTCTTTCGTTCGCTCGTAAATCAGCGCGGCCTGTCCCAGCTTCAAAGCGATCGCGGCCGATCGCATTTCGCCCTGCGAACCAAAACGTCGCAGCGCTCTTCCCTCAAGGCGCAGCTCGAGGCGGTCGCGGTGGGGGCCAATCTGCGCGAATCCCAGTCTGCGCTCGCGGGCTCTTCCTTCGCCCAGAGCGTTCAGGAATTCCGTCTTCCAGAAGGAGGCCTCATCGACTTCGTCCCCGGGGCTATTGAGCGGACGAAACGACGGAACCAGCTCCATTTTGAGACTCCCACCGCCAGGAGCCAAGGCGGAATATGCATTCTGGCAGGCGCGTTCCAGAGCGCTCAAGAGCTGCCTTCGAAGCAGGATCACGGGAGTCCCGTACTGGACCAATTCCGCGTCCCACACCGCCAATTCCCGTTCTGTCGCGAACTGCCGGCTCTTGAGCAGACGGTTCTTCTGCGCAAGGGCCCGCCGGTACCCGATCAGGTTCTGGAAATACGAACCCACGACCACGCTCAGCGTGAGATCGAGAAAGCGCCTGCGATGTTCCGGGCTGCCTTTTGCCAGCGCGATTTCATCGGGATGAAAGAGTACCGCCGACAGACGCCCCACGAGCTCGGTGTTTCGCGCGATCGTGGATCCATCGATCTTGATCCGCTTCTTGCCTTGCGTCGTTAGGGCGGCTTCCAGGCTGAAATCCTCGCCCTCTCGATCGCGTCCTTCCACTTTGAGATGGAGGTGATCGCTGCCGAAACGAATCAGCTCACGGTCCTTTGCGCCTCGGTGGGAACGCCCCATCGCCAGGTACGAGAGCGCCTCGAGCAGGTTCGTTTTTCCCTGTCCATTCCGTCCCAAAAAGATATTGATTTTTGGGGAAAACTCCAGCGAGAGATTGCTCAAATTCCGGTAATTCAAGAGTTTAACTCTTGTCAAAATCACCGGATTGCCTCTCGCTCAGGGGGGCGGTCCGTCAGTCGTTCAACCGCAAAGGCATCAAGAGGCACAGGTCGTCGCTTTTGAGAATCTCGGCGTTCGGATCGTCCCCGGGCAAGAAGATCGCGGCGCTGTCGGGCCGGTCCAGGGCGATGAGTAGATTCTCCGTCTTGAAGTGCTTGAGGATGTCTTCCACGTAGCCGTGGTTGAAGCCGATGGAAACGTCCTCACCCCCGTACTCGATGGCGACTTCGTCTTCGGCGCGCGATCCCTCGGTGCCGCTCGCGGAGAGCTTCATGGTCTTCCCGGAGACTCCCAGACGTATCTGATTGGTCACGCGATCCGCCGAGACCTTGACCCGTCGAATTCCATCGATGAGTGCCTCACGGTCGCAGATGATGCGCCGCTCGTTGTTCTTGGGAAGCACCTGCTCGTAGTTGGGAAAACTCCCCTCCACCAGCCGTGTGTGGATGGTCGTCGTATCCATCTCGAAACTCAGCTGGTGCTCGCCCAGATAGATCGTCACCTCGTCCAGATTTTCGGCCAGGCGCATGACCTGCTGAAGCCCGCCGGAGGAGGCAATGAGTTTGCGGCTCAATTTCTTGGCGATCCCGGTCTTCCTGCGGACACGACTCAGGCGATGACCGTCGGTGGCGACCATGGTGAAATGGCCGTCGGCAATTTCCCAGTAGACGCCCTGCAGAGCGGGCCGCGTCTCGTCCTTGGAAGTCGCGTAGATGCAGGTGCGAATCATGTCGACCAGGGTCGAGCCCGCAATCGTGAAGGACTCGGCTTCCTGTACCCGCGGAAGTGCCGGAAAGTCTTCGGGGTCCATGCACGGCTCTTCCAGCTTGGCCTTTCCGCTGCGCAGTGTGACACGTTCCTTGTCGGCTTCGATCTTCACCGAGTGCGACCCGAGCGTTCGCACGAAAGGCACGAACTTCGCGGCAGGTACCGCTGCCTTGCCTTCACTCTCCACTTCCACTTCTCGAACTCTGGTGACCACCGAAACATCAAGGTCGGTCGCGGCCAGGGTGAGGGTCTTGCCCTTCTGGTCGAAGAGAATGGTGGAAAGGATGGGTAAAGTGGCTTTGCTACTGACGACGTTGGCCACAGCTCCCAACGCGCGTACGAGTTCGTTCTGTTGAACCTGGATCTTCACCGTGGGGCCTCGCTTGGAAGACTCTCAACTGGAGTGCGAAAGAGAGAGCTATGCTATCGCAGCTCCGCGCTGCGAGCAAGTCCGCTGGATCTCTGTTTCTCTTTCATTAAAAGAAAAAGAGAGTAGTAGTACGTAGGACTGGGGATTCCGGGGACAAATGCTCCATCTGACGGCTTAACTCGAACTTTCACAATACCTTATCTGCTGAGTCGGGCTGAGGATCCCGTGGGGAGAAGAAGGGACTTCCTTGTGTCTTATCCCAAGGGCCCGCAGTTTTCGGGCGACTCGTGAATTTCGTCCCCGTCTTCTCCTCCACTTTTCCCCAAGAAGTGCCCGGCTTTTTTCCTGCAAGCAGCAGGGCAAAAGAAAGGGGTCTCTCTCTTACGAGAAAGGCCCCCCGCGCGTTCAGTCGGTCGGACGGATCACGCGCTATGCAACGACTTGATCAAATCTTCGAGCTCCGAATGCACGTCGGGATCGATTTCCTCCAGGCGCGTGATCTTCTGCCAGGCATGGTGCACCGTCGTGTGGTCACGCCCTCCGAAGCGCATGCCGATTTGATTCAAGGAAGCCCCCGTCAGCTCGCGGCACAGGTACATGGCGATTTGCCGGGCATGAGCGATGGGCTTGGTGCGGGTCTTGGAGCGCAAGAGATCCAAAGAGATGTCGTAGTACCCGGCCACGGTCTTCGTGACCTCGACCAGCGAAATCGGACGCTTGGGCCGATTGCGGTTCAGGAAAGTGCTCAAGACTTCCTTGGCCATTTCGATGTGGATCTTGCTTCCCGTCAGGCTGGCGAATGCGAGCAGCCGGATGAGCGCCCCCTCCAGCTCTCGAATGTTGTTCGTCACCCTTTCGGCAATGAGCACCAAAACCTCGTCGGGGATGACGATTTCCTCCTTTTCCACCTTCTTCTTGAGAATCGCGATCCGCGTTTCGAGCTTTGGCGCCTGTAAATCCGTGATCAAACCCCACTCGAAGCGCGAGCGCAGTCGCTCCTCGAGAGTGGGAATTTCCTTGGGCGGGCGATCGCAGGTCACCACGATCTGCTTGTTGGCGTCGTAGAGCGCGTTGAAGGTGTGGAAGAACTCCTGTTGGGTGCTCTCTTTTCCCGCGAGGAATTGAATGTCGTCGATCAGCAGAAGGTCGACGTTGCGGTAGCGATTCTTGAACTCGAAAGTCTTGCCGCTGCGAATGGACTGGATGAGTTCGTTCATGAAGTTCTCGGCCGAGACGTAGTGCACCACCGTTCGCGGATCGCGCGAAAGAACTTCGTTGCCGATGGCCTGCATGAGATGGGTCTTGCCCAAACCCACCCCGCCGTAGAGGAAGAGCGGGTTGTAGGCCTGGGCCGGCTGCTCCGCCACGGCCTCGCAAGCCGCGTGCGCCAGGCGATTGTTGTCCCCCACCACGAAATTCGAAAAGACGTAGCGCTGGTTGAGCCCCGCTTCGCGCGGGGTGCGGCGCCGACCGTCGGTCTCGGGCGTGGGACTGACTGTCGTTCTGGGATCGAAGCTGCCCACGGTGCTGGGCTGTGGATCGACCAGGATCTGGATTTCTACGCTGCGGTCCAGGACCCGCCGGGCCGCCACGTGCAGAGTCTCGAGGTGATGCTCGGTGAGCCAGTCGACGAAGAACTGGTTGGGCCCCTGGATGGCCAGGACCCCCTCGTGCAACCCGATGAAGTGGGTCTGGCGAAACCAGGTCTCAAAGGTCTGCTGGTTGACGTTTTGTCGCACGACTTCGAGGATTTCCGTCCAGAGCGCCTGGTCATCCCGCGGAGAATCGTGCTGGGTGTGGTTCGCGGGCGTCGTTCGAGAAGGGGGCACGAGTGGGGCTTCCTCTCGTTGGGTCGAGGGGCAAGACTCGACTAGAGGACACAACTTCACACAGACTTATCCCCACATGGGAAAAGCCTAGAACTTCTTAAAATGTAAGGACTTAGCCCAAAATATTCCCGTGGAGCCCTGACTTATCCCCAAACCATAAAACTGGGGATAACGTTGCGGTGCCGGGTGTGGGTTATCCACCGGGGAGTGGACGGTAGCACGCGGCCCTAGGCCGAGCAAGGGACTTTTGTGCCCCGGAATTACTTTCTTCCTAAGATCTTCACAATAGGCTCATTAAGTCCCCCCGAGCGCTCGGCGGCGCGGCACAAGGCGCCGGGCCCGCAGGGCCGGCAGCACAAATCGGGGGATCTGGCCCACGCCGCGAGGGAGGGATTGAGGGCCGGGAAACTTGACGAAGGGCGAAGCTGAGCATACCGTATTGCGCTCGTGGAGTTATGGTTAGGGGAACCGCCCGCGCCAATGGACCTTCGATGAGGTGTCATCGTGAAGAGGACTTTTCAACCGAGTAAGATCAAGCGCAAGCGGGATCACGGTTTCCGGAAGCGCATGGCGACGCGCGCGGGACGCACGATCCTCAAGCGCCGCCGCAGCAAGGGCCGCAAGCGTCTGAGCGCGTGAGCGTCTTCGGATTCCGCCACGCGCGTTTCTAAAGAGCGGCGCGCGGTCTTCCCGATCGGGGGTTTTCCCTTGAAGGGGACTCTGCGAACTCGGCGGCAATTCCAATGCGTGTATGAGAACGGCCGGAAAGCAGTCGGGGATTGCTGCGTGGTCTATGCTTACAGGCCGCGGCCCGAGGAAATTGCTACGGTTGGTAACTGCGCGCACGGAGTCGTCGCTTCCAAGAAGGTGGGAAACGCCGTGCGACGGAACCGCGCCAAGCGCTTGCTCCGCGAAGCCTATCGCGCCCTGAGTATGCGTCTCGAGCGGCCGCTTTGGCTCGTGCTCGTCGCGCGCAGAACCCTCGCGGATTCCGGCGTGATCACCGAAGATCTCATCGAAGAGATGCGCGAACTTTTCGCGCGCCTCGATCTCTACGGCGCCGATGTGCGCGACCTGGATAATGGAGAGTTTCCGTGCTGAAGCGCCTGCTCGTGCTCTGCATTCGCGGCTACCAATTGCTGCTCTCTCCGTTGCTCGGTTCGAATTGCCGCTTCACTCCCAGCTGCTCACACTACGCCATCGACGCGCTCGCGTCCCACGGGGTACTGCGCGGAACTTGGCTCAGCGTGAAGCGAATCGCCCGCTGTCATCCCTGGCATCCCGGAGGCTATGATCCGGTGCCCGAGCCGGGCAAGAAGGAGTGTTCCTCGATCGAGCGAGGGGTCTCCATTCCCAGAGCTCACCATTCTTGATCTTCCCGCGAGGCTTCCATGAATCAGCGCACGGCGCTCGCTTTCTTTCTGATGTTCGTGGTGTTGCTGATCTGGCAGGCCATGTTCTCGCCTTCACCGAAAAACTCTCAGAGCACCGCCCCGAGCGATAGCCTCGCGGTCGTCCAGGCGCCCCCGCAAAGCCCTTCCAGCCAGGCCGCGCGCACTGCGTATACCTCGACCAGCGCAACGAGCACGCAGGCCGACTCCGCGCAGGTTGCCACGAGCGACAGCACGGGGTTCCAGGGCGGCATGCATGTGGAGGCTTCGGCTGAAGGCCCGCTTCTCACCCTGGAGACCGATCAATACGTGGCGGAGCTGGACCTCATCGGCGCCGACCTTCGTTCGTGGACTCTCAAGAAATTCCAGACCGTCGACGGCCAAGCGGTGCAGCTCATTCCCAAGCGAAGCCTCGACCCCTACGGCCAGCGCGCGCACGCGCTGAAGATTTATCGCGACAACAAAGTGGTCGACCTGAGCCACGTGAGATTCAAGGCCCAGGGGGCGCGCTTGGTGAGCACCGGTGATGCGCAGAAGCCCTGGCTCCTGCGGGTCGACGCGGAGCGGCCGATCGCCGAAATCACGCTCACTGCACAGCTCGAGGGGGGAACGCCGTTTCTTTTGAGCATACGTCTGGACAATGAACTCTCCAGCTTCAGCGTCCACGCCAAGTACGAGCTTCCCCGCACCGAACTGGCACAGTTGAAGATCTCGTGGCCTTCGGGGATTTCCAATACGGAGCCCGACACGGTGCGCGAGTACACCGACTTCAAGGCGGCGGCGCGCGTTGGAGACGACACCTACAAGACCTCGTTCAACTCGCTGAAAAAGGGAGACGGTTCGGGGGGGCGCAAAGACTACGAGGGCACCGTCGCGTGGGCCGGCGTCATGGGGCAGTACTTCACCGCCTTCGTCCACGACCCGGGACGGCGCCTGGGGCGTGTGCATTTCGACGGGGACTACCAAGAGCGGCTTCAGACTTTCAGCATCGAGTTACCTCTGCAGGATGAGACGGGACCCGGACTCAATTACTCGGTGTTCTTGGGGCCCCGTGACTACAACGAATTGAACGAGATCGATCCCGCGCTCACCGCGCTCATCGACCTGGGCCCCGCGGTCTTTAGGCCCGTATCGAAGTTCATGCTTTGGCTTCTCTTGTATTTGCATCGCTTCATTCCCAACTACGGGCTCGTGATCATCCTGATTTCGGTCGCGACCAAGTTCCTCTTCTACCCGCTCACCAAGAGCAGCACGCGCTCGATGCGCGAGATGCAGATGGTGCAACCCGAACTCACCAAGATCAAAGAGAAGTACAAGGACGATCAGCAGCGGCAGAGCAAGGAGATGATGAAGCTCTACAAGGAGCACGGGATCAACCCCATGGCGGGGTGTTTACCCCTGCTCGTGCAGATGCCGGTCTTCTGGGCGCTCTTCACCGTGCTGCGGCGCACGATCGAAGTGAGACAGGCTCCATTCTGGGGATGGATCAACGACCTCTCCCGGCCCGAGGTGCTCTTTCATCTTCCGCTGAAACTGCCGGTGGTCGGCGACCACTTCTCCCTTCTGCCCATTTTGATGGCCGCGGGCATGTGGTTGCAGACGAAGATCGGGACGCCCAGCGCCGCCACCGGCGGAGAGGGAGCGATGGCATCGCAGCAGAAAATGATGTCGACCTTCATGCCCATCTTCATGCTCTTTGTGTTCTACAACACGCCCTCGGGTCTTGTGCTTTATTGGTTGGTCAACACCATCCTCTCCATCGTTCAGACCTGGCAGATTCATCGCAACGCCCCCAAGACGCTGGCGGAAAAAAGAGCCCTGTCCGGCGCGAGTGCTTGAGAGAAAAGAGGAGATCGTGATTCGTGAAAGTTTCGAGGTCAGCGCCGTCACGGTGAACGAGGCCAAGAAGAAAGCACTGGAACTCTTGGGTCTGAACGGGAACGAGCACGAGCTAAAAGTGGAAGTGCTCGAGGAAGGAAACGCGAACCGGGGCTTCACGGCGCTTCGCAAAGAAGCTCGCGTGCGCGTGACTCATCAGTCCGAGGGTTTCGGTCACGTGTCACGGGAACTTCCCGACGCGATTCCCGCTCCGCCGCCCACCGCGCACGATGCCTCCGTGCGCCGCCTGGCGTGGAGCGCATCCTCCTCGTCCCGGCCGTTCTCGGCCAAGCCCGAGCTGGTCATCAAGGAAGCGGCGCCGCCGCCGCGCGTGAGCGAGATGAAGATCGCGCCCTCCAAGGAGCGGCCGCGGGAAGTCTACGAGCCAAGTCCCGAGCACAACGCGAAAGTGGAAGAGGTCGCGCGCGAACTTCTGGACGCGATGGAGATCGAGTACGAGCTCAGTTTCGAACATTCCGAGTACCAGCGAGTCTTCGTGACGGTGCCCGAAGATGACGCGGGCGCGCTCATCGGTCGTCGGGGCACGGGGGTGGACGCGCTGGAGCACGTTCTTGCGCGCATGATCGCCCAGCGCTGTGACGCCAACGTCCCGGTTCAGGTCGATTTGAACGGTTACCGGGAGCGCGAAGAGGAGCGTCTGCGCGCCCAGGCCCTGGAGCGCGCCGAGCGCGTGCTGGCCGAGGGGATCGAGATCCACTTCGAGCCCATGCACCCGCGGGACCGGCGCGTGGTGCACCTGGCGGTCAAACCCCTGGAGGGTGTCGAGAGCTACACCCTGGGAGAGGGCGCGCGGCGGCACGTGGTACTCGCGCCGGTGGACGCAGCCGGAAAATAGTCGCCTTAGTTATTTTATAGCAAAGAGTTATATAAGAATCTCCTGAGAATCTCCGGGGGGATCCGTGGTGGGCGCCGAGTTCGTGACGCTCTTGCAATCGCTCGTGCCGGAAGGAATTGCGTCCGAGCCCTTCGCGCTCTATCGCGATGCGCTCCTGCGCTTCAATCGCGGCCGGAATCTGGTGAGTCGCGCCGGGGGGCGCGCTCTGGTGGAGCGCCTCATTCTGGAATCAGTGGCCGCGGGCAGAGCGCTGTGCTTCGAGCCCGGACAAAAACTCCTGGATCTGGGCAGCGGCGCGGGAATCCCCGGGATTCCCCTGGCGCTGAGTCATCCGGAGCTGGAATGGGTGCTGCTCGAGCGACGCGCGGTGGCCTGTGATTTTTTGCGGCGTGAAATTGCCAGTCTCGGGCTGCCGAAGGCGCGGGTGGAGGAAGGGCAGGCGCGGGAGGTTTTGGCCCGCTCCCCGCAACTGCGCGAGGCATTCCACTGGGGATTTTTGCGCGCAGTGGCGGCGCCGCCGCTCGCATTGAAGCTCTTGCGCCCCTTTTTGGGCGCGGACGGCCGCGCCGTCCTATTCCTGAATGAGGACTACCGGCCCGCAGCGCAGCTGCAGGCCTCGGGCTGGCACTGGGAGGGCGCAGCCCCCCTGCCCCTGGCCTCGCGCGGCCCCCGCCCCTGTTTGCAGCTCTTTCGTCCGGCGCGCTAGGCGCCACGACTCCGACGCTTCGATGTTCCACGTGAAACACGGGGCCCCCACCTCGTCATGGCACGTTCCACGTGAAACACCCCGCCGGAAGGCGGCCGTGCCGAGCATGTTCCACGTGAAACACCCCGCCGGGAGGCGCCGTGCCGCCATGTTCCACGTGAAACACCCCGCCGGGAGGTCCCGGCAACCATGTTCCACGTGAAACATCGTGCCGCCCCCCGGACAGGTTCCACGTGAAACCTCGCGCAAAATAGCCACGGTTTTCTGGCGTAATTGGGCAAAATGCGCCCCTTTCATCTCAGATCTTGCGGTTCTAAGCTACCATGTGCCAAAGTGCCCCGCAGTTCGGACCCGGTGTCCGGGGAAAAGCCTGCCGCAAGTGAGAAGCTAGCATGGCGCGCATCATCACCATTTCCAATCAAAAGGGCGGGGTGGGGAAGACCACCACGGTCGTGAATCTGGGGGCCAGCCTGGCGGTGGCCGAAAAGAGAGTCCTGCTGCTGGACTTCGATCCCCAGGGGAACACCAGCAGCGGCATGGGGGTTCGTCCGAGCCCGGAGGACCTCACCAGTTACGAATTTCTGGCCGGGGCCGGGGTGGCGGAGGGCCTGATTCGCGAGACGGAGCTCCCTTACCTCAGCCTCATGCCGGCTGATCAGCGGCTCAGCGGAGCCGAGGTGGAGCTCGTGGAGGCAGAGGATCGCGAGAGCTACCTGCGGCGCGCCCTGGACGGACTGCGCGAGCGCTACGATTTCATCCTTCTGGACACCCCGCCCAGCTTGGGAATGCTCACCATCAATGCGCTGACCGCGGCCGACGCGGTGCTGATCCCCATTCAGTGCGAATACTACGCCCTGGAGGGTCTGAGCCAGCTGCTCAACACTATCAACCTGGTCCAGCAGACCCTGAATCCGAAGCTCCGCATCGAGGGAGTGCTGCTCACGATGTTCGACCAGCGCTTGCGCCTCAGCAACCAGGTGGCGGAGGAAGCCAAAGAATATTTTGGCGCAACAGTTTACGAGACCGTCATTCCCCGCAACGTCACCCTGGGAGAAAGTCCCTCGTTCGGGAAGCCGGTCCTTCTGCACGACATCCAGAGTCGAGGCTCCCAGAGCTATCTCAATCTGGCGAAGGAAGTGATGCGCAATGGCGAAGCGAGTCTTGGGTAAAGGTCTGTCCGCCCTCATCGGGAATTCCGTGGCTCCCGCGGCGGCGCAGCGCCTGGAGAAGGCCACTCCGGCCTGGTTGGGAGAGCGGCAGGCCAGCATGCTGCCCCTGGAGGATCTGCGGCCCAATCCGCACCAGCCCCGCCACCACATGGACGAGTCGGCGCTGGAGGAACTGAGCGAGTCCATCCGCCAGAACGGGGTCTTGCAACCGGTTTTGGTGCGCCGCACCGCCGAGGGCTTCGAGCTGGTGGCCGGTGAAAGGCGCCTGCGAGCGGCGGCCCGCGCCGGGTTGCGCGAGATTCCGGCCCTGGTGTGCAGCCTGGAAGAGACAGAATCGATGAAACTCGCCTTGCTGGAGAACATCCAGCGGGAAGACCTGAGCCCGCTCGAGGAAGCGGAGGCCTACCGCGAGATCATGCGCGCGCTGGATGCCAGCCACCAGGAGCTGGCCAGTGTTTTGGGGAAGAGCCGCAGTACGATCAGCAACATGCTGCGTCTCTTGCAACTGGAACCCGCCATCCACGAGTTGATGGATGCGGGACAGTTGACCATGGGGCATGCGCGCGCCCTGCTCTCGGTCGAGGATTCGCAGGCCAGGGTGCGTTTGGCGCGCCACACGGCGCAGAAAGGACTCTCGGTGCGTGCACTGGAGCGCGAGGCGCGGCGCCTCATCTCCCTGAGCAGCACCGCGAGCAGCCGGCGCCGACGCCGGCGGCGCGATGAACCTCAGAGTGCCGCGGTGCGAGCCTTGGAAGAGCGACTGCGCCATCATCTGGGGACGGCAGCCCGCATCCATCGCCGGGGAGAGCGCGGCCGACTCGAAATTCCCTTCTTTTCCGACGCGGAGCTCGAGGGGATCTTGGAGCGCATGGGAATCGACACCCAACTCTAGTCTGTCGATTGCAAGGTATTGGGCGATCTGGCCCGGATCGTCACCGCGCAATCGGGGAAAACAATTTATCCTTGTAATAAGTTATAATAAAACAAATTAGCGGCTATCCCCTGAGATATCCACAGACTTTCTCCCCAACTTATCCCCAGCCCGGCGAGGGCGGGGGGGCCTGGGCGCGGAGGACTCCGCCGCGACGCGCGCGGGACTTGACGCGCACCGCCGACGGAACGAAACTCCCCTTCGCCCCGGCAGTCGGGGCGGCTCTTCGTGGGTGGTCGAGGGATGAATCGATCCTGGAACATCATCATCGTGCCTGCCGACCACTCTCGGACGCGGCAGTACACGGTTTCGCGGGGTCTCGCCCTGGCCACCGCGATCCTGCTCGCCGTCTTCGCGCTGACCGTGCTCGTCTTCATGGTGAACTACTCGCGAGTTCTCGGTCATGCGCGTCACGCCGACGCGCTCGAACAGGAGAACCGGGATCTGCGGCGCCAGGTGGCCACCATCGACCACCTCAATCGCGAAATTGAGAACCTGACCGCCCTGAAGGCGCAGGTATTGACCATGCTGGGGGTGGAGGGACGAGAGAGCGCGCAGCTGCCCGACAGTTCGCTCACCCGGGCCAACCGCAGCGCCAGCCTGGAGCTGCTCGGGGTGAACCATCTCGAGGCGGCGGCCGCGCTGCGTTCCCACGCCCCAACCCGTTGGCCTGTAGAAGGTTACGTGTCCAAGGAATTCTACCAATCGGAGAAGGGACACGACGGTCACCCCGGCCTGGATCTGGTGGCACCCAATGGGGCGCCGGTTCACGCCGCGGGCCGGGGGAAGGTGGTGGAGGCAAGTTATGACGAATCGCTGGGCAACTATATCGTCATCGACCATGGCTTCGGCTATAGTACCCTGTACGGTCACAACCAGCGCTTGCTCGTGCAGGTCGGGCAATCGGTGGATCAGGGTCAGGTGATTGCCCGTCTGGGCAACACTGGACGCAGTAGTGCACCGCATCTACATTTCGAAATCCGTCTCGACGGAAAGTCTGTCGATCCGCGACAGTACCTGGCACCCAAGTCGCCTTAGGCGCGCATTCGCGCGGAGGGAAGCAGATGTTCGGTAAAGAAAACGAAGCTGAGGTTCCGATGAAACAAGATGATCCAAATGCCACCTCGATCCTCGCCAAAGGCTGCCGCTTCAAGGGAGAGGTCGAGGTTCAAGGTACGCTGCGCGTCGAAGGCGAGTTCGAGGGCACGATCCGTAAACCCGAAAACCTCGTGGTGGGGAAGACGGGAGTGGTGAAGGGCGAGATCTTCGCCAAGAACGCGGTCGTGGGAGGGCGCGTTGACGGCAACATCACCGCGGACGACAAGATCGAGCTACAGTCCGGCAGCACGCTGGAGGGCGACATCAAGACGCGCCGTCTCGTCATCGACGAGGGTGTGGTCTTCGAGGGCTCCTGCTCCATGGGCAAGCGCCCGGTGGGCAGCGAGGAGCGCGAGATCAAGAGCGGGCCGGCCTCGACCACTCCGCAGCCCATGGGATCCGGTCAGAAGCAGAAGCTGACCAACTCCTGAGGCCTCGGCGGGGCGCCACTCCCTTTCGAAGCCCCATGAGAGCCAGAACTGGCCCGTTGCTCCCGAGCATGGCCCATGAGGGTCCGGGCCCACGCCCGGACCCCGCCCGACGCCTGCTAGGGCCTTCCGGATAAAAACTTGCCGGACTGATTGTAGTCCCCCACGAAGACTTGCTATACTTGGGTCGGCCTTGAAGGCCGCGTATTCCTGAATTCTGCCCGAAACGCTCCGATGCCTATCCTTGGTCGTCGGCCAGCGGGCAATGAGGAGGCTATGCACCCATGAACTTGTTCCAGAAAATCATCTTGGGCATCTGCGCCCTGTGCCTGATCGTGCCCGCGGTGGCGCACGCCGTCGTGATCAACGAGATCCGCATCGACGACGATGGCGCCGACAACGACGAGTACTTCGAACTCGCCGGAACCCCGGGACAATCGCTCGACGGTTACACCTACCTCGTCATCGGTGACGGTGCCGGCGGCAGTGGTGTCATCGAGAACGTGACCGACCTCACCGGCCAGAGCATCCAGGCCGACGGCTTCCTGGCCGTTCACAAGTCGGGTACGGTTGGCGATTGCACTGGCTACGACGTCGACCTCACGCTGAACTTCGAGAACAGCGACAACGTGACGCACTTGCTGGTCACCGGCTTCACCGGTACCAACGGCGACGACCTGGACACCGACGATGACGGTGTTCTGGATGCCACGCCCTGGAGCACCATCGAGGACAGCGTTGCGTTCATCGAGACCGTCGGCTCCGGCGATCTCGTCTACTCCTCGACGCAGGTGGGTCCGGACGGCAGCTACGTTCCCGGACACATCTTCCGTTGCGGCAGCACCTGGCAGATCGGCCCCTTCGGCGCGAGCGGCGAACCCGTTTGCTCCGTTGCTTCGGGGACCCTCGACACTCCCGGTGCCGACAACAGTCCTTCGTGCACCATTCCCAGCGAGGAAACCAGCTGGGGTGCGATGAAGTCCCGCTTCTAAACTCACGCGATTCGCGCGCGCGGCGCGCGACGAGTTGAGACAAAAAAAGGCCCCGCACCGAAAGGTGCGGGGCCTTTTCGTTTCGCCAAGTCAGGCGTTCACGGCTTAGCCATCAGCGCGCGGCCCACGCTGGTGCATGCGGGGCGCACGATCGCGCATGTGATGTCCTCCACCACGCCCTCCCCATTCTCCATGCCGCTGATGATCGCCGCGCATCTGCACCCACTGCGCGCGCTGCTCTTTGGTCAAGAGTTCGCGCACGTCCATCTGGTGGCTCAGACGCGCCTTTGCCTTCTGCGCCCGCAGCTGCTCGATTTTGTCGCCGGCCCGCAAGACCGCACTGCGGTTTGCTTCCGGATCGAGCAGAAGGGCCTTGAGCTCGGCCTTGGCGTTGGCCAGCTCGCCGCGCAAACGAATCTGCTCCTGTTGGTTCTTCAAGCGCAGCTCGGCGAACGCGCTCTGCTGTTCTTCGCTGAGCCCCAGCTTCTCGATCATCGTCTGGCGGAAGAACGCGCGGGGAGCATTCTCACCGCCTTGAGCCCACGCCGGGCCCCGGGGAGCCGGCGGTGCCGGCGCGGTTTGTGAATAGACTGCCGCAGGAACGAGGATTGCCAAGAGGGCAAGTCCGGCAATGGCCGCGGCCCAGCTTCTGTTCGTCTTCATCGTCTTCCTCCTTCATTCGTACCCCGTCGGCGGGGAAACCAAGCTCCGGGCTTGCGCCGTTCCTCTGGCCTGAGAAACTGTGCTTCCTTGAGCAGCGCTTCTGTCACCAGACTGTCCAGTCGCGTTTGGAGCTGACTGATCTCTTCGTGAGTTGCGAGCACGGTTTCACGATCGGGAACCGGTTCTCGCAGTTGTTGAGCAAACTCTCTGCGTGCTTCTTCGAGTTTGTGTCTCGTGTCGACCATCTCCGGTTCCAAAGGAAGGAGAGATCCACGCAGATCTTCTCTTCTCTTGGGATCCAGGTGCAGATGACGATCGAGCCACCTCGTTCGCCGCGAGGCCCACGCCCCGTGCGATCGAGGTGCGACTTGATCACCGTCTGGTGTTCTACGATGAAACTCGTGGCGTGCTTCGGGAGCCGAATCCAGGGGTGCGCGACGGTGTCCGAGCCAAGCCAGCCCGAAGCCAACGTTGATGGCGAGCGAGAGCACGAGGGCAAGTTGCGCGAGTCGCTTCACTGCCCCACCTCCGCATCTCCATCACTGAGCGCAGCCAGATAGGTTTCGCTGAACGAAGCCTGCGGTGAATCCAAGAGCGAGCTCTCCGCCAAATAATCGAGAGAACTCGAGGTACTTCTTCCGCCGGCGCTCGTCCAGCCCGCGAATGCCCCCAACCCCAAACCCACCAACACCAAGAGCGCGTATCCCAGACGATACATTCCTCGCGTGCGGCTCCGTGCGGGAAGTCGCGCCGCGATGTCCGGCCACAGATCCAACTCGAAAGACTCAAGGGCTTCGTCGAGATGCATCTGCAGCGCGCGGAGAGATTGAAGCTCGCGCCGACATTCCGCGCACGCGGCCAAATGTTTCTCCACCGCTTCGCTCTGTCGATCCGACAGCTGCCGGTCGAGATAGGCCAAGAGGCGTGGAGGGTGTTCGTGCGGCTTCATCGTTCTCACCTTTCATCCATACCCAACGCGCGTGCGCAGCGGATCCTGCGCGGGGTTTCAAAAATCGTCCCCAAAGCCCTTCGCGCGCAGGCACTCCTGTAAATGTCGGGTTGCTCTCACCAGGAGCGACTCGACGGCGGATTCACTCGCGTGCAGTAGTTTGCCGATCTCGCGGTAGGAGAGATTGCCTTCGTGACGCAAGCCGAAGGCTAGACGTTGACGTTCGGGCAGCTCCGCCACGCACTCCTCGATGGCGCGGCCAATCTCGTGGCTTTCCTGCCTCGCATCCGCCTCGAAGGATCGCGGCGCGGCGGGCCCCACCGAAGAGAGTTCCTCGTTGAGTGGAAGCCAACGCAGGATACGGCGCCGGCGGAGCCGTGAACGGCAGAGGTTTCCCGCGATGCGGAACAACCAGGAGCGGAAGCGCCCCTTGGCCTCATAGCCCGAGGCGTGGCGGTAGAGTCTGAGAAAGCACTCCTGCGCGAGATCGCGCGCGTCCTCTTCGTTGCCCAGGCAACGCAAGAAGAACGCGAACACCGGCCGCTGCCAGCGATCGACGAGCAGGCGCAGAGCCGTCTCGTCGCCCGCGGCCACCCGCGCCACGAGTTCGTCATCGTGCAAGGAGCGCTCGTTTCCCGTCATGCTCTTCTCATCCAGGACCGAGGGCGGTGAAGACGAGATCGTGACTCTCCTCCTCGACGAACTTGTCGCGGTTCATCCCACCATAACGCGTGAAAGCGCTAAATCCTGCGTCCTTCAAGTGGGCCTCGAGTTCGTCCGCCGTCCAACTCCTCACGCGAATGCTGCGCGCCGACCGCAACTGGAGGGGCTCCTCCTCGCCGGGGCGAAATTGTAGGGTCGCGGGATGGAACCAGAGATGCTTTTCGTCGGCGACCGACAACAGCCGCAACCACACGATCTCCCCCTGGGGATTCTCCGGGTCCGGACGGACGTTCAACGGTAGGCTGCGCACGTCCTTGGCGCGGATGCGCTGGTAGTTCAGAAGTTGCACCAGGAGGGGGGCGCCGGGGGCAAGGTGGCGGGCGAGGGCGGCCAGGCGCGGCGCGAGCTCCTCTTCTTCGAAATAGGGAAAGACGTTGCCCACGCAGAGGGCACCCGCGAATTCGCGGCCCTCGGGAAGGGCGGCACGGGGCAGGCCGGAATTCTCCTTCGCCCACGCGCAGACCTCGTCCAGCTCGAGCATGTCGGCCTGCCGGAAGTAGGGTCCACGCACGCCGAATTCCCCCTCGTAGGAGCGCGCGCTTTCGATTTGCTTCTCCGAGGAATCAACTCCGAGCGCGTGCCAGCCCACCGAGGCCAACCAACGGGCATGTTCGCCCGTGCCACAGCCCAGGTCGACGATGGTTCCCTCTTGGGGGGGGCCGAAGACCTCGGCGAGGAAGGGGGCCTCGCGTCGCAGGCGGGGCGCCCAATCGATCAGGCTGCGATAATCCCCGCTTTGAAAATGATCCTTTTGCTGCACCGCTCTACCTCTCTAGCGTAGAATTGAAATGATGAATGAAGTCCACGTTCGCCCCGCCACTTTCGACGATGTGCCCGTCATCGCCGAACTCTCTCCCTCCGCCGAGGACATGCGCCAGGCCGCGCCCCGCGAAATGGCCCCCCTGGACGAGGAAATGGTGACGCAGTGGATGCGCGAACGCGGCAGCGGATTCGTGCTCGAGTCCAATGGGCGAATCGTGGCCTACGGGGAGCTGAATGAAAACCACGAAGAGCGCGACTCCTATTGGATCGGGCACGTCATGGTGCATCCGCGACGCCGGGGCGTGGGAAACGGGCGCAATCTGGTGGGGGCCCTGCTCAAGCACGCCATGGAAAGCCTGCACGCGCGCGAAGTGCGGATCAGCGCCTTCGAGGACAACCCGGCCGCCTTGAAGTGTTACCGGGCCTGCGGCTTCACCGAACAAGGGCGCCGCTTCATCGACGGGCGCATCCTGGTGGATTTCCGTTTCCGCGACGAGAGTACGGAGAGAATCCTGCCGCCCCTGGTGGCCATGCTCTTCGTCCTCAGCGCGGCGGGCCTGACCGCGTTGCTTTCGCCCGCCTCCGCCAAATTCTGGCTGCAGGACATGGGGCGGGATTCGCTCGGCTTCGCGTTGATTCTGGGGACGATCATCGCGGGGGTGATGGGTCTCCTTCTTCATCCGCTTCTCCCCCGGCGTTCGGGCACGCGCATCGAGCGCTACCTCTTGCCCGTGATCTATGGGGCGAGCGTCGCCCTTTCCTCCGCCATCATTCTCACCTTGATCTTCTTCGTGCTCGCGCGGCTGGGGATGGGGATGGGCACCATGCTTCTCAGCCAGCGCGCGCACGCGAGCGCGGGGGCAGCGCCTGGCCCCACGGGAGGCGCGCTTCTGTGGCGTATCGTCTCGCAGAGTCTGGCGCTGGGAAGCGCCTGGGGCCTGGTGCTCGCGTTCTTGTCGCGGGGGCTGGACCGCGACCGGCGCTGAGGGCAGCGCACAGGCCCTCGCCGCTCCCGGGCGGCCTGAAGCTCAGACCTGCAGCGCGTCTCGCCAATCCGGTCTCATGTCACTGGAGAACACATAGAGAGGATAGAGTCTCTCGAAAGTGCTCTTGCATTCGGTGACGAAAGAGCCCGGGGTCAGGCGGGAGGAATTCTCGTGAATCTGCCGGCTCACCACCCATCCCAAAGTGTCCTGCCACTGGGCGCCCCGACCGGGAAAGGCCTCGCCCTCGCGCAGGCCCAGGCGGCCCGCGCCGCGCACGAAACGGCGGAATTCGAATCCGCGACGCAGGTAATTTGCCTTGATGTAGTCGTCCAGAAGGGAGAGATGTCCGCGGAGGCGCGGTTTGAATACCTCGCGCATGCGCCCTTTGTCGTAGGACCAGTCATAGATGGAGAAGCCCAGGGTCACCGCGTCGGCTCCGATGCCGACGTGCAGGTGACCGTCGCAGAGGCGCGGAATCTCCGCGTTCCACCAGAACTGATAGAGGCTGGTCTTGTAGTGCGGACCCTCCGGCGGCAGTTCCCCCGTGAGCTCGATCCGGCTCAGGTGCTCCTCCGCGGTCTCACCCGGCTTGAAGCTCCCGTTGAGTTCCAGCATGAAGGGCGCGAGCTCCTGCTCCAACTCCGCGAAGGGAGTCAGCACGAACTCCTCGTAGACCTCACGCTGGGACTCGAACCAGAGACGGTGGTTGTTGAGCGTCAGCTCGCGAAAAAATTGGAAGGATTCCGCGCGGAAACCTTGAAATGACATGGAACGGGTCTCCTGGTTCTAGCCTGGCGGCCAGAGCATCTGTCGGCCCCCCAACAGGTGGATGTGCAAGTGGGGGACTTCCTGTCCTCCGCCCTCGCCGGCGTTGATCACCAGTCGGTAGCCTTTGTCGGCAATCCCCTCGTCGCGCGCAATCTGGCGGGCGACGAGGAAGAGGTGGCCCAAAAGCTCGCGATCCTCATCCTGCGTCACCTGAATTCCGCTCAGGGGTTTGCGAGGAATGATGAGCGCATGGACCGGGGCCTGGGGCTTGATGTCGCGGATCACCACGCAGAGTTCGTCCTGATAGAGGAACTCGGCCGGGATTTCTCCCGCGATGATTCGGGTGAAGAGAGTCGGCTCGGCCATGAATACGCCCCTCCCTCATCCGGGTGACCAAAGCGCCGCTTCGATTGTAGGGGGGCCGTCTCGTGCTGCCAAGCAGAAGAGAGAAGCGGGTTGCGCTCTCTCCTGAGCTTGGCCGGAGCGGGCGCTCAGGATATGCTGCGCGGCATGGAAGCTCTGCAGGAATATCGCCGCAGGCAGGCGCGCTGCCACCAAGAGCAAGAGCGGCTTTCCGGACGCTCTCGCACCCTCTCGCATCTGCGCATGGGGGTGTTCCTGCTCGGGCTCGCCCTCCTGGCGCTCTTGGTCAGTACGGATAACTCCGCACTGTGGTTGAGTTTGCCCGCGGGACTCTTCCTTGTCCTGGCGGTAATTCACCAAAAGGTAGATCGCCGCTTGGGAGCACAACGCCAGGCTCTCGAGCACTACGAGCGAGGGATCGACCGCATCGAAGACCGCTGGCAGGGACAGGGTCCCGGTGGGGAGCGCTACTTGAGCAGCGAGCATCCCTACGCCGACCATCTGGATCTCTTCGGCGATGGCTCCCTGTTTCAGCTTTTGTGCCGCGCGAAAACCCAGCCCGGACAGGACACCCTGGCGGCCTGGCTCCTGCATCCGGCGCCGCTTCAGGAACTGCCGCCGCGCTGGGCCGCGGTGGACGAGCTGCGCCCAAGGGTCGATCAGCGCGAGGCGATGGATCGGCTCTGCCAGGGAGTCGGCTCCGCGGTGGATCCCTCGCGTCTGCGCGCCTGGGCCGCGCACCGGGTGGAAGCTCCCAAAGGGCTCGTGCGGCTGGGCATGCTGCTTCTGGCTGCTTGCACCGTGATCTCCTTGGTGGCGTGGTTGGGATTTCGCGGCCCACCGCTGCTTTTCCTCTTCTTTTTGGGCGCGGGTTGGTACGCCGAGCAACGCTTGCAGGCACGGCTCGAGCCGCTGTGGGATGCGCTGGAAGGTGTGCTGGGTCAACTGGACTCCCTGGCGCGTATTCTTCAGGCGGTAGAGCGCTCGCGTTTCGAGTCGGTGCGGCTGAACGCCCTGCGCGCCACGCTGTTCGCGGCCGGGACGCCACCACCTTCGTCCCGCGTCCTGCAGCTGCGCCGGCGCCTGGAATGGCTGGACTCGGCGCGCAACCTTCTATTCGCGCCGGTAGCGTCTCTGCTGCTGTGGCGCAGTCATTTCGGATTGGCGATCCAGGCCTGGATGGCGCGCAACGCCGCGAGCGTTGATTCGTGGCTGAAGGTCGCCGGTGAATATGAGGCCCTGTTGGCGCTTTCGGCCTATGCCTACGAGCGCGCCGAGGATCCGTGGCCCGAATTGCTCGAGTCGGCGTGTCTGGAGGCCACGAGCTTGGGTCATCCGCTCCTGCCGCGCGAGGAGTGCGTCCGCAACGACCTCCGCCTCGACGAGAAGCTGCGCCTCTACGTGATCAGCGGATCCAACATGTCGGGCAAGAGCACCATGCTGCGAACGGTGGGGCTCAACGTCGTGCTCGCGCTGGCTGGCGCCCCGGTGCGCGCGCGGCACTTCCGCCTGGGAGCGCTGCGTTTGGGGGCGAGCTTGCGCATCGTGGATTCGCTTCCGCGCGGAATCTCGCATTTTTACGCCGAAGTGAAGCGACTGCGAGAGCTCCAGGATCTGTGTTCCCCGCAAGCGGTCGGGTCAGAGTCCTCCGCCGCCCTTCTTCTCTTGGACGAGATCTTCCACGGAACCAACAGTCACGACCGCCGCCGCGGCGCGGCCGCGGTGCTGCGTCGCTTCGTGCAGCGCGGCGCCTTCGTTTTGGTGACCACCCACGACCTCGCCCTGGCCGAGGTCGCCACCGAACTCGGACCCCTGGCGCGCAACGTTCACTTCGAGGACCAAATCCGCGAGGCCAAAATGGTGTTCGACTACAAGATGCGGCCCGGGGTGGCGGGCAAGGGGAACGCCCTGCGAATCCTCGCGGCCGAGGGCCTGCTGGAGGACCGCGATGCGCATGACGAAACGCGGCCCTGAGCAAGAAGCCGTGCCATCTGTGACCCTTGCCGGCGCCGCTTCGGTGATTTATGCTGCTCGATGCGGCGCAAACGAAGATCCTGCCGCTCCTCAGTCGACCCCCCTCAGCGAGGATGGCGAGCGTGTCTGAAGCAAGCGAATACACCTACCACCAACTCAAGGGAATGACGGTCGCCCAACTGCGCGAAATCGCGGCGGGTATCGATCATCCCGCGGTCAAGGGCTACACCCAGCTGCGCAAGGCCCAGGTTCTCGAGGGAATTTGCACCGCCCTGGACATCGAGATGCACGAGCACCACAAGGTCGTGGGCATCAATCGCGGCGCGGTGCGGACCCAGATCGGGGAATGGAAGCGCAAGCGCCAGGCGGCCCTGGAGGCCGGCGACCACGAGCAACTCAAGTTCGCGCGCACCAAGATCCGACGCCTGAAGCGCAAGATCCGCAAGTCCCTGCAGTAAATCCTCCATCGGCCAGAAAAGAGCGAACTTGTGTTTGTTCGCTCAGCGATCTAATATCGGAGCATCAGATCTGATGGGCTCTTGGTGCCGCCCCGTGTTTTCCCCCTGGGGTGGCGCCGGGCCCTCTGGCTCTCGCCGAGCGGCCCTGATGGGCTCTCAGGGCAAGCTCGCCTCACACCCCTGGAGGCGGACCATGCGGAAACAGCTAATCTTTGGCTCAATTGCCCTTTTATTCCTCGCATCAACTTTTGTCGATGCTAATGCGAAGCCGCCCATTCGGGCGGCCTTTTTCAATGTCTATCCCAATGCCGTGGGCACGCAGCTGGACCAATTGCCCAGCAACTCCAAGCATTGCGGAGTGTGTCACTTCGACTTCAACGGAGGCGGCCCCCGCAATCCCTACGGCTTCTTGGTGGAAACCGGCCGCAACAACGGCCTCACCAGTGAGCAGGCCATCCTGGCCATCGAGGGTGTCGACGCCGACAACGACGGCAAGACCAACCTGACGGAGATCACGAGCACGCTCTACAGCAACACCCCGACCTTTCCCGGGCTGAGCGCCTCGAATTACACGACCACGGTCAACATCCCGCTGGCGGAGATCGTGGGGTACCTGACGCCGGCCGGCGCGAGCGATACCACGCCGCCGTTGGTCGATCTCACGTACCCCGACGGGGGAGAGGCCCTGCAGGCCGGCACGGAAATCACGGTTCTCTACACGGCGAGCGACGCGAGTGGAATCGACCACATCAACGTGTACCGCAGCGACGATTCCGGCGCCAGCTATGAACCGGTGGCTCTGAACCAACCGGATACCGGCAGTTTCCAGCTCTTCGTGGTCAATCTGCCCGGCGACTTCAGCCGCATCAAGGTGGAGGCGGTGGACAATGCCGGCAATGCGGGCAGCGACTCCAGCGCGACCGACTTCACGGTCCTGGCGCAAACGGGGCGCGTGCCCACCACTCTGCGCGACGTCAAGATGAACGGAACGCAGCCGCATCAGGGGAAGGTTCTGGAGGACCCGGACGCCACCTGTGCCACCTGCCACGGGAACTACGATACCGCGGTGGAGCCCTGGTACAACTGGAAGGGCAGCATGATGGCCCAGGCCGCGCGCGATCCGCTGCTCTACGCATGCATGGCGGTGGCCGAACAGGACGCTCCTTCCTCGGGTGACATCTGCATCCGCTGTCACACGCCCGGGGGATGGCAAGAGGGACACAGCGACGACACCAGCGGGGCCATGATCAACGCGAAGGACCGCCAGGGCGTTCAGTGCGACTTCTGTCACAGCATGGTGGACTTCGACTACGTATCGGGGATCTCTCCCCAGCCCGACTCCGTGGTGGTGGCGGGAATCGATCCGCCCCTGATGGACTACGCCAATGGCTCCTTCATCATGGACCAACAGCCGGTCCGTCGCGGTCCGCGCTCGGACTCCACCGCCCCGCACGATTTCCTGTATTCGCCTTTCCACCGCAGCGGTGACCTCTGCGGCACCTGCCACAACGTGAGCAACCCCGTGTACTACGACGACGGTAGCCACGACCTGGTGCTCACCAGCTGGGATCAGAAGCATCCCGACGGCCGCGTCTACAGCATGGGGCAGGTTGAGCGCACCTATGCGGAATGGACGCAAAGCGACTACGCGAACGGCGGAGTCTATGCCCCGCAGTTCGCTGGAACGAAAGCGGACGGGATGGTCGCGAGCTGTCAGGACTGCCACATGCACGACGTGTCCGGCTCGGCGGCCATCCTGGGCTCGACGCGTCCGGACCTGGCGCTGCACGACCTGACCGGCGGCAACACCTTCATTCCCGACATCATTGCCGACTTCTTCCCGGGCGAGGTCGATCCGGCGCATCTGGCGGCGGGCAAATTGCGCGCGCGCGCGATGCTGCAAAAGGCGGCCAGCCTCGAGGTCACCCCGACCACGACCGGAATCAGAGTGCGAGTAATCAACGAAACCGGCCACAAACTGCCTTCGGGCTACCCCGAGGGACGGCACATGTGGCTGCAGGTCACGGGCGGTGGATTCGCAGGGCACCACCGTCTTCACTTCGGGTGCCTATGATTCCGAGACGGGACACATCGAACACGACGCACAGCTGAAGATCTACGAGATCGAGGGTGGCTTCAGCCCCGCGATCGCTTCGGCTCTGGGTTTGCCGGCAGGTCCGAGCTTCCACTTCGTGCTCAACGACTCGACCTACTTCGACAATCGGATCCCGCCGCGCGGGTTTACCAATGCGGCCTTCGCGAGCGTCCAGTCCCCGGTGGTCGGCTACAGCTATCCCGACGGGCAGTACTGGGACGACACGGAATACGTTCTGCCGCAAGAGGCGGACTCGGTCTTCGTGAGTCTCTACTATCAGAGCACTTCACCGGGCTACATCGAGTTCCTGCGCGACGAAAACCACACCAACACCATGGGGCAGCAGCTCTATGACGCATGGCTGGCTCAGGGCAAGAATCCGCCCGAACTCATGGAACAGGTGAGAACGGAGGTGGACATCACGCCCACGGCCGCCGAACCGGCAATGCCCTCCATCGTCATGTTGTCGCCCAACCATCCGAATCCTTTCGGGTCATCGACGAGCTTCTCCTACAGTTTGCCCAAGACAGCGAGGGTGGAGCTGAACGTCTACGACCTGAGGGGGAGGAAAGTCCGGACGCTTCTGAACGAAATGCAAAATCCCGGACGCTACGTACAACAGTGGGACGGTCGCGACTTCAACGGACGGCGGCTCGCCTCCGGCATCTACCTGCTTCGTCTGCGGGCGAACGAGCAGATTCGCACCCAGAGGGTGACGCTCATGCGTTGAGGGATTGGATCGCGACGAGGAATGGATGCCTCTCAAGGCCCGGTGCGCACTGGCGCGCCGGGCCTTTTTCTCGCCTGCTTTGGCGCATTCTCCCCCGCTTGACAGTTTCGCCACGCGTTCCTAAGTTGCCGCGCATTGATTGCAGTTGCAACCATAGGAGCCGCCGATGGACTACAAGCCGGAAGAGTCGCTCGGACGTTGGATTTCCATCATCGATCGCTGCGCCAGCCGCTTTGCGCGAAGACGCCTGCGCCCGCACGGGATCGGAAAGAATCACCTTTTCTTCCTGGGAACTCTCGTCCGCGAGGGCGATGACATCTCCCAAGAGGAACTGGCCGCCCGCCTGCACATGGATCGTGGCGCCACCACCCGCTCTTTGAGCACGCTGGAGCGCGAGGGCTATGTACGGCGTCTCGCGAACCGCGGGGACGCCCGGGCGCGCCGCATCCTACTCACCGCCAAAGCGCGGCGCCGCTGGCCCCGCATCGTGGAGGACTTGCAGTCTTGGAACCAGGTTCTCACCGAGGGTTTCACCGCAGCGCAGCGAAAGGAAGCCGGGCTCTTGCTCAGCCGCATGGCGACCAACGCCATGGAAAGTGTCGAACGGGACCGCGGGCCGGGCCCCGCTAAGCGCGGGACGGTCCAAGCGCCTCGGGTTCGCACTGGCCGCGCTGCTCCTTTTCGCAGTATCCGGAGCGCGGGCGCAAAGCTTCAACGCGAGCGCGAAGACGGGACCGCAAGAGGACCGCACGGCCGAACTGAACCCCGCTCATCTCGCGGCTGCGGACACCCTCATGACATTGCCACGAGTACTCGTACTCGCGGCGCGACATTCTCTTGCCGCGCGTATCGCGCCCTATGATTCGTTGCGGGCGCAAGCTGAGATTCATGGCGCCAACGCTTCCTGGTGGCCGCGCATCGATGCCGACGCTTCGTATACCGTGCGCGACAATCCCGTGGAAGCCGTCTTCGGGAGCGAGCGCTTTCCCTTCGCGCAGAAGAGCAACTCAGCCTACGGAATCCATCTGAAAGAGACGCTCTTCAGCGGAGGACGGCGCAAGCTCTCGGTTCAAGCCGCCAAACAGAGCGCGAAGGCAAACGAGGCTTCGAGCTGGGCTTCCATTCGCCAGGCCCAGCTCGATGCTCTCGGGGCCTATCTGCAGGTCCTGCGACTGAGGGACCAGACCGCGGTTCTGAAGCAGAGGCGACTTGCCGTGTCCGCGCACCGCAAGGTGGCCCAGGATCTGTACGATCAGGGCTTGGTGGCGCGCAACGACCTGTTGGAGACACAGGTTCGCGAACGCGAAATCGACGACGCGGTGCAGGAACTGAACGACGCGCGGATCTCCGCCACCCAGGATCTGAATCGGATTCTGGGGCGCGAGATCGACGCTGCACTGAGCGTGCCGGATTCTCTGGGGCCGGCACCCGGGCTCGATGCTTCATGCGACGGGCTGATCCGCTCCGCCGATGAGCAAAATCCACACCTGCAAACCCTCAGGACACGCCTGCAGGCGGCGCGCACGCGAGAACGCCTCGCCCACCGCGACTACTGGCCCGAGATCTACCTGAGCCTGGGCCATAGCTATGAGGAAAACCGTTACATGGCCTATCCACATGTCAACGCCGTCGTGGCGGGGATGAGCTGGAATCTATTCGAGGGCGGTGCGCGCAAGGCCAGGATCACGAAGGCTCAAGCGGAAATCGCGCGCGATACTCAGGGTCTGCAAGACGCGCGCCGCGGAGTGAGCGTGGCGGTCGGCACCGCCTGGAGGCAGTGGCAGCAATCCTTGCGCGAGGAGACGACTGCGCAGGACAACGTGCACGCGGCGCAAAGCAACCTTCAGATCGTGGAAGATCAGTACCGCTCCGGCCTGGCGCGTTCCAGTGACGTGCTGGACGCCGAAGTCCTGCTGGCGGACAGCCGCTACACCGTGATCACGAAGCACTACGAAAGTTATTGGAATCAGGCGCGACTCTTGGCCACGGCGGGAGAAGACCCGGCCGAGTTCTACGCGGATGTCGCAAGACGGGGAGAACACTGAGATGAAACGCAGAACGATTGGCTTGCTCATGATCATCGTGTTCACGCTCGTGGTCGTGGTCCTGGGTTGGAGGCACTGGCACCACGGAAAGATCTTTCCCAGCACCGACAACGCCTACGTGGGTGGTGACGTGAGTACGGTGGCCAGCCGCGTACCGGGAACCCTGCAGGATGTACTGGTCGGCGAGAACGAGCAGGTGAAGGAAGGACAGGTGCTCTTCCGCCTCGATCCACGCGACTTCGACCAGGCCGTCATCGAAAGTGAGGCCAAGGTGGAGAAAGCGAAGGCCTCGCTCGCGCTCGACGAGGCCGGTGTGGCGCAGGCGCGCGCGGAGATTGCCGCGGCCAAGAGTGAGAGCGAACTGAGCAACGCCGATCGCGAGCGCTACGCCGAACTCAGCGAGCGCGGGTCGGTGCCACAACACCGCTTCAGCGAAGTGAAGACGCAAGCCGAAGTGGCGCAGGCGCGCCTGGAAGCCATGCGCAAAGGTCTGGAGGCTGCCAAGGCCAAGCTGGAAGTCTCGCGCCGCGAGTTGCAGAAAGCGAAAGCTGCGCACGACACCGCGATTCTCCAAAGGTCCTACTGCACCATCGTCGCCCCCTGCGCCGGCATGCTGGCGGACAAGTCCGCTCAGGTGGGTCAGGTGGTGGCGGCGGGACAGCCCCTGTGCCAAGTGGTACCCCTGGATGCGGGGCATCTCTGGGTCGACGCCAACTTCAAGGAGACCCAGCTGCACCGCATTCGTCCGGGAGATCCCGCGACGGTTCACATCGACAGCGACAAGGGCTACGAGTTGAAGGGTAAAGTCGAGGCGATCAGCGCCGGGACGGGCGCCGCCTTCTCCTTGCTCCCTCCGGAAAACGCGAGTGGGAACTGGGTGAAGGTGGTGCAACGCCTTCCCGTGCGCATTGCGCTGGACGACGAGAGCGTGAAGGGATGTCGTTTGCGTCTGGGCCTTTCCGCGGTCGTGACCGTGGACACGAGTGACTTCACGGAGAAGCAGTGAACGACCGGCCAGTCAGCAAGTACCTCATCGCGGCCACGGTGATGTTGGGAACTCTGATGGAGGTGATCGACACCTCCGTCGCCAACGTCGCTCTGCCCCACATGCAGGGGACCTTCTCGGCGGGACAGGACGAGGTGACCTGGGTCCTCACGTCCTATCTGGTGGCCAATGCGGTCATTCTCCCTTTGAGCGGCTGGTTGGGGAACTGGTTCGGACGCAAGCACGCCTACCTCACCGCCCTGGCCGCGTTCACCGTAGCCTCGGTGGGTTCGGGCGCCGCCATCTCGATGCCCATGCTCGTGGGAATGCGCGTGCTGCAGGGTCTGGCCGGCGGCGCGATGGTTCCCATGTCGCAGGCGATCCTGCTCGAAACCTTCCCCAAAGAGGAACACGGAAAGGCGATGGCCCTTTTCGGTGTCGGGGTCATCTTCGGGCCGATCGTGGGCCCCACCCTGGGCGGCTGGATCACCGACAGCGTGGGCTGGCGCTGGGTGTTCTACATCAATGCGCCTTTGGGGCTTCTGGGAATTCTTCTGGGCTATCTCTTCATCACCGATCCTCCGTACCTGAAGAAGCCGGAGGGCCGCATCGATTTCAGCAGCTTCATCTACATCGCGCTGGGATTGGGATTCCTGGAGATCCTCCTCAACCGCGGGCAGCGCTACGACTGGTTTCACAGCCCGCGCATCCAGATCTACGCGCTCATTTCTCTGCTCGGCCTCGCCCTCTTCGTCTGGCGATCCTTCAGCACGAAGCGCCCTCTGGTGGATCTCCGGGTCTTCAAGAGCAGGGAGTTCGCCACCGGCACCCTACTGATGTTCTTGCTTGGATTCGGGCTCTACGGTTCGTTCACCATGCTGCCCCTCTTTGCGCAGAAGCTCTTGGGCTACACCGCGACCTGGGCCGGCTTGATGTTGTCGCCCGGAGGACTGATGTCGCTTCTCTCCATGGCGATCGTGGGTCCCCTGGTGGGACGCGTGGACACGCGTCTGCTGCTTGTGGTGGGGGTCGTCATGAACATGCTGTCCATGTGGCTTTTGCGCAGTGTGTATCTGGGCGTGAACTTCTGGTATCTCACCTGGGGGCGGATGCTGCAGGGTTTCGGTATGGGATTTCTCTTCGTGCCGCTGACCACCGCGGCGTTCGCCAGGTTACGCCAGGAGCAGATCGGACAGGCGGCAGGTCTCTTCAATCTCTTGCGCAACGAAGGGGGCTCGATCGGAATTGCTCTGTCTTCGACGGTGCTCGCCCGACATGCCCAGGCCTATCACGCCTGGCTGAGCACAAACTTCCATCCGGGCAATTTGCTGCTTCAGGAAAGATTGACCGAGCTCACCCGCTCCACCACCGGCTCGACCGCTCCCATTCACGATCTACTCGCGGGCGGTGGAGGCTCGGCCGAGAGTTGGCGGATTCTGGGAATGCAGGTGCAGCAGCAGGCCTACGTGCGCGGCTACGACGACGTCTTCTTCATGGTGCTCTTCGTCTTCGCGATCTTCTTACCCTTCCTCTTGCTGCTGCGCGGTACGACGGGAAAGGGCGGCGGAATGGCGCACTGAACGCGAGCCGGTGCATCGCCGTCGATTCACTTCCCGTAGCGTGCCTTCCACGCTCCCCATCCCGTCTCTTCGTCTGCCACCGGACAGCGGTATTCCAGAGTTGCCGGCGAGCATTCCATGGCGATGGGATGGTTCTGGCTGTCGCGAAAGATCAGCGACACACAGTCCAGCGGACTGATTCCCTGAAGGACTCCCTCGAAAACCAAATGCAAGATGGTTCCCGGACCGTCGATGGCGCAGCCGAGGTTGGCGACGTCCACCGCGATCGTTGAGGGCGAGGGCCCCGGGTTGAGCCAGTTCAGGTAGTAGGGGCAGGCGGCGCCACTCACCAGCGGGCCCGCACTCACGGAGATGGGATGCACCACCGTGTTGTCGAAGGAGAATTCCACGGAGAAGCCGTGCAGATCGAGGGTCGCATCGTCGATGTTTACATCCACCGCGAGCGTCTCTCCGCAGCTGAAGCTGCCGTCGTCGGGAAGAAAGCTCAGCATCCCCGGACGCGGACAGCGATACTCGACCTCGGAGTTCACGGGAAGGGAGGAAATGACGTGATTGAGACCGTCGCGCAATTCGACCGAATTCACCGTGAGCGGACTCGTGCCATTGGCCACCCCGACGAATTGGATTTTCAAGAGTTCGCCGCTTCCATCGAGCGAGCAGCCCAGCATGGCCAGGTCGATCGAAAGATGGTTCTCTCCGGGGGTTTGGTTCAACCACTGCACGAAGGAACCGCAGGCCCCCGCGTTCACGAAGTCCCCGGCAAGCACGGCGAGAGGAGAGATGACCGCGGGATCGAATCCCAGATCCAGAGTCATTCCACGCAGGTCGTTGACCGCACCGACATCGAAAGAGACCTCCAGGATCTCCTCGCAGTAGAAGCGGTCCACTGCGGGATGCGGCCCCAGGGGTACCTGGGCTGACGCGGGCGAGGTCCACCCGAATAGGCAGCCCGCGAGGAGAACCAAGAGAAGCCACTTCAAATCCGAGTTCGCGACAGGTCGCATACCGAAACTCCTCGGGGGGGCGGGGGAACCCGCGCATGGCGGGTCCCCCCTGTGAGCAAACTTACTTCAAGAGTGTGATCCGTTGACTGGTCGAGACGTCCGGGGCGACCAATCGTACCAGATAGGTCCCCGAGCTCACGGACTTGCCGTGGTCGTCCTTCCCCGTCCACTGAATCTCGTGCGGACCGACGCTCATGTCCTCGCTCGCGAGCGTGGCCACACTGCGTCCGCCGATCGAGTAGATCCGCAAGCTCACGTGGCCGGCCTTGGCCAGAGTGAAGCTCAGCGTGGTCTTGGGGTTGAAGGGATTCGGGTAGTTCGCGTTGAGCACGGTGCGGCTGGGAAGAGCCGTGTTCGCGCTGCCACTGACGAGCGTCCCGTTGATGGCTTGCTCCTGATTGAGCCCGTCGCGGGCGACGATCTCACCGGGAGTGATCCCGGGCTCGCCATCGCCGATGCGACGGAAGTCGATGACGGCCAAGAGAGCCTCACCCGAGATGCCCGCGCCCTTGCCGAAGACGGCCGCATCGACCTCTCCCGGCTTGGCGGAAAGCACCATGGCGGTGCGGCCCTGCTTGGACATGAGCGAGCCTTCGTGCATCGCGACCGGCCGCAGCGCGTTCGCGTTCCACTGCAATGGCACGTGGACGCCCTGCAGGGTTCCGTCGCCGGCCATGTGGATCTCCACCGAGACTCCATCTTCACCGAAAGGAACGGTCTTCAGGGTGATCTCGTTGAGGGCCGCCGGCGCGAGGGCCGGAGTCCCCTTGCTCACCTGTCCGTAGTTGATGGCGAACATCATGAGATCCTCGAACTGGATCTCGTTGTCCGTGGTGGGCAGAGCATCGACGCTGTAGTCGGTGGTCGGTCCCACGTCGAGCCAGTTCTTGTAGTAGGTGTCCCCGTCGCTCGTGCCGTAGCCGTCGCCCAGCGCGGAAATGTCGAGCGTGGCGACCGAATTGTCTCCGGCTCCCGGGGTGCTTCCATCGGCAATGTCACCGAGGTGATAGTTGAGGGTTCCGTCGGTCTGATTGGAGACCGGACTCACGTTACAGCCGTCGTCGACGAAAGCCACGTAGTACCAGAAGTCCCGCGCGGTGGGTTCGTCGTCGTAGCTGGTGGCGGTGGCGGGCAGAGTCGCCGCAATGCCCCAACCGTCGCCCGCGGCGGCCGACGGGTCGGCCGGAGTGCTCGGCGCCACGCCCCGCGTCGTCGTCGTACTCGGGATAATCTCCGAAGCCCTTACGATACAGGGTGATGGTGGCTGCATCCGGATCGGTGGGACCGGTCCAGGCGAGGTGGATCTTCGTGGTGCCGTTCGTACCGTTGCCGGTCTTCACCTGTGACGCGCTCAGGCTGGTGACCGCATCGGGCGCGGTGGCGTCGATGTCGACCGTGGCGGCGCCCGCGCCTCCCGCCAGAACGGGAGCATTGGCACAGTCACGCATGATCACGTTGAGGATGGTGATGGTTCCGGTGCCGCTGCCACTTCCCAAAGTGGAAGCTACGTCGACCGTAAACGCGGTTCCGTCCAGGGTCGAGCCGCAGGCACTTCCCAAAATGGAACGATCGACGGTGTAGGTACCGTCCCCGTTGTCCAGAACGAAGTCCTGCACGTCGCCGCTGCCGAATCCATCCACCCAGCTTCCCGCTCCGTAGGCGGGGACGATTTCGCTGCCGCAAAGCTGCAGCTCCGAACTGAGTTCGAAGGTGATGCTGAAGCCGCGGATCGGCGTGGTGTCGCCGCGGTGGAGAACCACCGGAACGGTGAGACAGGGATCACAGGGCGTGATCTCCACTCCGGCCGGGGGTTCGACCGCGATCATGTTGGGGTACACGCTACAACTGGGCGTGCCCGTGATGTCGCCGTCGAGCCATGGCCAGTAGGTGACGTCGCCCTCGACCGCGTCGCCGGTTCCAGTGTTCAGGGGAGAAGTGGCGGCGGGTCCGCTGGCGTCTCCCCACCAGTTGCAGCTGCCGTCGACGGTAAGATAATTCACGTTGCTGCGCAGGCCGTAGGTGTTGCCCGAGAAGCTGTTGCCGTTGACGGCGACGTTGGTGAAGACGCCAGTGTTACAGCCACTCTGGCACTGGTAAATGTCGACCCCGGCCTCGAAGCCGGTGACCGTGTTGTTTGTGATGATGAGGTTGATGTCGTCCGCAGTGACGCCGTCGTCGCCCTCGATCCCGTAGGTCGCGGTATTGTCCATCCCGCTGAACGCTACCGTGTTGCCGTCGACGATGACGCCCAGAGGCGCCATCTTGGATGAGCCTTGGGTCTTCGCCGATACGCTGCTGGGAGCGTCGAAGGGGCTGATCACGGCTCGCGGTGGATCAGTGGCGATGATACCCCAGGCAGCGACACCAATTTTCTCGATCACCATGTCGTTGCCGCTAAACGTACCCTGGCTGCCGTAGCCGTAGATCCCGACGTGGGTCCCGTCGATCACGTTGTTCGTGACGTCAGCTTGGCTGTAGTAGTCGAGGACCGAGGAGGCCACGTATTTCGTGGGGTTGTTGGTGTTGTCGTAGGCGATCGAGTGAATGGTGTTGTTGTTCACCGCACCAGTGATGGTATCGCCCCAGAGCTGGATCCCGTTCTGGGCCGGATCACCGTTGTCGGCGGTCAAGCCGGTAGCACCGGTCACGGTATTGCCCGAAATATCGGCCACGACCGAGGTCCCGGAACCCGCGTTCACGGTGATGCCGTTCTTCTGGAAGCCGTAGACCTGACATCCCTGGACGTCGATGCTGCGCGTCACCGTATCGTCGTTGTACAGGTAGAACGCGTTACCGTGTTGGCTGCCATCCAGGGGATCGTTGCGAACGTCTTTGATCTCGCAGTCGTAGACGCCGCCGCCGGCCTCACGATAGGCGATGCCAATGAAGCGGGCATTCGCATTGCCGCGACCCAGACCGTCCACCGTGAGATCGTGGATGTCCACGTTGTCGGCGTCATGAACGTAGATGATGGGGTGATTGTTGGCGGAGGTGGTGAAATAGAGCGGCAAAGAGGTGGGCGATTGGATAATGGTGGATCCCATGCCGTCGCCGAGCAGGTGCAGATCCTCGTTGATCTCCACCTGTTCTTCGTAGGTCCCGGCCGCCACGTGCACCGTGCTGCCGCTCACCCCGTTGACACCATCTTGGATCGTATCAAAGGCATTGTGGCCCATGAACAGACCGGGAGCGACCTCGGTTCCTACGCCCGCACCTGCGTAATCGTCGTCCACCCAGACCTCATCCACCGCATCTTCGAGGTCGATCTGGTAGACCTCTCCCGAAGTGAGTTCGATCTCGATAGCGTCGAGATAACCGGTGAAGGATGACCAGCCGCTCCCCGTCCCCAAGACGAGATAGAGCACGGGCTGGTTCGCATAGTCGATTGGGGTGGCATCGCCCGTGGCAGTCCAGCTCTGCCAGGTGATCGGGCCCGCCTTCAGGTCGGCCAGAGTAGGGGCGCCATAGAAACCTATGGGACCATGGTTGGCATCACAGAAAGTGAGTTGATTCGCTCCGGCATCGGTCGTCCACTCCACCCAGGAGTTCGCGACCGGCGCATAACTATTGGAGTATAGCGGCTCGGCATTGAGACGATTGCCGTACCAGGCTGCGTCTCCCCCGCTATAGGGCTGCGTGTAGATCTTCAAGAAGAAGTCGACGCCACTGGGGTTCGTACCGTCGTTGAGGGTGTGATAGCGAATGGCGGCGATGTCGCTGAGGTTGAAGGTACCGCCGAATTGAGTGATGGGGTCGATGTACATTTCCACCACGGGAGTGACGGGAACGTCTTTGAAGAAAGATCCCGTTCCAGTGAAGGCTTGTGCGGTGGTACTCGTCGCGTTGGATCCTGATGCGTATCCCGCACCGAAAACCAAGGGGTGGGTTGCTGCCTGAGCCATCGGCGCGAAGGCGAGCATCACCAACGCGAACGCGGCAACTGAGCATTGCAATCTGTTCATCTCGTTCTTCCTTCCGGAAATTCCCCGAAACGAGGGGACGTGACTAGGGTGGGAGCCGGATGGATGCGAGAGTTGTGGTGATGGCCTCCTTTCGTTACTTCAGCAGCACGAGCCCGGTAGAAACCGACCCCGTTGCGTGGGTCAAGAGAGCGGTATAGGCGCCGGAAGCCACGGTCCTCCCCTGGTCGTCCTTGCCATCCCACTCCACACTGCGATTGCCCTTCGGCCAGTAGCCCTGGGCCAGATTGCGCAGGAGTCTTCCGTTCGGGCCGTAAATCCTCAGCCGGGCCCATCCGGAACTGGGAAGGGTGAAGGAGAGCGTGGTGCGGGGATTGAAGGGGTTGGGCGCCGCCTTCAGGCGCAGTTCCCCCCGGCGCACGGGCGGCGCGTCCGTGCCATTCCCGATGTGGATTTGCGCGTCGTGCGAGAGCAGCGGCTGCACATAGAGGCCCCCGTCATAAAAATGCGTGCCGTCCAGCACGCGTATCCAGGTGGTGGCGAGTGTGTTCTTGGCGGTGAACTGTAGGCGGTAAATGACGCCAGGGCCCGCGACCTTCACCCCCGCGCACAAAAGGACGTGACTGATGCTGACGGAGGTGGAATCGGCGGCGATGGAAAAGCGGTGGAAGCGCAGCGAGGGACAGGCATCCACCATGAGCGGCCCCTCCTGCAGGGTGAGATTGCTCTGCTGCAGGAAGCTCAGCGCAGTGGGGTCATAGCCGATGACCGCGTCATAGCCGTTGAAGGAGTCGGCGGCGGCAGGAATCGTGAGTTCGATCCAGAAGCTGTCGCCGGGCGCGACGGTGGATTCGGCGGGGAGCAGCGAGAGCTCGACCCCGGCCGCGCAGACGCCGGCGCTTGCCAGCAACCAAAGGGCAAAGACGAGGAACTGCACGACAAAACGGCGCGCGAAATTCTGCGGGGGCAAGATTCGACTCCCAGCCTGAAGAGCACAGGGCATATCGGCGAGGCCCGCGCTCTCTGATGTTCGGCCCAGCTGTCTCTGGAAGTTCTCGTACCTGGGCACCGGGCGAGAACTCTCGGGAGCCAATTCGCAAAACTCGATGGATCTGCGGGAGCGTCCGCCTTCAGGCGCGAGGACCCATGAGGTCGCGAAAAACGAGTGTACGCCCCGGCTTCACGGGGTGTCAAGGGACCTGCCCGGGATCCTCAGAGATTGCGGATCATCCAGAGGATCACCACAGCGGCCAGTGCCAAGACCGAGATGGTCGCGGCCACGGCCTTGGCGGAGAGGCCCGAACTCGCATTCGGAGGGCTGAAGTGTCCACTCTCCCAATCGCCGGGATGATGGCCGAACTCGTCGATGATGGTATCCACGAGTCCCGGCCGGGGGTGGGAGAGGTGCAAGGCGCGCTTGCCCGGCCGTTTGCCGTGCCAGGCCGTGATTTCCTCTCCAACGCTGTCGGCGCTGGCGCGCGCGAAAGCGGCGACCATGCGCCGCTGCTCGCGATCCATGAGCAGGGTCTCGTCCACTTCCTTGGCCACCTGCGCCGTCAAGTCGCCATCCGCCCAGCTCACCAGGATCTCGTTGGGAATCTGCATGCCGCGGGTGAAGCCCCATTGTTTCGGTGCTGCCATCGTGCTTCCTCCTCAGTGGGTCGGCACCGCAGGTGCCTGCGGGGCATGCTCGTGGGTGGCCAGCGAACGGGCGCGAAAGAGCTGGCCCAGGGTGTAGCGCAGCAGAGCCTCTTCTTGCTCGCCCGGAATCTCCCATGCTTCGCGAACCGCGGTGAAGGGCTGGAGTGAATCGCGCAAGCGCGCCAGCAGGGAGGCTACCCGCTCCGGGGTTCCCAGGCGGAAGATCATGTCGAGTTCTTTCAGGCTGAGACCCTGCTCGTAGCGCATTCCCAAGAGCAATCGATCACGACGGTGAAAGGTTCGCAGTGCTTTCCGCAGGGCCTGAAGAAAACGCTCGCCCTCCTGGTCGCAGAGATCTCGCAGCTTGGGCAAGAGTTCGGGGATGCTTCCCTCGCGGTCATCGAGAATGACCTGGACCGGGCCTTCCTCGACGAGCTGGGGCCATTCACGATCCTGGCGCCGTTGCGCCAAAAGTGGAGACTCCTGGGTCAGGCGGAGCAGCAAGCTGGTCCACTTGCCAAAGCCCACGTAATTGCGCACGATCGCGAAATCGTCGTCGGCGATGCGCTCGAAGACCTGACGCGTGACTTCCTCCGTGACCGATCCTCCTTCGGGAAGGTGTGCTCCCAGCCGTTCGGCCATGGTATAGACGACGGGCGCGCTGACCCTCACCAGCTCGGCCCAGTGGGCGCGCGGATCCTGCTTGGCCTTCTGGACGAGCCTCTGATAGTCGGTTTGGCGGAGTTTGGGATCTTCCTGGATCAATCGGTCGATGTGTCTCATCTTGAATCCGGGCTGAGGACGAAGTCACATTGCACTGCTCGGGACTGCCTTTCCCGCAGAGCTTGCGAATGAATGGGCCGGGAGGCCACTGGCGCCCCCGGATGCTCTGGCTTAGCCTCCATATTGGTCTACGGGGACGGGAAGCGCCATGCCGAAGAAGGAACTGGAAGAAAGCGAGCATCGCTACCGATTCGCGCGCCGCTGGGAAAAAAAGCGCCGCGCGCACAACCCCCGAGCCATGTGGACGACTTTGATCTTCGATGCCATCCTTATCGCGCTCATCATGGCTATGGTATATATAGGTTTCCGAATCTGGCACTGAGCACGCGTTGCCCGGTCGTCCAATGGCAGGACTCTGGACTTTGAATCCAGCTACGGAGGTTCGAATCCTCCCCGGGCAACCACCCCACCCCCTCGGTCCAAAGCAGGCGGGGGAGAGCTCTCGGGCCGCAGGAAAGAGCCCATGAAGCTGCCGCGCCGCATCGATTCCGCCAAGCTATCCTCCGATTCCATGCGGAAACTGGGCCTGTACACCACGATTCCCACCATGATGGTGGTCGGCCCGGTCCTGGGCTGGCTGCTGGGTTCCTGGCTCGAGAAGAAATGGGGCCATGACCCCTGGCTTTCCGCCGGGGGTGCCGTCCTGGGCATGGTCGCCGCCTTCCGGCAGGTCATCGTGGTCCTTCAGAGGGCCGAAGAGCCGCCGGAAGACGAGAATTGAGCCCCGCGCGCGCGGCGGCTTGACGATCTGTTCTGAGAACTTATACTTGGTGCCCGTTCTAGGACGGGGGAGGACAGGCGACCCTTTCGGGCCGCTTGCTTTCTGTCCAGGAGCGATTGAGGCGGAAATCGCCCCGGAGGTATCCCCGGGATTTGGGCGGACGCGCGTCCCGATGATGGCAGCTACGAATCCACGGCTGGATGAGGGCTTCCTCAAACGAGTTGGGGTGGCGAGTCTGCTTCTGAGCGGGCTCGGGGGGCTTTTCGGAGCCTACTACCTCGGCTGGCGCTGGGGCGCGGGCTTCGCGGTCGCGGGGGCGTGGAGCGCACTCAATCTGAAGGCGCTCGAGCATTTGATCCGTCTCTCGCTGCGGCCCTCGGGCCGGCAGACGGGAGCAATCGCCGGGGCGATGCTGATCAAGCTGCCGCTTCTGTACGGAATCGGCGGCCTCGTGGTGGTCAAGGGTGGCTTTCCCATCGTATCGATCCTGATCGGCTTGAGCGTCCCGATGATGGTCATGGCGCTCAAGGCAGCAGGACAGGTGCTCGCGCCGCGCGCGGCGTTGCGCAGTCAGGATGGAACGCCCGATTCCAGAGAAAACGAAAAGGGCCGCCTCGGCGGCCGGAATGGCACGTAGTGACTCGCAGAACTCCCCACCAGCTGAGCCCGTACGCAGCCGTGAGCCTTCTCTTGGCCTTCGCGATGCTCGTCTTGCTTCCCCCCTGCGCGGTGGCGACGGGCAGCCCGCACGATGGGGCACGTTTGGTGGTCGCGCAGCACGACGCGACGTCCGAGGAGCAAGCCAACTCCCAGGCCGAGCCAGCCACTTCCCACGCTGACCCTTCCGCCGAACACCAAGAACACTCTCAGCAAGAGAACGCGCTGGAACCCGAGTTCCTGGAGCACGGCGAGGAGCACGGAGGCGCCGAACACCACGGTCAGCACCTGGAGCTTCCCAACCTCACGATGCTGCTCAAGGCTTTCGTGTTGAAGCCCGACTCGCTGGCCTACCGCTACGTCGAAATCTTCGAGAACGCTTTCTTCGCCATCCTGGCCGGACTCTTTCTCTGCCTCGTTGCGCTACGGATCTACAAGAATCGCTCCATCGTGCCCGGAAGGCTTCAGGCCTTCGCGGAGATGATCGTGGAGTGGTTGGAGGGCCTGGCCTCCAACATGATGGGCCCGACGTACGGACGCCACTTCACGCCCTTCATCGCCACCATTTTCGTCTACGTCGCGGCGATGAACTACTTCGTGCTGATTCCTCTGGGAAAGTCGCCGACTTCGACCTTCCTCAACAACATCAGCATCGCACTGGTCGTGTTCGTCTACGTGCAGTACACGGGCATCAAGCGCCAGGGCATCGGAGGTTATCTCTATCACCTGGCGGGTTCTCCCAAGGACGTGGTGAGCTGGTGCCTTTCGCCCCTGCTCTTCACGTTGGAACTCTTCGGAGAATTCGTCAAGCCGGTGAGTTTGAGCCTTCGTCTTTTCGGCAACATCTTTGGTGAAGACATGTTGCTCGCCGTCTTCGCGCTCTTGGGAGTGGTGGCACTGTCCGCCTTCCACTCGCCCATTGGATTACCTTTGAACCTTCCCTTCTACTTCTTGTCGATGCTGCTGGGGCTCATCCAGGCCCTGGTGTTTTCGCTTTTGTCCACGGTGTACATCGCGCTCATGCTTCCCCACGGGGAGCACGCGAAGGCTCACTAGAAGAAGCGGGGAAACGACCGAATTCGACGCGACGCACCTGCGCCGCGGAGGAGGAAGCCACGGGGGCTTTCAACACAGGAGACGCGAGTCTCCGGCGGGGTTCGCCCCGTTCACGATCGAATCAAGGAGAATGAGAAATGGACCTGCTCGGACTTGGAATTCCGCTGGGCCTGGGAATCGCCGCGCTGGGTAGCGGCCTCGGTTTGGGGAAGGCCGTGAGCTCCGCCATGGAGGCCATGGGCCGCCAGCCGGAAGCCATCGGTCAGATCCAGACCGCCATGATCATCGGCGCCGCGTTCATCGAGGCGCTCACCATCTACGCGTTGATCAGCGTGTTCGTGCTTCAGGGCAAGCTCGGATAGGGCTGGTAAAGTCCGATGGAAGCACTGACTCAAGGTCTAGGGCGCAGTGACATCATTGCGCTACTGCTGACCAACATCGTTGCGTTTCTCATCTTCTTCTGGGTACTGCGGAAGTACGCCTGGGGTCCTCTGCTCGCCATGCTCGATGCGCGGCGGGAGAAGGTCCAGTCGGATTTCGCCGCGGCGGAGAAGGAGTTGAAGGACGCCGAAGCCCTGCGCGCTTCGTTCGACGCCAAGATCGCCGAGATCAAGAGCCTGGAGCGGGAGAAGATGCAGGAGGCAGTGAAGCGGGGCGAGGCCATCGCCGGCGAGCTCGAGGCGAATGCGCGCGACAAAGCCGGGCAATTCCTGGAGAAGGCCGAGGGCGAGCTGGATCGCGAGGTGCGCAGCGCGCGCCTGGAGCTCCGCAAGAAGACGGTCGACATGGCCATCGCGGCCGCCGAGAAGATCATCCAGGAGAGGCTCGACGATCAGAAACACCGGCAGCTCGTCGAGGAGTTCATCACGCGCCTGGGAGACAGTCCGTGCGTAGTGATGCCACTGCTCGCCGCTATGCCGAGGCGTTGCTCGAAAACGTCGCGGATCCGCCCACGCTCGATGCGGTCCAGCAGGAGCTGGCAGCGATCGCCGCGCTCTATCAGGAGAGCAACGATCTGCGTAACTACCTGCTCGATCCGAGCGTGTCACCGGAGCAGCGGAAAGAGCTTTTGCAGTCCGTCTTTGGCGGCAAGGTCCAGCCCGTGCTCATGCACTTCATGGATCTGTTGTTGCACAAGCATCGATTCAAGCACCTGCCGACCATCGCGCAGGCCTTCGATGAATTGGTGGAAGTACGGCGCGGGCAGACGAGGGTAGAGGTGTTGACAGCGGTCGCCCTACCCGAAGATCAAGCGGACCGGCTCAAGCGCACCCTCGACGGAGTGGTGGGCAAGGACTGCATTCTTCAAACCCGTGTCGATCCCTCCATCATCGGTGGGGCGATCGCGGTGCGCGGCGACAGGGTCTTCGACGGAAGCGTGCGCGCCCAGTTAACCCAACTGCGCAAGCAGATGATGGACGCGCCACTGTAGCGCGCCCTCAGGAAGTTCAAAGGAGAGAGCGTTGAAACTGCGACCGGAAGAGATCTCGTCGGTCCTGGCTCAGGAACTCAAGGCCTATAGCGCCGATGTCGATATCGAGAGCATCGGCGTCATCCTGCAGGTCGGCGACGGGATTGCCCGCATCTACGGACTCACCGACGTCATGGCCGGCGAGCTGGTGGAACTTCCCGGGGGAATCACCGGGTTGGTGCTGAATCTCGACGAGGACTCCATCGGCGTGGCCATCTTCGGCTCCGACACCCACATCAAGGAAGGCGATCACGTCAAGCGTACCGGCAAGATCGCTTCGGTTCCGGTGGGCGACGCCATGCTGGGCCGTGTCGTCAACCCCCTGGGAGAGCCGCTCGACGGCCGCGGACCCATCGCGGCCGAGAAGACGCGCGTGATCGAGGTGAAGGCCCCCGGCGTCCTCGATCGCCAGCCGGTGAAGGAGCCCTTGCAGACCGGGATCAAGGCCATCGACAGCATGATCCCCATCGGCCGCGGACAGCGCGAGCTGATCATCGGCGACCGTCAGACCGGCAAGACCGCGATCATTCTCGATACCATCATCAATCAGAAGGACACCGACGTCTTCTGCATCTACGTGGCCATCGGGCAGAAGGCCTCCACCGTGGCCGGGGTGGAGCAGCTCCTGCGCGAGCAGGGGGCGATGGATTACACCATCATCGTCGCCGCCAACGCGGCCGATCCCGCCCCGCTGCAGTACATCGCGCCTTACGCGGGTTGCGCCATGGGCGAAGAGTTCATGTGGCAGGGTAAGCACGCGGTCATCTTCTACGACGACTTGAGCAAGCAGGCCGCGGCCTACCGCCAGCTCTCGCTGCTCTTGCGGCGCCCTCCGGGACGCGAAGCCTTCCCCGGGGACATTTTTTACTGCCATAGCCGCCTGCTCGAGCGCGCGGCGAAGCTGTCCCAGGAGAAGGGCGGAGGGAGTCTCACCGCGCTGCCCGTGATCGAGACTCAGGCCGGTGACGTCTCGGCCTACATTCCGACCAACGTGATTTCCATTACCGACGGGCAGATTTTCTTGGAGAGCGACCTCTTCTTCAGCGGACAGCGCCCCGCGGTGAACGCCGGGATCTCGGTGAGCCGCGTGGGGGGCAACGCGCAGACCAAGGCGATGAAGAAAGTCGCGGGCCGTCTGCGTCTCGACCTGGCGCAGTACCGTGAGCTGGCGGCATTTTCTCAGTTCGCTTCCGATCTGGACAAGGCCACGCAGGCCCAGCTAGCGCGCGGCCAGCGCACCCTACAGGTGCTCAAGCAGGGCCAGTACCAGCCGATGCCGGTGGAGAAGCAGGTCGCCATCATCTTCGCGGTGACCAACGGGATGCTGGATGAGGTCCCGGTGGGGAAAATCCCCGACTACGAGAAGAACTTCCATGCGTTCATGGACGACAAGTACAGCAGCGTGCTGCACAGCATTCGCGAGAAAGGCAAGCTCGACGACGACATCGTGAGCGGGCTCAAGCACGCGATCGGTGAATTCACGCGCGACTACGTATCGAAGCTGAGCTAGGAGCAGATCGGCGCCGTGGCAGCGAACATCAAGGATCTCGACAAGCGGATTCGTTCGGTCCGCAACACGCAGCAGATCACCAAGGCCATGAAAATGGTGGCCGCGGCGAAGCTGCGCCGTACCCAGGATCGCCTCTTGGCGGGGCGTCCCTACGGCAAGAAGCTGACCGAGCTCTTGGCGCAGCTGACCAGCGCGGCATCGATCGATCATCCCTTCCTCATCGCGCGCGAGCTGAAGAAGCGCCTGGTGGTGGTGATCTCCTCGGACAAGGGTCTCTGCGGCAGCTACAACCATGGCGTCATTCGTTTGGCGCACGAGTGGATGCAGAAGCACGACGATGCCACCAACGAGCTGTATATCGTGGGGCGCAAGGCCAACGATCATTTCAAGCGCCGTCCCTGGAAGATCATTCGCGCCATCGTCGACATGGGCGGCATCATCGATCTTTCGCGCATTCACGCCGTCGCGGACGAGCTCATGCAGCTCTACCTCGAAGACGAATATCAGGAGATCGTCATCGTGCACACGCACTTCGTGAGCACGCTGAGCTACCGCGCCCAGGAAGTGCAGCTTCTTCCTTTCCCCAAAAAGGACGACGGGGAAGGCAAGGAGAAGGCGAGCAAGGACTACATCTACGAACCCAGCGCGGAATCCGTTTTGCAGGCGCTGCTTCCCAAGAGCGTGCGGGTGAAAGTTTTCAACGCCCTGGCCGAGTCGTTCACCAGTGAACACGGCGCGCGCATGACCAGCATGAGTTCGGCGACCGACAACGCGGGCGAGCTCATCGACAAGCTGACGTTGTTCCGCAACCGGGCGCGTCAGGCGGCAATTACTCAGGAGATCAGCGAAATCGTCGGGGGAGCCGACGCGCTGGCGTAGGAAAAGGAGCTCGAGGTGGCGGACAACTACGGCAAGGTCGTCCAGGTCATTGGACCTACCGTCGACGTGAGGTTCGATTCGGACCATCTCCCGGCCATCCTCAACGCATTGGTCGTGGAGGACCCCGCCCGAGGGGAGCGCGGACTCACAGTGGAGGTTGCGCAACATCTGGGGGACGATGTGGTGCGCTGCGTCGCCATGGATGGAACCGACGGACTCGTGCGCGGGATGCGCGTGCGGGACACCGGAAGTCCCATTTCGGTGCCGGTGGGAGATCAATGCCTGGGAGGAATCTTCAATCTTCTGGGCGAGCCCCTGAACGAGCATAAACTCAAGGACGCCTCCCAGCGCTGGCCCATTCACCGCGACCCGCCCAAACTGGAGGACCTCTTGGCCACCCGCGAAGTCTTCGAGACGGGAATCAAGGTGGTCGACCTTCTGGCTCCCTACGCCAAAGGCGGGAAGATTGGTCTCTTCGGCGGAGCCGGCGTGGGCAAGACCGTGATCGTGATGGAGCTCATCGACTCCATCGCCAAGGAGCACGGCGGTTACTCCGTCTTCTGCGGAGTCGGCGAGCGCACGCGCGAGGGCAACGACCTGTATCTGGAAATGGAAGAGAGCGGCGTGCTGAAGAACACCGCACTGGTCTTCGGGCAGATGAACGAGCCGCCGGGGGCGCGTCTGCGCGTGGGACTTTCCGGTTTGACCATGGCCGAGTACTTCCGCGACGAGATGGGACAGGACGTCCTTCTCTTCATCGACAACATCTTCCGTTTCACCCAGGCCGGTTCGGAAGTCTCCGCGCTTCTGGGTCGCATGCCGAGCGCGGTGGGCTACCAGCCAACTCTGGCCACGGAGATGGGCGCCTTGCAGGAGCGCATCACCTCGACCAAGAAGGGATCGATCACTTCGGTACAGGCCATCTACGTGCCGGCCGACGACCTCACCGACCCGGCTCCCGCAACTACCTTCAGCCATCTCGACGCAACCACGGTGCTGAGTCGTCAGATCGCAGAGCTGGGAATCTATCCCGCGGTCGATCCCCTGGCCTCCACTTCGCGCATTCTCGACCCGCTGGTCCTGGGCGAAGAGCACTATGCAACCGCTCGCCAGGTTCAGGAGATTCTGCAGAAGTACAAGGACCTGCAGGACATCATCGCCATTCTGGGAATGGATGAGCTAAGCGAGGACGACAAGATCACGGTGCAGCGCGCGCGCAAGATCCAGAGGTTCTTGAGTCAGCCCTTCAAGGTGGCCGAGCAGTTCACCGGGATTCCGGGAACCTACGTCAAGCTCGAGGACACCGTGCGCGACTTCAAGGCCTTGGCTGACGGCGAGTACGACCACATTCCCGAGCAGGCCTTTTACATGAAGGGCACGATGGAGGAAGTGCTGGCCGAGTTCGAGAAGACCGAGAAAGAGGGAGCCGCCTAGGCCATGGCCAAGACGCCCTACAAGCTGAGCATCGTCACGCCAACCGGCACGGCTTTCGAAGGCGAAGTGCTGAGCCTCGTCTTCCCGGGCGAGGACGGCGCGATCGGAGTGTGGGCGCACCACGCGCCCATGCTGGCCGCGATGCGGGCCGGTACTCTCATGGTCGAGGAAGCGGGACACTCCGAAGTGGAGAAGCACTTCGCGGTGGGTTCGGGCTTCGCTGAAGTGAGCGACAACAGAGCCACCCTCTTGGTTGACAGCTGCGAAGCGGCGCAAGACATCGACGTGGAGCGGGCCAGGGCGGCAGTGGAGCGGGCAAAGCGTCGTCTGGCCGAGGCGACTCGCGACGAGAGCATCGATCGCGAACGCGCCCAAGCTGCACTGGAGCGCGCCGAAGCCCGGCTCAAGGCCGGGTATTTGCGAGGTCGCTAGGAACTCGGGTTTGCGGGCCGGCATTCGACTGCAGAATTTTGATCCCCGGTTTGATGAGATCTTGGGCTTCCGTGAGACCCAGGCCGACCGAGGCCCACAGCTTCTGCTGTCCCTCGGTGAAACGAACCTGCACCGAATCGACCGCGCTTCCCTCGAAATAGACATCGGCGAGATACACCGACTGCCCCTTCGCGGGGTTGCCGACGGAGAGATGAAGACAGTGGTCGTTGGCGTTGTAGTGTTCGGGGGTCACTCCGAACACGCGCCAGTGGGGATCTCCCAGCGCAGTTCGCAATTTGGGGACATCGGGAAAGAGAATGCGCGTCGATGCCCCCTCGACCCCACTCTCGTTCCAGAGAACGTCGCTGGCGGCAGAGGCCCCCTGGCTCCCTTTCAGAATCACGAAGACCGCGCTCTCTTGTGGATTGTCGACGCCCCCGAGAAGAGTTTCGCCGCGCCCATCACTATCGAGATCGAGAATGATCGGCCGGAAGAGTTGCCCCGGGTGCACGTAGTGTCCGATTTCGTGACCGGTGTCGCGATCGAGAAAGTAGACGAAGGTGGGGCTGTAGCGTGACCAGAGAACGGCCACGATGCTCGGGGTTTCTTTCTCGGGGGAAACTCCCGCGCTGAGCCAGCGAACCATGTAATGAACGCGCGCCATCGGCTCGTGCAAAACGCCCTCGTGGGTCCAACGTTCTTTGAGCGGCGGATCGAGCTGGTGTTTCCAGCGGATCTCCCGCGCTTGCGGATCCCACTTCAAGACCGTGGTGTGATCCGCGCCTCCCCTGCCCGATCCCAGGTAGAGGTACTGGCGGCCGCCATTCTCGCTGATGGTCGCCTGTTGATACTCGCCTTCCAGGGGCGGCAATTTGGATGGACTGGTGAATCTCCAGAGCAGCGTCTCCCCTTTGTGTGGATCCACGAGTCGCGCGGAGAGACTTTTCCCGAGAAACTGGCGATCGGCCCCGGTGAGAAGCGCCGTGGAGCCCGAACTGCGCAGGGCCAGCACCAGCGTCAGGGCGAGAAGGCCAAGTGCCAAAGCTAAAATGGTAGCCAGGCGCCACGAGAGGCTTCTCGGCTCGTGCGAAGGCGATATTGTCGCGGCATCGCTCTGCGCTTCAACGGCCTGCGCGTCGTCCCCGGACCTGCTGGCCCACTCGAGTAAAAGGGTGATCGCCTCGTTTTGGCGGTTGCGCAGGGTTCGTGGCGAGAGTCGCGGTAGTCCGCTCTCCTCGCGGTAAGCGATGATCGAGTCCCAGGTGGCGCCTTCCTCCAGGTTGTGCATGCGCAGGATGTCCAGAGGATGCGTGGCATCGCTTCGATCTCTTCCGGGGACATCCAGGGCCGTGCATGCCGCCTCGAGAAACGCGCGCGCCCGGGCGGCCACCGCCACGAAGTCGAGCGGGTCCATCTCGGAAAATGCCAGAGCTTGAATCCGGGGGAGTCGCGACCAATCGTAACGGACCACCTCGTGGGCCGGTCGCGGTCGCGGACTTCGCACCAGTTCGAGCAAAGAATTGAGGGCGCGTCGATCAGATCGGGCGAGCATCGTTGCGTGCGATTCCTGAAACCAAAGAAAAGTCAGAGACCAAATTTCAGCTTAGCACTTCGAGCGAAAGGGAGCGAACGCTCCGTTTCTTGGGGCGCAGTCAAGCTTGGCCCGCACTTTGCCAGTTGGGCTCTCCCTGGTTTTCTTGAACAAAGCCTTTTCCTGCAGAAATGGCGATCGTCTCCCTGTCGTTTTCGACTAGACAGAACCCGGGAGATCGGGCTAAGTGACTGTGTCAGACGCAATTTGACGCGTTCAGGAGCACAAGCCAGGACGTCTGCGTGCTCGGGTCCCCGCCCGATTCCGAGAGAGGAATACTGAATGACCCACCGTTTTGGAGGTGGACTCGAAGTCCGCGGGACCCTTCGGCGCGAATATGCGGATATCCTGAGCCCGGCGGCTCTGGATGCCCTTTCCGCGCTCGCGCCCTTCAACTCGCGCCGTCTCGCGCTCATGCAAAAGCGCAACGAAGTCCGCGCTGCGCGCGCGGCCGGCGGCAAATCCATCGAATTTCTTCCCCGTGAATCCCTCATCCCCGGGACGACGATCCGCGTCGAGGACGCCCGCAAGGGGAACTTCGTCGGCAAGCCCATCCCCGACGATCTGAAACGGCAGTGGATCCAGGGCACCGGGCCCGCGGCGCGGCCGCACGCTTCGGTGCGAGAGAATTTACGCAACGCCTCCTACGCCCTGCTTTCGGGGGCCGACGGCTGGATGTTCGATGGCGAGGACGCCCTGGGCCAGATCGAGAGCATGTCGCTGGACAACCAGCGCAGCATCAAGCTCGCGATCGCCGGCGATCCCCTGTTCTTGGAAGTGGCCGAGCAGGTGGCCGGCGAGATGAACGAGTGGGCCGTGGGCCTTCTTGGGCACAAGACGATCGTGGACTGGCGCAAGCAGCTCGAATTCACCACGCGAATCTATCGCGCGCGCGGCCTGCACCTCGACGATCGCCACATCCGCTGCAGCGACGGAAGCGGCTTCTCGGCCTCCATCGTCGACACCGTTCTCTATGTCGTAAGCAACCACCAGGAACTGCAGGCGCGCGGCGCCTCGATCGTCCTCTATCTGCCCAAGATCCAGACCGCGGAAGAGGCGGCGCTGTGGAACGAGATCCTCTCGGCCCTGGAAGCGCAGCTCGGACTGAGCGACGGCGCCATCCGCTGCTACGTGCTGGTCGAACAACTCGAGGCCAGCTTTCAGCTCATGGAAATCCGGGCAGCGCTTACCACGCACTTCGTGGGCTTCAACACTGGCCGCTGGGACTACATCAACAGCGTGGCGGACGCCATGGCGGGAGATCCCTCCTTCCACAATCCCAACATCGACGCCATCGTCATGACCTACGGCTACATGCGCAACTACGAGGACCGTGTGCGTCGAGCAGTGAACACGCCGGACAATGACGGCAACTTCACCCTGTGGCAGGGTGGGATGGAGCCCAACATCCCCGTCGGATCCAAAAAAGGCGTGCAGGACGGCATGGCGCGCGCCACCAAGGGAGCGCAGCGCGAACAACGCGAGGGCGCCAGCGGCAAGTGGGTCGCTCACTGGAAAATGGTGCCCATCGTGCGCCCGGTGTGGGAGAAGCTCGGCGAGGAAAACCAGATGGGACGCCCCTTCGAGCCGCTCAGCTACGGACCGCAGGACGCGGCGGGACTCACTCTGCTCGAGCCAGCCCCGCGTACCGTACGCGGAGCCCGCGATCTCTTGAGCGTGGCCATGCAGTACGGCAACGCCTTTGGGCAGGGAATGCAGGCGGCGGCGCTCAAGCCGGCCGATTTCTTCGGCAACGAGGACGTGCTCTATCTCATGGAGGACATGGCCACCGGGGAGATTCGCCTCAGCATTTTGTGGGAGTGGCTTCACAAGGGCGCACAGTTCAACGAGGATGACGAGGAGACCGGGGTCAAGGCGGGCGATCCACTCACCGAGGCGCTTTTTGCGCGTTTGGTGGAAGAGGAATACCAGAAGCTCCGCGATGCGAGCGACCGTGACGTCTACGACGTTTCCAAGAATACGACGCTGCCCATCGCGCGCGAGATTACCCAAAGCTACGTCACGACCCCGGTGAAGTTGCCCTGGTACATCGATCTTCTGAACCTCAACCTGAACAATCACGACTTGCAAGAAGCCAAGCGCCGCATCGGGCTCTATAGCGAGGAGTTCGAGAACCGCGGCACGAGGGTGACCCGAAACCTGGACTTCGAGGCAGCTTGAAATTCAAGCGGAAGAGAAAGGAATCAGCGATGGATTCGATCGAGCAACAGATGGAGGAGATCCGAAAGTGGATCGAAGGCCCGCGTTTCGCATCGATCACCCGCTTGTATGCTGCGCGCGACATCGCCGAACAGCGCGGAACCATCCCCATCGATTACACGGTGGCCCGCCACGCGGCCGACGAGTTCTACGCGCGCTTGCAAGAGCTCTTCGAGCAACGCAAGTCCATCACGACCTTCGGGCCCTATTCACCGGGCCAGGCGGTGACCATCAAGCGACAGGGTATCGAGGGAATTTATCTGGGAGGTTGGGCGACCTCCGCCAAGGGTTCGATCGACGAGGACCCGGGGGCCGACCTGGCGAGTTATCCCCTGAGCCAGGTGCCCGACGAGGCAGCGCCAATCGTGCGCGCGCTTCTCACCGCCGACAAGAATCAACATTTCGCGCGCGCGCGGATGAGCGAAGAGGAACGTAAGTCCACCCCTGCCGTCGACTATCGCCCCTTCATCATCGCCGACGCTGACACCGGCCACGGTGGTGATGCCCACGTGCGCAACCTCATCCGTCGCTTCGTCGAGGCGGGCGTACCGGGCTACCACATCGAAGACCAGAAACCGGGCACGAAAAAATGCGGCCATCAGGGCGGCAAGGTCCTGGTGCCCATCGACGAACAGATCAAACGGCTCAATGCGGCGCGCTTCCAGCTGGACGTGATGGGTGTGGCAGGAATCATCGTGGCGCGCACCGATGCCGAAGCGGCGACCTTCCTCGAGGGGAGGAGCGACGAGCGTGACCATCCCTTCATTCTGGGAGCCACCAACATCGAGCTGCCCAGCTACAAGCTGGTCTACCTGGCAATCTTGCGGAAGCTTTTCGAGCTCGGGTTGGACAGCGCGCGAGGTCACCTTCTCTTTGCGATCGAGGACGAGGAATACGAGCGGGCCTATGCGTGGATGCAACGCAGTGGCGTCATGGGCGTGCTCGAGAAGGAGGCCGAGGAGTTCCTCCAATCCTCGCAAAATCGCGTCGACAAAGTCCTGGACGTCGTCATCGGACGCTTCCTGGACGCCTGGCAGGCCGAGGCCGGTATGAAGACCTACGGTCAAGCCGTGGCCGACGTGATGGAGTTCAGAATCGCCGAAGGTGGCAGTTACGAATTGAGCGTAGAGGAGTGGCTCGATTTCGCCAAGACGGCCTCACTCACGAGCGCACGCGAGCGAGCGCGCTCGATGGGGATCACGATCATCTGGGATTGCGAGCTTCCCAAGACTCCCGAGGGCTACTACCACATCGAGAACGGCATCAAGTACGCGACGGCGCGCTCGTTGGCGGTGGCTCCCTTCGCGGACATTCTGTGGATGGAGACAAAGACCGCGAATCTCGCCGACGCCAAGATATTCCAGGAAGCGATTCACGCGAAATTTCCCAAGCAGATGCTGGCCTACAACCTCTCGCCCTCCTTCAATTGGGACACGACCGGCATGAGTGACGAGGAGATGAAGTCCTTTCCGCGTGAACTGGGCAAGCTGGGCTATGTCTTCAACTTCATCACCTATGGCGGGCATCAAGTCGACGGCATGGCGGCCGAGGAGTTTGCGACGGCGCTGCGGGACGACGGCATGCTCGCTTTGGCGCGGCTGCAGAGAAAGCTGCGTCTCGTGGAGTCTCCCTATCGCACTCCGCAATCACTCGTGGGGGGTCCCCGCCTGGACGGGGCTCTCATGGCGTCGACTGGTCGCAGCGCGGCCACCCGCGCCATGGGGAAGGGTTCGACCCAATTCCAGCACCTCGTGCAAACCGAGGTGCCCCGCTCTCTGCTTGAGGGTTGGCTGAAGACCTGGGCCAAATTCTACAAACTGAAGCAGACGATTTCGGTGAGTTTGCAACCACACACCGCGGGCTCGGATCTTCTGGAACTGGTTTTGCACGACGACAAGGGGAACAAACTGGCCAACGTGATCTTCGCCGACATCAAGGATCGCAAGGAGCGCAGCATCCTGTCGATCCGCGATCAGAACACCTTCGCCGAGGCGCTACGCAAGAAACGTCTCATGACATTGATCCACGTGTTCTTGATCCATCGCTACAAAGCGGTCTCGGTGCACTACGTCAGTCCAACCGAAGACAACCACTACCAGACCCAGAAGATGATGAAGCACGGCATTTTCAGCGACGTGCACAGCGAGGTGGGCCAGATGATCGTGGCCGACGTGAATCCGCCCAGGATCACCGAGCTGATCGATCCCGAAAAGGGCGCCATGATGAAGCTCATCGACAAGACGGGGCCGCCCTCGGCCTGAGGACGAGGCGGCATCACGGATCGATTGACAGCCGGCTAGCGCCAGTCTCCGGATGTGACGAAGGGCGCCCAGTAGTTGGGGTGCGTGCTCAGGTTCCGTGCGCGTCTCTCCCGAAGCACGGCAAGTGATGCAGAATTTGCCGAAGCAGCGGCCCCGCGGCCTTTCTTCAGGTGTTCTTCGTAGAGGTGCTGCATCCAGGCCGCAGCGGCGCTGTCGTCGACGGGCCATAGGCTGGTGATGAGCGCGGACGCCCCCGCAACCTCAAATGCGCGTCGGAGTCCGAGCACGCCCTCACCCGTGGTGACCTGACCAAGGCCGGTATTACAGGCGGACAGCACCACCCAGTCCGTTCCCTCCAGGTTGAGCGACGCGATCTCCTCGGCGGTTAAGATTCCGTCTTCCGCATCGGGCGGGCGGTCCCGGTGCTGGTTGGCCCCCGCCATGGCCAGGCCTGACAAGAGTAGGGGATTTTCCGGCACGCGCCGGCTGCTGGCCGAGGCGAACTCGATCCGCCATGAGTTCTTCGCGCCCGGTTCCGGGCAGGCGCCGCCCAGGAAGAAGCCGTGGGTGGCGGCATGGATCAGACGCGCGCCTCCGGCAAGTCGCTTGAAACGGCCCTCGGTGGCGTCGACCCCGGTCAAGAGTCGCGTGGAGCCGGCGCCTTCCAGACTGGCCCACTCATCGATCACCCGATTTGCCTCCGGACCCGATTGGGGCAAGGGCTGGAAGAGGAGGTCGTCAAATTCACCGCAGGTACTGAGGCTTCCCCGGAACACGCTTGCCGTGGAGGCGACAAGCTGGGAGGAAGCGATCGCGTCGAAATCGATGCCGCCCATGGCAAGCAGGGTTCGGGATCGATCACCGCTAGGCCTCGCGCTGTCCCGGAGCCGGGGCAGGTCGCGCTCGGTCGACAAGAGGTGCAGGGTGCGACCGGACTCGATCAGGTATCCCTTGCCGAGCGGCAGTGCGGCCAGGTTCACGAGGTTCAGCGCACCGTCCGGCACCACGAAGACCAGCTTGGCGTCGCCCAGGTGCGGGGCGACCGGATCCCAGACGCTCCGGCGCAGGGGTTCCGCCGCAGCCCGGTAGGCACGCTCGGACTGTGCGGCCAGGGCGCCGGA
>CAWDWO010000032.1:0-97242 GCA_963806035.1 Candidatus Krumholzibacteriota bacterium | reverse complement strand
TCGTGACTCTCAGCAAAACAGAGACGCCGTGCTGCGCAAGTCTTCGAAACGTGCCCGAATGTGGCAAACGAAAGGCCCCACCTGCGGTGAGCGGGAGGGCCTCCGTTAAGAAAACGAGGCCACCAGATTAGGCGGCCTCGATAAGTGGCTCCCCGGGCAGGACTCGAACCTGCAACCCTGCGGTTAACAGCCGCATGCTCTACCAATTGAGCTACCGAGGAGCAAGCTGTGGCCGGGCGTTGCAAATCCCACGCCCGGCGGGCCTATACATATAGGTATCCCGCCGAATCGTGTCAAGCCAGGCCGTCCCCGGTGGCCTAAATCCTTCCCCCCGAGCCTCTTGGGGCCCTGGAGCCTGTCCGATTCCCTGGCAAATCCTTACTTGATCAGCGCCAGCTTGCGGGTTTCACGATGTTGGCTCGCGGCCAGCTGTAGCAGATACAGCCCGCTCGCGACCCTGCGCCCTGCCCCGTCGCGGCCGTCCCAGCTGACGGAACCCTCCCCGGCTGGCGCCATCCCATCGTGCAGCACACGCACCTCGCGTCCGCTCGAATCCACGATCGACAGCCGCATCGACATCGCTGCTGGCAGGGAGTACTCGATCGTGGTGCGCGGATTGAAGGGATTGGGGTGCGCGGAGCGCAACCACTCTCCGCGGCTCAAGGCCGGGGGCGCATCGGTATAGTTCTGCAAGCTCGCCATTACCCTCATCGGCCCCGGTACGTAAGTATCCGGCACTACCGATAAATAAAACGGCGCCCCAACTGGAATCGGCGCAGGCAGATTGAGCTGACCCGTCGCGATATCGAACAACCCTCCGGGAATTGGATTCCCCAATGGATCACATTGCATCGCATCGAGAATGAGGAAGTTTGATCCCTGCAGAAAGATCGAGCTCAGATCCTGTCCACTCATGTTGAGGTCGCTGAACGAGATGCCGGTGTATGGGGCAATGAGCGCGGGCTCGTCGTCCATCGTGATCTCGTATAGTCCGATGCCATAGAAATCTGGCGCGAGCTTACCGCTGCTTTCCCCTCCGTTGGTGTTTGCCAAGGGTCTCGCGATGGCTTTCCCGCTCCGATCAGTCGGCTGGATGGTGAGCTTCCATTCGCCATCCGGGAACGAGTCGAGAGTGATCGTCATGGTGTAGCGATCGTCGGCTGTGGGCATTCCCATGCCTACCGGAGAGATGCAACCATCGTTTTCCTTGATCCGACAGGTGTGTCCGGGAGAAGAATCTTCGGTATCGGTTTCACTATCGTCGATGGTGCCGCTCAAGTCATCATCACAGCGCCAATCCTTGTCCTTCATCGAAACGCTTTTGATCTTCGCGCTGATCTCGGTTCCATCGGTGCTCTTGATGGAAACGGTGAAGTCGCAAACCTCTTCGCCGGTCCAGTTCTCGAAGGAGAAATCCCGGGAGTTGGCAGAACCAAGCGTCTCCTGGTAGGTCCCTTTCAGTTTGATGTAGTCGACGAGTTGCGCGTGGACGCTTCGTGCTAGCGGTAGGAGCAATAGGAGCGTGACACACGCCGTCAAGTAGCGGCGCAACACTGGCGTGACTCCTCACGGGGGAAGAGTGATGTGAGAGAGTAAGCCTACACGTTCGGAGCGCACGACGGAAGGAACTTCCACGATACGGGCATTGGCGGGCACTTGAGCAACTCCCTATCCGGTACCTAAATTGACAGCCAGAGCCACTCCGCGAAACTGAGGAGATGCCATGGTAGAGTTTCGTATACTCCTCGGGGCGCACGACGCGTTCCTTTGCTGGAGCAAGCCGCTAAATGGGAGACATCGAATGAGAAAACGGTCCGCCGTCTTTTCCTCCATGATCTTGGTCGCCGTACTGGCGACCGCCAGTCGTTCCGCAGAACTCTCCAAAGAACAGATCGAGCAACAAAACATGAAGATTATCCGGCAAGCACACGCCAGTCTGGCCGCGGGCGATTTCGACACCTTCAAATCCTTGATCGGACCGAACTATGTGAGACATTGTCAGGCCATGCCGCCCGGTTTTCAGGAACTGCACGGCACCGAGCAGTTCTTCGGTTTTCTTCATGAGTGGATGAAGGCGATACCCGATTATACCGACACGATCAGCAACATGATCGCCGACGGGGACAGGGTGGCTTACGTCTCCACGATGAAGGGAACGCAGACCGGCCAGTTGGGAGAGATTCCGGCCAGCGGCAAGTCCTTTACCCTGGTGAACATCGTCATGCAGCGACTCGAGAATGGTAAGGTCGTCGAGACTTGGGTCAGCTGGGACAACATTGCCCTATTGAGACAGTTGGGAGTGTTTCCTGGCCCTGGAGAGAGTTCGAAGTAGAGGTTTCCTCTTGGCGTTGCGCCCCCGTTCCGTCGGTCCCGGCATTTTGCTCGCTGCCACTGCGATTGGCGGCAGCCACCTCGTGCTCTGCACCACCGCTGGCGCGAGCTTCGGCTATCGCCTTCTGTGGCTGATCGTTCTCGCCCACCTTCTTGAAATACCACGCTTTCGAGTTCGGTCCACGCCTCGCCGTCGTCACCGGGACACAGTCTGCTCTCGGCCTACCGCCGTCTGCCCGGCCCGCGCGACTGGGCGCTGTGGGTCGGCCTCATCGACATGGTGCTCGAAAGCGTCGGCGTATTGGCCGCGGTCGCCGGTCTCACTGGATCCATCCTACAGGCGGCCTTCGGCGGCCTCGGCCTGGGTGCGTGGACCGCGATTGTCATCGGCTTCACCTTCCTCCTGCTTCTGACCGGACGCTATCCGCTGCTGCGCAATCTCAATTTGGGGATGATGATTGCGCTCGCGTTGGGAACCACGGTGGCGTTTTTCGCGGCACCGCCACCAGTCGCCGCGTTTGTGCGCGGCTTGATCCCCTCGCTGCCGCACGGGAGTCTGCTGTTGGTCGCGTCGATCCTCGGCTTTCTGCCCACCGCGATCGGCGTTTCGATCTGGCAATCGCTGTGGACCCTGGAGGATCCGCGCTTCAACGGCAGCTCGCCGGACGATTCCCGCTCCCCGCGCAAGGATGACCGTTCCCGTGGCGACCGTTCCCCCCGCGAGCGCTTGCGCGCGGTGCTCATCGACTTGCGCATCGGCTATCTCTTGTCGGCCGTACTCGCGGTGTTCTTCCTGGGACTGGGCGCCGCGGTGCTGCATCCGCGCGGCTTGGTGCCGGGACAGTTCGACCTCGCCGCCACCCTCGCGCGCCTCTACACCGAACTCTTCGGCGCCTGGATGCGCCCGCTCTTCTACGCGGTGGCCTTCTTCACCACCTTCTCCACGACCTACGCGATCATGGATGGCATGCCGCGCACATTGGTGGCGACGGTGCGGCATTTGCGGAGTGAGCGCGTGCGCCGAGCAACTGACGCGGGGCCGACTCGTCTGCCGACTCCGAACATCGAGACGCCGCGCATTTCGAACAGACTTTGAAGTCAGACACTGCGCACCTCGGCTCGATCCCGAGCGCCCCGACCGCGGCCGCCTCTACTGGAGCTACCTCGTCGCGATGACCGTCCTCTCGGTCGGCATCGTCCAGCGCCGTACCCGACCCCGTCTTCCTGCTGACCCTGCTCGGTGCGATCACCTTCGTCTTCAGCCCCCTCTACTACCTGCTGAACACCTGGGCCGTCACCCACCTCATCGACGATCTGGCGCTGCGTCCATCGCGCGCCGCTCTCGGCCTCGCGCGTGTGGGGATCGCCTTTCTGGTCGTGGTCGCGGGCCTGTTGATCTACGCGCAGTTTGCTCGACTAGTCACAAACAAAGCGCAAACGTACCTTCGTCAAAAACTTGATTTCTAGGCCCAGAATTCTGCCGTTTTTTGCAGTTTCCCCCTTGCGCCCCTCCTAAGAATAGATACATTTGTTTGTATCACCCCTCGCCTCCCAGCGGGACGAATGCTCATGCAGACCACGCCGCATGATACGCAGCAGAAAGGACAGCGCCGCCTCGATACGAGTCCCAGCGCGATCCTCGATCGCGCGCTTCCCCGACTCACGAACTCCGGCTGCCGTGCGCGATCTCTGGTCCAGCGTCCGCGCCCGCACTCGAAACGAGCTGGCCTCCACTCGCACACGCATTCAGCAGGAATGTGAGTCGATGCGACGCGAGGCCGCTGCCGGTCATGCCGCGCTCTGTGAAAGCGCCAGTGAGTTCCGTTCGCTGCAGGGACCGCGTTGGTGCGGCTACGCCTCGCTGCGCGACTACTGCGCCGAACGTCTCGGGGTCCCGATCTCCACCTTCTATAAATGGCTTCGTCAGGCTCGGCTCTTGCACGAATCCCCGGATGTGGCCAGCGCGCACGCCGAAGGCCACCTCAGCGCCAGTGCGCTCGAGGAACTCGCGCAATTGGCGTCGCCGTCCCAGGCCGAGGCCCTCTTGCCGGAGATCCTCGGTCTCACCGTTCGCGAGTTACGGCAGAAGATCCGCGAGTCGCGACAGCATCCGGACGAGACCGCTTCTTCCGATGCTTTGACCCGAACGAAGTCTGCCAAGGCCGAAGAGAACCGCGACCGTCTAGTCCGCCTGCGCATTCCGTCCCTCTTCGCACCGTACGTGCGCGACACCTTGCGCCTGGCCCAGGCCCTCATCGGCACCGAGGGCGATGACGAAATGCGCCTCGCCGCCATCTTGGCCGAGGCCAGCACCGAAGTGGAACTCACCGTGCCGGCGGCCGAGGCGCTGAATCGCATCTGCCCGCGACGCTTCAAACGGACGCGGAATGCTGGCTCGCAGGCACGAATGGCCCAAACTACGCCGTTTTCGGATCGCGCTCCCGCACAGACCGCGTCACCGTCGCAGGCAGCGCTTCACCAATCGGTGCAACACGCCTCAGCGCATGCGAGTGCGAGGGATACTGCTAAGTCCCAACAGGGCCGGACCTCCCGCGAGCGCGCCCACTTCCTCGACCTCTCCTTGCGCCGCTTGCTCTCCCACCGTCGACGCCTCCGCATTCGACATGAAGACAAGTTGCTCAACTTCAAGAACCAGTCCGTCCATCACCGAATCGGTTACCGCCGCTTCGACGACTTCGCGCGTGCCGAACTCGGCCTGGCGTCCTCGACGACATTCGAGATGCTCACCCGCGCCGAGAAGCGGCGCCGCGACGATCCCGTTGCCCTCGCGTATGCCCAGGGCACGATCACCTCCCTGAAGGCGACCCTCTTGTTGCAACTCCCGCGCATCGGCGCCGCGCGCAGTGATCTGCCGCGCTGGATTTCCGAAGCGTCCACCCTGACCGTGCGCGCCCTGCGCGATCGCATCGCCTGGGCGCGCCGTCAGGCCGACACCGACTACCGCGCGTGGTCCCTGAAGGGCTGCCCGCCGCCGACCGACCACCAACTCCGAACGTCGAGACACTCGCTGCGCGAGCTCGCGAGCCATCCGGACCCGCCGGCTCTTCTCGACGCGGCCCCGCTGCATTCCGAGCGCCGCGTCACTCTCAGTTGGGTCCTGAGCGAGGACACCAGCGCGTTTTTGGCCCAGCTTTTGACCTCCGTGCAAGACCGGGTGAAGCGCGATGCCCTCCAGAACTGCGAACCGTGGCGCGCGCTCGTCCTCCTGTGCTACCAGGCCCGTCGCGCCTGGTCCGCCCTGGAAAAGCCGCACTCCCGTCGCGAAGAGGCCATCCTCGAGCGCGACGACTATCGCTGCGCCGTCCCGGGCTGCAGCGCGCGCCGCTCGCTGCAACGCCACCACATCCGCTTCCGCAGCCTCGGCGGAGGGGATGAGCCGGAAAACCAGATCACCCTCTGCGCCTTCCACCATCTCATCGGGGTGCACCAGGGACTCATCGCCATCAAGGGGAGAGCCCGCCGCGGCGCTGAGGATCTCGACTATTCGCTGGGATTGCGCCCGGGCCGTCGTTCGCTCGCCTTCTATCACGGCGAGCGCCAGTTGAAGCGAGGCGGGGCCCGTGTCGGCTAATCTCAAGCAACCCTTGTCCCGCGCGCGCGACTGGGCCATTCTCGACCTACGAGCAATTCGAACTTGGCCCTTCCCCCAAGCCCGGCTCTTCCACCTAGCCGCGAACTCATGCCTTTCTGGACCGTCTTCTGGCTCATCGTCCCCGCCGTGGCCCTCCTGGCCTTCACCACGATCTTCTACATCCGCACCGGGAAGCCTCCTCGCACCGGGAAGCCGCGCCGATGAATCCCATCCTCATCGGCTTCATCATCTACCTCGCGGTCGTCCTCTTCGTGGGCATCATCGCCTACAAGCGCACCAGCACCCAGAAGGCCTTCATCCTGGGCGACCGCAAGCTGGGCCCCTGGGTCATCGCCTTCAGCGAACGCGCCAGCGGCGAAAGCGCCTGGCTACTCGTGGGCCTGCCCGGCGCCGCCTTCGCCGCCGGCTTTCTGCAACTGTGGACCGCCGTGGGCTGCTGCGCCGGCATCCTCTTCTCCTGGACCGTCGTCGCCCGCCGACTGCGCAAGGAAGTCGGCCGCACCGACAGCCTCACCCTGCCCGACTACTTCCACATGCGCTTCCCGGAGACCAGGGGCTGGCTGCGCCTGGTCGCCAGCGTCATCATCACCTTCTTCTTCACCTTCTACGTCGCCTCGCAATTCAACGCCGCGGGCAAGGTCCTCGACACCACCTTCGGCGACTTCATGACCGAGCTGCAGAACTTCTTCGCGCGCGGCGGCCTCGCCATGGAGACCACCACCATCGGCATGCTCATTGGCGCCATCATCGTCCTCTTCTACACCACCATGGGCGGCTTCGTGGCGGTGGCATGGACCGACGTCGTCCAGGGACTCATCATGGTCTTCACCTGTGTGGTCCTGCCCATCGTCGGCATCCAGGCTCTGGGCGGCTGGCACGAAGTCGCGATGCAACTCCACCACGTCGATCCCAAACTCCTCAGCGTCACCCAAGGTCAGACCGGCACCGCCGCCTTCCTCGGCATCATCGGCGGACTCTCCTGGGGCCTGGGCTACATGGGCCAACCCCACTTGCTCGCGCGCTTCATGGCCATTCGCGAGAGCCGCGACATCCGCACCGGCACCCTCATCGCTGGATGGTGGGCCGTGCCCGCCCTCTGGGGCGCCTTTCTCATCGGCATCATCGGCCTCGCCCACTACGGACCCGACACACTCCAGGACCCCGAACGCCTCATGCCCATTCTGGCCCAGACCCTTCTCCCCGGATGGCTGGCCGGCATCATGATCTCCGGCGCCATCGCCGCCATGATGTCCACCGCCGACTCCCAACTCCTCGTCACCACCTCCACCCTCAGCGAGGACGTCTACCACAAGATGTTCAAGCAGGAGGTCACCCCCGAGCGACTCGCCTCCTTCAGCCGCCTCGCCACCCTCATCGTCGGCGTCTTGGCTTTCGTACTGGCAATTCGCAGCACCGACCTCGTCTTTGCCATGGTATCCTTCGCCTGGGCCGGACTCTCGGCGGCGTTCGGACCGGCCCTCGTGCTGACTCTGTGGTGGAAGCGCGTGAGCGGCTACGGAGTGTTGGCCGGCATGCTCGGCGGCGCACTCACCGTGATCCTCTGGAAGTCCTTCGGCCTCGATCACACCCTGACCGAACGCGTCAGTGGCTACGTCGTCGCCCTGATCCTGGTCGTCGCCGTCTCTCTTCTCAAACCGACGCCGCCCCATGACATCTCGAAAGCCTCCCGAGAAGGAGCCCCTTCATGAAAACCAACACGGACACTCTCTACTACGACCACTACATGAGCCCGCTGGGCCCCATCGTCCTGGGCGCTACCGAGCGCGGACTCTGCGCCCTCTACTTCGTGGACGGAAAGTCCAAGACGAAACCAAGTAGGGCAAAACTGGAGAAGACCCTCCGCACCCACCTTCCCGCCGACCTCAAGGATGCGCAGCTCCAAGCCTCACCCACCAAACTCGCCCCCGCGCGCGCCTGGCTGAAACGCTACTTCGCCAAGCAAGAGAGCACCCCGCAGGATCTGAAGATGCCGCTGGATCTGCACGGCACCGATTTCCAGAAGAGGGTGTGGAAGCAACTCGCGCGCATCCCCTACGGGAGCACCGCGAGCTACGGGCAGGTGGCCAAGAAGATTCGCAAACCCCTGGCCTCGCGCGCGGTGGGACTGGCGAACAACCGCAATCCGGTCTCGCTCGTCATCCCCTGTCATCGCGTGGTGGGCTCGACGGGAAAGCTCGTCGGCTACGGCGGCGGACTGTGGCGCAAGGAAGCTCTACTGCGCATGGAAGAGGGCGATCTCTTCGACGCCAAGCCGGCGCGCTAGGGAAGTTTCGATACGGCGGGAAATTTCAGCGGGTGGGTCGGTACGCACATCGTCCGGCCCATCCCACGATCCTAGCCATCACCCCGACAACTTCGCCACCAACCACACCATCACGAACACCAACAGCGCCAGGCTCAAGGGCAGAGCCAGGGGCGGCCGCGAACGATCCTCGTCGAAGTCCGGCTCGTCGGTGTGCACCCGATGCGGATACCCCGGCAAGTAGCGCGAAGGATCACGCAGCGCCTGCACCACCCCGCGCGCGGCCCAGCGCGTCCCCTGCTCCGACACGTCGAATACCCACCCCACCGCATCCACGAACACCGCGCGGAACAGCGGCGCCGTCTTGCGGTACAGCACGTCGGTGTCCATCGAAATCGTACGCTCCCCGTGCAGCATCGGAATGAACACCCAGAACGCGAAGTAAGTAAAGAGCAGCAGCTGCACGCTCTCCATCACGTGCGGGAAGGTCCACGGATTCCAGTGCACCGCATACGGCAAATAGCGATACAACACACCGGGCGCCACTCCCATCAGGGTGCAGAAGAACGCGGCCAGTCCCATCGCCACGATCATGTTCTTGGGCGCCTTCTTGGGCTGGATCCCCTTGTCCTCTCCGAACCAGGTCCCGTACGGCAGCTTCAATCCGGTGTGCAGAAAAGTCCCCACGCTGGCCAGCATCAACAGCAAGTACGCCCAGTTCAGATGCGACTCGCCCGCCGCCGCGATCACCATCGACTTCGAAATAAAGCCATTCCAGAACGGGAATCCCGAGATCGAGAACGCCCCGATCATGTACAAGCCGAAGATGAGTTTCTGCCGCTTCCAGAACCCACCCAGCTCGCTCAACTTTTCGCGGCCGGTGGTGTGGATCACCGCCCCCGCGCCCATGAACAAGAGGGCCTTGTACAGAATGTGACTCACCGCATGCGCCGTCGCGCCGTTCACCGCCATCGCGGTGCCGATCCCCGCGCCGGCCACCATGTAGCCCACCTGCGAGATGATGTGGTAGGCCAGAAGCTCGCGGATGTCGTTCGATAATACCGCGTAGACCACGCCGTAGAGCGACATGATCACGCCGAGGATGAGCAAGATCTCCCAACCTGCGTAACCGCGCAGCAGAGTGTAGACCGCGGTCTTGGTGGTCAGCGCCGAACAGAAGATGGCCCCGGTCACCGTGGCGCGCGGATAGGCGTCGGGCAACCACGGACCCAAGGGCGGCACCGCCGCATTCAGACAGAACCCGAACAGAATCAACCAGGCCGCCAGTCCCCCCGTCCCCGGCGCGAAGCGCTCGAAGAGAATGCTCCCCGTCGCATGCTGGTAGAGCAGAATCCCCGCCAAGAGCACGGCGCCCCCCGTGAGGTGCACCAGGATGTAACGGTTCCCCGCCGCCTGCGACTCGGCCCGGTCGCGCGCCCAGATCAAGATGACCGAGGACACGGCCATCAGTTCCCAGAATGCATAGAGGGTGAAGAAGTCGCCGGCGAAGGTTACGCCCAATGCGCCTGCGTTGTACAAGCAGCGCCGCCACTTGCTGGCGCCGGTCGTTGATGTGCCAGGCGTAGGTCCCGGCGATCACCCCCACCAGCGAGAAGATCTTGCCGAACACCAGCGACAGTCGATCCGCCCGCAGCACCGTCAGATCGAGATTCAAAAAGTGCAGCGTGACCCGCGTCCCATCCGGCAGACCCCAGATGTACCACAGCGCGAACAGGGGCGCGCCGATCGCCGCCACCGCGCGCAAGCGGCCGGGCAACACCAGTACGAGCACAGCCCCCAGCAGAAGCACCAGCGCCGGCGGCCAGGCCGAAGTCTTCACGATCTCGGGATTCAACTCGGGGGCCAACGGGCGCGCAGTGTGGTGCGAGGCAGCTTCAACGGCCTCGTGCGTGGTCGCACTCGTCGCGACCTGTCCCTGCTCGTTCGGGCCACTTCCCGAGCCAAATCCCGACAGCCCCACCACCAACACCACCACGAGCAGCATCAGCATCCCGGCCAGCCAGGTCTTCTCGCGCGCGCTACGAGCGGTCATCATAAAAATCCTCCCGCTTTTGCAAGAAGAGATGACCGAGCCACTTGCTCACCACCACGATCGCCGCGCAACCCACCGCGCCATACCACGCCCACCAACCGAAAATGTGATCCCAGAATCCGTGCCCCTCGCCCTCGTGCGGCGCGATCAACGACACCACCACCGGCAAAAGCAAGACCACCGCCCCGCTGATCAAAGCGAAGAGCCAGCCGCGCGTTCCGGGCCACTGCATCTTGATCTTCATCGGGACCCGTGCTCGTCGGCGTCATGCGCCGCATCCTTCGTGGCACCATGCGCTGCATTCTTCACGACCCACCTCCCCACACCATCGCCGCCACCCCGCGCGCCAAGTCCACCGCATGCGCGCCCAGGTTCGGCATCAGCCCCAGCACCAGCGACATCAACGCCGTCACCGCCAAGGGCCCCACCATCCACCAACTCGCCTCTCCGTAACTGGAGTACTCCGCGTTCTCCCTAAAGAAAGCCTGGTGCACGATGGGAAAGAAGTAGGCCGCGTTCAGCACCCCCGACAGCACCAAGCAAGCCCAAGAACCACCACTGCCGCGCATCCACCGTTCCCACCGCCAGGGTCCACTTCGACACGAAGCCGTTCACTCCGGGCACTCCCGCCAAACCCAAGGAAGCAATTCCGAAAGCGATCATCGTCACCGGCATCTGCCGGCCGATCCCCACCATCTCCGAGATGTTCTCCTTGTGGGTACGCACGTAGATCGCCCCCGCGCAGAAGAACAGCGTGATCTTCATCGTGGCGTGGAACATGAGGTGCATCACCGAGCCCGCCATCCCGCTGGGCGTCAAAATCGCCGCGCCCAACACGATGTAGCTCAAATGTCCCACCGTCGAGTAGGCCAGCCGCCGCTTCAAGTTGTCTTGTCGCAAAGCCAACAGCGACGCCACGGTCAGGGTGATTCCCGCCACCCAGGCGAGCATGTGCCACACCCCGATCTCGCGCAGCAGCGTGGGCCCGTACACGAAACCCACGATCCTGAGCACCCCGAACACGCCCGCCTTGACCACCGCCACCGCGTGCAGCAGTGCGCTCACCGGCGTGGGCGCGGCCATCGCGGCCGGCAACCACGACTGCAGCGGCATCAGCGCCGCTTTCACTCCCACTCCCAGCATGAACAACAAGAAGATCAACTGCAGCATGCGCCGCGAGGCGTCGCTCGAGGAGAGAAAGCCGCCCGCGCGGAAGTCCAGCGCGCCGAAGCCTCCGCTTCCCAGCGGATGAATCGTCGCCGTCAACACCGTGGCCAGCACCAGCATCAGCCCGGCCGGCAGTACGAAAGCCAGATACTTACGCGCCGCATCGATCGCCTTGGGCGTCTCCTTGTGAATCACCAGCGGATAGGTCGCCAGGCTCAGCATCTCGAAGAAAATCACGAAGGTGAGCAAATTCGCCGCGAACGCGATCCCGATCGTCGCGTGCAGACACAGCGCAAAGGATGCGAAGTAGCGCGTCTGCTTGTGCTCGTGCGCCCCGCGCACGTAGCCGATGCTGTACATCGAAGTCAGAAGCCACAGGGTCGATGCCACCACCGCGAACACGAAACCCAGGGTGTCCACCCGCAGCGCCAATTCCACTCCCGGCGCAATGCGCCACAGCGAAAACTGCGCGACTCTCCCCGACAACACCCAGGGCAACATCGACCACACCAACCCAGCCTTCAACAGAGCCGCGAGCAGAGTCCATCCCTCGCGCAGATTGCGCCGCTTCTCCCCGGCCAACAAAATCAAGGGAATCGCCAAAAGCGAAACCAGAAGCGCCCACAGCGGCCGGGTGGAAGTGAAGTACTGCAGCTCGTGCATCAGGCCCTCACCACCCCAGTCCCTGCGCCTGCAAAGCCACCGGCAGCGCCTTCAGAATGACCGCGCTCACGAACCACGCATTCACCAGACCCAAGACCAGAGTGCCCACTCCCAAAGCCAAAGGCGGCAGCACCAGGGCCAAGCCAGGATCGCGAAGAGTCACGGCCGCGCCGCTCGAGCCAACCGCACCCTCCTCATCCGGCACCCGTGCATAGATCCGCTCCAACACCCGGAAGAAATACCCCGCCGTCAACAGACCCGACAGAATGAGCAGCACCAAGAGCACCCACGCATGCGCCCGCGCCAGTCCCAGGGCCAGATACCACTTCGAAAAGAATCCATTGGTCGGCGGCAGTCCCACCATGGCGATCGCCGCGAACGCGAAGCCCACGAAAGTCCACGGCATCTTGCGCCCCAGTCCGGTCCACCCGTCCAGGCTGTGCCGTCCCGTCTGCATCTCCACGATCCCGCAGGTCATGAACAACGAGGACTTCATCGCCGCGTGATTCATGATGTGCAAAATGGCCCCCACCATCGCCAGGGCGTTGCCCGTACCGATTCCCACCCCGATGTATCCCACCTGCGCGATCGACGAATAGGCCAGCATGCGCTTGGGATCCCGCTGCGCGATCGCCATGACCGAACCCCAGATCACTCCCAGCATCGAGAGCCACGCGATGACCGTCCCCAGTTGCAGATGCGACAGCGCCCACTCGCTCCCGTACACGAAATAGATCATGCGGATGAGCACGTAAGCCGACACCTTCGTCATCAAGGGCGCGATGATCGAAGTCGATGTCGCCGAGGCGTAGGTGTAGGCGTCGGGCAGCCACAGGTGCATCGGGAACAACGCCGCCTTCAAACTCAACCCGGCCACCATGAACACCAGCGCCACCGTCAGTGCGGGGTTCGACGTAAGCTGCGGCAACAGCTGCGCCACGTCGGCCATGTTCAAGCTTCCGGTGAGAACGTAGAGATAGCCCACGCCCAGCAAATAGAAAGACGCTCCGATGGTTCCCTGCAGCAGATAACGAAACGAGGACACCGGCGCCTTGCGATCCCCGATCGCCATCAGGGCGTACGCGCTGAGACTGGAGATTTCGAAGAACACGTAGAGGTTGAAGAGGTCGCCCGTCATCACCATGCCGCACAGACCCAGAAGCAGCAGCACCATCATGGCGAAAAACGGCACTTCGCGTTCGGGATTCTGACGCCGCACCGAACTCCCCGCGTAGATGGTCACCATCAGCGCCACCACCGCGATCACCAGCACCACGAAGGCGCTCAGAGGATCCAACACGAATTCGATCCCGATGGGCGGCGTCCAGCCCGCCAACTTGTAGTGCAAGGAACCCGCGCTGAGCACCTGCCGCAGCGCGGCCAGACTGGCCGTCAAGAGCGCCAACACCACGGCCACCACCGTCGCGTGCGCCAGGCGCCGCCGCAGCAAGCCCAGGCCGGGCACCAGAATGACCCCGGCGATGAGCGGCAGCACGATCAGGATGGGCAGATTGCTCGCGTCGGGAGTCTGCAGCGCCGCGCCGTGAACTGCACCTTGCGCTGCGCCGTGAACTGCACCTTGCGCTGCGCCGTGAACTGCGCCTTGCGCTGCGCCGTGCACCGCGCCCTGCGCCCCACTCTGCACCGCCAACGCGGTCATCTTCGCCAAAAAGTGGCCCACCACCTCAGCCCCGCTCTCGATCCGTCCGCAACTCCCTGAGAAGTTCGTCTTCCTCGAGAGTTCCGAAACGCTTGTAGATCAAGGAGAGCAACGCCAACGCGACCCCCGTGGTCGCCACCGAGACCACGATCGCGGTCAGCATCAAACCGTGAGGAATGGGATTGATGTAGTGCGCGGGCACATCCCCCAGGCTGGCGTCGTACACCGGCACCGTGGCCTTGTCCTTCCACGCATAGACGATGAAGAAAAGTATGATCGCGCTCTGGAAGATGTTCATCCCGATGAGCTTCTTCACCAGGTTGCGCTTGACCACCATTCCGTACAGACCGATGAGCAGCATCAGCACCGTCGCGAAGTAGGGCCACTTATCAATCAGCATCGCGGCCCTCTTTCTTCTCGGCCAGACGCCGCGCCCGCACCGCCCCCGAACGCACCTCGCTCAAGGGATCGGAAAAGTGCACCGGCTCCCCCACCACTGGACCCGCCGAGTGCATGCGCTCATCCGGGTCCCGCGTCTGCAATCCCACCAGGTCGTCGTAGATCGACACCAGGGTTCCCATCACCGCGAAGGCCACCCCGATCTCTACCAACAAAATCCCCACGTTGCGCAGGTACACCGGCGAAAGACCGAAGGGCAGGTGGTCGTACTGCAGAAAGTTGCCCCCGCCCACCTGCGCCAAAAATCCCGTCCCCGCGTAGAGCAAAACGCCCATCACCCCGAAGGGAATGCCAAAGCGCGTGGCGAAACCCGACTGCGAACCCTGCTTTCCGAACACCACCCGCTGCAGAAGCACACTGCCCGCGAGCAGGGCGCCCCCCTGGAAGCCCCCTCCCGGCGAATAGTGCCCGTGGAAGATGACGTAGAAGGCGAAGATCTGGATGAACGGCACCATGAAGCGCGTCACGACCTCGACGATGACGCTGTCCTTGGGATGAATCACTCGCTGTCGTCCTCTCTGCGCCTTCGCTCCGCCCGCAACAAGAGGAAACACGCCAGGCCCGCCGTGAACACCACGATGGTCTCGCCCAGGGTATCGAAGGAACGGTAGTCGGCGATCATCACCGTGACGAGGTTCGGCGTGTGCGTGTCGTGATAACCGTGTTCGATGTAGTGATCCGACACGTGGGTGGCGGCCGGAGCGTTCGCATCGCCGAAGGCGGGAAGACCGAATCCACCGTAGACGAGCACCGCTCCCACACACAAAATCACCAACACGCCCAGGTACCTCGCCACGAACCCGCCTCAATCCCGCGAACGTCGTCGCGTGTTGAATATGGCCACGATGAACAGGATCCCCGTTACTCCCGCGCCCAGAACCGACTCGTTGAATCCCACATCCACTGCTCCCAACGAAATGTAGAGCAGTGCAATCAGAAAGGAGAACAGACTCAGCACCGCCGCCGCGGCCAACAGGTCGCGCACGCGCAGGGCCACCAGCGCGGCCACGAGCGCCAGCGCGAAAAAGATCGCACTGAAGTTGCCGCTCATCGCCCAGCCCCCCCGCGCGTCGCTGGCTCCATGACCCTCATGACTGCTTCCCCTCGTCCTCAGCCCGCACTTGCTTCAGCGTCACCGGCAAGAGCCCGTTGTGGATGGCCGCCTTGCCCAGCGCATGCGTCGCGGCCGGATTGGCCAGCGCCACGAACACCACGATCAACAGCATCTTCACGCTGCTCAAATCGAATCCGTGATAGATGGAAAGCCCCAGCATGAGCGAAATCAAACCCAGGGTGTCGGGCTTGGTCGCGGCGTGCGCGCGCGTGTAAAAATCGGGGAGACGGTTCACCCCGATCGCCGCGACGAAGAGCAGTGCCGTCCCGATCACCATGAGAGCCTTGGCCAGGTAAATCACCGCGGCTCACCCCCCGTGGTGTCCAGGTACTTCGCCATCACCAAGCCGCCGCTGAAATTGAGCATCGCGTACGCAATGGCGATGTCCACGAACATGTCGATGCGTCCGTAGATCTGCCCCACCAGACAGATCAGAATCACCGTGTTGGTGCCCACCACCGAGATCCCCACCATGCGATCGTAGATCGTGAAGCCGCGCGCCACGCGCCAGAAGGGCAACGCCAGGGAGATCGCCACCAGGATGGTGATCCACTGCAAGAAGCTCACAGGCCCTCCTCGACGAAGGCGTCCATGTCCCGCAGCACGTCCAACTGCATTGCATCCGAGCTCAGAATCTCTTCGCCGAACACCGCCGCCACCTTCCTCTGCATCGAACCGTCGATGAGTCCCGCCGCCAGGTCAGGACGGATGGCGTGCACCAGGAACTCGTCCCCGCGAATGCGCAGGGTAAAGGTCCCCGGAGTGAGGGTGATGCTGTTTCCCAGAACTACTTTGGCCAGATCGCCTTGCATTCCGCAACGAAAACGAACCAGGACCGGGTCGATCTTCATCTTCGGGTTGATGACGATCCAGGCCACCTGGATGTTCGCCAAAAGAATTTGCCACACGAGCCAGAAGGGATAACTCAGCGCGCGGCCCATGTGCAGACCCTGAAACATCGCATGGGAAACCGGAGTTCCCCGACCGGTGAGTAGGTGGCGGGAGAGCAAAAAACCAGTGCGATGGAGAGCACACCGTAGCTCAAGTGCAGCAGGTCGAACTTGCCCGAGAAGGCCAGCCACAAGAGGGCCAGCAGCAGAATGAACAGGAAATAGAGACGAATCGGCGCGGCGCGATCGTTTTCGGTTTTTCTTCTCTGGCTGTGGGATGAGTTGATCATCGATGACAGAGAACCGGGGAAATCCCCCCATGGAGAAGAAATTCGCGTGGTTCGCTCAATGTACCGCCAGCTCACAGCGGGAACAAGTGGGAACCCTTCCCCTGGCGCGCTCCGTAGTTCTCAGAGTAAGCCGGGGGAGCGGCGCGGCAGGCAAGACCCTCAAGCGAAGTCACTTGGCACGCGGCTCGCGACGGTTTACTCTAGAGTCAAGAGGCCGAGGGTCTCTTGCCGACCCTCGGACAACGAGAGGAGGCAGTCATGGCACGCCTTTACCCCACCCTATTGGTTGTGCCTCTGCTCGCCGCATGTGCGTCGACTTCCCCGCAGGGACCGCCGGGCGATGTTTTTTATCTGCACGGCATCGACTCGGACTATTCCGTCCGAGCATCCGAACTTCACACCGAAAAATTCGAAGCGCTGGTGCAGGATCTTCCCGGTGCACTGCTCGCGGGTAATGAGGAATTCACGGTAGCGGCCAGCGTGTTTCGCCGGGGTGACAACGTCACCCTCGACATGATCGTCGCGAACCACTCTTCACAAGAGCTGCGTTTGAATCGCGCCGACGTCTACATCTTCGATTACATGGGAAACCGTCTTGCCTCGCTGGATGATTGGTCCGACGGGCAGAACTACGGCCTGCGCAGTCTGGTCAAGCAGGGGGACGAGTACACCTACTTCGACCAACCGCAGGAGATGCCGCGCAAGTACGGACAGGAGGGACAGAGCGCGGGCACGACGAACAAGCCGGCGGGGAGCCAGGTGTCACCCGCCAATCCCGACACTCGCTCCTCCCTGGAGGATGACTCCACCGAGCTGGACATGCTGACCAGCCCCATCAAGGTGCGGCGCTTCAACGCGGTGGCGCCCCAGATCCTGGTGGTGAAGCCGGGGGAGAAAAGGCCCTACTGGGCCTATTTCAAGAGCAAGGATATGGTCTTTCCCGTGACGGCCATCGTGCGGCTGGAGGGGAAGCGCCTCATCTTCCGCTTCGAATCGCCAGGTAAAGCGCCCAGCAGCGCGGCGGGCGCGGCGGGCAGCGCGACCAACGGGGCGGCCAGCAAGAGGCCCAGTTAGAACCCGGCCCGGCGCCTTCTCAGAGTTCTGCGCGCCGCGCGGCCAGGTAGGCCCGCATGTCCTTCAGTTTGCGCGTGTTCAAGACCTCGCCCGGACCAAGCCAACCCTTGCGCGCCATCGCCACTCCAAAGCGCAGGTCGGCCATGCCCTCCACCCGGTGCGCATCGGGCGCGATGCTGATCTGAATGCCCTTGACCGCGGCGCGCCGCAAGAGGCGCCAGTCCAGATCGAGCCGCCGCGGGTTGGCGTTCAGCTCCACCGCGCAGTGACTCTCCGCCGCCGCCTCCAGCACGATGTCCATGTCCACCTCGAAACCGTCGCGCGCCAGCAGAAGTCTGCCGGTGGGATGGCCCAGAATGGTGGTGAAGGGATTTTGCACCGCGTGCACGCAGCGCTTCGTTTGCTCTTTGCTGTCCAACCCAAAGCGCGAGTGCACGCTCGCCACCACGAAGTCAAAACGTGACAGTAGATCCTCGTCGTAGTCCAGCGAACCATCCACCAGGATGTCGCTCTCGATTCCCTTGAAGATGTGAATGTCCTCGAGGCGCTCGTTGAGTTCGTCGATCTCGTCGTGCTGCCGCCTCAGGTCGTCGGGGCTGAGTCCGTGCGCGTAGAACGCGCTCTGGCTGTGGTCGGAAATGCCGATGTACTCCCAACCCAGCTCGCGCGCGCCGAGCGCCATTTCCTCGATCGTGGCCGCCCCGTCGCTGTAGCGCGAATGGTTGTGCAGCGCGCCGCGCAGCTGACTTTCCTCGAGGAGCTCGGGTAGACGGCCCTTCTCGGCCGCGGCGACCTCGCCCCGATCCTCGCGCAGTTCGGGCGGAATCTCCGCCAGATCCAGCGCCTGAAAGACCTCGGCTTCGCTCGCGCAGGGCACGCTGGGGCCGGAATCGTCGGCGGGAAAGAGCCCGTACTCGTTGAGTTTGAGCTGCTTCAGTTTGGCCCGGCCCCGCAGCGCCACGTTGTGCTGCTTGGAGCCGGTGAAGTAGACCAGCGCGAAGGGAAACTGTTCCTCCCTCACCACGCGCAGATCGACCTGCAGACCCTCCTGCAAAAGCACCGAGGTCTTGGTGGGGCCCGTACCCACCACGCTCTTCACTTCCTCGAGCCCGCAAAAAGCCTCCATGATGCCCGGCGCATCGTCCTCTTCGGCCACCGCCAAAAGATCGATGTCCTTGACGATCTCCTTGCGGCGCCGGATCGAACCCGCGATCTCGCAGCGCTTCACATTGTCCAGGGAGGCCACGCGTTCGCGCATCTTCTCGGCCAGCTCCCAGGCGTCGCTCAAGAGATAGTGCCCGCTGAAGCGGTGCAGCCGGTCGATTCCCTCCAGAATGCTCTTCTGGGTCTTTTCGCCGAAGCCGGGGAGTTCGAGCAGGCGGTTCTCGTTGCAGGCGTATTCCAGCTCGCCCAGATTCGTGATGCCGAGCTTCTCGTGCAGGACCTGAACTTTCTTGGGGCCCAGTCCCTTGACCTTCATCATCTCCAGAAGGCCCTCGGGCACTTCCTTCTTCAGCTCCTGAAGCGCCGGACTCTCGCCCGTTTTCAGCAGCGCCTCGATCTCGGCCAGAAGGCTCTTGCCCACGCCTTTGATCTCGGCCAACTCGCCGCTCTTCAGGCCCTCGGCCAGATCGCCTTCGTAGTCGGAGATGGCGCGTGCGCCGTTTTCGTACGCGCGCACTTTGAAGGGATTCGCGCCCTTGAGTTCCAACAGCAGCGCGATTTCTTCCAGGGCGGAGATGATGCTCTTGCGGTCGCTCATGACAGACTACAGGGTAGGCCATTCACCGCGCAGCGCCCAGCACCGGGATGCCTCTACAAATCCAGCGTGATCCCCTGCCGCTGCAGCGCATTGGCCAGACCCAACTTGTCGACCGCCTTCAGGTAAGCTTCCATCGGCTCCACCTGCTTGGCCTTCACCAAGGACACCAGGTGATCGTTGAGGGTCTGCATCCCCTGCTTGCGCCCGGTCTGCATGGAGTTCTCGATCTGGAAAGTCTTGCCCTCGCGAATGAGGTTACTCACCGCCGGTAAGCCGAGCAGAATCTCCAGCGCGGCCACGCGGCCGCCTCCGATCTTCTTGCACAGGGTCTGGGAGATCACCGCGCGCAGACTGTCGGCCAGCATGGTGCGCACCTGGGCCTGACGGTCGGCCGGGAACTGATCGATCAGGCGGTCCACGGTGGACGGCGCGGTGGTGGTGTGCAGAGTGCCGAACACCAGGTGCCCGGTCTCGGCGGTCTCGATCGCGATCTCCACCGTCTCCAAATCGCGCATCTCACCCACCAGAACGATGTCGGGGTCCTCGCGCAATGCCGCGCGCAGCGCCTTCTTGAACGAACCGGTGTGGACGCCCACCTCGCGCTGGTTCACGTGACACTTCTTGTGCTGGTGTACGAACTCGATGGGATCCTCGATGGTGATGATGTGTTCCTCGCGCGTGCGATTCACGATGTCCAAAATGGAAGCCAGAGTCGTGCTCTTGCCGCTTCCCGTGGGACCCGTCGCCAGCACCAGTCCCTTGTTCAGGCGCGCCAGTTCCTGCACCACCGGCGGCAATCCCAGCTTCTCCGCGGAAATCACTTCGTTGGGAATGGCGCGCAGGACCGCGCCGGGACCGACGCGATCACAGAAGAGGTTCACCCGGAAGCGACTGACCCCCTCGATCGCGTAGGCAAAATCCGTATCGAACGCGTGCAGGTACTCGTCGCGATTGCGCTGCGGAGTGATGCTGAAGAGCAGTTGCGTCATGTGCTCGGGAGTGAAGGCCGGCCTGTTGCCATCCATGGGGCGAATGCACCCGTCCACGCGCAGGATGGGGCCGCACTGACAGCTCAGGTGCAGGTCGCTCGCGCCCAGCTTCACCATTTCGCGCAGCAGTCCGTCCATCTCCTCGCGATACTTCGCCGGGATGTTGCGCGGAATCGCGTCCAGGCTCGAATCGACCCCTATCGAATTCGTATCGGCGGGCCTGGCGTGCGCCAGTTCGAAGGAGACCGGTACGGTGGCGGCGGAACTCTGCTTGCCTCCATCCGAAACCGGCGTTGTCGCGCGGGATTCACGCTGGGCTTCGAGGGACACCGGCTCGACCGCGGCGCTGGAAATCGTTGATGCCCACAACCGGGCCACCACCTTGCCCGCCTCTTCCTCCAGCACTCCCTCGAAGCGCCGCCCCTGCAGCTCGTAGCGGAAGTTGGCGCTGCGGTCGCGGTGGAAGGATTCGATCTGCTCCGGACCGGCGATCTCGCTCACCAGCGAGGTGATTTGCTCCGCCTGCAGAACCTGTTGGCTGACCGCTTTGTCCGCGCCGTTGATGCGAAAGGAGGCGGGGGAATCCGCCGAAAGGACCAGGGTGTCGGCGTTGTACTGCGCCATGGCCGAGAGAAATCGGTCGAGTTGAGGCATGGTGGATCTCCGCGTGGGCAAGAAGGTGGCCGTGAATCGAATGAACCGGGCGGCGGGCTCATGGTGCGGATTTACGACGAATCGCGCTGCGAGCAGCGCCGCCCGGATCGGGCTATTCCTGCAAGCGGGAGACCAGTCGACCGGCGCGGGGGTGAGGACCCGGGCCCATCGCTTCAAGCTCTTTGCATCAATTCACTTAGGAGAGAATTCGCCCCGAGACGCCGGGACGAAATCCGAGCGCGTACCGCGCGCGGACTGGCAAGGCGCACGCGCCCTCAGGCTTTTGCACGCATCGCAGGGGACTTCGGGCTTCAGGCTTCGAGCTTCAGGCTTCGGGCTTCGGGCTTCGGGCGGAGCGATTGCGAGTTCGGGCGCGTCCGGGCGCGTCCTCAAACTTCGCGCGCGCGGATCTCGGCCTCGACCCGCGCCGCCAGCTGTGAATCCGACGCGTCCTCGGCCGCGGGACTCGCCCCTTCGCCGCTCGCCGCCGCGGTGCGCGATTCCAGCTTGCGGCGCGAATTGCGGCGGATCCAGGCCATGGCCAGCCAAAGACCCAAGAGCACGGCCAATCCCGGAGCCACCCAGACCAGGATCGCGGTCCCGCGGAAGGGCGGCCGTCCCATGATCTCGTCGCCGAAGGTGGCGATCATGTAGCGGTTGATGTCCTCTTCCTTGTGACCCTCGAAGACCCACTCGCGCAGGTCGGCCCGCAAGAGCTCGGCCCCCGTCGAACCGCACGATCCCAGGGTGAGGCCCGGGCAGTAGGGGCTCATGTACAGGCCCTTCAAATGCTGGTAGAGGCGCTCATTCATGGCCTCGCTGCGCTGCACCAGCGCACCCGTGGGCCCCGGCCCGGTCTTGGAGACGTTCATGTGGTGGTGGACGGCGGGCTGGCCGGCCGTGGAATCGGCGGGTGAGCTCTGGGCCCACGCCCCCGAGGCTGCCACCGAAAGAAACAGGAAGGTCAAAACGACCGCGCCCGCGCGAGTCTTCGAGGAGCAAAAGCACTGGCTCTGGATTCGCATCGCGGTCTCCCGTCTGCCGCCGGCTACCGAAGAGTTCTCTGGCCCACGATAGACACGAACCCTTCGCCCCTGCAACTTCAAGAAGAACATTCGCTCTGCCCGTTGTCCCTGAGGCCGGCAAGAGATACACTCTCTCTCCGACTTTCACTCCATTTTGCGCCTTTGCGCCCCGGGCTGATCCGCGCCGACCAGAGGACTCTCATCATGCGATTCGTGCTGACCTACGAGGGCCAGATCCACCACGCCGATCTCGAGGAGGGCTCCTACCTCGTGGGCCGTGGCCCCGACACCGACCTGCAGATCCCCGTGCGCACCGTGAGCGGACACCACGCCCGTCTGCGCATCGAGGGGGAGAAAGTCTTCGTGGAGGACCTGGGATCGACCAACGGCACCGACATCGACGGTTCCACCCTCACTCCCGCCCAGGGTGAGGTGGAGCTCCCCAACGGACGCACCGTGCGCTTCGCCGGCGTTCCCCTGTGGCGCGAGGAGAACTCGGGCGGCGACGCCGGGGTCGACACGCAGACCGGTGAGTCGATCGTCCACCATCTGAGCACCGATCAGAGCCTGATGACGCGTTCGCTCTTCCAGATGGGTCAGCAGGACTTCAGTGAAAAAGCGCAGAGTCGCATCACCCAGATGCTCGGCAGTCTCTTCGAACTCATCGCCAGCGAGGAATCCGACCAGGAGATGGCCACCCGCGCCTGTCACTTCGTGAGCCGCTGGGTGGACGCCGACCGCGTCGTCCTTCTGGAAGATTCCGGGGAAGGTACGATGCCCGAGCCCACCGCGGGGTGGACTCGCGGTGAGGAAAGTTCCGAGCGACTGCGCCTCTCCAGCACCCTGGTCGACAAAGTTCTGCACGATCGTGCCGCGGTTTTGGTGAGCGACGCCTCGGCCGGAGGAGCGTTCAAGGCCAGCGAGAGCATGGTGGCCCTGAACCTGCGCAGCGCGATGGCGGCCCCTCTCTTCGACAACCAGAGAGTGCGCGGCATTCTCTACGTCGACTCCGCGCGCAGCGGGATTCGCTACGGCGAGGACGAGCTGCAAGTTCTCAGTGCCACCGCCAACGCGGTCGCGGTGAAGATGCGCAATCAGAGTCTCGAAAAGGAAATCCGCACCGCGGCGCGCATCCAAATCGCAATGCTCCCCGAAGAACTCCCCGAGCTCGAGGGCTTCGAACTCTTCGCGCATCTGGACATGTGCCGTGGAGTGGGGGGCGATCTCTACAATTTTTTGCCGCGCAAGGACGGGCGCACCCTCGTCGCCCTGGGAGACGTCACCGGCAAGGGGACCCCGGCCGCCCTGGCCATGTCCGCCTGCATGGTGTTGCTCGACGCGCTGGCCGAGATCTTGGACGATCTCGAGCAGCTGGGCGACGTCCTGCACCGCAAACTCTTCGACAGTCTCTCCGCCGAACAGTTCGTCACCCTCTTCGCCGGCGATCTCGATCCCAAGAGCGGAATCCTCGAGTACCTCAACGCGGGCCACGAACCGCCGTTGATCGCCCGCGGCGACGGCACGATCGACGAGTGCCCCTCGGCCGGTCAACCCATGGGACTGTTGCCGATGAACCAGGTGAAGAAGCAACAGATGCAGTTCGAGCCGGGCGACCTCATGGCCATCTTCAGCGACGGAATCCCCGAGGCCACCCGCGACGGCGAGAACCTCATGGGGCTGGATCCGGTGACGAAAATTTTGAAGGAGATGCGCGCGGCGCCGCTTCCGGAAATCCGGGACGCAATCTTGCAGAAAGTCACCGACTACTTGGCCGGACGACACGCCTCGGACGACATCACGCTGATTTTGTTGCGGAGAAAAGCCTAGAGCCCGCTGCAGCAAGTCGTCATCGCCGGCCTCGCGCCGGCGCTACGAACTCGCGCCTAGTCCCAGATTCCCAAGAATGCCTTCGCGTCCTCGTTGCAGTGGGTCTTGGGATCCCACGGCGGATTCCACACCAATTCGACCTCGACCTGGCGCACGTCGGGAATCTGCGAGGCCATCATCTGCACCCCCGAGATGATCTCCGGTCCCATGGGACACATCTGGCTGGTGAGAGTCATGATGACTTTGAGCTTGTGCTCCTGCGGATCCCACTCGTGCCCGTAGATGAGGCCCAGGTCCACGATGCTCAGACCGATCTCGGGATCCTTCACCGGCAACAGTTGGGTCTTAACTTCGTCGAAATCGATGTCGCGTGTCTCGTTCACACCGGCCTCTTTTCGTCTTGCTCGTCCTTGACCATGTTGGGACGCGAACCGAACTGTGGATCTTCGGTGGTGGAGGGCTTGGCGTGCTCGCCGTGTTCGTAGGCGTCGATGGCGTCGAGCAGAGTCGTCCACGGCAAGAGCGCGCACTTGATTCGCACCGGAAACTTCTGCACCCCTTCCAGCGCCTCCAGATCGCCCAGCTCGTAGTCTTCGGGACGGATCTCGCCGTGCATCATGCGCTTGAAGTGCTGCGCCAGATCGCGCGCCTCCTGCAGGGTCTTTCCGCGCAGGATCTCGGCCAGCATCGAACCCGAAGAAACGCTGATGGAACAGCCGCGTCCCAGGCTGTGCACTCCCACGATCCGGCCATCCACGATCCGCAGACCGACCTTCACCTCGTCGCCGCATACGGGATTGAAGCCTTCGTTCTGGACGTCGTAGCGGTCCAGGGGACAGTGTCCGCGCGGGTTCTTGTAGTGGTCGAGCACCACTTCCCGGTACATTCCATCCAACGCATCATTCATGACCAAAATACTTCCGGCATTCGTGCAAGGCGGCGACGAGGGCATCCACGTCGTCGCGGTCATTATAACAATGAAAGGACGCGCGCGCGGTCGCAACCACGCCCAGACGCCGCATCAGGGGCTGCGCGCAGTGATGTCCGGCGCGAATCGCCACGCCATGAGTGTCGACGATGGTCGAGAGATCGTGCGGGTGCACGTTCTTGTCGTGGAAGGTCACCACGCCCGCGCCGCGCGACACATCGGAGGGACCGAAGAGACGAAAGCCGCCCATCTCCTGCAACTTCTCGCGCGCGTAGAGAGTGAGCATCGCCTCGTGCTGCGCCAGCTTGTCGAATCCCAGTTGCTCGAGGTAATCGATGGCGGCCCCGAAGGCGACCACGCCGGCGATGTTGGGCGTGCCCGCTTCGAACTTCCAGGGCAGATCGTTGTAGCTGGCCTTGTCCAAATAGACCTCGCGGATCATCTCGCCGCCGCCCAGGAAGGGGTCCATCTCCTGCAGCAAATCCGGCCGCGCCCACAACACGCCCACCCCGGTGGGTCCCAGCATCTTGTGCGCGCTGAATGCGTAGGCGTCGACTCCCAGCTCGTTGAGATCGACCGCCAGGTGCGGAACGGCCTGCGCGCCGTCCACCACCACGATCGCGCCCGCCTCGTGCGCCGCCTCCGCCATCTCCTTGATGGGATTCACCGTGCCCAGCACGTTCGATTTGTGCGAGATCGCCAGCACCTTGGTGCGGTGATTCAAGAGATTGCCGAAGGCCTGAAAATCCAGGACTCCCTCGGGGGTGATGGGAATCGCGCGCAAGGTGGCGCCGGTCACCCGCGCCGCTTCGATCCAGGGAATGAGATTGCTATGGTGCTCCATCTCGCTGATGAGAATCTCGTCGCCCTTCGCCAGTCGCGGGCGCGCCCACGAGTAGGCCATCAAGTTCAGCGACTCGGTCGCATTGCGCGTGAACACCACACCGCTGCGCGGCACTCCCCCCATTAGCTTGGCGACCTGGTCGCGCACCCCCTCGTAGGCCTGAGTGGCCTCTTCGCCGAGAGTGTGGATGGCGCGGTGCACGTTCGCGTTGCTGTGCGTGTAGTAATGCTGCAGCGCGTCCAGGACGCTCTTGGGTTTCTGGGTGGTGGCGGCGCTATCCAGGTAGACCAGACGCTGTCCGTTGACCTTCCGCGAGAGAATCGGGAAGTCCTCGCGGATGCGTGCGACATTCAAGGGTGCCTGTTGTGCGCTCGCTGCGAGGGAGGACTTCGGCATCATCAATCATCCTCGATTTTCACGAAGACCTCGCCGTCCTCGACCTTGACCGTGAAGCTGTCGACGGCGGCGGCGGCGGGCATCCTGGTGACGTGGCCATCGCGCACGTCGAAGCGAGCGCCGTGGCGGGGACATTCGATTTCAAAACCCTTCAGGCAACCCTCTCCCAGAGGTGCGCCGTCGTGGGTGCAGACATCTTCGATGGCGAAATACTCCTCGCCCACCCGACACAGGGCCACGCGCAGATCTCCCAGATCGAAGGAGCGGGTCTGACCGTCTTTGATTTCGTCGGCTTTGGCGACGCGTACGAACTCTTCTGCCATCTCAAATCTCCTGAAGACGTGAGTCCAGTTCATCGCGCAGCGGATCCTGAAGCTTCTCGGGCACTCGCTGGAGAATGGCCTCCAAAAAGCCGCGCACGATCTGGCGGACGGCCTCTTTCTCGGGGATCCCGCGGCTCATGAGATAGAAGAGTTCGTCGGGATCGATTTGTCCCACGGTGGCCCCGTGGCTGCACTGCACTTCGTCGATCTTGATCTCCAGCTCGGGAATGCTCTCCGCGCGCGCCTTCTCGCTCAGCAAAAGATTGTTGTTCTGCTGGTAGGCGCTGCTGAAGGGCGCCTCCTTTTCGATGGTGATGTTGCCGGTGTAGGCGCTGCGCGCGCGTCCGGTCACCACCGCCTTGAAGTCCAGATTGCTGTTGGTGTGCGGCGCGCTGTGATGGTGCACCGTGTGATGATCGAAAGCCTGGCGGCCGCGACCATAGAGCAAACCGATGGTTTCCACTTCGCTGCCCTCGCCGGCCAGTAGAGTCCCGGTGTCCAGCTTCATGGACTTGGCGCCCAAACTCAAGATCGAGGACAGGGCATGGGCATCCTTGGCGAGGCGGATGCGCTGGGTGAGATGCGCGACGGTCCCCTGGTTCATGGTCTGCACCAAGAGGTGGGTGAGCCGCGACGCGGCGCCGGCGAAGATCTCGCTGACACCGTAGAGCTGGTGGGCGGCGTCGCCGCCGCGCGTTGCGCCCTCGAGTCCGGCCGCAGTCGTAGACATCGCGTCGTGATGCCGTTCGACCAGGGTCACCTCCGCCCTCTCGCCGATGAAGGCCAAAAGCCGGCAGGCCTCGCTGCGCGCGCTGCTGAAGTCCAGGCTCAGCTCCTCCGCGAGCTGCACTCCCTTGGGCACGAGCAGAAAGAGTCCGTGCCGCCACAGCGCCTGGTTCAAAGCCTCGAAGCGGCCGAACTCGGCGCCGACGAGCGCCCCCAGATGCTGTTGCACCAGCGGTCCGTATTCGGGATGCGCCGCCGCCGCGGCCAAAGAGAGCAGGATGACGCCCTTCTCTTGCGCCTCCGCGCTGAGCTCGGGAGCGGCGGCCGACTTCGCACTAGCGGGCGCTGACTCCAGAGCAGCGGGAGCGTTGGCCGACTCCGAGCCGGCAACCCCGCCCCACAAGGGCGCGGCCGGCTCGAATTGCGCGGGGTCGCTGTAGCGCCAGAGATGCGCCGCGCGATCGGGGGCGGGTCCCTGGAGAAAACGCTGCAGCGCGGAACTTCTCTGCGTGAGGAGCCAGGCGGGTTCCTCACGGAGCCGCGAGAACTCTTCGAGCTCCTCGCGATTGCAGATGGGCTTGACGAGAGACTGTGGCATGGTCTTCCTACTTGAAATTCCTCGGGAGTGTGGCGGGCGCTGGCTCGACGACTCAGAGTAGCTGGGTTCAACCGCAGGAGTCCTGGTTCAACCGCGAGAGTCCCGGCTCAGCCCACCGATCCTTCCATTTCCATTTCGATCAAACGGTTCAATTCGACCGCGTACTCCATGGGCAGCTCCTTCGTGAAGGGCTCGATGAAGCCGTTGACGATCAAGAGGCGCGCTTCCTGCGCGCTGATCCCGCGACTCATGAGGTAGAAGAGCTGCTCCTCGCCCACCTTGGATACCCGTGCCTCGTGTTCCACCTGCACGCGTTCACCGCGCACTTCCATGGTGGGATAGGTGTCGCTGCGGCTGTCCTCGTCCAGGAGCAGCGCGTCGCACTCGACCGAGACCTTGCAGTCGGTGGCGCCGGGCAGGACTTTCACCAGCCCGCGATAACTCGAGCGGCCGCCGTCCTTGGAAATCGATTTGGAGGTGACGGTCGAGGTGGTGCGCGGCGCGGCGTGGATGACCTTGCTGCCCGCGTCCTGGTGCTGTCCCTCACCCGCGAAGGCGACCGAGAGGATCTCGCCCTTCGCCCCTTCCCCCATCAGATAGATGCAGGGGAACTTCATGGTGAGCTTGCTGCCGATGTTGCCGTCCACCCATTCCACCGTGGCGTTCTTGTGCGCCACCGCGCGCTTGGTGACCAGATTGTAGATGTTGTTCGACCAGTTCTGGATGGTGGTGTAGCGGATGTAGGCGTCTTCGTGCGCGATGAGCTCGACCACCGCGGAGTGCAGCGAATCGGTGCTGTAGTTGGGCGCGGTACACCCTTCGATGTAGTGCACCCGGCTGCCCTTGTCGGCGATGATGAGCGTGCGTTCGAACTGCCCCGCGTTCTCGGCATTGATGCGAAAGTACGCCTGCAGGGGAATGTCCACCTCGACGCCGGGCGGCACGTAGATGAAGCTGCCGCCGGACCACACCGCGGAGTTCAGGGCCGCGAACTTGTTGTCCTCGGGCGGAATCACCGTCGCGAAGTATTTCTTCACGATCTCCGGGTAGCGCTTGAGCCCCTCGTCCATCCCGAAGAAGTGGATGCCCTGTTCCTCGAGCTCCTTCTTCACCGAATGATAGACGACCTCGCTCTCGTACTGCGCGCTCACTCCGGCCAGGAACTTGCGCTCGGCTTCGGGAATGCCCAGGCGGTCGAAAGTCTTCTTGATGTTGGCCGGAACATCGTCCCAGGTCTTGCCCTGCATCGCCATGGGCTTGATGTAGTAGTAGATGTTCTCGAAATCGATCGCGCCCAGCTCGCTGGTGTTGCCCCAGGTGGGCATGGGCTTGGCCAAATAGACGTCCAGCGCGTTGTGGCGGAACTGGCGCATCCATTCCGGCTCTTCCTTCATGCGGCTCATCATCTCCACCACTTCGTGGCTCAGGCCGCGCGCGCCCTTGTGAAAATATTCCTCGGGATCGTGAAATCCGTACTTTTCCGCGTAGTCGTCGCGAATTCCGGCGCCCCGTGCCTTGGCAGTTGGCGTTTCCATGGTCAAGCCCCCTTCGTCCCGGCGAACACTTCCTTCTCGATCCACTCGTAGCCCTTCTCCTCGAGCTCGTTGCCGAACTCGGGACCACCGCTGCGCACGATGCGGCCGTCCATGTAGACGTGCACCGTGTGCGGCTTGACGTAGTTGAGGATGCGCTGGTAGTGGGTCACCAGAAGCACACCGGTGTCTTCCCCGCAAACTCGGTTGATGCCATCGCTCACGAGTTTCAGTGCATCGATGTCCAGCCCGCTGTCAGTCTCGTCCAGCATGGCGACGCTGGGCTGCAGCATGGCCATTTGTAGAATCTCCAGGCGTTTCTTTTCTCCCCCGCTGAATCCGTCGTTGACGTAACGGCCGGCGAAGTCGCGCGGAATCTCCAGCAACTCGAACTGCTTCATGAGTTGCTGGCGAAATTCGCGAACGGGCACCTCTTCACCGCGCCGCGCGTTCACCGCCGAGCGTAGAAAATTGGCCACGCTCACTCCGGGAATCGCGGAGGGATACTGGAAGGCGAGAAAGAGCCCGCGCCGGGCGCGTTCGTCGGCCGGCAACTCGAGGATTTCCTCGCCCTGAAGTTTGACGCTGCCGCCGGTGACGGTATAGGAGGGATGGCCCATCACCGCGTTGGTCAAAGTGCTCTTGCCGCTCCCGTTGGGACCCATCACCGCGACCTTCTCCCCCGCGTGCAGGGTGAGATTGAGACCTTTCACGATTTCCTTGCCCTCGATGGACACGTGAAGGTCCTTGATCTCCAGCAAAATCTTGCGCTCGTTCATCATCCAACTCCTGCCCGTTTGAGCACGGGAACGAATTCGACCCGGCTTTCACATCGCTCAGCGCGGGGTCATTTCCTCTGCGAAACTTTTCAGAATGAGGCGCCGCGGTTCCTCGAAACGCTCCTGCACGCGGCCGAAGCACAGCAGGTCGGCCAGCGTGGTTCCCGAGAGCACCGTGGAGAGCAGACCGTCGAGCACACTCCAGAGCGAGCGGATGTTGCACTGCGATCCCGCGTGCACACACGCCTCGCCCTTGCCGTTGTGGTCTTCGCAAAAACTGCCCTCGAAGAGCTGCCCGGAGAACGCCGACAGAACTTCCTGCACGGAGATCTCGGCGGGGGGCCGTTTGAGAACGTACCCCCCACTTCTTCCCCGGACTGCCTCCACCAAACCGCGATCGCGTAAATGAGCCAGGAGCTTGGCCGCATAGGAGGGCGTGAGAGCCTCTTCCTTGGCGATCTCGTTCAGGCTGCGCGGACCCAGAGGAGGGCGCGCCAGCTGGAGAATGCAGCGCAGGCCGTATTCTTCCTGTGAGGAGATCTTCATGAGCCAGCATCCCGTCGCATTGCGCATCCGGTTCAGCCCGGAGCGAGGCAAAAGTACAAAACTCTACTCTTTTGTCAAGTATAAGGCGGAGGGGCCGAATTCGCCAAGGGAAATTCGTCCTTAATTTACTGTGGAGTAAGGGCTTAGAGGCTTATTCCCAGCACCGTCCCGTCCCGTCTTCCCCACCCCAGAGCGCGCGCCAGGCCGTGCCCCTCAGGACTTCCCCTGCAGGTAGTCGATCACCATCTGGTAGGCCGGCCGGCCATCGGCCAACAAGCGCCCCTGGGCGTCGTAGACACGGAAGTGGGGCACGCTGTGCAGCTTGAACTGCCGTGCCACCGGCGAGCCCCAGTCGATGCCGGTGACCCCGGGCCGGTTGATGTCGACCTTGATCACCGTGAGATCGTCGCGCTGCTGGTCCAGACGGCGCAAATAAGGCGCAATCTGTATACATGGTCCGCAGAACTGGCTGTAAAAATCGATGATGTTGATCTGGCCCGCGACCAGGTGCTCGTTGAGGTCGATCGGCGCGCCGTGGGCGAGCACGATCTCCGGCGCCTCCGCGTCGGGCGGGGGCGGCGGTTCATCGGCGGCAGGTCTCGGCAGCAACGTTGGGAGCCTGCGCGTTCACGGCGCCGGCGTCCGGGGCGCCACCATTCTGGGCATCCACACTCTGGGTTCCGGCACTCTGGCTGCCGGCGCTCTGGGCATCCGCACTCTGGGCGCTGCCACTTTGGGCCGAGGAATCGCCCCGTCCACAGCCACTCGACAGGAGCAGGACCAGCAGCGAGATCGGCGCGAAAAGTCGAATCCAGCGGGAGGAATGCATGGTACACCTTTCGTGGTGAAAGCCCCAGGATTGCCAGCTAAAGTAAGCAAGGCCCTTGCCCCAGCCAAATTTCCCGCCACCGGCGCGGGAAACTTGCTCCCGGGCGCCCGCGATTGGATCGCGGCTTGCGAGACTTCCGCGCGGCCCCTATCGTCGCGCCGAGCCTTCGATTTCTTCCCCCAGGCGGCGGCTCGCTCCCAAAACGCACTCCCGGACAGCCATCCGGGCCAATTCCCAAGCCGGCGCCCCGCGCCGGCGCCGATGTCCTGAGGCGGTTTCATGGCCGATTCCACCGACAAGGTCGCGAGCAACGTTCCCGGCCCCTACTACGTCGACTCGCAGTGCATCGATTGTGATCTGTGCCGTCAGACGGCGCCGGCGAATTTCGAGCGCAACGAGGACGAGGGCTATAGTTATGTCTACAAGCAGCCCGAGACCAAAGAGGAGCTCGAGCAGTGCCAGGAGGCCCTGGAGGAGTGCCCCGTCGAGGCCATCGGACAGGATGGCTGAGGGACCGGGCTGAGAGACTGGCTTGGAAACGGGCTGAGATGCCGCGTGGGAAAACAGCCGAGGAAACCAGCATGAAACAGCTCTTGAACGTGGCGCGCATGGGCAACCCGATCCTGCGCCAAAAGGCCGAGGAAGTCGCGCCCGCGCGCATCGCCGAGCCCGAGTTCCAGGACTTTCTGGACAGCATGATCCTCACCATGCACGAGTACGATGGGGTGGGACTGGCCGCGCCGCAGGTGCACCAGAGTGTGCGCGTGGTCGTGCTGCACGAGGATGCCGGCATCGCGAACGAGGGTGAGGAGCCGCTCACCGTGCTCATCAACCCGCGCATCACCGCCCTCACCAAGGAGCGCTCTTCGATGTGGGAGGGCTGCCTCAGCGTGCCCGGCCTGCGCGGCAAAGTGAGCCGCCCCAACCGGGTACGGCTTTTGGCGCTGGACCGCAGCGGCAAGAAGCTCGAGCTGGAACTGAGCGGCTTCGCCGCCATCGTGATCCAGCACGAGTGCGACCACCTGGACGGCGTGCTCTTTTTGGACCGCATCGAAAACCGCCACGAGCTGGCCTTCGAGCGCGAATTCGAGCGCTACTTCCGCCCCGAGCTGGAAGCGGAGTTCGAAGCGGAGTCCGAGGAAGCCGCCGAAGAGGAAGGGGCGAGCTAGAGCCGGTGGCTGCGAGTGCACCGCACCGCCCCACGCGTCCCGACCACGAGCGGCGCAAGCAGAAGGCGCTCACCCTGGCCGTCGGTCAATTCAATCACGCCCTCTACTTCGAATGCCACGAGACCCTGGAGGAGATCTGGCTGGAGGAACCCGGAGAGGATGCGCTCTTCCTGCAGGGGATCATCCAGGCCGCGGCGGCCCTGCACAACCTCCATCGGGGCCGCTTCGAGGGCCCGGCGCGATTGCTCTCCGCGGCGCGCGAAAAACTCCTGCCCTACGGTCCGAGCCACTTGGGGGTGGATCTTCGCTCCTTCTGCGAATTGTTGCAGGATCTGCACGCAAGGGCCCGTGAACGCGACCGCGCGCGGAACGGCTGGGACCCCCATCCCGCCCCACGCATCCTCTACCAGGAACCCCCCTTCGAATACCACTGAGCCGCCCGCCGGCGAGCACGCCCGCGCCCGCGCGCCATCTTGCCCGCATTCTCCGTGCCCTCTATACTGACCCGATCATGGCACGCAAACTCAGAGACCTCCCACGCGAGCGCCCGCTGAAGACGCCGCAGACCGGCATTTCACTGCAGTCCATCGCGGCCAAAGTGGAAGCGGGGCAAAGGCTCAGCCTGAAGGACGGGGTCGCGCTCTTCGAGAGCGCCGATCTGCTCGAGGTGGGGCGCCTGGCCGATCTGGCCAACCAACGCCGCAACGGACGGCGCGTCTACTACAACGTCAACCGCCATTTGAATCCCACCAACGTCTGCTTCGTGGGTTGCGAGCTCTGCGCCTATCAGGACATCCCCAACGCGCCGGGCACCTGGGCCTACAGCCCGCAAGAATGCGTGGAGTTGGCGCGCAAGGACTACTCGCCCGAGGTCACCGAGTTCCACATCGTGGGCGGGCTGCATCCCAAGTGGAAGTTTCCGCACTACCTGGAAATTCTGCGCGCGCTCAAAGAGGCCTTTCCCGAGGTTCATCTGAAGGCCTTCACCATGGTGGAGATCGACTGGCTGGCGCATCTGGCGGAGAAGAGCGTGCCGGAAACGGTGGAGCTTCTGCGCGACGCGGGATTGGGCTCCTGTCCCGGCGGCGGGGCGGAGATCTTCGCGCCGCGCGCGCGCGACATCATCGCCCAGCGCAAGATGAGCGGCGAGCGTTGGCTGCAGGTGGCCAGGATGGTGCACGAGGCCGGAGTACGCACCAACGCCACCATCCTCTACGGCTGCGTGGAAACTTACGAGGAGCGCGTCGACCACCTGATCCAATTGCGCGAACTGCAGGATGAGACCGGCGGCTTCCAGTGTTTCATTCCGCTGGCCTTCCATCCCGAGAACACGCCCTTCGAGGGGCACATGGGCGCGACCGACGGCTTCGACGACCTGAAGATGATCGCGGTGAGCCGCCTCATGCTGGACAACTTCGACCACATCAAGGCCTACTGGGTCATGCTCACCCAAAAGATCGCGCAGGTCGCGCTGTGCTTCGGCGCGAACGACCTGGACGGGACCATCATCGACGAGCGCATCACCCAGGCCGCGGGCGGCGTGGCCGGCAAGGGCATGACCCGTCCGCAGATCGAGACCTTCATTCGCGAGGCGGGGCGCATCCCGGTGCAGCGCGATACCCTGTACCACTCGCTGAGCCGCCCGGACCTGAAGACCGAGAGCGCGCTATGAACTCCCTGAGCCAGCCCGCAGCTCGCGACGCCGCGTGGCAGCGCGCCCGCTGGAGCGGGTTCTTCGTCCTCTTGCTGCCCGCATTGCTCATGGCCTGCGCGGTGAATCCCGTCACCGGCAAGCATCAGATCTCGCTGATGAGCGAGTCACAGATGGAATCGCTGGGCGAGAGCAGCGACACGCAGATCGTGGATCAGTACGGACTGGTGAACGACAAGCAGCTGGCCGCCTACGTGGACAGCGTGGGCCAGAGCATCATCCCGGTGAGTCACGTCCCCAACGAGAGTTTCCAGTTTCGCCTCCTGGACGACTCGGTGGTGAACGCCTTCGCCGTGCCCGGCGGTTACGTCTACGTCACGCGCGGCATCCTGGCCTACCTCAACGACCAGGCCGCCCTGGCCGGAGTGATGGGGCACGAGGTGGGGCACGTGGCCGCGCGCCACAGCGCGCAGCAGTACACCAAGCAGGTGTTGATCGGGGCCGGACTCTCCTTGGGCGCGGCGCTGAATTCCACCGTGGCCCACTACGCGCAGCTGGGCGGGGCGGCCGCGCAGCTCCTGATGCTCAAGTACAGCCGCGACGACGAGCGCCAGGCCGACCGCTTGGGGGTGGAGTACGCCAGCAAGCTGCACTACGACACCCACGAGATGGCCGACTTCTTCCAAACTCTGGATTCTCTCTACGGGGGCAGCAGCGGACTGGCCAACTGGACCAGTACCCATCCCGATCCGGGCGAGCGCTACCAGACCGTGAACACCCTGACCCAGGAGTGGCAGAGCAAGCTCCCGGGGCCCTTCCGGGTGCAGCGCAACAACTACCTGAGCCGGCTGGAGGGCCTCGTCTTCGGGACCGACCCGCGCCAGGGGGTGGTGAAGGGGGACGAGTTCGTGCACCCCATGCTGCGCTTCCGCTTCCCGGTGCCCGGCGGCTGGCAAGTGGTCAACACCTCCAGCCAGGTGCAGATGGCCTCGCCGGAGGGCGACGCGGCCGTGTTCTTCGGGGCCGAGGCGGCCCAGGACCCCGCCAGCGCCGCGCGGGACTTCGCCCAGAAGGCGGAAGTCACGGTGGGACAGACCCGCAGCCTGAGCATCGGCGGCTGGCCCGCCATCCAGCAGTTCGGCACCCTGCACGCCAGCGACGAGCAGCAGACCCCCTTGAGCCTGGTCTCCACCTTCATCAACCGCGGCGACCATCTCTTCATCTTTCATGGTCTGAGCACCAGCAGTGATTTCGAACGTTTTCGCTCTACTTTCGTAAATGTGGCGCAGGGTTTCGCTGCCCTCAGCGATCCGGCCCTTCTGAACCTGAAGCCGGTGACCCTGCACATCATCAAGACCACGCGCAACGCTCCCTTCAGCGAGCAAGTCGCGGCCTGGCCCCTTCCCGAGGACGTCGATCTGGGGAGCGGCGGCCTGGCTCTTTTGAACGGCCATGAGCCCCAGGATTCGATCCCCGCGGGGACCCTGCTGAAGGTCCTGCGCCGCTGAATCCGGGCGGCTGGGCGTGGCGTGGGCCCGCCTCGATCGTCGAAAAACTTGCCAAGCCCTCAAATCGACCTATCTTGCGCCGGTTTTTCGGCAGAATTTTTGGCTCTGTAGGAGGACGCCGTGTCCACCGTGACTTCAGATCTCTCGAAGGTCCGCAACATCGGGATCTCCGCGCACATCGACTCGGGGAAAACCACCCTCACCGAGAGAATCCTTTTTTATACCCAACGCATCCACGCCATCCACGAGGTACGGGGCAAGGACGGCGTCGGCGCGACCATGGACTCCATGGAACTCGAGCGCGAGCGTGGGATCACCATCGCCTCCGCCGCCACCTACTGCACCTGGAAGAACCACCAGATCAACATCATCGACACCCCGGGCCACGTGGACTTCACCATCGAGGTGGAGCGCGCCCTGCGCGTGCTCGACGGAGCGGTGCTGGTGCTGTGCTCGGTGGCCGGCGTGCAGAGCCAGTCGATCACCGTCGACCGGCAGATGCGACGCTACAACGTGCCGCGCCTGGCCTTCATCAACAAGTGCGACCGTTCCGGGGCCAACCCCATGCGGGTGACCGAGCAGCTGCGCGAGAAGCTCAAGCACAACGCGGTGATGATGCAGATCCCCATCGGCCTGGAAGCGAAGCACGAGGGCGTGGTCGACCTGGTGAAGATGAAGGCCATCTACTTCGACGGGGATAACGGCGAGAAGCTGCGCGAGGAAGAAATTCCCGCCGGTCTCTTGCCCGAGGCGCAGGCGCGACGCGAGCAGATGCTGGATGCGGCCTCCATGCACTCCGACGAGCTGATGGAAGCCATGCTGGAGGACAAGGTCACCGAGGAGCTCATCCACGAGGCGGTGCGACGCGCCACCATCGCGCGCGAACTCACTCCGGTGTTCATGGGTAGCGCCTACAAGAACCGCGGGGTGCAGTTGCTCTTGGACGCGGTCACCCTCTATCTGCCCGATCCCACCGAAGTGCAGAACGAGGCGGTGCGCATCGAGAAGGGCGAGGAAGTCACTTTCCCGGTCGAGGTCTCGCCGGACAAGCCCCTGCTCTCCCTGGCCTTCAAGCTGGAGGTGAGCCCCTACGGGCAGCTCACCTACCTGCGCGTCTACCAGGGCACCCTGAAAAAGGGCGACACCATCGTGAACATGCGCAGCGGGAATCGCGTCAAGGTGGGCCGCCTGGTGCGCATGCACGCCGACCAGATGGAGGACATCGAAGGTACCCAGGCCGGCGACATCGTGGCCCTCTTCGGCGTGGACTGCGCCAGCGGCGACACCTTCACCGACGGCAGCTTCGAGGCCTCCATGAGCTCGATGCACGTGCCCGAGCCGGTGATCAAGCTGGCCATCACTCCCAAGGACAACAACGCCCAGCAAAATCTGGCCAAGGCCCTGGCGCGTTTCACCAAGGAAGATCCCACTTTCCGCGCCGGCACCGACGAGGAGACGGGCGACACCATCATCGCCGGCATGGGCGAGCTGCATCTGGAAGTCTACGTCGAACGCATGAAGCGCGAATTCCGGGCCGAAGTCGAAACCGGCGCGCCCCAGGTCGCCTTCCGCGAGACGATCACCCAGTCGGTGGATTTCGACTACGTGCACAAGAAGCAGACCGGAGGCAGCGGCCAGTACGGTCGCGTGGTGGGAACCCTGGGACCGCAGGAAGAGGAAGGCGAATTCCTCTTCGAGAACCACGTGGTGGGCGGACGCATTCCCTCCGAGTACATCAGCGCGGTGGAGAAGGGCTTCCGGGCTTCTTTGGACCGCGGCGAGTACATCGGTTACCCGGTGGTGGGAATCAAGGTCGACCTGAAGGACGGCGCCTACCACGCGGTCGACAGTAGCGACACCGCCTTCCAGGCCGCGGCCAGGGGCGCGTTCCGCGAAAACTACCTCAAGTGCAAGCCGGTCGCCCTGGAGCCCATCATGCTGGTCTCGGTCGAGGGACCCTCGGAGTTCCAGGGCGAGATCCTGGCCACGGTGATGCAGCGCCGCGGCATGATCGTGGGCACCACCGAGGACGCGGGCTTCGTGCGCATCGACGCCGAGGTCCCCTTGAGCGAAATGTTCGGTTATGCCACGATTCTGCGCAGCAGCACCCAGGGCAAGGCCGAGTTCAGCATGGAGTTCAAACGCTACGGCAAGGCGCCGCAGGAAGTGGCCGAGGAACTCAGGGCCAAGTGGCTGGAGAAACGCGCCGCCGGGAAGAGCTAGGCGACCGAAAGCCAGGCGACCAAGAGCCAGCCGACCAAGAGCTGGCCGACAGGAGTCTTCGCATGATCTACGGCAAGGATCTCAAGAACCGGAGCCCTCTGAGGGTCTTCGAGCGCTCCATCCACGGCGGCCTGGGTCGGGGCAACATCGGCCTGGTCATGAGCCGCGCCGGGGTGGGCAAGACCGCCTTTCTGGTGGACGTGGGCTTGGACGTCTGCATGGGCGGGGAGAAAGTCCTCCACGTCGACACCGAGCACACCGCGGAGCGGGTGCGCGAGTACTACGAGGAAGTCTTCCGCGATCTCGCGCAGGGAACGGGGCTGGAGGACCGCACCGAAGTGCACCTGCAGGTGGAACGCCGCCGCATGATCCACAGCTTCCTGCACGGCTCCTTCAGCCTGGAGCGCCTCCAGCAGGCCATGATCTACATGAAGGAGCACATCGACTTCGTGCCCAGCTGCATCATCCTGGACGGCTTCCCCGCCTGGGAACAGCTGGGTCCCGACGAGCTCACCGAGAGTCTCACCGCGGTCAAGAAGATGGCCCAGGAGAGCGAGACCCAGATCTGGATCTCCGCGCAGGGTCACCGCGAGGATGAGCGCGACGAACTGGGAGTGCCGCTGCGCCTGCAGCCCTACCTGGAGTACCTCTCGGTGGTGGTGCGCCTGGTCTCCAAGGGCAACGAGGTGCGGCTGCAACTCGTCAAGGACCACGAGAATCCCGACGTGGCCGACCTGCACATCGAACTCGATCCCAAGACCCTGCTGCTCAAGTGGCGCTAGGCACTTTGGCCGGCGGAGTCTCCCGCACCGTCGCCAAGCTGCCGTAGGGCACCGCGGCGCCGCTGCGAGTGGCCGGGAACTCGGTCATGCGCACCGCGCGCGTGATCTCGCTCTCGGTCGGTTTGACGGCGCCGCTCTCGCCCGGCGAGAGACGCAGGGCCCCGCTGCTGCGCGGAACCTCGGCCACCAGCCGGCGCAACTCGATCGCGACATCCGTGAACACGCGCAGAGCGTCCCCGCTGAGCGGACGGCGCGCGTGGATCGCGATCCTCTGATCCTCCACCTGTAAATGAATGGACAGCGGTTCCACGACTTCGCGCGCGTCCGCCATCAACAAATAGAGCGCCTGCGCCATCAGGACCGAGCGCTGGTCCACGCTGTCCGTCTCGCATTCCCATTCCATCCGCAGGGCGAAGCCGGGCGGGCTCTCGTGGCGCAGCTTGCGCTTGAGGGTTTGCCAGCGGCTCCCGCTCTGGTTGACCGGAGAGATCCGCAGTCCACGCAGGGTGAGCAGTTTGTTTTCGAAAAGGACGGCCTGCTGCGAGCCATGACTCGTGCGCCGGCGGCAGAGATAGTAGCTGCCCAGGCCGTCGCTCCCGCGCAGGACGCAGGAGAGTCCCCCCTCGCGGCCCTTGCCACCCAGAGTGGAAGCGGCATCCACCAGCGAACGGGGCAGGCGCTGTTCCTGGGGGCTCAATCCGCGGCTCTCGGCCAGGGTGGCCAGATCCAGCTGCTCCTGTTCACGTTGGCGGCGGCGGTGCACGCCGACGACGCCGCGCAAGAGGACCGCGAGTGCCATGGTCAAAGCACCCAGGCCCAGGGCGGGCAGGTAATGGACGATGTTCACGCTAGCTCCCGATCTGCATCGGGGCACTCGGCAGGTACTCTGGTAGCCCTAGGGTGGAGCAGAGTCCGTGCCGCCGCAGGGCACGGGCGGCGGCGGCGGGCGCGGCTTTCCCCGGCGTGGAGCGCGATGGCACGAAGGGTCGGGCCGGGGCGGCCGATGGAGCCAGGCCGAAGTGACCCCGCTCGCGGGGCCGTGCGCAATGCAGCGGGCAAAAAGAGAGCCCCCCGCGTGCCGCGGAGGGCTCTCGAATTGGCAGCCCCTAGGGGAATCGAACCCCTGTTACCTGGCTGAGAACCAGGCGTCCTAGGCCACTAGACGAAGGGGCCACTGATGCCATGGAGCGTGAAGTATATAAAACGGGGCGACGGGCGCAAGCCACGGCGCGCGCCGCGAGCGCCTGTGAGCCTGCGGGGCACAGCCCGAACAAAGGGTGTAAACCGGCGGCACGCGCGCATTGGCGCCCCCTGGACAGCGCGCGGCGTGGAGATTAGTCTGTGGCCTCCACGCGGCCGCGCGCGCTCGAAGAACGCCCGCCCCGCCGCCATTTCGAGGCCGTTTTCCAAGAAGCCATCCCATCATGAATCCCCCCGACGACGCCAACGCCAAGCCCGAGAGCTCTTCTGATGCCAAGGAGAGCCGGGATTTCATTCGTGACCTCATCCGCGAGGACCTCGCCGCGGGGAAGAACGGGGGCCGGGTGCACACCCGTTTTCCCCCCGAACCCAACGGCTACCTGCACATCGGACACGCCAAGTCCGTCTGCCTGAATTTCGGGGTGGCGCGCGAGTTCGGCGGGCTGTGCAACCTGCGCTTCGACGACACCAATCCGGCCAAGGAGGACCCCGAGTACGTCGCTTCCATCCAGAACGACGTGCGCTGGCTGGGCTTCGACTGGGAGGAGCGGCTCTACTACGCCTCCAGCTACTTCGAGAAGATGTACGAGTACGCGCTGCAGCTGGTGAAGAAGGGCAAGGCCTACGTCGACTCGCAGAGCGAAGAGGAGATCCGCCGCAACCGCGGCACGGTCAAGAGTCCGGGCACGCCCAGTCCCTACCGCGAGCGCAGTGTCGAGGAGAACCTCGATCTCTTCACCCGCATGAAAAACGGCGAATTCGAGGACGGCACGCACGTGCTCCGGGCCAAGATCGACATGGGCGCCTCCAACATGAAGATGCGCGACCCTTTGATCTATCGCATCCGGCATGCGAGCCATCACCAGACCGGCGACAAGTGGTGCATCTATCCCTTCTATGACTTCGCGCACTGCCTGGAGGACAGCATCGAGGGCATCACCCATTCGCTGTGCACCCTGGAGTTCGAGATCAACCGCGAGCTCTACGACTGGTTTCTTGACGAACTCGAAGTCGAGTGCCATCCGCAGCAGATCGAATTCGCGCGGCTGAACCTGAACTACACGGTGATGAGCAAGCGCAAGCTGCTGCAGCTCGTGCAGGAGAAAGTGGTCAAGGGCTGGGACGATCCGCGCATGCCCACCCTGGCCGGGCTGCGCCGGCGCGGCTACACCCCCGCCGCCATCCGCACTTTCGCCGAGCGTATCGGAGTGGCCAAGCGCGACAGCGTGGTGGACATCGCACTCCTGGAGCACACCCTGCGCGAGGACCTCAACGCCAACGCCCCCAGGGTGATGGCGGTGCTCGATCCGCTCAAAGTGGTCATCGAGAACTATCCCGAGGACAAAGTCGAGTGGATGGAGGCCATCAACAACCCCGAGGACGAGAGCGCGGGTAGCCGCGAGATTCCCTTCGCGCGCGAGATCTACATCGAGCGCGGCGACTTCATGGAGGATCCGCCGCGGAAGTTCTTCCGGCTCGCGCCGGGGCGTGAGGTGCGGCTCAAGCACGCCTACCTCGTCACCTGCACCGATGTGGTGAAGAACGAGGCCGGTGAGCTCGTCGAACTGCGCTGCGAGTACGATCCAAAGAGCCGCGGCGGCGAGGCGCCCGATGGCCGCCGGGTCAAGGGCACCCTGCACTGGGTGAGCGCGGCCCAGAGCCTGCCCGCCACGGTGCGGCTCTACGAAAAGCTCTTCACGGTGGAGAACCCGGGAGAGGCGGGGGACCTGCACTCCGTGTTGAACCCCGACTCGCTCGAGGTCCTGGAGAACTGTCGCGTGGAGCCCTCGCTCGCCGAGGGCGAGGTGGGCCAAGGTTATCAGTTCCTGCGCCACGGCTACTTCTGCCTCGATCCCGATTCCAAGCCGGACGCGCTGGTGTTCAACCGCACGGTGGGACTGCGCGACACCTGGGCCAAGATTCAGAAGCAGAACTGAGCGCGACGAAGCTGCGGGACAAAAGACGCGGGGCCAGCTGGGGCGGGTCACGAAACGCGCGGCGGCGTCTCTTCAGTTTCCCGCGACCAGGCGCAAGGGCGCCGGGGCCGAGCGGGTGAGCTGGGTGTCGAGCTCGCCGAGCGCGGTGACGCGCCAGAAACCGGCGCCGCTCCCCATCTCGGACAGCTGCGAAGCGTCGACCACCGCACTGGTGTCCTGGCTCACCAGCTGAAAGACCTCGTGCGAATCGGCGTCGAAGACCTCCACCCGGTAGCGCAGGGCCTCGGGGAAGCTGCTCCAGCGGAACTCGAGCTGCGGCGTGGCCACGCTGCCCACCGGAGCGAGGGCCTGGAGTTCGCCCTGCTCTCCGCGGTACACCGGCGCCGGCTCGAGAGGAGTGCGCAGGGAGGGATGGGGCAGCAGCGCCACCGCCAGAATCGCCGCCGCCGCCAGCGGGATGAGCAGACGCCTCGGTAAACGCCGCCAGCGTCTCTTGGCAAAGGGCTGCCCCGCGCGCAGCACCGCGTCCAGCCCTTCGGCCTCATAGAACGCGCGCGCCAGCTCGCGGAGAATCCAGTAACTCCTGCTCGAAGTCTCGCTGCTCGCCCGCGCTCATGCTGCCTGCGCGATAGGCCAGGAGTCGCGCGCCCTGCTCCTCGCTGAGTTCGTTTGCTCTCTCCAAGCGCTCCGGCAGCTGCTTGTTGTCCTTCACACTCGCACCCCTCTCTCTTCGAGGAGACGGCGAAACTTCTGACGGCAACGATAGAGGCGACGGTAGAGCACCGCCTCGCTCAGGCCGGCGTCTTGAGCCAGTCGTCGCGGCTTCTCCCCATCGGCGAGACGGCTCAAGAAACCCCAGCATTGTCGGTCGCCCGCGCGCAGCTCCTGAAGCGCCTCGTTCAAGCGCTGCAGCAGCTCCTTCTGTTCGAGAGCCTCGGCCGGAGTGCCACCCGCGCTCACGCTCGCCAGCTCGATCAATTCGCTCTCCTGTTTCGCGCGCGCATTCCTCTGGTAGAAATTGCCGATGGTGTTGCGCAGCACTTGAAAGCACCAGGCCAGCGGCGGGAGTCCCTCCACCAGCCGTTCGCTCTCGATCTGCTGCGCGCGGCACAGGACAACGGTCATGGCCTCCTGGACCAGGTCCTCCACTTCGGCGGCCGGCACGCGCCGCGCGCTGACTTCCATGAAACGCTCCCGGAGCCTCTGGCTCCAGTGTTCGGCGGCGGCGTTGCTGGTTGCGCGGTCCATCCTGAATGTTTCGCCCAGGGAAAAATCTCTCGCGGCTCGGTGGCCGATGCTAGCAGATGCGCCAAGAAAGCAGCTAGCGGGCAATTGCGTTTCTTCTTCGCCCCCGCGCGTGCGGACGTGCTACACTTCGCGCGGTTCCCACCTTGCCCGCCCCTTGCGTAGGTGCCCATGGATCTCTACTCGATCTCGTTTTTGGCTCCACGCGCGGCGTGTCCGCAGCTGCAGCGCCATCTCGCCGCCGCTTTCCTTCTCGTGTGCTGTCTCTTCGGCGGCTGGTCGTTCGTGCTGGCCCAGGACCTCGACGAAGAGGCGAGCGAAGCTCTGGCGGAGTACCGGCCCGATCTGGATCCCGAGAGCGCGAGCGCGTTGGCCAAGCGCCTGGAGTCGCTCGAGCCGCGGCTGGCCCGCGGTGAACAGGACAGCCTGCGCTCCAAGCTGCTGGAGATCGCCGGACTGCTCTCTTTCCGCCACGGAGAGATGGAACACGCGCGCGCGCTGTGGGAAGAGGGTCTGAAGGCCGCCCGCGCCGCCGAGTCCACCCCGCAGATCATGGCCCTGCTCAACATGAACGCGGTGGGAGTGAGTCAGGCCGGCGACTATGCGCGCGGAATCCAGCTCTTCCACGAACTCGTCGTCCTGCGCCACGACAAGAATGACCGCCGCGGCGAGGGAATCGCCTGGAACAACATCGCCAACTGCTTCATGAACTTGAACCGTCTGCCCGAGGCCTCGGCGGCCATCGATTCGGCGAAGGTCTGCTTCGAGGACGCGCAATTCGACCGCGGCTTGGGCAGCGTCTACGTCCTGCGCGGACTGGTTTTGCTGGAGATGCAGCGCAGCGAGGAGGCCCTGGCTTCCTTCGAAGCGGGGGCGGCGATGGCCTACAAACTCGGCCAGAAGGACCTCATCGCCACCGCCCTGGCCAACCGCGGCCGCCTCAAGATGCTGCGCGGCGAGCCGGTCGAGCTCGCCCTGGCCGACGTCGATTCCGCTCTCGCCCTGTGGAAGGAAATGGACAACCGCCAACAGCTTCTCATGGTGCGCATGATCCGCGGCGAAGTGCTGGTGGAGACCGGTCACGGGGCGGAGGCCCTGAGTGAGCTGCGCAAGGTCCTCGCCCAGCGCGAGGCGGCCGGCGAGGAGTTCGACGCGTTGCCGGTGCGCAATCTCATCGGAGCCGCCTACCTCGAATCGGATCGTCTCGAGGACGCCAAGTCTTATCTAGAGGAGACTCTGACCATTCTGGAGAGTCTGCGCGCCCAAGCTCCGGACGAAGTCACGCGCATGGGCCTCTACCGCCGCGGTGGTCTGGCCCATCGCGACCTGGCCGACTGTCTCTTGCGCCAGGGTAAGGTGGAGGAGGCCTGGGCGGTGGCCGAACGCGGGCGGGCCTGGCTGCTGCGCGAACAGCTCGCGCCAGAGAGCACCGAGGCCGCGATCCTCGAACTTGGCAGTCTACAGGAGAGGCTGGGCGAATCGGGGGCGGTCTACGTGCATCTGTCCGAGAGTCTGGCCGGCGCCAGCTTCGCCTTCATCGTGAGTAGTGAGGGCATCAAGGTGGTGCGGCTCGCGGTTCCCCACTCCCTGATGGCCGATCTGGAGATCGCCAACTACCACATGGCCAAGGGCTCGCCCGACGAGCTCTGCGACCCGCCTTTGACACGACTGGGCGATGCCCTGGTGGGACCTTTGGTGGCAGATTTACCCGAGGACGGACGCGGTGTGCTGTTTTCCCTACCGGGCAGCTTGAGCGATCTTCCGCTCGATGCCTTGCGGTATCAGAGCGAGGGGAGCCAGCGGGTCCTCGGCGAACACTACGCCACCGCCCTGGTTCCTTCGGCCACCACCTGGGACGCCTTGGAGAATCGGCTTGCGCCCAGCGAGGGCGTGTACGCTTTCGCCGATCCCACTTTCGATCTCTCGAAGGAAAGCTCGCTGGCCCTCACCCGCTTCCGGGACGTCCTGGGCCTGCCCCTGCCGCAGGCGCGCGAGGAAGCGCGCACGATCACGCGGGGACGCGGGCACTCCCTCATGGGTGCGGAGGCCTCCAAGAGTCAGTTTCTGCAACTCATCGATCGTGACCTGGGAGTTCTGCACTTCGCCACGCACGCGGTGGTCGATCCGGTCTACCCCGAACAGTCGGCGCTGCTCTTGGCGGGCGGCGAGGACGACCGGCTCACCGCGGGCGAGATCGAGGCCCATCCCTTCCACGCCGACCTGGTCACCCTGAGCGGATGTCGCACCGGAGGTGGACTGAGCTACGTGGGCGAGGGGACCCTGGGCTTGATGCGCTCCTTCTTCGTGGCGGGCGCGCGCAGCGTGGTCATGTCGCGTTGGGACGTGGAGGACGGCGCGGCGCGGCATTTCATGGAGGAGTTCTACTCCGCGCTCGGATCCGGCCAGAATCGCGCGATGGCCATGAAGACGGCGCGTACGCGTCTGCGCGAAGAGGGGTTTTTGCACCGCGATCGCTCGGCCTTCGTTTTGGCCGGGGTGGCGACCGAACCGGTGCTCGCGCTTGCAAGACACGAAGAGCCGGACCACGATCGGGCCCGGCTCCTCGCTCTCGCCGTCTTCGTCCTGCTCGTAGGCTCCCTCCTCGTGCGGAACCTCCGACGGCGCTCGCACCTCGCGTGAGCGGCAGCGCTCCTCTCGTTTAACGCTTTACGCTCGCCGCGACGACGCTCGCATCAACTTCCTTGGCCGTCGTCTGCGCGGCCACCTGCAGTCGCAGGGCGCTGAGGGCTTCACCCTGGCGCGCGAGTTCTTCTCTCTGGCTTTCGATCTGCTTCTGTTGTTCCTGCAGCGAAGCGATGAGCACGGGAATCAACTGGTCGTACTCCACGCTCAGACTCTTCTGTGCATCGTCGCCTTCGTGGACGATCTCGGGCAGGACTTCGCGCAGCTCCTGGGCAATGAGCCCCAGCTGTCGTCCGCGCTGCGGCAGCTTCTTCCAGCTGAAACTCACCGGACGCAGCTTCATCAGTTCGTCGAGCCCGTAATCCAGGTCCGCGATGTCCTTCTTGAGACGGCGGTCCGACGGCGTGTCCACCGCCATCGCGTAGACCACGCTCCAGCGCTTGCTGGAAGTTCCCAGGGTGAACAGGCTTCCCGCAGAGGGCGTCACCGCGCCGCCGAAGACCGAGTTGCGGGTGTCGTAGTCGATCTGAATGGCGGGCAGACTGTTGCTACCGGCGCGGATCACGAAGTCGTCCCCGTCGGAGACCGAGTTGCGCAAGTACCACTTGACCCCGGCACCGTTGTGAAAACGGATGTCGACGTCGTTACCGCTCCCGTTCAGATTGATGATGTCCTTCGCGCCCAGCCCTCCGCCGACGTTGAAGCCGGCCGCGGTGCCGGAGATGCCGTCGAGTACCCACGCCAGGCCGGTGGAGTAGATTCCTCCGTGGGCCAGACCCACGCCCGACTCGCCCAGATCGTACCAGCGAGTGAACTCCAACTTCGAAGGACTCAGGCGCACGCCCAGGTCCTCGAAAGGCGCGGCGCCGGTGCCCGTGTCGCGCCCCAGGAGGATCTCGTTGGGCTGGCTGGAGGAGTTCAGGTGCAGAAGCGCGTCAGGCGCAGTGGTGCCGATGCCCACCTGACCGTTGGGTTCGATCGCCAGGCGCTGCGAACCGCCGTTGGTGATCGAGAACACACTCTGGGGACTCTGCTCCATGACCAGCGACCACGATCCTCCCGAGCGCATGCGCATCGAGACGGGCACTTCGATGGGAGTGTGCAGATCCAGCTTGTGCTCGGGACTGGTCTCTCCCACTCCGACGTTGCCACTGACTCCGAGGGTGAGGTCGTTGCCGTTGATGTTCCAGTCACCGTCGGCGCCTCCGCCGCCTGTGGCGTTGATGGTGAGGTCGTTGCCATTGGGCACCACGCTGACGTTGGTTCCACCCACCAGATTCACCGCGCCCGTGAGACCGTTGAGGGTCTTCACCGCGGCCTGATCGTCGACGGCCAGGGCGTAGGGCACCGCACTGAGTTCACTGCGCGGGCTGAGCTCGCTGCCGCCGTCCACCGTGAGCGCCAACCACAGGCTCTGGTCGAAGTCGACCGAGCCGAGCGAAGTCGACAGAACCCAGGGTGGCTTCGGCGAGGCCGTCCACCAGATCGAGGACTTGCGTCTCTTCCCACAACTTGGTCCCCGCGGAAGGATCGTCGTAGAGACGGAAGACGAGGGTGTGACTTCCCTGCAGCGCGGTGCCGCTGCCGTCTTCGACGATCCCCTGCCAGCCGATGGTCTCAGGAACCGCGGCGTGGGCGGGGGAGGCCAAGTTAGCCAGGGGGGTGAGTGCGCTGAGAGGCGCGAGCATCCCGAGGAACGCGAGCATCCCGAGGAAGGTGAACACTCCGAGGAACGGCCCCGAAGAGAGGTGTCTGAAAAATGCAAACCGGCGCATGGGCTTCTCCTTTCGCAAGACGTAGCGGCGCGTCAGCGCGCCAGGACCAGGCGCCGGACTTGCTCGAAACCGGGAGCCTTGAGTTGGTAGAAATAGACTCCGCTCGCCAAATCATTGGGAGCGAAGACGAGACTGTGTTCTCCCGCACTCTGGTCTTGGTTCACCAGGGTGGCCACGCGCCGTCCACGGACGTCATAGAGGCTGAGCAAGACGTGTCCGTCCGCAGGAAGCGCGTAGCTGATGGTGGTGCGGGGGTTGAAGGGATTGGGATGGTTCTGGTCCAGGCGAGTGCTCTTGGGCAGCGTGGGCGTCGGATCTAGGACCGCGGTGGCCGTACCCGAGTTTTTCTTTGCCCAGAAGCCGTGACGCACGATGCGCTCTGGCCTGCTGGACCTGCCGGTGATCGGTTGGCCCACGCTGTGGCGAAGCTCTCGGTCCAGGCGAACGGCCTTGCGGCCGCCGGCACCGAGGAACTCGCGCTTGAGTTCGTGCTGCGCCGGCGCAACGGCCCCCAGGGCGATCGCGAAGAATGCTGTCAGGCTGAGCAGGACCAGGAAGCGTCGGAACATCTCCGCTTCCTCCTCGATCGGCACCGGGGGGAACTCATCGGGGCCGCTTGCCCCTGATCATTTGGCGAGAACGAAAATCTCCCGCGGGGAATTCGCGCCGGCGCGCTCTTTTGCTCTCAGCGTGACGGTGCTCTGTGTAGCCGGGTACACTCGGTGAGCCGTGCAGCGGTGTAGCCGGGTACACTCGATCAGGCGCGCAGCCGTATACCCGGGTACACTCGATCAGCCGCGCAGCCGTATACCCGGGTACACTCTCGACGGGCCCCACGAAGGCAGCCCGCTGGAGAATCGAAACCCGAGCCTTGGCAAGCGCTCAACCGAGACCCAATTTTTATAGCCGGCTATAAAATCGACGGGCCGTGAGGCAGAAGAAAAAGAGAACCTCCGCGCGGCGTGCGATGGATCGAACCAATCACAGACCATCTACGTTTTGATTACTGACTGGAGTCAGAGTGCATCGTCTCCTCTCGTGGATCCTCATCGGCGCCTTCACGCTCAGCGCCTGCGCCTCGGGCGCACCGCCCCCCGTGGAAACCGACACCGATGCCTCCGTGACTTCCGTGACTTCCGTGACTTCCGAAACCGTGAGCTTGTCTCCCCCCAACGAAAAAGCCCAGCCGAAGCTGGGCTCTTTCGCGCCAAAAATGTGGTTGCCCGGGGAGGATTCGAACCCCCATCGACTGAGCCAGAGTCAGTTGTCCTGCCGTTGGACGACCGGGCAATGAGCGTCAATAATTAGACAAGAGGGGCCCGCTTGGCAAGCTACGATGCGCCGCGCCGCGATTCAGGGCCCTCCGCGCACCGAACGCCGATTCGAAGTCAGCTCGCCTCCGCGCCGAGCAAGCGTTTCACCACCGTCCCCTTGCCCAGCACCTCCATGCTGGCAAACAGGCTCGGCCCCACCTTCTGGCCGGTCAGGGCCGCGCGCGTGGGGTGCACCAGCTCGCCCAGCTTCACGCCCAACTCCTCGGCATAGGCCCGCATGAGCGCCTCCAGCGCGGCAGAACTGAACTCGTCCAGCGCTTCCACCCGCCGCCCCAGCTCGCGGAGCCGCTCCACCGCCTCCGCGTCCAGACTCTCTTCGGTCTCCGGATCGCGCGGATACTCCTCGCTGAAGTAGCACGCCAGACGCTCGGCCGCCTCGCCCAAAAAGCTGATGCGCGCGCCCATGATCTTGACGACTTCCTTCAGCTTCGCGCGCGCCGTCTCGTCCTCTCTCTTGACCAACCCCGCCTTGACCAGACGCGGCCACACCAGCGCCGCGCGCTGCTGATCGTCGAGATTCTTCATGTGCTGGGCGTTGATGTAGCGGCACTTCTCGGGATCGAAGACGGCGGCGGTGTTGTTCAGGCGTTTCAAGGAAAACGATTTGATGAGCTGGGGCATCTCGAAAACTTCCTGCGGGCTGCCCGGATTCCAACCCAGGAGCGCGAGGTAGTTCACCAGAGCCTGCGACAGATAACCTTCCTCGCGGAATTCCTCCACGCTCGCCGCGCCGTGGCGCTTGCTCAACCTCTGCTTGTCCGGCCCCAGAATCATCGGCAAGTGTCCGAACTTGGGCAGCTTGAAGCCGAAAGCATTGAAGAGGTGAATCTGCCGCGGGGTATTGCTGATGTGATCGTCGCCGCGCAGTACGTGGCTGATCTGCATCAGCCCGTCGTCCACCACGCAGGCGAAGTTGTAGGTGGGAAAGCCGTCGCTCTTGACCGCCACCCAGTCGTCCAGCACCGCGCACTCGAACTCGGTGTCCCCGTGCACGATGTCGGTCCACTTGATCGAGCCCTCGTCGGGCATGCGCACCCGGATCACCGAGCTGCGGCCCTCCGCCTCGCGGGCCTCGCGCTCCTCGGCAGTGAGATCGCGACAGACGCGCTCGTAGATTTTCTGCCGGCCCTCGGCGATCGCTTTCTTACGCATCGCATCGAGCTCCTCCGGCGTGCAGTAACAGCGGTAGGCCAGGCCCTTGTCGAGCATCTGCTGCGCGTAGTCATCGTAAATTTCGCGGCGCTCGCTCTGCACGTAGGGACCGAATTCTCCGCCCACTCCCGGACCCTCGTCGTAGTCCAGATCCAGCCACTGAAGCGCGCGCAGGATCTGTTGATGACTGTCCTCGGTGGAGCGCTCTTGATCGGTGTCCTCGATGCGCAGGATGAAGACGCCCTGCTGCGAGCGCGCGTAGAGCCAGTTGAAGATGGCAGTGCGGGCGCCGCCGACGTGCAGGGTGCCGGTGGGACTGGGGGCGAAGCGAACGCGGATGTGGTTCATCGGCCACCGCCCTTCGACTGCATCGTGGCTCCCGACTGCGGCGCGGAATCAGGCTTTGTTGCGGGCGCCGCGGGGCTCTCGCTCTTCGGCGCGCCCGGGTCCCCCAGCGTCTGCGGATCCAGAAGCTCGAGCAGACGCGGCACGCCCACCCCGTACACCTGAGGCACCGCTTCCTCGAAGAGCGCCCCTTGCTGCAGGAGGTCGAGCAGCTGCACCACTTTGTCCCAGCCGTAGTCCTGCGCCAGATGCCACGCCATGAGGAAGGCGTTGTACTGCGCGATGCGGCCGCTCTCCTTGTCGGTGAGCGGATAGATGGTACGCACGACTTCCCGCGAAGAGAGAAGCACCGGGCGATAGCTGCGGAACTGATTCATGAAGTCCTCGAGCACCCCGCCTTCCTCGGCGAGATAGCTCGCGAGTCCCGAGCGCAACCAATGGGGCAAGTTTCCGTGACACTTCATGTCCAAGAATGAGGTCGCAACCCCGTTGCGAATGGCGTGCAGGGCCAGGGTTCGCGTCCACAGAATCCCGATGGGTTCGTAGGCGATGAAAGGGCCGTCCACCACCTGGGTGACCCAGAAATCCTTGCCGGTCACGCGCTTGTAGTCGATCAGGGTGGGAGCAGCGTAAATCTGGATCTTCCCTTCGGGCTTGAAGTGCAGCGCGTCCTTCATGTCCTCGTGGAAGAGGTCGTGCAATTCGAGCCAGCGACCCGTCATTTCCTCGCGCACACCCGCGCTGCGATTGACCGTGAACCACCTGCCGGTCATGGTGCTGTCGGTGACCACGAGGTCGGGATGATCCAGACGCGTCTTGAAGTGGTAGTAGGTGTTGGGCCCGTAGGGGACGCCCTCGTCATCGTAGAGAATTCCCCACTCGCCCTGAGAGCCCGCCGGCCACCAGTAGGGCTGATTGAGATCGTTGGGATAGCCCTTCTCCGCGATGCGCGGCGCGTCAAAGGCGGGGTAGAGTCCCATGCCGGGTTGTGGCATACCGCCGGTGGAAGCGCATCCCCCCACAAAGACCAAACAAGCGATCGCGAGAACGAGGACGAGACCTTTCGACGACATACATGAACCTATTCGTTTCTGAGTGCATCGGTGATTTGCATCCGCGCCGCGCGACGGGCCGGATACGCTCCGAAAATGAGTCCAACCATCATAGAAAAACCCAGGGCGAGCGCCAACATCCACGCTTTGAAGTAGAAGGGGAAGCTGAGCTGCTGGTTGAGACCACGGGCCAAGAGGTATCCCAGAATCGCGCCCGCGATTCCCCCCAGTCCGGTGAGTACCGTGGCTTCGGCCAGGAACTGGCGCAGCACGTCGCCCCGGCGCGCCCCCAGAGCCCGGCGCACCCCGACCTCGCGCGTGCGCTCGCTCACCGAGATCAGGAACATGTTCATCACCCCGATGCCTCCCACCAGAAGTCCAATGGAGGAGAGCACCACCAGCGCGAGCATCACCCCCATGGTGAGCGAATCGAGCAGCTTTTGCAGAGTTCGACTCTCCACCACCGCGAAGTCGTTCTTCTGTCCGGGACGCAGCCCGCGCAGCTGCCGCATGATGGCGATGACCTCGCTCTTGGCCTGATCGAGGGTGAAGCCACGGCGCACCGTGGCCTGCATCGTGATCTGGTCGTGATCGGTGGCGAAATCTTTTTCGAAGGTGGTGTAGGGAACGGTGGCGTAGTTCTCACCCAGGCGCCCCGTGATGTGCTTGCGCTCTTGAAACACACCGATCACCCGGTAGCGTTCGTTGCCCACGCGCACCTCCTTCCCCAGAGGATCGGCGTGGGGAAAGAGTTGCTGCCAGGGACCGTAGCCCAACACGATCACGCGGCGGCGGCGCTGGATGTCATCGAAGTTGAGAAAGCGCCCCAGCGCGATCTTCATGCTGAAGATTTCGGTCGCGCCCTGAGACGAACCCCAGACCCAGATGAACTCCGAGCGTTCCTTGCCGCGAAACAGCATGGGGGGAGCCACTCCCTGGCCCAGCTCGTGGGTGTACACCACCGTGTCCAGAGTCTTGGCTCTCGCCTTCAACTCCTCGTAATCGTACACCGTGAAGTCGCGCCGGTTCGCGGCCTCTTTGGCCTCCTTCGCGTCGAGAAAGTCGAACTTGGAAATGGTGAGGTAGGGCTGGTTCGCCGAGACGATGTCCTCGCGCAGTTTTTCCTTCAGGCCAAAGAGAAGGGAGATCATGGCCAGAAGAGTGGCGGTGCCGATGGACACGCCCAAAATGAGCAGCAGCGAGCGCATGCGCTGCGCGCGCAGGGCCTCGAAGGCGATGCGCAGGTTCTCGCCGGAGAGCTGGCGCCAACGGCCGCGATCACTCATGCCGCAACGCCTCCACCGGATCGAGTTGGCTCGCCTTGTGCGCGGGAATGGTTCCAAAGAGAATGCCCAGCACCAGGGTGACGCCGATGCCCAGGCCCACCGCCTGCAATTGGATGCTGGACGGGATGGGCGTGAGCAGGCTCACCAGGAGCGCCAGAACGAAGCCGATGAAAGTTCCCAGGATGCCGCCCACCACGCTCAGGGTGACCGCCTCCACCAGGAACTGCCAGAGGATGTTGGTGCGGGTGGCACCCAGCGCCTTGCGGACCCCGATCTCGCGGGTGCGGTCGGTCACCGACACCAACATCACGTTCATGAGCACGATCCCGCCCACGATGAGACTGATGCTGACCGTCGCCACCAGAACCTTGCGAATGTAGCCCTGAATCTTCTGCCACAGCTCCAGGAGAATCGCGCTGGTCACGATGGCGAAGTCGTTGTTCTGCGCGGGATGCAATCGATGACGAATGCGCAGCGCCACGCTCGCCTCGTCGATGGCCAACGCGACCTGGTTCACATCCTTGGCCTTGATCCGGATCTCCACGCTGCGGCGCGCGGAGAAGACCTTCTGCCAGGTGGTCACCGGAATGATGACGAAGCGGTCGCGGCTGCTGCCGAGCACGGTTCCCCGCTTGGCGAGGACGCCGATCACCGTGTAGCGCCGGTCGGCGATCTTGATCCTCTGGCCCACCGGGTCGCGGTCCCCTCCAAACAGCTTCTGGGCGATCTCGTAGCCCAGCACGCACACCGCCCGCGAGCGCTCCACGTCCAGCCGCGCCAGATGGCGCCCCTCCTTCAGAGGCATGTCCTCGATCGCGGGATAGACTTCGGTGCGCCCATCGACCTCGATGTCTTCCAGGCGTTCGTCCCGCCACTGCACCAAAGTATTGGTGGACTGCTTGGCGCCCACCGCCGCGGCTGCGGGCACGTGTTCGCGCAGATAGTCGACGTCCTTCAGAGTGAGCTTGGGGTTGTAGAGGGAGTCCATGAAGGCATCGACGTCGGTGATGAACTGCAGTCCGTTGACGCGCTCGATGCTGAAGACACCGCTGCCCTCTTCCAGAACCTTCTGCCGCGCGTAGTGGTCGATGCCGTCCAGCAGCGACACCACCGCGATGACCGACATGACGCCGACGATGTTCCCGAGCAGGGTGAGAAAGGTGCGCAGCTTGTTGACACGCAGGCTCGACAGGGCGATCCCCACGCCCTCGTTCAGCTGAACAGCCTTCATCGGCTCACTCCCGGAGATCGGAAGAGTACGATCAGTCCTTGTCTTTGCCTTCGCCTTCGTCCTGGTCCGACTCGGCGTTCTTCTTGGAGGAGTTCTTCTCGGACTTCTTCTCTTCCTTCTCGACTTCCACCTTTTCGCCGCTCTTGAGGGTACGCAGCGCGGTGAAGGGGCCCTTGACCACCACTTCGCCTTCCTTCAGTCCGGACGGCACCTCGAAGCGCTCCTCGCCCGCGATGCCCACGTCCACCGCGCGAAACTGCGCCTCCTTGGATTCGTTCAGCACGAAGACGCCCTCTTTTCCCTCCCTCTCCACCAGGGAGGCGATGGGAATGGAGAGACAGCTGTCGCGCTGCGCCACCGTGATGTCAGCGGTGGCGGACAGTCCCGGCCTCACGCCCTCGATTTTGTCGAGCAGGCGCAGCACCACCTTGAAATCGACCGCCTCCTGGCCCAGACCGGTCGAGGAGAAGATGGGACTGTTGCCGACTTCAGTGACCACTGCGTTGAAGAGAGTGTCGGGATAGGCGTCGATCTCCACCTTGGCCATCTGCCCCAACTTGACGCGGACGACCTCGGTCTCGTCGACCTTCACTTCGGCCTCCATGGTGTCCAGGTCGGCTACCGTCAGAAGCAGGGTGCCCGGATTGTTCATGGTGCCGATGATGGCGTTCTCCCCCACCTCCACGTTGAGGCGGGTCACGATGCCGCTGATGGGCGCGTCGAGCGTGACCTTGCTCAGGTCGTGACGCACACGGGAGAGGTTGGCCTTGGCCTGATCCACTCGCGCCTGCGCCGCGCTCACCTGGGCCGCCTGCACTTTCACCGCGGTGAGCGCCGACTCGTATTGATCCTCCGTACTGAGTCCCTGATCGCTCAAACGCTTGGCGCGCTTCAAATCGAGTTCGGCCTTCTCCTTGTTGGCCTCTGCCAAAGCCAGGTCCCCCTGTGCGCTCTGCAGAGCGGCCTTTTGCGCCGTGACCACCGAGCGGTACTCCTCCGGATCGATCTCCAAAAGGAAGTCCCCCTTGTGCACCACGTCGCCCTCCTGCACCGCGACGCGCGTGATCTTGCCCATGATGGTGGCGCTCACGTCGATGCTGCTCTTGGGTTCGAGCTTTCCGCTGGCGTTCACGACTTCGGTCAAGGGCCCGCGCGTGACCGAATCCACGCGCACCTTGGTGAGTTTCTCGCGACTGGCGAGATTGGCGATCACGAGCGCTCCCAGCACCACGACGATGCCGATGGCAATCCAGACTTTCTTCTTCATCGAGCTCGTCGCGGCGCGAGGCGGCGACTCTCACCTCCAGCTACATGAATATGGCGTACATCAAGAGGCCGATGCCGTTGCCGAGCACCCAGGGCACCGCGGCCGCGAACCATGCCCTGCCCGTGCTGAGCCGGTGCACGACCTGAAAGCCGATCGCCAGGAGAAAGAGCTCCCAGATGGAAAAGAAATTGGTGAAGGACTGCAGGAAGTGATAGCCGATGCTCGAGGTGTCCGAACCCGCCCCGAGGAGTCCCGAGAGCGGGGCCAGACTGTAGCCCACCGTCAGCGCCGATCCCTTGGCCAGGACCAAGGGCACCGTGGCAAGGAGGGCCAGACCACCTCCCACCCAGGTGCAGAGGAAAACCACGTCGAGGGTGAGCTTGAAGCCCGCCTTGCCCCCCACAACCATGCAGGCCAGCCAGTAGAAGACGGCGCCGATGGCGAAGGCCACCGTGCCGCCGAGCCCGGCCTGCAGCGCCGTCACCACGCGCTTGCCCAGCGTGGGCGATTTGGCCTCTTCGATTTTCTTGAGGTACTCCTCGTTGCCCTGCAGCTTGTCCCCGAAGGGTCCGTTCAGGGCGGCCTCCATCTGCTCCGGTCCGGAGATGTGCGCGATGAGGGCGCTTCCCAATCCAACCGAGATCACGACCGCCAGCACTCCCACCCAGGGTTGGGTGCGGCGCGCCATCGCCTCGAAGGTGGCGCGTGGCGATACGATGATGCTGAAAAGACGCGCAAGGCCCTGCGGACCCGAAGGCTCGGGACGGGGCGGTGCGGGCGCCGCGGGCTCTTCCGCGGGGAAATGATCTGAGCTCATCTCTACTCCTTTGGTCCGTTCAGACGACAACGAGAAAGGAAGGCTCGCAGTCCCCTGCCCGTTTCCTGCATGGGGTGCTTGGCCTCTTCCTCGCGCTTCCTCTTCAACCAGGGCGAGCCCTGGGCCCGCTCCTTCAGGAACTCTTTCGCGAAGCTTCCGTCCTCGATTTCGTCCAGAAGCTTCTCCATCGCGGCACGGCTCTCCTTGCCGATCACGCGCGGGCCGGCCCGCAGGCCGCCGAAGGCGGCGGTGGGCGAGATTCCCTCGCGCATGCCGTCGACCCCTTTTTCGTGCACCAGATCGGTGATGATCTTCACCTCGTGCAGACATTCGAAGTAGGCGCCCTCCGCGCTGTAGCCGCGCGCCACCAGCAGCTCCCAGGCCGCGGTGATGAGCTCGATGAGGCCGCCGCAGAGCACGGTCTGCTCGCCGAAGAGATCGCTCACCGCCTCTTCGCGGAAGGAGCTCAAAAAACCGCCGCCGGCCAGCGCGCCGCAGGCCTTGGCGTAGGCCAGAGCGACTTTCAGGCTCTCCTCCTGATCGGGACCCTGCACGCCGATGAGCCCGGGCAGGCCACCGCCGTTCACAAACGAAGCCCGCAGCGCGTGACCCTGACCCTTGGGCGCCACCAGGAGTACGCGCCGGCTCTTCTCGAGTTCGAGCAAATCGAAGGCGACCGCGAATCCGTGGGAGAACGCCAGGTAGGCCGCGCTGTCCATGACCTTCCGCAGATGCTTGTCGTAGATCTCCGCGTGCAGCTCGTCGGGCAGCAGCATCATCACCAGAAACGCCCCGCGCGCGGCGGAGGCGAAATCCTCCACCTCGAAGCCGGCCTCGCGCGCCGCCCGGGCATGCGCGCTCTCCTTCCGCAGGCCCACCACCACCTCCATCCCGCTGTCGCGCAGGTTGAGGGCGTGGGCGTGCCCCTGGTTGCCGTAACCCAGGACGGCGATACGCTTTCCCTTGAGGAGCGAAAGATCGCCATCCTCGAGATCGAAGTGACGGCGGCTGGTAGGTGCTTGCGACATGGTGGCTTGCGGCGTCGAGCCGCGGCGCGGAGGTGAGTTGGGGCCTTGCTCTAGATCCTAGTCCCGCACCGGAGCGGGGACAAGGCAAAGGGCGGGTTTGACAGCGCTTGGCGGCGAAGATACCTTTGCCCCTTGCCTTGTTCGCACCCGGGATTCCGGGCGCAGCTTGGGGGCCGGCGTAGCTCAGTTGGTTAGAGCAGCGGAATCATAATCCGCGTGTCCGGGGTTCGAATCCCTGCGCCGGCACCACTTCCCGCCCTGAAACTGGAGGACCGTCGTGGCCTCCTCCACTCACGAAGCCGATCTGCTGGAACTTTTGCGAGAGCTTCCGCCCGAGCGTGGCGGAGTGCTTCAGGGCGAGCGTCTGGTGGTCGCGCTTTCCGGCGGCGCCGACTCGCTGGCCCTGCTCGACTTGCTGCTGCGCCTGCAGAAAGAAAAAGAACTGCAGCTCTTGGCGGCGCACCTCGACCACGGCCTCAGGGAGAGCAGCGAGCGGGACGGCGAATTCTGTCGCGAGTTTTGCGCGGCGCGCGGGGTGGAGTTCGTGCTGGAACGCATCGATCCACACGCCCACGCCCGTAAGACGGGAATCGGACTGGAAGCGGCCGGCCGGCAGCTGCGCTACGAATTCCTGGATCGCCTGCGCGAGGCGCGCGGTTTCGACCGCGTGTGCACGGGGCACCACCGGGATGATCACCTGGAGACCCTTCTGCTCTGGCTCTTTCGCGGCACGGGACTGGCGGGGATGGAGGGCATTCGCGCGCGCAGCGTGGACCGTCTGCGCCCCCTGCGTGAATTTTCCCGCGCGCGCATTCGCGAGTATCTGAAGTGGCGCGAGTTGAAGTGGAGAGAGGACGAGAGCAACGCGAGCGCGGGCTTCCGCCGCAACCGGGTGCGCCACGAACTCATCCCGCTTCTGGACGATATTTTCGACGCGGGAGCCGTGGAGCGGCTGGGGGACTTCGCCGAGCACGGCGCCGCCCTGGCGGCCTGGCTCGCCGAACGCGCCGAGGAGGAGCGCAGCGCCCTGCAGCGCGCGCCGGAGCCGCCGCTGGATCCAGCCGCCTGCGAGCTGCTCGACCGGCCCGGATTTTGCGCACTCCAAGAGCCGGTGCAATTGGAGATCCTGCGCCACATCGCGCGCGAATTGGAGCCGGCGGGGCCCCAGCACTGGAGTCGCGAGAATCTGCTGCGCTTGCTCGAATTCGCTCTCAAAGCGTCCCCAGGCCACCGCTTTCCCCTGGCCCGGGGGGGCTGGCTCGTGATCGACCGCGATGCCCTGCGATTTCAGGCGCCCGCGGCGCTCGCGAAGGCCGATCACGACTCGATGCGACTTTGCGTGGAGCTTTTGCCCGCCGAAGGCGTTGAGATTACTATGACAGCTAGGAACTGCACCCAGATTGACGCGGACAAGATCCATGGAAACTTGAACTTGCGGTGCTTCCGGCCGGGAGACCGCATGCGAGTGGAAGGAATGCCCGGACGCAAGAAAGTGGCGGAGCTCTACCGTGAACACGGAGTGCCCGCCGACCACCGCGATTCCATGTGGATCGTGGAGGACGAGGAAGGCATCGTCTGGACCGTGGGGGTCGCGACCTCGCAACACTGTCGAATCACGAGCGCAACGCGAAAAGTCTTGCGTTTGACTTTGCAACCCCAGAAGAAGGAATCCGATCTCGATGACCGGACCTGATCGTGATCGCCGCACGCCGCCCCGGCGGAACCGGCGCCGCCGCCCACCCAGCGGTGGATCACCGAGACCACTTCCCCCGGACGCACCATGGGCTTCTGGCTCGTGATCATCGTCCTTCTGTTCTTCGGCTTCCAACTGCTCTATCTGGACAGCAAGAAGGAATACAACCTGAGTTACTCCACCTTCATCCAGCAGGTGGACAAGGGAAACATCGCCGAGGCGACGCAGAACGAGCGCGAGATCACCGGACGTCTGGCCAAGAAGGAAATGCTGAAGACCGACGACGGGTCGCAGCAGACCGTCGAGACCTTCAAAGTCATTTTGCCGGTGAAAGATCCCAAGCTCATCGATCGCATTCAGGACAAAAATCCCAACGCCGTCATCAAGGGCAAACTCAGCGGCATGAACTGGTGGGGCGCGATCCTCACCTACTTGCCCTTCATCCTCATCATCGCGATCTGGGTGTTCTTCTTGCGGCAGATGCAATCCGGCGGCAACAAGGCATTCAGCTTCGGCAAGAGCAAAGCCAAGCTCATCGACGCCGACCGGCCCACCGTCACTTTCCTCGACGTGGCCGGCTGCGACGAGGCCAAGCAGGAACTCGAGGAAGTGGTCGAGTTCTTGAAATCACCGCGCAAGTTCCAGCGCCTCGGGGGTCGTGTGCCCAAGGGTGCGCTTTTGGTGGGACCCCCCGGCACGGGCAAGACCCTTCTGGGCCGCGCCGTGGCCGGTGAAGCAGGGGTTCCATTCTTCCACATGTCCGGTTCGGACTTCGTCGAGATGTTCGTCGGGGTCGGCGCCTCGCGAGTGCGCGACCTCTTCGAGCAGGGCAAGCGCGCCGCGCCCTGCATTCTCTTCATCGACGAAATCGACGCGGTGGGCCGCCACCGCGGCGCCGGACTGGGGGGCGGTCACGACGAGCGTGAGCAGACCCTCAACCAGCTGCTGGTGGAGATGGATGGCTTCGAGAGCAACGACGGCGTCATTCTCATCGCCGCCACCAACCGTCCCGACGTGCTCGACCCCGCGCTTTTGCGCCCGGGCCGCTTCGACCGCCAGGTGATGGTCGATCTGCCGGACATCCGCGGCCGCGAGGGAATCCTCAAGGTCCACATGCGCAAAGTGCAGGTGGGACCCGACGTGGACACGCGCGTGCTGGCCAAGGGAACCCCGGGCATGAGTGGCGCCGACCTGGCGAACCTGGTCAACGAGGGCGCGCTCTTGGCGGCGCGCCGCGGTCACGAAGTGGTGACCATGCTCGACATGGAGGACGCCAAGGAGAAAGTGCTCCTGGGTCCCGAGCGGCGCAGTCGCGTGATGAGTCCCAAGGAGCTCGAGCTCACCGCGTACCACGAATGCGGACATGCCATCGTGGCCGCCTCGATCCCCGACTACGACCAGGTCCACAAGATCACCATCATTCCGCGCGGCCGCGCGGCCGGGCTCACCTGGGTCTTGCCCGACGAGGATCGCATCCCACGTCAGGACTGGGCGGAGGCTCGCATTGCCCATGCTCTGGGTGGGCGCGCCGCGGAGGAATTGATCTTCGACATGATCTCCGCCGGCGCGAGCGACGACATTCAGAAGGCGACCGAGCTGGCGCGGCGCATGGTCACGCGTTGGGGCATGAGTCAACTCGGTCCCATCGCGCTGGCGCAGCAGAACGAGCAGATCTTCTTGGGAAGAGAGATCTCGCAGCACCGCGACTACAGCGAGAAGACCGCCATCGCCATCGACGACGAGGTCTCCCGTCTCATCCGCGAGAGCCACGACCGGGCCAAGAACATCCTGTCGGAGAACATTGATGCGCTGCACAAGATGGCCAAGGCTCTGCTGGAGCGGGAGACCCTGGATGGCGCGGACGTGAACATGATCCTCAAGGGCGAGGAACTTCCGCCACTGGCCGCGCCCGAACCCCTCGACGAGGGGGAACCGGCCGCCCCGCCGCCGAATGACTCGCCGGCCGGCCAGGAATCCTCCCCGACTCCCAAGGGCCTTCACGGACAACCGGGACCCGATCCGGCGCTTTGACGGCCTTTGATTTGCTAGAATGAGGGTTCGGGGGAGTCTCCCCGGACCCTCACTTTTTGCCGGCAAGGTCGCGATGTCCCCATCTGACAGAGTCCTGGCCCACTCACCGCGATTTTGGCCCCACCGGCCCCTGATCATGGGAATCGTGAACGTCACCCCCGATTCCTTCAGCGACGGGGGACGCCACTACCACTGGCAGGATGCGGTTTCTCTCGGTCTGCGGCTGGCCCAGGAGGGCGCCGACCTGCTGGACATCGGGGGCGAGAGTACCCGGCCCGGTGCTCCCGCGGTCTCACCCGAGGAAGAGCTGCGACGCGTGCTGCCGGTGGTGCGAGTCCTGAAGGGCGAGCTGAACATCCCCTTGAGCGTCGACACGCGCAAGGCGGCGGTGGCGAAGGAGGCCCTGGCCTGCGGCGCGCACTGGGTCAACGACGTCAGCGCCCTCGGCGATCCGGCCATGGCCGAAGTGGTGGCCGAGGCGGGGGCCGGAGTGATCCTCATGCACATGCAGGGGGAGCCAGCCACCATGCAGAAGGACCCGCACTATCAAGACGTGGTGGAAGAGATCGCGAGCGCTCTGCAGAGCCGCGCCGCAGTGGCCCAAGAGGCCGGCATCGATTCCTCACGCATCTGGTTGGACCCGGGGATCGGTTTCGGAAAGACCCTGCAGCACAACTTGCGAATCTTCGCGGCGCTCGACCGATTCGCGCGTCTAGGCTACCCTGTAGTTCTGGGGGCCAGCCGGAAACGCTTCATCGCGCAACTGCACGACTCTGAGCAGAGTGCGGACCGACTCGCGGGCAGTTTGGCCGCGGCCGGTCTCTGTCTTCGCTTGCGCAGAAGCGTGGTTCGCGTCCACGATGTGGCCGCGACACGCCAGTATCTCACGGTACGACGCGCGCTGACGGCAGGAGCACCCCTGCCCTGGGAACCCTCGGGCCTGGATCGAATTGAAGAGTATCCCGCCCCTACCACCCACGACGAAGAGTAGGCCGGCCGGGAACAACCAACCTTGAGGAACTCGGAATTGGGAACCGTCCTGGAATTCTTGCGCAGCTACTACATCCTGGATCTTCTGGACGTTCTCATCGTTGCCTTTCTCTTCTACCGCCTCTACCTGATCATCCGCGGCACCCGCGCCATTCAGATGTTCCTGGGCTTGGGCGTGTTGTTTCTTTTTTCCTCGCTCGCGCAGAGTTTCGGTCTCACCCTGCTGGACCGCATCATCGTGAGCTTGCAGACGGTCTGGCTCATCGGATTCATCATCATCTTTCAGCCCGAGCTGCGCCGAGCCCTCACCTACCTGGGACAGACCCGCTACCTGCGCCGCTTCTTGGCGGAGAGTCGTCCGGAAATGGTGGATGAAATTCTGCTGGCGGTCTCGCGGCTGCAGAAGGCGGGACTGGGCGCGATCCTGGTGCTGCAGCGCAACACCGGCCTCAAGACACACGTGGAAACGGGCACCCTCATCGACGCCAAGATCAAGGCCACTCTGCTGGAGACCATCTTTACTCCGCCGACTCCGCTGCACGACGGCGCGGTGATTCTCCAGCACGATCGCATCGTGGCCGCCGGCTGCATCCTGCCCCTCTCGCGCAACGAGCACCTGGCCTACACCCTGGGCACGCGGCATCGCGCCGCGCTGGGCATCAGCGAGGAGAGCGACGCGCTGGCCATCGTGGTGAGCGAGGAGAACCGTCAGCTCAGCGTGGCCGAAGAGGGACGGCTGCGGCGGCGTCTCAGTCTGGAAGATCTCGAGACGAAGCTGCTGGAGATCTACGGTCAGCCCGAGAACCTGCCCAACCTGGCCGACGAGGAGCTGGGCGGCGAGGACGCCACCAGTGAACGTCCCGATCATCGCAATTTGTAAGAAAGACGTGCCGGGCATGGCAGTCTGTGAACACGGGGCCCGCGGGCATCGCGATCCATGAGCACGCACCACGCGCGCAAAATCCGCGGCCGGCGGAGAGCCCCCGGCATCCAAGGGCCACTCCGCCGACTCGGGGAGCGATGCGGCGGGTGCACCAACCCCGCCTTCGCTCCACTCCTCGAACCGCTCCAAAGCGTGGGGCAGGCGATCCGCAGGGCGATGGCGCCCTGGCGCCCCCGGCCTGCGTCTCTCACTCCTGCAGGGCTGGGACCAGCGCGCGCGGAGTCGCGGGGCGAATCGACGAACTAGCAATTTATCAACGAGTTGTAGGGGAGTTTGCGCCTTCCAAGCGGCGCGCCCCGGTGCCCTCGGAGCTGACAACCCCTGGTCGCGGCCGCGCTCTGTCCACCGGGCCGGACAGCCTCAGTCCTTCGGCCGGGCTTGCGTCCATCCGCCGGGCCGGACAGCCTCAGTCCTTCAGCCAGGTGGGAAGGGCGACGGTGCGGGTCTCCAGGAGCCTCACGAAGACCGAGACGGTGTCGGGACAGAACTGGGTGCGCACCTTGGTCGAAAGATGCCAGATGGCTTCGGTCAGACCCATGCCCTCGCTGTAGGTGCGGTTGGAGGTCATGGCGTCGAAGGAATCGGCCACGGTGACGATGCGCGCCCCCAGGCTGATCTCCTCGCCCTTCAGTTGGTCGGGGTAACCCTCCCCGTCCCAGCGTTCGTGGTGGTGCCGCACCATCTTGCGCGCCTGCTTCAAGAAGAGAATTTTGCGCAGGATCCGATCCCCCAGGGCGGGGTGTTCCTTCATGATCTCGAGTTCCTCGTCGGTGAGGCGCCCCGGCTTGTTCAGGATTCCCTCGTGAATACCGATCTTGCCGATGTCGTGCAGGGTCGCGCCCAGACGCACGTCTTCCAGGGCCTCGCGGCTGAAGTTCATTGCCTGCGCGATGGCCAAAGCGTAACGGCTCACCCGCGCGGTGTGGCCGCGGGTGTAGGTGTCCTTGGCTTCCATGGCCGACATCAGGCTCTGGATGGTGGCCACGTAACTTTCCTGCAGCTTCTTGAAGAGCGCGGCCTTCTCCATCGCGATTCCCGTCGACGCGAGCAGGCTGGAAAGTAGCATCTGATCGGCCAGCTCGAAGGGACGCCCGCCCAGCTTGGGGCCCAAGAAGAGCAGTCCCGCGAGCTGGTTCCCGGTGAGAATGGGCGCCACCAGGGCGAAGCCCATCTTCTGCAGGTGTTGCAGATCGCCCCCCAGAGAAACTCCCGCGGGAATCTCCGTGAAGTCGACGCTGCGCGCGTGGTCTTGGATGTAGTCCAGGAAGGAAGTCTCGCGTTTCAAGTGAACGCTCTGAATCTCGATGCGATCCACGCCCTTGGCCGAGTGCAGTTCGAGCAATTCATCATCGCTCTTGCTCACGAAGATGGCCGCCGATTCGATGACGAGCTGCCCCATGACCGTCAAGAGGAGGATGTTGATCTGATCGTCCACGTCGATCGAGGAGTTGATCTGGTGGCTCACGTCGAAGAGCGCGCGTTGACTCAAGAGCTGCACTTTCAGCTGACGGTACGCGACCGCCAACTCGCGCTGTCCCTCGTCCAGTTCGCTTGTGAGTTCGACGTTCTGTTGCGAGAGGTTTCTGCGCAACGCGACGTTGTTCAGCGCGTGTTCCACGCGCGCCGCGACTTCCACCGGGCTCATGGTGTGAGCGAGATAGTCCTGTGCTCCGGCCCGAAAGGCCTCCCGCGTGGCGCTCTCGTCGCCTCCCATGCCATACACGAGCACAGGGACTCCTCCGGACTCGCCCTCGCGTGAACACAGTCGCGAGCACAGAGAGAGACCGGAAAGATCGGGAAGATCGCGTTCGACCAGTACGAGATCGATGGGTTGAGCATGGAAATACTTGAGGCCCTGGCTTCCATCGACGGCGACCAGCACCTCGAATCCGCTCTCGGCCAGCGTGCGACTGATCACTCCACGGTGCAGAGGATCGGAGTCGATCAAGAGAACGCGATACGGCGGAGCCGAAGTCGAAAGAGTCAAGGCTGAGGGATCGTTGGGCTTGGTGGCGTAACCGCTCATGGGACCATCTCGTCTCACTCAGTGAGCCCCGACCAGGATGTTCGTCACCGGCTCGACTTCCCCCTCTGCTTCGATGATCTCCAGGAAAGCCTGCAGGACCTCGGCGTCGTAGCGCATCCCCCAGTTTTCGCGAATGACTTCCAACGCCTCGCCGCGACTGAGCGCCGAACGGTAGGGTAGATCGCGCGTCATCGCGACGAAGGATTCCACCACCGAGACGATGCGCGCGCTCAAGGGGATGGCTGCTCCACGCAGACCGTGCGGATAGCCTTCTCCGTTGAATCGCTCGTGGTGGTAGAGCACGACATCCTTGATCGTCTGGGAGAACTCCATCGCCGAGAGGATGTTCACTCCGGTGAGGGGATGTTGCTTGATCAGCTGCCACTCTTCGGGCGAGAGGCTGCGGGGTGACTTCAGGACCAGGTCGCTGATTTCGATCATTCCGATGTCGCGCAGCACCGTGCCGTACACCAGGTCGCGGATTTGGTCGCTGGGGTAGTTGATCTTGGCCGCCACCTTGCCCACGTAGTGCGAGATCAACTCGGTGCTTGCGCGCGCCCCGGGACCGCTGCGCTTCTCGATGAGATTCACGAAAGTCTGCGCCACTCCCAGGTTGCGATCGTGCAGGTCCCGGATGAGACGCACGTTCTCCAGCGCGACTCCAGCCTGGTTCAAGAGGATCTCGAGAAACTCGTGGTCGATTGCCTCGGCGCGTCCGCCCGAGAGCCGCGGTCCCAGCGCCAGAATCCCGTACATCCGGTTCTTGCCGCTCAAAGGAGCCACCAGATCGAAGCCGTACTCGCGCAGGCAACCGAAGACTCTCTCCAGGCCCTTGGGTACGTTTTCCGGAGCCAATTGCTGCGGGTGATTCACCTCGCTCATGAGCTGAGGATCATCCAGCGCGATTTCGGTGAGAGCGATCTCTTCCGGCCCGCGTTGTTTGCGCGGCAGCAGCTGCTCCCCCACCATTTCGAACCAGGCCACCGAACCCACGCCCACCTGAGCGATGGTGGTGAGGAGGACGAGGTTGATCAGGTGGTCTTCGTCGCGGGTGCTGTTGAACTCTTTTCCGATGGTGAAGAGAGCCTTTTGCTGATGGATCTTGCGGTTGAGATCGCGTTCGCCGCTCTTGGCGGCTGAGCCCTTCGTCTTCGCGCGCCCGCTCAGTTCTTCTCCGCCGACCGCCAGCGCGTGCGCGATCTTGCGGCCGAGCAGGTCGAGGGCCAGGACTTCACTGGGGCCGTATTCGTTGCCCGCGTGTTCCTTGCGCAGAAACAGAGCGCCCTCGAGCTTCTCCTCGACGATGATCGGCACCGCCATCTGACAGTTCAGCTCGGTGAGCAGTTGGATCTCGCTGGCCGTCGCGTCGTCGGCATCGAGGTCGTCCATGGGCACCGGAGTGTTCGCCTTCAGGAGGCGTGTCGCGATGGCGCCATTCAGGAGCAGCGAATGTTCCTTGCAGCCGACCTCTTCCAGCTTTTTCCCCATGCGCGTCATGAGGTGGCAGGTGTCCGCCAGGTCGACTCCGTAGAGCAGAGCCGCCACCGCACCCTTCATGCCCGCCAGGTCCTGGGCCGCTCCGAAGGCCTGCTCGGCCTCGGCCAGACTCAGATAGCGCGCCGCGGGAACGGGGGTGTCCACCTCGAGAATCCGCAATTTGCTGCTGGGGTCGGGGGGATCCGCAAAAGGAGCCGGCTCGCCACCACCGCCCGCGCCCGCGTCGAATTCGACCCAGTCGTGAATGAGAGATTCCTCGAAGGACTCGCTCCCCACGGGCTCTTCCGGACTCGGCGCGAAAGCCTCGCCCTCGGGCGCGGCAGCCTCTTCACTCGTCGCGGGTCTTTCTTGGCCGGTGAGGACTTCGGCGGAGGTGGGCGCGTTGGCGAAATACTCCGAACTCTCCTCCAGCGAGGAAAGGAAGGAGGGCACGCCACCGTCGCAACGCGCGCTCAGAAAGTTTTGCACCGTATCCGAACAGCCCACGAACGCCGGACCGTAGCCGCGTTGCATGCGCGTGCCGACGAATTCACCCAGCAGCTTGGCGACGCCTCCGCCCAGACTCTCCAACTCGGAAAATTCGAAGATGACTTTGGACTTCTGGTTGTCGTCGCACTTCTGCAACAGCTCCTGAACACTCGTGCGTTCCTTGACGCCCAAATGCCCGGAAACCTTGATCACGAAGATCTCGGGATCTGCGAGTTTGATGTGGGAAAACTTCGCTCGCGGCATAAAGTCCCTGACAAAAATTGCGGCGGCCCGCCCTGAGGCCGACCGCCGCGACGAAACCCTGATTCGAGGTGGGTCAGCGACGCACTCGAGGCTCAGACGAGTTCTTTCGTCAGCCAACGGTCGAGGACGCTCTTGAGAAAACGCCACTCGCTCCCCACCTTCTTCGCGGGGATCTTGCCCTCCTTCGCGAGCCTGCAGACCGTCTTCACGTGCATCTTCAGGTAGTCCGCGGCCTCCGTGGAGGTCATGACGGGAGAGCTGGTGTCCTCCCCACCGATGTAGATATTGGCGTAATCGCCAAAGTTCTTCTCGCTCATTCCGTTCCCCTTGTTACCTCTAGGTGTGGTCCCCAGGATGTTTGGACTCGTCAACTGATCAGCAACCCGTATGCCAATGGACGAGCTAGAATCAGGATCGCCCAATCGTCCATTTACGAGCGTTTTGAGCCGCTTCGAGGAAGCATGGACCCCTTGCGGTCCTTTGCTGGAAACCACCCGCCGCGCGAGTGGATTGCAAGGTGCCAGCCGCAGCCGGGAAAGCGTTCATCCTAGGAATCGGATGGCATGAATCCGCCGCTCTGAGGCCCCGGACCGCTCACGCCCAAAGTCAGCAGCAAGGAGTGCAGCGCTGCCCAGTGGAAAGGCTCGAGCCAGCAGGCATCCGCACCGGTGCGCTGGACGAGTTCCTCGGCGTGCTGACGCTCCACCGAGGTGCTGAGAATCACGGGAGAGGAGGGAAAGGCTCTTTTGAGATCGACGAAGCCGGCTGCATCTTCGCGGCCCAGTCGCAGGTCGCTCACCACGAAGGCGAGTCGTGCGCCTTCCGCGATGGCAAGCCCGCGCGTGATGTCCTGCGCCGCGCTGACCTCATAGCCCCTCAGCTCCAGGATTCGCGCCAGCTCGCGCCGGCGGAACTCGGAGTGGTTCACCAAGAGCACTTTGCGGGAGGCGGGGGCCTCCACACCCTCTTTGGCCGAAGCGGAATCCGCAGTCTCCGGGGCCTTCGGCGCGGTCTCTTGAAAATCGGGATACATGTCGAGCATCGGGTCGTGGACGCTGCCCGGCTCGGCGACTTCCGGCATGGCCATGCGCAGACGGAGCAGACGCGCGATGCTCAAGAGCGGAAGGGGCTTTCCCTGACCCTGCACCGCCTTCGTGGAAACTTCGTCCCAACCGTCGAGCGTCTCGTTGCTCGCCTCGAGCGCCATGTTCTCCGACAATCCGTAGCAGTAAATCCCCAGGCGCTTCTCCACCGATCCGACGATGACGATGCCCGAGGCGTCTTCGGCCATGGGGTCGACTCCGGCAACGTACTGCGCGAGATCGACCAGAGGCACGGTGTGTCCGTTGCGGATGAAATGCTCTCCGTCGGTATCGCGATGGAAGAGCAGGCCGTCGGTGCTCAGATACTCGTCGATCAAGAGCCCGGGAAGAGCAGCCTGGACCGAACCCAGGTCCACCAACTTGACCACGGGATGTTGCGGATCGCGGGGCAAGCTGAGCACGAAGCGCGTACCCGGTTGGTCGGCGGGTTCGACGACGATGATGCCGTGCAGCTCCTCGATGAGTCTGCGGCAGCGGCGTAGGCCGCGATACAGTCCCAGGGGATCGGAGTGGGTGAGCGCGGGCGTACCCTCGAGCTGGGGCCCGTTGTCGCGCAGGGAAATCCGCAGACGATCGCTTTCTCCACTCAAGTACAGTTCGAGACGGCCGCGCGGCGGCGCATCTTCCTCCTGGAGCATCTGATCCAAGATGTCGCAGGAATCCTCCAGGAGATGGTCGACGACCCGATTCAGTTTGCGTTCCACCGGAGCGTCGAGATTGCACTGCAAAGAGCCGCGCACGCGGTAGTCGAGCTGCCCCTGCAGGGCGTTGCGGCGCTCTTCCAAGAGTACGGCCAGTCCGCGCACGAAGGGGTCGTCCGACTCGTCCAGAGTGGACTCCACCGCGGTGGCGGGCGCGGCTTCGAGTTCGGTCTTTTTCTCCTCGAGCACCGGCTCGCTTGCTTGCGAGCGGCTCGCTTGCGGAGCGCTCTCCACTTGCAGGAATTCACCCAGAATCGCCTGCAGCTGCGAGAGGGTCTCGCGCAGCTGGCGGCGGGAACGCAGGTTCTCCATCTGCTCCGCATCGACCGCGCCCAGCCACTGTGTCAGAGCCGCGGCCTTTTCGAGCATGCCCTCCTGCGGGTCCTTCGGGCCCGCTTGAGGCTGCTCCGCCTCGGGCCGGGCCGTTGATGGGTCGACTGGTTTGGGCGGCGTGGGTTCGGCCGGATGCTCGAGCTTCTCCGTTTCGTGGGGCTGCTCAGCGGGCTCGAACTGCGCGGGGGATTCGGTTTCGGCCTCCTCGTCCACGATCTCCTCGATCTCCAGGATCTTCTTGGCCGCCGCGCCCTCTTGGTTGTGGCGGAGTAACCCGCGCAGCTCGGTGATCTGTTCCTCGAAGGAGCTGAGGTTCGCGTCGTCCTCTTGAGACTCGAGATGACGCAAGAGTTCTTCTTCGAACTCGATGACCGCATCGAGAATGAGCTCTTGGGTGGGAGAGGCGGGCTGCTCGCTGCGTTGGATGCCCTGCAGCCACTGCAGAAATTCTTCCAGAAAGGTAGGAAGGCTCGACAATCGGAGCGCGCGTGCTCCTCCCGCCAGAAGACGCGTGGCCATGACCGCGCGCTTGATCGCGACGAGATCCGAACGATTGGACTCCGCGCCAGTGAGAAGACGCAGCCGGCCGATCTGCTCGGAAATCTGCTCCGAGAAGAGATGGATCTGCAGCGGCTGCGATGAGTTCTCAGGCATGGGTCCCCGCCCCCCCTCGTCGAGCGACCTTTGTTTAGAGTTCGACGGCCCCGAACTCATTCAGATCATAGATGCGCTCGTCGCGGCTCGCCTCCGCTGGGCTGGCCGGCAGCTCCACCGCGCCGAAGGAGCTGAGATCATACACTGCTTCCTCTCCGCGCGCGGGCTCGGCGATCGCCGGTCCGGCGGCGGCAGGCGCGGCGGGAGCGGAAGCGAAGGACGCAGAACGCGGGGCGGCCGCGGCGGCCGGCTGCGGGGCCGCGAAGCTCTCCGAGACGGCCGGAGTGGGCGCCGGGGGCGCCGGTGCCTGCGGCTGGGGGTGAAAGAGTTCGTCGTGGACGGCGGCCAGCTCGTCCTCAGCCGATCGCGAGGGCAGATCGTTGGCCTCAGGATCCGAAGAAGTGGCCTGAGCTGCCGCTTCCGGCTGGGGTTGGGCCGAAGCGGTCTCTTGCGCGAATGACGCGTCTTGCGAATCGGCCGGGCTCGGGGCGGCGGGGGCCGCCGCGGCCTCGGACTGCGCGCGCGCCGCTTCCGCGAGCTTGTGATCCTCGCGCCAGCGCTCCAGAATCGCCACCAGAGTGGGCTCATCCTGGAAGGCAGCGAGATCCACCTTGCCGGGGTCGTCGATCTTGGCCGCCTTCTTCATGAGATTGCGGCGTTGACGGCCCTCATTTGCAACGAGATTGGCCGGTTGCGCGGCCGTCACCACCGCCAGATATCCCAGAAGTCCCAGGAAGGCCACGCCACCGCAGACGGCGTAGAAATTCCGCAAGGCGATGGAATTCGCGAAGTCCAGGTGGCCTCCGAAATAGGTGAAGTACGCGTAGATGAGGCCGAAGCCACAGGATGCCACGAGTAGAAAGACGAAGAGCCCCAGCTTCCAGGGCGAGGTGACAACGATTCTCTGCGCCGACACGGCTGATCTCCTTGAAGGATAGTTCTGAGCACAAGTGGAACGTCCGACGCCGGATCAAAGGCAAGATGGATGCCACCGGCAGCCTTCGGCGAGAAGGGAAAGGAAGAGGCCCAATTCCCACGCATGCGCCCGAAATCGATCATTTGCGGCCCTAACCCCCTCTGAGCCCCCTCGCCGGCCACCCCTGGCGCCCTGGCGAGGGCGCGCTGCGGCTTCAAACCAGCCGCCCGCTTGCCCGGCTGGCACGCCTCCTGCCAGATTGCCTTCAGAGGGCGGTGGATTCCCCCCCGCCCGGAGGAAGTGCCATGGTGCAACGTCGTTACCTCCTGCTCGAGACGGCGGAGTCCTCGCGGACGCCCCTGGAAGGGGACACCGAGGACTTCCTGCTGCGTTGCCTTCTGGGCGCGCGGCGCGAAGCTTCCTTCCCCAGCAACGAGGGCGGTTTCGACGAGGACGTCAACGTGTACCTGGTGGGCCTCTTGGGCCGCTTCTTCTCGCCGGGGTATCACGAGGAGGCGCGGCTCTACGTGCACTCCTTCGATCTGGACCTCAGACGCTGCGCCGAGGAGAGCGGTGACCCGCGCCAGATCTACCGCCTCTACAAGGTGAACGCCGACCATCTACTCCTGGCCATCGGTCTCTTTCAGAGCGTGGAGGGCCTGCGGCAGGACGCGCGGCCCTACCTCGAACGAACGCCGCGCGAACTGGAGAGCCGCGGCGGACTCTACTACCAGATCGCCAGTTCGCGTCTGCGCCACCTCAAGCGCGGCGGAAGCGGCACCGAGACCGCGCTCAGCAAGTTGGGAGACGGCTTTCCGCGCTATGCCGAGGTGCTGCGCTATCTGCGTTCGAGCTACTTCCAGCTCACCCGGCGGCTGGGCGAGGGGACGCTCTACCACCTCGCGCGCGCCACGGAGGAGGCGGATTCTCCCGCTACTTCCACCCAGGAACTCTACGACCTCTTCCTCGATCGTTATTCGGAGTGGCGCAAGAACCCCGATCGCGAGCATCGCGAGGCCCTGGCACAGGCGGCACGGCGTCTGCGCGAAGCGGACGCATCGTTCCATTTTGAAATTCCGGGAGAAGAAGAGCCGCAGGCTTGAGGCCGCTCAGCGCTCTTTCAAGAACTTCAACACTTCTTCGTGCAGCGCTTCCTTGGGGGCTCCGTCCATGAAGACGTGCCCTCCGCTTTCGAACTCACGCAGCACGGTGTCCTTGCTGCTGGACTGCTTGCGCAGGAACCGCAGGCTGCTCGCATCGACGCGCGGATCGTCGCGGCAGATCGCCCCGTAGAGGGGAGTCTTCTGCCACCAGTCGCTCTTGCGGGCCTGTTCGATTCCCTCCAGCACTTCCACTTTCCAGCCCAGACGGCGGCGTACCCAGCGACTGCGGTGCAGCCCCAGGGCCAGCGCGACACGGGCCCGCCATCCCAAATGGATGTGAATGGCCGGCGCGAGGAGAACGAGCGAGCGCGGGCGCGGGCGGACATTCATCTGCAGCGCGATGGAGGCGCCGAAACTGAAACCGATGACGTGGAGCTGACGGCACCACACGGCCAGCATGCGGTAGCGCAATTCAGCTTCCACCAGCCACGCGCGCCAGGAGTGCGTGGAGAGTTCTTCATCGCTCGCGGGGTGGGCCGGCATGCGCGCGCAGAGGACGGAAAATCCGGAACGGTGCAGGGCCTCGGCCAGACTCTTCAGCTGACTGGGCCCTCCAGTGCTGCCGTGCAGCAGCAAAACGCCGGCGCGAGAGCGCTCGTTCACTTTGAGAAACGCGCGGTCCTCGCTGGCGATGCCGAGAGCTTCTTCGCTCAGCGCGGTCTGCTGGGCGTAGGCCCGCAGAAGCGCGAGACGGCTGCGCGGGTCGCCCTGGCCTTCCTTGATGTGGTTTTCCAGTTCCCAGATGTTCTTGCCCAGGATCTGTTCGGTATCCTCGCTCACGCCGTTGATCCTCGTCTTCGCTGGTTCGGGTTTTCGTTCTCGAGGGCTCCAAAGACGGGCTAATGTAGCACAGCTGCGCGCGAAGCGCGCCCTTTCCTCGTCCCTCAACCGCCGCGCGCCGCGCCGGCCGCCAGGCGGATGAGATCCTGCGCCATGAGGGACTTGAGCTCGGGCTCGCTCTCGCGCTGCAACGCCGCTTTCAGCGCAAAGGCCCCCTCTTGCTCCCCCAGCTCGGCCAGACACCAGCTGGCCGTCTCGCGCAGCACCGGCGAAGGATCCTCCAAGAGCGCGCGGGCCGCGTCGAGACAATCCGAACGCCCCAGGTTGGCGGCCACGATGAGGGCGTTGCGCAAAAGTCCCTCGCGCCGCGGCCGCCACAGTGGCGTGCTCTTGTAGCGGCGCCGAAATTCTTCCTCGTTCAAGCCGAGCAGTTCGGGCAGCGTGATCCCGCTCACCGCGAGTCCAATCGCGGTAAAATCCTCCTCGGAGGGCTCCCGCTCGCTCTGATTCGCACGGTGCGCGATGGGACACGAACTCTGGCAGAGATCGCAGCCGAAGAGCCAGGCCCCCATCGCGGCTCGCAGTGCGCGCGGGATGCTGCCACGATGTTCGATGGTCAGGTAGCTGATGCATCGGTTGCTGTCCAGCACCCCCGGAGCCACGAATGCCCCGGTGGGACACGCGGGCTGGCAGGCGCGGCACGTGCCGCAGGAGCCCATGGCGCTCTCCTCCTGAAGCGGCCCCACCGACAGATCCAGGTCGCAGACCATCACGCCGAGAAAGGCCCAGCTTCCGTGGCGCGCGCTCAAGAGCAGCCCGTTCTTTCCCAGCCAACCCAGGCCCGCGGCGGCGGCGAGCTGGCGTTCGAGCGCGGGACCGGTGTCCACATAGGCATGCCGCCGTAGGGGACGCGGTGAGAGCGCGGACTCCAGGCGGTTGCCGAGTTTCTCCAGACGCTCCAGGAGAATGTGGTGGTAATCCTTGCCGCGCGCGTAGCTGGACACGAAGGGCGCGATGCCATGTTCATCGCCGAGGGGCAAGACGCGCGCGGGGTACGCGCAGGCCACCACCAAAACCGATCGCGCCCAAGGAAAGCGTGTACGGAGATCCAGGCGCACCTCGGCGCTGCTTTCGAGCCACTCCATTTGTGCGTGGTAATCCTTGGCGAGCCAATCCTGCAGACGCGTCTCTTCTTGCGGCAGCGCGCAGGGAGCCACCCCGGCGGCGGAAAAACCGCACTCACGGGCAAGCCGGGAAATCAGGAGACGGGTCGGCGCTTCATCCAGCGTGTTGCCGTCTCCCTCGGGTCTCATCGCGCGGTGGTTTGTGCCGCGATTCCGTGATCGAGAATCCCCATCATCGTGCGGACGAGTTCTTCGGGGGAGCCATCACGCTGGGGGCTATACCAGGTATAGATCCAGTTGATCATGCCAAAGACGGAGAGGGTGGCGCGCCGGCGTTCCTCTTCCTCCCAAGCGCCTCCGCTCAATTCATCGATGACCTTGGACACGATCTGGAAGTACTCGCGTTTCATGTCGTCGATGTGTTGCCGGTAGGCGCCATCCAGAGAGTTGGCCTCGTGGCTCAGCACGCGCATTTCGGTGACGTTCTGCGTGAAGAACTCCAGGTGATTGCGCACGATCTCCTCGAGCTGACGCCGGGGATCGCTGACACCGGCGAGCCGTTCCTTGAGACGATCCAGCACTTCACGAAAGCAGAAACTCTGGATGGAGAAGAGGATCTCCTCCTTGCCGGAAAAATAGTGATACATCCCGGCCAACGACATGCCGGTGACCTTGGCGATGTCGCGCATCGAGGCGTGATGATATCCCTTTTCGCTGAACACCTTGGCGGCACCGCTCAATACCACGCGCGATTTTTCGTCGTGTTTCTTGGCTTGATCCATGGCAGTCCATCCTCAATGAAGACCCAGATTCGAACCGACTATCCGCCTCCGCCCGAAACTTGCGCGGGCTGAGCCGCGCGCACGGGCTCAGGCCGAGGGATAGTTGGGGGCTCCTTTGGTGACCTGGACGTCGTGGGGATGACTTTCCCTCAGTCCGGCCGGGCTCACCCTTAGGAATGTCGTATCTGATTTTAAGGTCTCCAAATCTTTTGCCCCGCAATAGCCCATTCCAGCGCGCAATCCGCCCATCAATTGGTGCACCGTGTCCTTGAGGGGGCCCTTGAAGGCCACCCGCCCCTCAATTCCCTCGGGCACCAGTTTGGCCGGCTCGGTCTCGTCCTGGAAGTAGCGGTCGCCCGATCCCTGCTGCATCGCCCCCACCGAGCCCATGCCGCGGTAGATCTTGTAGCTGCGGCCCTCGTAGAGAATCAGCTCACCCGGGCTCTCCTGGGTTCCGGCCAAAAGACCCCCCACCATCACGCAATTGGCCCCGGCGGCCAGGGCCTTCACGATGTCTCCGCTGTACTTGATGCCCCCGTCCGCGATGAGGGGAATGCCGGCCTCGCCGCAGACCTTCGCCACTTCCCAGATGGCGCTGATCTGGGGCACTCCGATCCCGGCCACCACCCGCGTGGTGCAGATGCTGCCCGGTCCCATGCCCACCTTCACCGCGTCGCAGCCGGTGTCCAGCAGGGCGCGGGCGGCCTCCTGGGTCGCGATGTTGCCCACCACGAGCGGCAGCTCCGGGTACTGTTTCTTGATGAGGCGCGCGGCCTGCAGAATGTTGCGGCTGTGTCCATGCGCGGAGTCGAGGGTGATCACGTCCACTCCCCGTTCCACGAGCCGTTCCAGCCGCTCTTCGAGCAAAGGGTCGGCCCCGACCGCGGCGCCGGCCCGCAGACGCCCGTGCTCGTCCTTGCAGCTGTTGGGGTAGTCCAGCTTCTTCTGGATGTCCTTGATGGTGATGAGCCCGCACAGCATCCCCTCCTCGTCGACCACCGGCAGCTTCTCGATGCGGCCCTGGTGCAGGATGCGCGCGGCCTCCTCGAGGGTGGTGCCCACCGGCGCGGTGATCAGATTTTCGCGCGTCATCACCGCCTCGATCGGCTGGTGAGGATCCTCCAAGAAGCGCAGATCCCGGTTGGTGAGAATGCCCACCAGCTTGCCGGCGCGGGTGATGGGCACTCCCGAAATGCGGAATTTGCGCATGACCTGAAGGGCCTGCGTCACCTGGTCTTCGGGGCTCAGGGTGATGGGCTGGCTGATCATGCCGCTCTCGCTGCGCTTGACCAGATCGACCTGATTGGCCTGCTCCTGCGGGCTCATGTTCTTGTGGATGAAGCCCAGTCCGCCCTGGCGGGCCATGGCGATGGCCATCTCCGCCTCGGTCACGGTGTCCATGGCGGCCGAGACCAGGGGGATCTCCAGGGAGATCTGCCGGGTGAGTTGGGTTTGCACTTTTGTTTCGCGTGGTAGCACTTCGCTGTAGCGCGGTACCAGCAGGACGTCGTCGAAGGTGAGTCCCTCACCCTGGATTCTTTCGCTCATCGGAGCCCAGCTCCCGCGGATGGGTGCGACGCAAGTGGCAAGGTAGGTGGCCGGTAGAATAGGTCCGGCGCGGCGCAGGGTCAACCGGCGCCCCTGCCGCGCGCTTCTGAGGGCCCCATGGACTCGGCCCCGGGGTGCCGTGGACTCAGCCCCGGGGTGCCGTGGGCGCTCGGCCCCGGGGTGCCGCGCCGCGCGCTTCAGGGCTGTACGGACTTCACCTGCGCGGAGAAGATGGCCGCCACCGTGACGTGCTTGCCCTGCGGGAGATCGACCCCGGACTCGTCGGTCTCGCGCGCGGGGAAATTGAGGGTGCCCTCCACCTGGGCCGGATTGACCTTGGTGAAGACCATGAGCCCGTCGCTGTCGTCCGCTCGAAAATCCTGGCGCGCGTCCGCCGAACGCATGGTCAGCTGCGCGTGCCAGGCGTCCTGTTGCGAGTTGTTCACGACGAAGGAGGCCTTGCGCAGCACCAGATCGCCCGCCGGACCGCTCAGGCTGAGAGTGCTTCCGCCCTCCATTTCGAAACTGAGGCTGAGGCGGGCATCGCTGCCGCCGGTGGGCACCATGAGCTCGGCGACATCGCCCTTCGCGTTGGAATCCACATCGCCGGTGATCGACCACTGGACCGCGTATTCATGGGGCGGAGGCTCGAGGGGATCCTCCTCCTTGGAGCCGCAGGCCGCAAAAAACAGGATCAGGGCGCAGACGGAGAACGACACTCCACGGGCGTGCATGGCGATTCCTTTCACGGCGCGCTGGCTAGGCGCGCGGGACTCAGGCGCGTGACTTCCCCAGGGACTTCTTCAAGAGCATCCACATCATCACAGCCAGACCACCCAGGGAGAAGAGATCGAGCCACCAGCCCCCGGCGAGCCAACTCGGGGGCATCCAGGGCATCGGTACGTGAGACACGATCAGGATGGCGATGAGAATGCTCGCGATCGCCTCCCCGGCCACCAGCCCACTGCCAAAGAGCAGGCCGCGCTGGATTGCTTTCTGCTGCATTTCCTCATCGTCTCCGCGCCGCTTGGTGCGCGCCTCGACGTACTTGTAGACGCCACCACCGATGATGATGGGGAAGGTGACGGTCCAGGGCAGGTACATCCCCACCGCCAGCGGCATGGCGTGCAGGCGGAACTTGGTCTTGCGAGGTTCGAGGAAAATCACGTCGATGAGAATGGCGGCCACGCCGACCAGGGCGCCGTAGCCGACCAGGTTCCAGGGAATCTGTTCGCCCTTGCCGAAGATTCCCCCCACCAATTTCTCGAACATGACCCCCTGCGGCGCCTTGAGGGCCTCCACTCCGGCGCGGGCCGGCTCGCCGATTCCGTAAGCCTTCTGCAGAAGGGTCATGGTGGGCGCGATGATGAAGGCGGGAACGATGGTCCCCAGAATCTCGCCGGTCTGCAGCGCGCGCGGGGTGGCCCCCACGATGTGTCCGATCTTCAGGTCCTGGCAGATGTCACCGCTGGTGCAGGTGGCGCAGCACACCACGCCGGCCACTCCCAGGGTGGCGAGCATGCCCGCCTTGCCGGTGTAGCCCAGGGCCAGGAGCAGACCCGCGGTAAAGAGCACGGTGCAGATGGTCATGCCCGACACGGGACTGTTGCTCGAGCCCACCAGGCCCACGATGTAGGCCGCGACTGCCACGAAGAAAAAGCCCAGAACGAACAGGAGCACGGTGGCCAGGGCGGCCGTGCTCAGATGCGTGGTCATCATCCAGTACACGGCGAAGCTCAAGACGATGCTCAGAACGAGCAGGGTCAGAAGCGTGCGGCCGGTGATACCGCGCTCGGTGCGCGGCATTTTCGAAGTATCTTCCAGCCCCATGACGCCGTGCATCGCGGTGCGCAGGGCGGTCCCCATGCTGGGCGCGATCTTGATGATGGAGTAGATCCCGGCCACCACCATGGCGCCGATGCCGAAGTAGCGAATCTGCGCGTCCCACACGTCCATCAATACGGTGGCGGTGCCGGCGCTGAAATCCATCCCGTTGGCCAAGAACGGCAGGGCGCCCACGAAGGCCACCGCGCCGCCCAGGAACACGAGCAGGGAAACCTCCCAGCCCACGATGAAGCCCACCGCGGCCAGCATGGGCGAAATGTCGGTCCCCAGGTAGAAACCGGTCTTGGACACCCTGAAGCCCACTTCGACCGTGCCCTTGAAGAGCCCGACCACCGAAACCAGGCCCTTGAAGAGCATGCCCCAGCCCAGAGCAGCGAAGATGCCGCGCATCTCGCTGCCGCCCTTGTCGCCCGCCTTGAGCACCTCGGCGCAGGCCACGCCCTCGGGAAACACGAGCTCGGGTTGCTCGATGATCATCGGACGGCGCAGTGGAATCATCATCACCACGCCCATGACTCCGCCGGCGATGGCGATGAGGGTGGTCTCCCAGTAGTTGAAATGCTGCCAGATCCCCAAGAGCACGATCGCGGGCACGGTGAAGATGATGCCCGCCGCCAAACTCTCGCCCGAAGAGGCGATGGTGTGGACCACGTTGTTCTCCAGGATGGTGCCGCGGCGCAAAAGTCCGCGCAAAACCCCCATGGAAATGACGGAAGCGGGAATCGCTGCGCTCACGGTCATGCCGGCGTACAGTCCGACGTAGATGTTGGCGGCGCACATGATGACGCTGAGAATCAGGCCCAGACCCAGAGCGACCGCAGTCAGCTCCGGCAGGCTTTTCTCGGCCGGAATGTAGGGGCGAATCTCACTCAAGATGAAACTCCGGATCAGAGGGAATCGGCAGAGCACGCCGAGTGTGCTTCCTCACCCGCGGCTGCGGCAATACAAAATCCGGAGAGACTGCAATTCGAACTCAGTCTTGATCGGCGCGAAGAAGGAGACTTTTGAGCCCGAAACGAAGCGAGATCGCCTAGACCGTCGGCTCGTGATGCATGAAGTAGCGCGCCACCATCACCACGAACACGCCGACTACCCACAGCACCATGGCGAGATAGCCCAAAAGACGAGCCCAGCGGATCTGATCCTCACCGCGATAGCGGCCGGGAGCCGCATCGAGCGCGCGTTGCGCGCGCGCGGCCAGGATGAAGCCGAGAATCGTTCCCACCACCGGCATGACGGAGAAGCCCAGCGCGGAGAAGACGAGAGCCCTGATGGCCGTGCGATGGATGGGAGGAGGTGGCTCGGGAGGAGTCCTTTCGGGGATCTCGCCACTCTTTTCGGCCATCGTCTCACTCCTTCAGTTCATCCAGCGCCGGCCGCCCCGGCTTCAGGGAAAAGCGATCGCGGGTACGGCAGTAGTCGTAGTGGCCCATGCGCCCCACGAAGTCCAGTCTCTCTTTGTCCAGGTGCAGATTCTCGTCGCTGAGGCCATCCTCCAGATGGATACATACCACTTTGCCCAGCACGACGTTCCCACCCGCCGCAGCGCCAGGATTCATGCGGATCACCTGCAGGGTCTCGCATTCGAAGGCCAGGGGGGAGGCGGCCACCCGCGGTGGAGTGACCACGGTGCTCGCCACTTGCTTCAGCCCGGCAAACTCGAATTCGCTCTGGCCGTAGGGAAGTGGCTCGGCGCATCCCACCACGCGGTGGATGATGGAATCGACGGCGACGTTCACCACGAACTCGCCGGTGCCGCCCTCGCTCTTGGGTTTGCAGTTGCGCAGAGTGTCCTTTTCCTCGCCGTGAGCGTCGTTGGCGGGGCAGAAGAGCAGACTCATGGGATCGCTCCCCACTCCATTGAAAAAGGAGAAGGGAGCCAGATTGAGGCGCCCATCCGGCGAGATCGTGGAAACGAGCGCGATGGGACGCGGCGCGATGCCCTGGATCAAGAGCTTGTAGCGCTGGCGAGTCTCGAGGTCTTCGGGGAACATGGCTGTACTCATATTTTGACTCCAGAATGGAAGCGAAGTCCCTGTAGTATCGAGACTCAGGGCCGTCAGTGTCTAGCGTGAAGCTAAGCCTCGAGCGAGAGTAGGCTACCTTGGAGAGAGTCCGCGAGCGCCTCATCATCTTCGACATCGACGGAACTCTGCTGCTGAGCGGAACGGTTGCCCGCGAGTTGTTCGAGAGAGCATTCGAAGAGGTCTTCGCGATGCCGCCCCTTTTGAACGGTCTCTCTTTCGCGGGCCGCTGCGATCGCGGCGTGCTATCTCTGCTCCTACAACGGGCGCAAGCGAGCGAACGTCTCGAGAGCGAGTTTTCGCATTTCGCGGCGCGTTACGCCGCGCTCATGCGCGAACAGTACCCCACGGCCGAAGGTCCGCGCCTGATGCCCGGTGCGAAGGAACTGTTGCTCGCGCTTCGTGAGAACCCCGAAGTGTTGTTGATGATCGGCAGCGGGAATTTGCCGCAGACCGCGCAGATCAAATTGCAGCGTTTCGGACTGGACACTTTCTTCCTGCACGGGGTGTACGGCGATCTTCACGAGGAGAGAGTCCCCCTCTTTGCCGCCGCCCTGAAGCTCGCGCGCGAAGAACTCCACTGGAGCGGAGCGCGCGAGCGCGCGTGGATCGTCGGCGACACCGTCAGCGACGTCGAGGCAGCCCGAAAGGTCGGCGTGAAGTGCCTGGCGGTCGCGACCGGTCCCACCGCGGCGGATCATCTGCGCGCGGCGCGGCCCGATGCTCTCTTTTCGGACCTCTCCGCCCTAGAAGACGTCCTCGCTGTCCTCCTGGCTTGAGTCCTCCACCAGGGAGCGATTCTCCGGCGCGGAATCCTGTGCAGCCTCGGACGGACGCACCGCGGTGTGGTCGCGCAGGTGAAGGTCGCGCTGGGGAAAGGGAATCTCGATCCCGGCCTGCTTGAGCTTGTACCAGATGCTGAAGAGCAGCTCGCTGCGCACTCTGGGTTCGAGCATCTCGTCGTTCAGCCAGGCCCGCAGCTCGAAGTCGATCGAGGAATCGCCGAAGTTGCGGAAGAGGACTTTCGGCTTGGGCTTTGGCAGGAGATCCTCGTTCTCGCCCGCGGCGTCCACCAGGACTTTCTCCACTTCCCTCGGATCGGATCCGTAGCTCACACCCACGCGGATGTCGATGCGGACTTTCGAATCGCTCAGGCTGTAATTGGTCACCGGATTGGCGACCAGAAGCTTGTTGGGCACCACGATCTCGTGCCCACTGCGATTGCGCACCACCGAACTGCGCAGTCCGATGCGCAGTACTTTGGCCACGCCACCTTCCATGGAGACGATGTCCCCGCGCTTGATCGTGCGCTCGAAGAGCAGAATGATACCGCTCGCGAAGTTCTGCACCAGATCCTGCAAGCCGAAGCCGATGCCCACTCCGAGGGCGCCCAGGCCGATCTGCAGAGTGCCCAGATCGAAACCGATGGTGTCCAGGGCCACCATCACGCCGACCACGATGAGCACGTAGCGCAATACGGTCCCCAAGGCCTCGCTCAGCGGACGATCCATCCCCATTCTCGGGAGCACTTGCCGACCCAAAAGATCTCCCAGAAAGCGCGCCCCCGCGAAGAAGAGGAGCAGAAGCGCGAGGCCAAGAAGTACGGAGAGGCTGGAGATGTCGCGCGCGGCGAGGTGGAACAGGGGCCGGTTGAGCCAGGCGAGCAAGCTCCCCAGGGCTCCAACTTGCTGCAAAACGGCCAGCACGAAGAGCACCGGCAAGACCACGAAGCGGATGCGCGCTTGGCGGCGCGGGTCCGTCACCAGAACTCGCGAGAGAGCGCTGATCACCCGGAACACGAGGAAGAATCCCAGCACCGGCAGAACGCGACCCTCCGCGATCGCCACCTGGGGCGCGTAGGCGCGGATGAGCCAGTCCGTCAAAGCGAGAACGCCGATGGCCACCAGCGGCCAAATCGCCACCTGCACCACGACCAACAGGAGCAGCCTCAGACTGCGCGCGCCGACAGGCTCGCTCTGGATCCGCCGGCGCAGCGGGCGGCAGAAAAGGAGCGCCAGGGGATAGGTGAAGAGAGTGAGCGCCAGGAGAATGGCCAAATCCCGCACCCAGCTCGCCTGCGAGAGATCGGTCAACACCTGCATGTCGAGAAATGAAATGTCCATAAGACCTCAGTGCGAATAGCGGGCCTTCAAGGCGCCGAAGCTGGGCGCGTCGACGGGAACCCCGGTGTCGATCTGGACTTCGAGAACGAGATCGAAGAGAAGGATGTTGTCCACCGCGGAAGGGCAACTCTCGGGATCGGAGGTGCCGTACAAGTATAACTGACCGCTGGTGCCGTCCAGCAATACGCTGCAGGCGTTACCGCCGTCGTAGCAACTGGCCGAACTGTCACCGGCGGGAATGATGGACGCGCTCAGGGTAGCGTTGGGATCGGACAGCAGCACCAGAAGTTCGTTGCCGGTGCGAATGTCGTAGGGCGTGAGATCGACCTGGTAGTCCGCTCCGGAAAAGCCGGGGCTGCTCAGGATGGGCACGTCGACCCCGGCCACGAAGGCGAAGTTGTAGGCATCGATCGCACTGTAGAAGTCGATCGCGATGGTGCCGGGATAGGAGGCGCCACCGTCGAAGACGGCGAAACTGACCCCCTTCAAATCGAGGGAATCCGTGTCAGCCTGCGGCGCGTAGATCGTCCCGGCGGCGTCGGTGGGGAAGAGTACCAGGGTGTTTTCGATGGTGGGCACTCCATCGCTGCCGCAGTTGAGGGTCAGGGGCTGGAGCGAAGTCGCCGAGGAAGATGTGCCGGGCACGGCCGCCCCGCTCGAGGATCGGGGTCGAGCCTCGAGCTGACGGGAAATGTGTGTGGGCACGACGGTCGCCGGGGTCGCCCGCAGCCGCACGCCGGTCGCCTGGCGCGCAGACGCCTCCCTTGCAGCGAGAAGACTCAGAAAAACGAGCAACACCAAAGCTAGCTTGCGCATATTCGGGCTCCTGGGGAATGTGATGCCATTTCGTAGCCAGCGCGGTGGAATACGATGACTTCAGTGTAGTGACCTCGCGCGCGTCAGGGCAAGGACGCAAGCTGAGCACCGAGATTGAAGCAGCCGGAGCGACGTGCTAGCCTCTCTGCCGATACTCGGCAATCCTCCTCCTACCCACGGACTCGATCGATTCATGAGCCGCATCCGAATTTGCCTTCTGCTGCTTGGCGCAGTGCTGGGTCTTGCCCCGGCGCCCGAAGCGCGCGCCAAGGTGGGTTGGGAGCATTTCGCCGCACCCGCGGTGGTTGCCGGCGCCCGGCTTCTCTCTCCCAACTTGAAGGTGCTGCTCGAATACGAGTACGGCCGTCTCGGTGTGAGCGACCTGGCGAACTTCTCGAGCTACCGCATCACCGGCACGGGTACGCTCGATACCTATCGCGACTACCGCTACGCACTGAGCAGCGAGAACACGAATGGTTTCCGGCTCGGCCTTCGCCTGCGCGATCAACTCGATCTCTACTGGACGCGCATGGCTGCCGACAGCCGCTATCAAGTGTGGGTGGACGGTGAGGAGCAGGTTTCCGATCCCGGGGGAGTTCCGCGAGTAAACCTGCCCGAAGTGCACCTGCGCCAGGACATCCTCAGCGCGGGCTGGCACTTTCGTTCACTGCAGTGGCAAAACATCACACCCACCGTGCACGCGGGCGTGGGCTGGACGCTGACAAGTCAGAGTGGTGGGTTTCAGGCGACCTACCGGCCGGAAGTCGACAACAGCGACAGCCGCTTGACGCTCGAACTTGGAGGCGGACTGGATTGGAATTGGCGCAAGCTCGAAATCGGCATCGACCTGCGGACCTCTACCTTCCGCTGGGAATCCGTGGATAACCAGGTACCCGCTTCACAGATCTGGACGTGGATGGGCAGTCTCCACGGCGGCATACTTTTCTAGCGGTTCACTATCCGCGCGGTCGCGCCCTATCAATAATCGTCGTCGTCGTCGTAATCGTCGTCGAGAGCTTCGTCATCGAGGTCCTCGTCATCGAGATCCTCGTCGTCAATGAGGTCCTCATCGTCGAGCTCATCGTCATCGAGCTCGTCATCGAATCCCTCGTTGTCGAAATCATCGTCGAAGTCGTCCGCGATGGTGAGATAGCGCCCGACCGATTTCGTTTCCACGCTCATCGTACCTCTCCGTAGATCTGAACGTTGACGGTCTGAGTTGGGATCCAACCAGAGACACTCCCGCTAGATAGTCTCTCCGCCCAGGGCGCCGCAAGAGAAAAATCTCAGCCTTTGAGGACCCCTACGAAGGGGAGGTGGCGGTACTTTTCCTGCCAGTCCAGGCCGTAGCCGATCACGAATTCGCTGGGGATGTCGAAGCCGACCCAGTCGACCGGAACCTCGATGACCCGGGCCTTGGCCTTGTTGAGGAGGGCCACCACCTTGAGCGAATTGGGACGCCGGGCCTTCAGGATCTCCAGGAGGTAGGCCAAGGTGTGGCCGGTGTCGACGATGTCCTCCACCAGGATCACGTCCCGGCCGGTGATGTCCTCCTTGAGGTCCTTCACGATCCGCACCACGCCACTGGACTGGGCCTTGCCGTGGTAAGAGCTCACGCTCAAGAAGTCGATCTCGTGCAGCAAGGACAACCGACGTTGCAGGTCGGCGTGAAACATCACCCCGCCCTTGAGGATGCTCACCACGATGGGGACTCGTCCCTCGTACTCGGCCGAGATCTCCCGGCCCAGTTCGGTAACGCGCCGTTGGATGTCCTCGCTCGAGATGAGGACTCGGTCGATCAAGGGATCACGATCCACGTATTCCTGGTCGTCGAAGGTCACTCGTTTGCTCCTTGGTAACCCGCCTCGGCCCGTCCTCGCTGGATGAGGATGTCCTGGACCTTGGCGCAGATCATGTCGATCGCCACCGTATTGTGGCCCCCCTCGGGAATGATGAGCTGCGCGTAGCGCTTGCTCGGTTCCACGAACTGCAGGTGCATGGGCTTCACCGTCTCACGATACTGCCGGATCACCGAATCCATGCTGCGTCCGCGTTCGGAGATGTCGCGTTCGAGACGCCGGATGAAGCGCTCGTCGTCCTCCACGTCCACATACAGGCGGATGTCCATCTGTCCGCGCAGCTCGGGGCTTTCCAACACGAGGATGCCCTCCACGAAAAGAATGTCGGCGGGCGCTACCGGTTCCACCTGATCGCTGCGGCGCTGGGTGGTGAAGTCGTAGACGGGAACGTCGACTTTCTTCCCCGCGCGCAGGGCGGCCAGGTGCTGTACCAGGAGGCTGGTCTCGAACGCGCCCGGGTGGTCGTAGTTGATGCGGTGGCGTTCGGACGCACTCAGATCGGGCCGGTCGAGATAGTAGGAGTCGTGGTGGATGATCTCCACCGTCTTGCGGGGAAAGCGCTCACGCACTTTGAGAGCGACCGTGGTCTTGCCACTGCCACTCCCTCCACCGATTCCGATGATGACGGGAGGATGCTGGATGTCCGAGCTGGTCATGGTTTTACTCTTCGTGATCGCCGCAGCAGTGGGTTCTTGCAGAGCAGTTGGTTTGCCCGAGACGAGCTTCCACGACTTCGGACACGCAGTAGCCTAGTCACCCGAGCTGGGCGCGTCAACGGGGCGCGTCCTCTCCCTGCTGAGCTCGGACCGAGCCGGGCCGCACGGTGTCCGAGGCCACGATCGTGCAGCCCCGGCTTGACACTCCGATTTTCCTTGCGGATGATCAAGCCCATGACACATCTCGTGGGGCTCTTGGGCCTCGTCGTTCTCATGGGGCTCGCCTGGCTCTTCTCCACCAACCGCCGGGCTGTCGACTGGCGGCTGGTCGGTTCCGGCCTCCTGCTGCAGGTCGCCTTCGCGGCGATCGTCCTCCTCTTCCCTCCCGGCCGGGCCTTCTTCGACCTGATCCGCCGGGTCGTCACCCGCTTTCTGGCCTTCACCTACGTCGGCAGCGAATTCGTCTTCGGCGATCTCGCCCGTCCCAACGGGAGCGTGGGGATGGTCTTCGCCTTCTACGTGCTGCCCTCCATCATCTTCTTCAGCGCCACCATGTCGGTGCTCTACCACTTGGGGATCATGCAGCGCGTGGTCTCGCTCATGGCCCGCTTCATGACCCGCGTCATGGGGGTGAGTGGCAGCGAGAGCCTTTCGGTGGCGGCCAACGTCTTCATCGGCCAGACCGAGGCGCCCCTGGTGGTACGGCCCTACATCGCGCAGATGACCCAGGCGGAATTGATGGTGCTCATGACCGGTGGGTTCGCCACCATCGCGGGCAGCGTCCTGGCAGGGTACATCTCCTTCGGAATCGACGCGGGCCATCTCCTGGCGGCCAGCGTCATGAGCGCGCCCGCCGCGCTGGTCATCGCGCGGATTCTGGTGCCCGAGACCGAGGAGAGCCTCACCCGGGGCAAGGTCCAGCTCCATCTGCCCAAGACCACGACGAATCTGGTGGAGGCGGCGGCCGAGGGCTGCTCGCAGGGGATGAAGCTGGCTCTGAACGTGGCCGCCATGCTCATCGGATTCATCGCTCTCATCGCGGTCTTCGACGCCATCCTGGGCAAGGGAGCGGCCCTCATCGGGCTGAGCTGGTGGCCCTCCAGCCTGCACGAACTCTTCGGCTACCTTCTGTGGCCCATCGCGTGGGTGATGGGGGTTCCCGCCCACGACTGCTTCAAGTTCGCCGGGCTGCTGGGCACCAAGATCTCCATCAACGAATTCGTGGCCTACGCCGATCTGGCCAAGTACGAGCACGCGGCGGCCCTCAGCCCGCGCGCCTCCATCATCGCCACCTACGCGCTGTGTGGCTTCGCCAACTTCGGCAGCATCGGCATCCAGCTGGGCGGCATCGGACCCTTGGCCCCCGAGCGTCGCAGCGACCTGGCCCGTCTGGGTCTGCGGGCCATGATCGGCGGCGCACTCGCCTCCTGGATGACCGCGACCATCGCCGGGCTGATGATCTGAGCCGCGCGCGGCGGCGCGGCCCCGTGGAGCCTCGTCCTCTCTGTCGGTCCAGCTCCGGCCCTCTGCGGCCCTGGCGCGCGCGTCCGCCCGGTGGTGCCTTTTGCGTCGCCATTCCTTGTATCTTCGTAGTAGTTTGTTCAACTCCTTGCTGCAGTGCGAGTTCAAGCGCTTTTTGGAGACCCTCCACCTGTCGATCCTTGGTGGTGCGAAATTTTATATTTTCGAGTTTATTTCGAATTATGAACGGGCGGGGAAAGAAGGGTGACCCCACCCCGGCGGCATCCTCCGGGGCCGAGGGGCGCCCCGGCGAGCGCCGCCGCGGAGAGCGCGCGCGAAGGCGAACTCGAGGGCCCCTGGCGGGGGCGATTGGACAGCCTCGGCTGGCCGCTATATATAGGTAGCTCCGCGGCTGCGGTGAGAGACGCCGGGCGCCAATTCTCCCCCGTGTCAGATCTGCCCCGCGAAGAGAAGGCCTTCAGGGGCGTTGCGCCCCGGCCGAAATGGTCTCCATAGGAAGAGTAGGGTTTTAGAGTTCATGGCCAAGAAGACCACCCGTAGCAAGATGCCCAAGACCGACGGCAAGCAGCTCGTCATCGTCGAGAGCCCATCCAAAGCGCGAACCATCAACAAATATCTGGGGAAGGACTTCGTGGTGGTCGCCAGCGTGGGGCACGTACGCGACCTTCCCAGCAAAAATCCCAAGGGAGACAAGTCGCCGGTCCCGGGAATCGACTTGGAGAACCACTTCCATCCGCGCTACGAGGTGCTCAAGGGCAAGTCAAAGCTGGTGAGCGAGCTGAAGCGCGCCGCCAAGAATGCACGCGAAGTCTGGTTCGCGACCGACCTCGACCGCGAGGGCGAGGCCATCGCCTGGCATCTAGCGGAACTCGTGGGGATCACTCCGGAACAGGCCAAGCGCGTCATCTTCAGCGCCATCACCCGCGACGAAATCGATCACGCGTTCAAGGACCCGCGCGCCATCGACATGGATCGCGTCAACGCGCAGCAGGCCCGGCGCATCCTGGATCGCATCGTGGGCTATCAGGTCTCTCCTCTTTTGTGGAAGAAAGTCGCGCGTGGACTGTCGGCGGGCCGGGTGCAGAGCGTCGCGGTGCGCCTGGTGGTGGAGCGCGAACGCGAGATCCGCGCCTTCGTGCCCGACGAGAGCTGGCAGATCCTGGCCAATTTTCACGGTGACTCTGCGCTGCGCGAAAAGTTGAGCGCCGACTGGGCGGCTCTGCTGGCAAAGCGCGACGAGAAGGGGAAACCTCCCACGCAGAAGCAGCTCAACGCATGGCTCGCCAAGAAGGAGGCCGTGCGCGCCGAGCTGGTCAAAGTGGCCGGCAAGAAATTCGAACTCAAGCTGGAGGGAATGATCGACGGCGTGTCCCAGGACGAGAAGTTCAAGGATGCGTCGGCGCAGGACAACACGCCCGCCCTGCTCGAGGTCGCGCGACTGGCCGGCCTGCAATCGATCCAGACCGAAGTCACCGAGGATCCCAAGGGAAAGGGCCCCGCGCGCCACCTGCGCGTGGTCAGTGGAGAGATCGATCCTGCCGCCAAGTACAGGGTGACCGCCATCGAGTCGAAACGCACCAGCACGCGTCCCGCCGCGCCCTTCATCACCTCCACCCTGCAGCAGGCGGGGTCCTCGCGCTTGGGTTTCGCGGCACGGCGCACCATGCAGGCGGCGCAGCAGCTCTACGAAGGCGTCGAGATTCCGGGCGAGGGTCCGACCGGTTTGATCACCTACATGCGAACCGACAGCACGCGCCTGAGCGGAGACGCCCTGAGCATGGCGCGCGAGTTCATTCAAAAGGAGTACGGCGCGGAGTACCTGCCGCAAAAGCCCAATTTCTTTTCCTCTTCGAATTCCCAGGCCCAGGATGCCCACGAAGCGATCCGTCCCACCTCGCTCGCGCACTCCCCGCAGAAGCTCAAGAACGTGCTCAGGCCCGATCAGTACAAAGTGTATTCCCTCATCTGGAGTCGTTTCGTGGCCTGCCAGATGAAGCCCGCCCAGTGGGACTCCACCAGCGTGTTCATCGAGGGCGGCATCGACCCCGCGAAGCCGGTCACTTTCAAGACCCAGGGACGCACTCTGGCTTTCGACGGCTTTTACAAAGTGGCGGGGGTTCCTTTGGCCAGCGACGAGCAATCGCTTCCTCCGCTGAAGGAGAACGACTCGCTCTCGCCCTTCGCCATCGAGCCCAAGCAGCGTTTCTCGGCCCCTCCGGCGCGCTATACCGAAGCCAGCCTCATCAAGAAACTCGAGGCCGAGGGGATCGGGCGGCCGTCCACCTACGCCTCCATCATCCAGGTCATTCAGCTGCGCAAGTACGTGGAGCAAATCGAGCGGCGCTTCTACGCCACCGATCTGGGCGAGATCGTCATCGACAAACTGCGCGAGGCGTTTCCCGGGATCTTTCGGGTGGACTACACCAAGAAGATGGAAGCCGAGCTGGACAAGATCGAAGAGGAGCACCACGACTGGATCAGCATGCTGGAGAAGTTTTACGAACCCTTCTCGCAGAAGCTAAAGATAGCCCTGGAGGAACTCGGACACGCCAAGGCCGAAACGCAACCCGCGCCCGACGAATACCGCTGCGGCGCCTGCGGCGCGCCCACCGTGTATCGCTTCGGAAAGAACGGACGCTTCCTCTCGTGTTCCACCTATCCCAAGTGCAGCTGGGCCAGTCCCATCGATCGCGAGGGGAAACCGCGACCGGTGGAGGAGACCAACGTGGCCTGCCCCAAGTGCGGAGAACCCATGATCAAGCGGGTCGGACGCTTCGGCCCTTTCCTGGGTTGCCGCCGCTACAACGACGAGAAGAACCCCTGTGACGGCATTCTCAACCTGGACAAGAAGACGCACAAAGTAGTGGCGCCCTCGCAGCCTCCTCTGGAAACGGATCTTCCCTGCCCCAAGTGCGGCAAGCCGCTCAACCTGCGCCTGGGCCTGCGCGGACCTTGGTTGGGTTGTTCGAGCTTTCCCAAGTGCCGCGGCCGAATGGCCTGGACCAAGCTCGAAGCGGAAGTGAAGGAGAAGTGGCAGCGCGCCCTCGACGAGCATGTGGCCAAGCACCCCATTCCCATCATCACCACCGTCGACGGACAGCCTCTCACCGACGAGAGAGGCAAACCCCTGCCCGATTCGCCGGTTCCCGGCGAGGAATTGCTCAACGTCTAACACAAAGAGGCCGGCCACTTGAAGTGACCGGCCTCTCCTCGCTTCAGCGCATCGCGCTGACGGGCGCCGCGGACCCTCTCAGTTCGTCCCCACGCCCGTGCCCTCGCAGGGATAGTCGGTGGTAGCCACGTTGAAAGCATGCGTGTTGACGCTCGCGTTTTCGTAGCACAGCGACTGCACGCCGTAGACCATGCTGTAGGCATGGTAGCCCAGCATGTTCAGAGCCACCGTCACCTGCGCCGAGGTCTGACCCGTCCAGCAATAGACGAGGATCTTCTGGTCAGTGGGCAGGGTGTTCAGGGTATTGTCGGTCTGCAGGCTCGCCTTGGGTGCGTACTGGACCGCGGTGGGCATGTGGCCCGCGTTGTACTCGGCCGTGGGGAAGTAGTTCACCACGTACCAAGTTCCGTCGTCGGCCGCGATCGAGTCGTACACGTTGGAAATCCCGCGCGAGTTCCAGCCGGTGCCGAACTCGTTGTAGCTGCCCTTTACGTAGGCATCGGCGCGCGCCTTCAGAATTTCCAGTCCCGTGCCCAGCCCGGTACCCAGCGCCGGATAGCCACTAGGAGCGTTGCAGGCGCAGGGATCGGGAGTCATCCAGGTATTGTAATCGTTGGAGGTTTTGCTCATGTAGTTGGTGCCGATGTAATCGGTGTTCGAGGTCCAGCTGCTCATCCCGAAGACCAGGTTCACGGCATCGTAGCCCATGTCGATTCCCAAGAGATTCAAGATGGCGGTCGCGGTGCTGGCCGTCTGGCCGGTAAAGCATACGTTGCAGATCACCTTGTCGGTGGGGAAGTCCCCCGCGTTGACATGGTCGATGATCTCCGAGAGCGACCAGTTCACTGCGCCCTGAATGTGCGCGTTGGCGTAGACCGCCGGCGAGCGCCAGTCGACGATGAAGTAATCGTCTCCGGGATCGGCGTTGCCGAAGTTGGCGTCGAAGAGCGCCTGAGCCGAGATGTTGACCCCCAGGCCACGGTTCGGCGTCACGTAGGTGCTCAGATAGGCGTCGGTATAGGGAGAAACCAGCGAGAAGCCGTCCGCCGCGGGCGGGGGATTCGTTCCGTTGTCGTCGTCGCTACAACCGACGAAAGCGAAGACGAGGATCATCATACTTGTGAGAAGCAGCTTGCTCCAACGACTGCGATTCATGGTCATTCCTTTCCTGGTCTGCAATGAGCGAGTCCCTCGCGAAGATCATCCCCTGAAGGGACCCGCTCACTCACTATGGTGATCCTCTCGATCACCAGGATGAATTGGGCGCCCCGTCGGGCACCACGAGAGCTTGATTCGCCTGTTGCTCAGCGGTGGGCAGAGCAGACAGGTCCGAAGCACGGAGGAAGAAATCCTTCGCTCCGAGATACGAGTTGTGACACGCGTCGAGGCACGATTTTCCGGTCACCGCCGGGTCCGGCGTGCGATCGGTGCGGCGCCGGATGTTGTGCGGCGTGGCCAGCTTCCAGGTCGGCTCGCTGCTGAAGTTGGGCAGCGTATTCACACCCCAAGCGGCGTAGGTATCGTCCACCACCGGCACGTGGCGCAGAACCACGTACTTCTCCGAGCGGATGTCCGACCTGGGGTTGTAACCGATCTTGAAGGTTTCATAGGAAGAACCCGTGATCCCCTCGCCCGCGTGACATCCGTTGCAGCTCTTGTAGTTCTGGCTGTGGCAGACCTGACAGGCGAACTGCGACAGATGCGTCGTGTGGTAGATGTTGTTCCAGTTGGCGTCGGTGGTCGGACCGTGGCAGTCCGTGCATTTGGCCAGTCCCGGCGCCTCGTAGCGTGATTGCGTCGCGCTTCCATCGCCGTGCATGTCCGCGCCGTCGTGGCAATCCATGCAAGTCATGGCCAAGGGAACGCGGTGGTAGTCGGCTCCGGCATAGTCATTGTTGCCGTAGTACTCGTCTCCGATTCGCGATCCATGGCATGCCGTGCAGTTCAAGGACATGTCCGGAGTGCGGTTCACGCGATGTGCTTTCACGAGTCCGCCGCCCACGGGTTTCGGCGAGGAGATGTGGCAATCGCCACAACTCACGTGACAACCCCCGCAGGCCGATCCGAAGCCCGCCATGTACGCCGGGTTGTCGCTGATCTTTTGCCCCGATCGTTTTTCGAAGAGAGCGTAGTAACCGGCTTGCGTGTAATGGATGGCTGTGGTGTAGGTCCCTTTGGCTCCGTGGCAGCTCGCCTCGAGACAGGTATTGGTCGAGCCGTCGCTGGGATCGGCAATGAGGCCAACGTGTGCATCGTCCTTGGTGTTCTCGCCGTTCTGCCCTCCGTGGCAGAAGATGCAGCCGAGGGAACCGTGCGTGCTGGCCAAGAAGGCAGCGCCGTCCGTACCATCGATCAAAACTTTCTTCCATCCCTCAACCTGAGGGATCGATCCGCCTCAGCCCTCCCCCGTGTCTGCGGGGAGGGTGTCGGGAAGAGCGGTGGCCATCAGCATGGCCTGGTTCGTATGGCAACCCTGGCAGGTGGCGACTTGGAGGGCGGGCCCTCCACCGCCGCCGTCCCCCGAATCGCTGCTGCCGCAGCCCCAGAGGCCGCCCAGCGCCAGCGATCCGGCGGCAAGCCAGAACAAGTACTTGCGTGAAACCATTCCTATGGCTCCCTTCTCAGCTCTCCGCCTTGGGCACGTCCCGGCCGGCGAAGTTGTTTTCTTGGTTTGCTGACTCTTCGGGGACTTCCGCCAAAAGGCCCCGCGCGAAAATCGGTACGTTGTTGCAGATGATGTCGAGGGTCTCGTAAGTGACGTCTTCGAGCCTGTTCCAGAACTCGGCATTGACCGCGCAGCCAATTACGAGGCCGACGTAACAGCGCGCGGTAATGCCGGGATCGACCTTGCGAAGTTCTCCGCTCTCGATCCGCTTTTTGAATTCCTTGGCGAGAAAGTTCACGTAGGGCATGCGAAACTCGCGCAATAGCTTCGCGGCGGCTTCGTCGTCGGTGGCCGAAGTCATCAGGAGCAAACGAAGAAGCTGGGGATCTTGCTGCGCGGTGGAGAGCAAGTGCAGCGAGGTGGCACGCAAGATGTCTTCGACCGATTCCAAAGAGCTGAGGGTTTCCAGATAGCTGCTGATGGCCAAGCCGCGCGAACGCGATTCCACGGCCTTCTCGAAGAGGTCGAGTTTGCTGGGAAAGTGCCGGTAGATGGCGGCCGCGGTAATGCCCACGTCCTCCGCCAGCTGCCGCATCGAGGTGCCGGCGTAGCCATGGCGGGAGAAGTGCTGCAGGGCGACTTCCAGGATCTGGTCCCGCCGGGAGAGTTTGGACGGCGCAGGCATCGTGGGGGTCCTCGTTAGAAGGAGAGGAAACGATCTGCTAATACCGTATCCAGACTAGGTAGCCGTGATTTTCGCCGGCAAGGAGAAAGTTAACGATTCTTCACTTTTTACGGAGCTCCCCGTTTGTTTTCTCTTAAGTGCCTAATTCGGCCTTAATTTAGCTGATTTACTATGGCACCCAAGTAAACGTTCGCTTAACGCAATTCAAACATTCGTTCCGGCTGCGCGGAGGTGTCGACGGCCCGCCGCGATCGATGCGGGGCGTCCGGCGCGGGAAAGTCGGCAGCGGAGTCGGCGGCGGAGTCGGCGGCGGGAAGCGATGGGTACGGCGCGTAGCAGCGGGGGCGGCGGCGGATGCTGCGGCGGGAAGCGATGGACACGGCGCGTAGCAGCGGGGGCGTTGGAGCCTCGCAGCCATCTCTCGCTGGATTCTCGAAACGGTCCGGCAGAGAATCACAGGCCGAAAGAGCGTGATAGCGAAAGGGCGTGATCGCGATGGAAAGCGGGTTGAAGGAAAAGGTTGTGTGCATCACCGGAGCCTCCGGCGGAATCGGCCGGGCGCTGGCGCAGTGTTTTGCCCAAGAGGGTGCTCGCTTGGTGCTGTGCGCATATTCACAGCTCGACGGCCTCAGCGAATGGGTTGCCGCGCAGAAGTGGAGCGAGCGCGCGCTGCTGGCGAAAGTCGACGTGCGCCAACCGCGCGAGCTGAAGGAGGTGCACGCGCAGGCCTGCAAACGCTGGGGACGCGTGGACGTGTGCGTGGCCAATGCGGGAATCTGGCCCGAGGAGAGCCTGCCCCTGCACGAGATGAGCGAGGAAAGAATCCTCCACACGGTGGACGTCGATCTCTTGGGCGCCACCTGGACCGCGCGCGCGTTCCTGGCGAGCCTCGCCCAGTGCGGACCGCGCGAGGACGGTCACGGCGCGAGTTTGATCTTCATCGGTTCCACCGCGGGGCGTTTCGGCGAGGCCGGGCACTGTGATTATTCGCTGAGCAAAGCGGGGATGTACGGGCTCGTGCGCACTCTGAAGAACGAGATCGTCAAGCTCGATCCCTTCGGCCGCGTGAACATGGTGGAACCCGGATGGACGGCCACGCCCATGGCCGAGGATTCCTTGCAGGATGACTCCGCAATCGAGGGTATCGCGCGCACCATGCCGCTGCGGCAGATCGCACGCGCGGAGGACATCGCGCGCGCCGTGGCCTTTTTCAGCTCGCCCTTGTTGGCGCGCCATTTGAGCGGCGAAGTGCTCACGGTGGCCGGTGGCATGGAGGGACGATCCCTGTGGCGCGAGAGCGAGATCGAGGCCGACGCGGTGCGTCGCCGCCTGGATCCGGATTGAGCGGGTTTTTGAATCGACTCTCGAGCAGCTCGAACTTCGAAAGGACCACTTTCTTGCAAATCCGACGACAGTGGTTGAGTGCATGTGCGTTCTGTCTCTTCGTTCTCGCATCCGCCTCGAGTCCCGCGACTGCGACGGACCGCGCCGAACGAGAAGCACATAAGAAGAAGACCGCGAGCGATGAGCTGACTCCGGCCTGGCAACTGGCCAGGCAGGCCGAGGGGGAACCCTACTGGGCGCCGCTTTTGCGACTGCGCGAGGCCGAGGCCCAGTATCGGGGTACCCCGCAGTGGGGCGCCTATGCGCAGCTGCGCGCCTACCTCGAATGCAACGTGGGCGATCACTTTGCCGCGCTGGCGGCCTGGGATGCGGCCTTCGCCCCGCGCGATTCCGTGGGGACTCTGCCCGTCGGCATCGTGGCGCGCGACGCGATCAAGACTCTGAGCGCGGTGGCGGACACCGCCCGGGTGATCATGATCAACGAGCGTCATCACGCGGCCTCGGATCGTCTGCTGACCCTCGCGCTGCTTCCCATCCTGCGCGACAAGGGCTTCCGCTATTTCGCGGCCGAAGCCTTCGATCCACGGGATACTGAGCTCAACCAACGGCCCTATCCCGTGGCCGCGACCGGCACCTACCTGCGGGATCCCGTTTTTGCTGAGATCGTGCGCGAGGCGCTACGTCTGGGTTATACCCTGGTGCCCTACGAGAGCATGCGGGGCGAGGAGGCGGGGGACGATTCGATGACCACGCAACAGCGCCGCGACTTCACCGAGGCGCGAAATCTCGCGCAGGCGACGGTCGCGCAGGACCAGGGCGCGAAAATTCTCGTGCATGCTGGCTACTCGCACGTGCTCGAGCGCGCGAGCGAGCGCTTCACCCCCATGGCCCTGTATTTCCGCCAACTCACCGGGATCGATCCGGTCACCGTCGATCAAACGCGCCTGAGCGAACGGAGCGAAGCCGAGTACGAGGCTCCCGCCTATCGCGCCTGCCTGAAGGCGGGGCTCTTGAAGGACCGCGCCGTGATCCTGTTTCATCCCAACGGAAAGCCCTACGCGCCGGTTGATTTCGCCGTCGACTACCAGGTCTTCACTCCGCGCACGCATTACGAGGATGGGCGACCGAGCTGGATGAGTATGGGGGGCCTGCGGCACGCGATTCGAGTCGATGTCCCCGAGGCGGAGGACGAGTGGTGTATGGTCGAGGCGCGGGTGCCGGACGAGCCGGACGAGGCGATTCCGCTGGACCGCTGCGAGCTGGAGGGAACGCAGAAGGCCACGCTCTTCGTGCCGCCACTGAAGAAGTTCATTCTCTGGGTGCGCGATCGGGATGGAGAGTTGCTGCGCAAGACCCTGGTCACCAACCCGCGTTCGGACGATGCGAAGGAGAAAGAAGAGTAGCCAGGGTACGGCCGATGCTCTGCTGCCGCCCCCGGTCCAGCCGCAGGTGCGATTGCGCAACCCCCGAACATGGATGCTTCCGCTGACAGGCGAGTGTACCCGGGTAGACAGGTTCGCCGCCGGACGAGTGTACCCGGGTAGACAGATCCGAACCGCGACCAGTGTGCCCGGGTAGACAGGTACGCCACCGGACCAGTGTACCCGGGTACACAAAGGTCGTAGCTCTATCTTCTTCTTTTCCAAGGACTTGAAATTTATAGCCGGCGATAAAATCGGCGATGAAGCGTCATCCTTGCGACGGCGAAGCCCACGGCACGACAGCGGCAAGCTCAAGTCGCGGCGGCGAAGCGCCCACGCCAAGTCGCGGCGGCGAAGCCCACGGCACGACAGCGGCAAGCCCAAGTGCGGCGGGGATCGCGGCGGCGAAGCGCCCACGCCAAGTCGCGGCGGCGAAGCCCACGGCACGACGGCGAGACCCGAGGGCGGATCTCAGGGGTTGGCGCCGAAGCCCCCCGCGAACAGGTCGCTGGCGAAGGCCAAGAGCAGGCGCGCGAAATCTTCCCGGCGCGCGGCGCCCACCGCGATGACCTCTTCGTGCGACACCTCTTCCACCCCGTGTTCGCGGGCGACGTTGGTGATGCAGGAGACGCCCACCACCTTCACACCCAGCCGTTGAGCGAAGGCCGCCTCCGGACCGGTCGACATGCCGATGGCCGAGGCTCCGATCGATCGATAGAAGCCGATTTCTTTGGGAGTCTCGTAGCTCGGTCCCCACAGGGAAACGTAAGTCCCGGTGGCCACCGGAATGCCGGTGGCGGCTCCGACATCGACCATGCGCAGGGCCAGTTCGCGATCGAAGGGTCCGTTGTGGGTGGCGGCGCGCAGTTGGATTTCCGCGTCGTGGCCAAGCGAAGCGGCAGCGGCTGAGTTCCCGGCGGCCGCCGGAGTCCCGCCCTTGCTGCCTTTCCCGGAGGAGTTCGAGTCCACCACCGGCGGCAGGACCAGGCCGCGCAGGGCGTCGCCGTGTGCATCCAAGCAGTCCGGTGAGCGCAACCAGATCCCCCGCGCGCGCATCTGGATCGCGCCGCCCGCGGCATTGGTCAGTACCAAGACCTCCACGCCGAGAGCGAGCAGGGTCGCGATGGGAAAGAGTACGTCCTCCATCGCATGGCCTTCGTAGGCATGCAGTCGTCCCTGCAGCACCAGGAGCTCATGCGGGGTACCGGGGATGC